>CAYOGL010000033.1:0-45301 GCA_964403515.1 uncultured Burkholderiales bacterium | reverse complement strand
GCGGGAAACGCAGGATCGCGAGCTTCTCGTTCCAGTCGCGCAGCGCCCGCGGGTCGTTCACGACGCGCGCGCCGTCGCGCTGCGCCTTCTCGAGGAGCAGCGTCGCGTAGTAGTACTCCTGGTCGAAGGGCGGGTCCTTGCGCATGAGCACGAGATCGAAGTCGCCGAGCGGGCGATCGAGCGCCTCGTGCGCGCGATACCAGTCGTGGTCGTCCTCGAGCAGCGCGAGCCGCTGCACGGGCGCCACCACGCGGTCGTCGGCGACGAACAGCGAGCGCGCCTCGAGCGCATGCACCTCGTGGCCGCGGCGCGCGGCCTCGCGCATCATCGCGACCGAGGAATCCTTGTAGGCCTTGAGCGCGTCGAGGGGATCGACGACGAACGCGAGCTTCATCCGTTCGCCGCGCGGACGGCGGGCGCGGCGGCGGCGGCGACCAGCTCCTCGACCTCGATCGCGGCGGCGAGGCTCGCGAGGCGCGCGACCACGCCGTACGTGTAGAAGCGGTTCGGCGGATCGCCCGGCTTGCCCCCGCAATCGGGCAGGTGGCAGTTGGTCTCGAAGGCGAGCGGCTTGAACTGCGCGCCCGGCGAGTTGAGGTTCTCGTCGATGCCGCGCTCGGTGTGCACGCGATAGAAGCCGCCCACCACGAACTGGTCCATCATGTACACGACCGGCTCGGCGACGGCGCCGTCGACGCTCTCGAACGTGTACACGCCTTCCTGGATGATCACCTCGTGCACGCGCTGGCCTTCCTTGATCACCGCCATCTTGTTGCGCGTCTTGCGGTTGAGGTTGCGCACGTCGTCGGGGCTCTTCACCGTCATGATGCCCATGCCGTAGGTGCCGGCGTCCGCCTTCACGATCGCGAACGGCTGCTCCTTGATCCCGTAATGCGCGTACTTCTCGCGCACCTCCGCGAGCACCGCCTCGACGTTGGCGGCGAGGCAGTCCTCGCCTTCCTGCTCGGCGAAGTCGACCTTGCCGCACTGGCTGAAGAACGGGTTCACCACCCAGGGGTCGATGCCCACGAGCTCGGCGAAGCCCTCGGCCACGCGGTCGTACGTGTGGAAATGATGGGACTTGCGCCGCGTCGACCATCCCGCCTGCACCGGCGGCACGACGGGCTGCTCGAGGCCGGTGAGGATCGGCGGGATGCCCGCGGACAGGTCGTTGTTCAGCAGCACCGCGCACGGATCGAAGTCCTCGAGTCCCACGCGATTGCCGCGGCGGATCACCGGTTCGAGCGTGAGCTTCTCGCCGCCGGATGTCGTCACCTCCATCGGGGTCTTCAGGTCCGGGATGAGGCTGCCGGTGCGTACCTCGTAGCCCGCGCCCTCGAGGATGCGTCGCAGCACGGCGACGTTCTGCAGGTAGTGGAGGTTGCGCGTGTGGTTCTCGGGAATCAGCAGGAACCCGCGCGCGTCGGGGCAGACCTTCGGCACGGCGGTCATCGCCGCGTGCACGCACAGCGGCAGGAAGTCCGGGTTCAGGTTGTTGAAGCCGCCGGGAAACAGGTTGGTGTCGACCGGCGCGAGCTTGAAGCCGCTGTTGCGCAGGTCCACCGACGCGTAGAACGGCACGGCGTGCTCGAGCCACTGGCTGCGGAACCAGCGCTCGATGTTGGAGCGCTGGTCCAGCACCACGCGTTCGAGCTCGTGCAGCGGACCGTCGAGGGACGTGGTGAGGTGGGGAACCATGGGCGTGGGGCGGTCGTTGGCCGCGGCGCGCGGGCGGGAGGATCAGTTTACACGGTCCGGGCAGGCGCCCGCGGAGCGCCCGGGCGGTCAATCGGCCCATGGAGCGCGCCGGGCGCGCACGGTCGCGATGCTAAAATTGGCTGCTTTTCGCAGCGCGATTCCGGTCGGGGAGGCCGTCGATGAGCCCGGTGCAAACGTTCGCCGCGACGGCCGTCCTGCTCGTCGCCTCGAACCTGTTCATGACGTTCGCGTGGTACGGCCACCTGCGCAACCTGCAGGCGAGCCCGTGGTACGCCGCGGCGATCGCGAGCTGGGGCATCGCGTTCTTCGAATATCTGATCCAGGTACCGGCCAACCGCATCGGCTTCCGCGGCGGGCTCACGCTCGCGCAGCTCAAGATCATGCAGGAAGTGATCACGTTGAGCGTGTTCGTGCCGTTTGCGATGCTCTACATGGGCCAGCCTTTCCGCTGGAACTACGTGTGGGCGGCGCTGTGCATGGTCGGGGCCGTCTACTTCATCGTCAAGGCTTGAAAGGCTTCCCGCGCGCGGGAAGGGGTCGAATGCATCTGCACATCCTCGGCATCTGCGGCACTTTCATGGGCGGGCTCGCGAAGATCGCCCGCGAGCGCGGCCACGTCGTCACCGGCTGCGACGCGCAGGTCTACCCGCCCATGAGCGAGCAGCTGCGCGCGCTCGGCATCGAGCTGCACGAGGGCTACGACGGCGAGCAGCTCGACCGCTACCGCGCCGACCTCTACGTCGTGGGCAACGCGATGACGCGCGGCAAGCCGGTGGTCGAGGCGCTCCTCGATCGCGGCCTGCCCTACGTCTCCGGTCCCCAGTGGCTGGCCGAGAACGTGCTGCGCGACAAATGGGTGCTCGCGGTCGCGGGCACGCACGGCAAGAGCACCACCTCGTCGATGCTCGCGTGGATCCTCGAGGACGCCGGGCTCGATCCCGGGTTCCTGATCGGCGGCGTGCCGCGCAACTTCGGCGTCTCGGCGCGCGCGACCGATTCGCCGTTCTTCGTGATCGAGGCCGACGAGTACGACACCGCGTTCTTCGACAAGCGCTCCAAGTTCGTGTGGTACCGCCCGCGCACCGCCGTGCTCGGCAACCTCGAGTACGACCATGCGGACATCTTCCCCGACGTCGCCGCGATAGAGACCCAGTTCCACCACCTGGTGCGCATCGTGCCGGCGCAGGGGCTGCTCGTGGTGAACGGCGCGGAGCCGGCGCTCGCGCGCGTGCTCGGGCGCGGCGCGTGGACGCCCGTCGAGCGCTTCGGCCCGGGCGAGCGCTGGAGCGTGGGCGCGGTTCCCCGCGACGACCTGTTCGAGGTGCGCCTCGACGGCGAGGCGGTGGGCGCAGTGCGTTGGTCGCTCATGGGCGAGCACAACCGCCAGAACGCGCTCGCCGCGATCGCCGCCGCGCGCCATGCGGGGGTGCGGCCGTCGGATGCGATCGAGGCGCTCGGCCGCTTCGAGGGCGTGAAGCGGCGCATGGAGCTGCGCGGCACGGCGCACGGCGTGCGCGTGTACGACGACTTCGCGCACCACCCGACGGCGTTCGCGACGACGATCGCCGGCCTGCGCGCGCGGGCTCCCGGAGCGCGCATCGTCGCGGTCTTCGAGCCGCGCTCCAACACGATGAAGCTCGGGACGATGCAGGACCGGCTCGCCGCGAGCCTCGCCGGCGCCGATCGCGTCTTCTGCTATGCGCACGCGCTCGGCTGGGACCCGGCGCGCGCGCTCGCGCCGCTCGGCGAACGCGCGTCGATCCACGACGATGTCGACGGGCTGCTCGCGGCGCTCGACCGCACGCTCGCCCCGGGCGACGAGGTGCTCGTGATGTCCAACGGTTCCTTCGGCGGCCTGCACGAGCGCCTCCTCGAACGCCTCGGGCGTCGCCCGCTGCCGGCCGCCGCGGACTGACGATGGCCCGCTACCGTTTCCGCATCCTCAACGTGTTCGCGCGCGAGGCGCCCCTCACCGGCAACCCGCTTTGCGTGTTCGAGGACGCGCGCGGCCTCGAAGAGGCGGCGATGCAGGCGCTCGCGCGCCAGTTCAACCTGTCGGAGACCACGTTCATCCTGCCTTCGGAGAAGGCCACCGCGCGCGTGCGCATCTTCACGCCGAGCTACGAGATGCCGTTCGCGGGCCACCCGACGCTCGGCACGGCGTTCGTCGTCGGCGCGATGAAGGGCGTCGACAAGGTCACGCTCGACATGAAGGCGGGCGTGATCCCGGTCGAATCGAAGGGCGACCGCTGGACGCTCGCGGCCAACCCGCCGACCTGGCGCGAGGTCGGCGAATCGCGCGCCGATCTCGCGCAGATTCTCGGGCTCGAAGCGCACGACCTCGGCGAGCGGCCGCTCTGGGTGAAGGCCGGCAAGGAGCAGCTCGTGGTGCCGCTGCGCAGCGCCGAAGCGGTGCGGCGCGCCCGCCCGCGGCCCGACGCGTTCACGCGCCTGAAGAGCGAGGACGGGCAGAGCATGGCGTACCTGTTCGTCGACGGCGGCGATGGCGCGGGCACGGTGGAGTCGCGCTTCTTCTTCCCGAGCGGCCCCGCGATCCTCGAGGATCCGGCGACCGGATCGGCGTGCGCGAACCTCGGCGGCTGGTATTGCGCGCTGCGCCCGGGCGAGGACATCGCACGCACCGTCTCCCAGGGCGAGGCGGTGAACCGGCCCTCGACGCTCTACCTCGCGGTGCGCAATGGCCGGATCGCGGTCGGCGGCCGCGTGCTCGAGCTCGGAAGCGGCGAGGTCGAGCTCTGACCGTGCGTCCGCGAATCGTCTACCTGCACGGCTTCATCAGCTCGCCGCAGTCCCGCAAGGCGGTGATGCTGGGCGAGTACGTGCGCCATTGCGCGCAGGACGTCGACTACGTCGTCCCCGCGCTCCATCATCGCCCGAAGCGGGCGCTCGAGCAGGTGGCCGCGGCCTGCGCGGGCATCGATGCGCGCGCGCTCACCCTCGTCGGCAGCTCGCTCGGCGGCTTCTACGCCACGGTGACGGCCGAGCGGCTCGGCTGCCGCGCGGTGCTGTTGAATCCGGCCGTGCACCCGCACCGCCATTTCGGGCGCTACGTGGGACCGCAACGCAACCTCTACACCGGCGAGGCCTTCGAGCTCACGGTCGAGCACGTGGACGACCTGATGGCGGCGGACGTCGCCTCCATCACCCGTCCCGAACGCTACTGGCTCATCGTCGAGACCGGCGACGAGGTGCTCGATTATCGGACTGCGGTCGCGTTCTACCGCGGCGCGTGCCAGACGGTCGTCCAGGGCGGCGACCACGCGCTCGGCTCTTTCGCCGAGCACGTCCCCGACATCGTGGCGTGGGCCGCAGCGCCGGTCGAGGCCGCGGCGCGCCGATGAAGCAGGTGCTGTTCGAAGAGGACGGCGCGTTCCGCGTCGGCACCATCCTCGCCGAGGCGGGCGCCTCGTTCCAGGTGGAGGCCGCGCACGGCAAGCGCTCGAAGGTGAAGGCCTCGAGCGTGCTGCTGCATTTCGACGGCCAGCCGCTCGGCGCGTTCATGAGCGAAGCGCAGAAGCTCTCCGAGCCGCTCGACCCGCAGTTCCTGTGGGAAGTGTGCGGGCCCGCCGAGTTCGCGTTCGACGCGCTCGCCGCGGACTACTTCGGCCGCGCCCCCACGCCGCAGGAGGCCACGGCCGTCGCGCTCGCGCTGCATGCGAACCCGATGTACTTCTATCGCCGCGGGAGGGGCCGCTACCAGGCCGCGCCGGAGCAGAATCTGAAGGCGGCCCTCGCGGGGCAGCAGAAGAAGCGCGAGCAGCAGGAGCGCGTCGACGCGTGGGCCGCGGAGCTCGCCGCCGGACGCGTGCCCGAGCGGATCGGGGAGCGCCTCGATACGCTGCTCTTCAAGCCCGACAAGATGAGCCTCGAGTGGCGCGCGCTCGACCAGGCCGCGCATGCGAAGGGCCTGACGCCGCAGCGCCTGCTCGCCGCCGCCGGCGCGCTCGCCGGCCCCGACGACTATTTCCTGCGCCGCTTCGCCTTCGAGTTCTTTCCCCGCGGCACGGGGTTCGCGCCGATGGCGGCGATCGCCGAGCCGCCCGAGCTGCCGCTCGCGCGCGTCGACGCGTTCTCGATCGACGACCAGGAAACGACCGAGATCGACGATGCGTTCTCCGTGGAGCGGCTGGACGACGGCCGCATCCGCGTCGGGGTGCACATCGCCGCGCCCGCGCTGTTCTTCGATCGCGGCCACACGCTCGAGGCGATCGCGCGCGAGCGGCTTTCCACCGTGTACTTCCCCGGCGGCAAGATCACGATGCTTCCGCAGGAGCTGGTCGAGCGCGCCACGCTCGCCGCGGGCCGCGAGGTCCCGGCCGCCTCGCTCTACCTCACGCTCGATGCGGCGAGCCTGCAGGTCAGCGCGGTCGAATCGCGCATCGAGCGCGTGCCCCTCGCGACGAATCTGCGTCTGGCCGAGCTCGACCGGCGCATGGACGAGGCGGCCGTCGCGGCCGGGCGCATCGAGGGCGAGCACGGCGACGACCTGCTGCTGCTCTGGCGCTTCGCGCGCGCGCTGCAGGCGCTTCGCGGCGCGGGCAACGAGCGCAACGAGCGCCCCGACTACACCATCCGCGTGGAGGCGGGCCGCGTCACGATCGAGCCGCGGCGGCGCGGCACCCCGGTCGACATGCTCGTCTCCGAGCTCATGATCCACACCAACGCGACCTGGGGGAAGCTGCTCGCCGAGCGCGGTTTCGCGGCGATCTACCGCAACCAGCGCTGCACGCGCACGCGCATGGAAGTCGAGCCCGCGGCGCACGAATGGCTCGGCGTGTCGCACTACGCCTGGACCAGCTCGCCGCTGCGCCGCTACTCCGACCTCGCCAACCAGCGCCAGCTGCTCGCGTTGCTGCAGGAGGCGCCGCCGCCGTACACGCGCGCCGAGCTCGAGGCGGCCGCGCGCGATTTCGAAACGGTGTACGAGGCCTACGCCGAGCACCAGCGGCTGCTCGAGCGCTACTGGTGCCTGAAGTACCTCCTCCAGGAGCGCATCGAGGAGGCGCCGGCGAGCGTGATCCGCGACGAGCTGGTGCGCCTCGACGGGCTGCCGCTCGTCTGCCGCACCGTGGGCCTGCCGCCCTCGGCGTCCGGCGATCGCGTGCGCGTGGCCTTCGGCGAGGTCGACCTGTGGGAGGTCCACGTGCTCTGCCGTTACGCGGGCAAATAACCTAGAATTCCCGCTCATGCCGCGACGTCCCGTCCGCCCCCCGCCGCGCTGCCCATGCAACTGACGCAGCCGACCCCGGACGCGCTGGTTTCGTTCTCGGATTACCTGCTCGAGCGTTTCGGCCTCGTCGCCTCGATGCAGGTCGCGATCGTCGCGTCGCTCGCGCTGCACCTGTTCGTGATCCTCGGCGTGGGGTTCAAGCTGCCCGCCATGCCGCGCTGGGACGACCCGCACAACGTGATGGACGTGGTGCTCGTGAACGCGAAGAGCGCGACGCGCCCGAAGAAGGCCGATGCGCTCGCGCAGGCGAACCTCGACGGCGGCGGCAACACCGACCGCAAGCTGCGCGCCTCGACGCCGTTGCCAGCGCTCGACGCGCGCCAGCCGAGCGCGGAGCTGCGCGCGGCCGAGGGTCGCGTGCGCGAGCTCGAGGTCGAGGCGAAGGCGCTCATGACGCGCATGAAGTCGCAGGCCGCGGTCGCGCAGGCCGAGCCCGCCGCGCCCAACAACCCGAAGGCGGACAACCAGGCGCACGATCTGGTGGAGAAGAGCCTCGAGATCGCGCGGCTCGAGGCGCAGATCCGGCGCGAATACCAGGCGTACCAGGAGCGGCCGCGGCGCAAGTTCATCGGCGCGCGCGCGGCCGAATACCGCTTCGCCCACTACGTCGACAGCTGGCGCCGGCGCATCGAGCGCATCGGCAACCTCAACTACCCCGAAGAGGCGAAGGCGAAGCGCATCTACGGCTCGCTGCAGGTGACGGTGGCCATCAAGGCGAACGGCGAGGTGGAGTCGGTCGAGATCAATCGCCCCTCGGGGCACAAGGTGCTCGACCAGGCGGCGCTGCGCATCGTGCGGCTGGCCGCGCCCTTCGACCCCTTCCCGCCCGACATCCGCGCCGACACCGACGTGCTGCACATCACGCGCACATGGACGTTCGCGCGCGGCGACCAGGTAACCGCTACTGCGCAGTGACTCCGGGCGGCCCGGCGCGGAACCTCCCCCGGCGATTTGAGCCAAACCTCGCCGAGGGACTAGAATAGCGAGCGGTGGCCAATGCACACGATCAATCTCACCAGCCACTTCCTCATCGCGATGCCCGCGATGTCGGACCCCAATTTCTCGCGCACCCTCACGTTCATCTGCGAGCACAACGAGCGCGGCGCGCTCGGCATCGTGGTGAACCGGCCGATCGACGTGACGCTCGACGCGCTCTTCCGCCAGGTGGAGATCCCGCTGGGCGAGTCGCCGCTCGCGACGCAGCCGGTGTTCTTCGGCGGTCCCGTGCAGTTCGACCACGGCTTCGTGCTGCATCGGCCGCTCGGTGCATGGAAGTCGACGCTGCCGGTGGGCGACATCGGGCTCACCACCTCGCGCGACATCCTCGAAGCGATGGCCACGGGCAGCGGGCCGCGCGACCAGCTGGTGGCGCTCGGCTATGCGGGCTGGGCGCCCGGGCAGCTCGAGGACGAGATCCGGCGCAACGGCTGGCTCACGTTGCGCGCGGATACCGATCTCATCTTCCGCGTCCCGCCCGAGGCACGCTACGAAGCGGCGATGCAGGCCCTCGGCGTGAACGCCGCCAACCTCTCCGAGGAGGCGGGACACGCGTGAGGGCGGTCCCGGGGTCCCGGCCGGAGCGCTCGTCCGCGAGCGATGCGGCCGTCTCCGGAACGCTCCTCGCATTCGACTTCGGCGCGCGCCGCATCGGCGTAGCGGTCGGCGAGACCGCGACCGGCATCGCCAATCCGCTCGGCGCGATCGAGGAGAGCGCCAACGAGCCGCGCTTTCGCGCGGTCGCGCGCCTCGTCGACGAATGGCGGCCGGCTGCCTTCGTCGTCGGCCGGCCGCGCCATCCCGACGGCGCTCCCCATCCCGTGGCGAGGCTCGCGGAGAAATTCGCGCGGCGCCTGGCCGCGCAGCACCATCGGCCGGTGATCCTCGTCGACGAGACGCTCACCTCGGCGAGCGCCGCGAGCGAGCTGCGCGCGCAAGGCGCGCATGGCCGCCGCGCCGCGGACGTCGATGCGCTGGCCGCCGCGCTCATCCTGCAAAGCTACCTCGACCAGCCCCGCGCCCATGAGCACCTCGCTGCCTGATCCCGACCAACTCATCGGGGAGCTCGCCGCGCAGATGCGCGGCCGGCTCGCGCCCGACGCCGCCCTCGTCGGCATCTACACCGGCGGCGTGTGGGTGGCCGAGCGCCTGCATCGCCAGCTCGGGCTCGCCGCCCCGCTCGGCACGCTCGCGGTCACGCTGCACCGCGACGACTTCCAGACGATCGGCCTGCACCGCGAGGCGCGCCGCAGCCAGATTCCCTTCGCCGTCGACGGGCGCGAGGTCGTGCTCGTCGACGACGTGCTGTACACCGGCCGCACCATCCGCGCCGCGTTGAACGAGCTGTTCGATTTCGGCCGGCCGCGCGCCGTGCGCCTCGCGATCCTCGCCGATCGCGGCGGCCGCGAGCTGCCGATCGCGGCCGACTTCCTCGGCGCGAAGGTCGACGTCGGCGCGAACGAGGAGCTCGTGCTCTCGAACGAGGCGGGGCGCCTGCGGCTGGCCGCTCTCAAGAGGCCCACGTGAACGCGAACCGCAGCCTGCAGCTCGGTCCCGACGGCAGGCTCCGCCATCTGCTCACCACCGAGGGGCTGCCCGCGGAGACCATCCGCCACATCCTCGATACCGCCGACCAGTTCGTCTCGGTGAGCGAGCGCGAGGTGAAGAAGGTCCCGCTGCTGCGCGGCAAGTCGATCTTCAACGTGTTCTTCGAGAGCTCGACGCGCACGCGCACCACGTTCGAGATCGCCGCCAAGCGCCTGTCCGCCGACGTGATCAACCTGAACGTCGGCACCTCGTCGACCTCGAAGGGCGAGACGCTGCTCGACACGGTGTACAACCTGCAGGCGATGGACGCGGACATGTTCGTGGTGCGCCACGCGCAGTCGGGCGCGGCGCATCTCATCGCGAGGCACGTGAAGCCCGGAGTCGCGGTGGTGAACGCGGGCGACGGTCGCCACGCGCATCCCACGCAGGGCCTGCTGGACATGTACACGATCCGCCACTACAAGAAGGACTTCGGCGGGCTCACCGTGGCGATCGTGGGCGACGTGCTGCACTCGCGCGTGGCGCGCTCGCAGATCCACGCGATGAAGACGCTCGGCGTGCCCGAGGTGCGCGTGGTCGGGCCGAAGACGCTGCTGCCCGAGGCCGCCGAACGCCTCGGCGTGCGCGTCTGCCACGACATGGCCGAGGGCGTGCGCGGCTGCGACGTGATCATCATGCTGCGGCTGCAGAACGAGCGCATGAACGGCGCGTTGCTGCCTTCGGCCGGCGAGTTCTTCAAGTGCTATGGCCTCACCGTCGACAAGCTCGCGCTCGCCAGGCCGGACGCGATCGTCATGCACCCCGGCCCGATCAACCGCGGCGTCGAGATCGATTCGCCGGTCGCCGACGGGCGGCAGAGCGTGATCATGAACCAGGTCACCTTCGGCATCGCGGTGCGCATGGCCGTGATGTCGCTCCTCGGTTCGCCATGATGCGCGGTCCCCGCAAACACGAATGAAGACCGAGATCCGCAACGCCCGCGTGGTCGATCCAGCGCGGGGCTACGACCAGAAGGGCGGCGTGTTCATCGCCGACGGCCGCATCGCCGCCATCGGCCAGGCACCGTCGGGATTCAAGGCCGACGAGACGATCGATGCGGCGGGGCTCGTCGCCTGTCCCGGCCTCGTCGACCTCGCCGCACGCCTGCGCGAGCCGGGCTTCGAGTACAAGGCCACGCTCGAGTCGGAAGTGCACGCGGCGGTGGCCGGGGGCGTCACCACGCTCGCGTGCCCGCCGGACACCGATCCGCCGCTCGACGAGCCGGGCCTGGTCGAGATGCTCAAGCGCCGCGCCGCGGGGCTGGACCTCGCGCGCGTGCATCCGCTCGGTGCGCTCACCGTCGCGCTGCGCGGCGAGCGGCTGGCGGAGATGGCCGAGCTCACCGAGGCGGGATGCGTCGGCTTCTCCCAGGGCAACGCCCCGCTGCCGCCCGCCTCCACGTTGTGGCATGCGTTCAAGTACGCGGCCACGTTCGGCTATACCGTGTGGCTGCAGCCCGAGGACGCGGGGCTCGCCCACGGCGGCGTCGCGCACGACGGCGAGGTGGCCACGCGCCTCGGATTGCCGCCCATTCCGGTCGCCGCCGAGACGCTCGCCGTGCAGGCGATCCTCGAGCTCATGAAGGGAACGGGGGCGCGCGTGCACCTGGCGCGGCTCTCGTCGGGCGCGGCCGTGGCGCTCGTGGCGGACGCGCGCGCGAAGGGCATGCCGCTCACATGCGACGTCGGCATCTACCAGCTGCACCTGAGCGATCGCGATATCGGCGACTTCGATTCGAACGCGCGCCTCGCGCCGCCGCTGCGCGATCCGTCCGACCGCGATCGCCTGCGCCGCGCGCTCGCCGAGGGCGTGATCGACGCGGCCTGCTCGGACCACACGCCGCTCGATGAGGACGCGAAGCAGGTGCCGTTCGGCGAGGCGCAGCCGGGCGCCACCGGTCTCGAACTCCTGTTGCCGCTCACGCTCCAATGGGGACGCGAATGCGGGCTCGACCTCGCCGCCTCGCTCGCGGTGATCACCTCGCGCGCCGCGCGCGTGCTCGGGGTGCCGGCCGGGACGCTCGAGGTCGGCGCGGCCGCGGACCTGTGCCTGTTCGATCCGCAGCGTCCGTGGCGCGTCCTTCCCGATGCGCTGGTGAGCCAGGGCAAGAACACGCCGTTCCTCGGCCTGGAGCTCGTCGGCCGCGTCGTGCGCACGCTGCTGTCGGGACGCACCGTGTACGCGGCCTGAACGCCGCACGTTATTCGACGCACCGGAGGAGGCATGTCGAACCCGCTTCTCGATTTCGACGGGCTGCCGCATTTCGCCGCGATCCGTCCCGAGCATGTCGCGCCCGCCATCGCCGAGCTCATCGCCGCCGCGCGCGCCACGATCGAACGCGTCGCGACGGTGGCCGCGCCCACGTGGGACACGTTCGTGCAGCCCCTCGACGACGCGAACGAGCGGCTCGCGCGCGCGTGGTCGCAGGTGAACCACCTGAACGCGGTCGTGAACACGCCGCCGCTGCGCGAGGCGTACAACGCGACCCTGCCACGCGTCACGCAGTTCTTCACCGAGCAGGGACAGGACCCGCGGCTGTACGCCGGGTTCAAGGCGTTGCGCGCAAGTCCCGGGTTCGCGACCCTGGGCGCCGCGCGCCGCCGCTACATCGACAACCAGCTGCGCGACTTCCGCCTCGGCGGGGCGGAGCTCGCGCCGCGCGAGAAGGCGCGTTTCCTCGCGCTGCGCGAGGAGCTCGCGCGGCTCGCCTCGCGCTTCCAGGACAACGTCCTCGACGCGACCAACGCTTTCGCGCTCTACGTGACCGACCCCGCGGAGCTGAGCGGCATTCCCGGGGACGTCGTGGTCGCCGGGCGCGAGGCGGCGCAGCGCGACGGCAAGGGCGGCGTGAAGCTCACGCTCCACATGCCGTGCTACCTGCCCGTGATGCAGTACGCCGACCACCACGGGCTGCGCGAGAAGATGTACCGCGCCTACGTGACGCGCGCTTCCGAGTTCGGCCCGCCCGAATGGGACAACGGCGAGAACATCCGGCGCATCCTCGCGTTGCGCGCGGAGCTCGCCGCGCTCCTCGGCTACCGCTCGTATGCGGAGGTGTCGCTCGCGAGCAAGATGGCCGCCTCGCCGGACGAGGCGCTGCGCTTCCTCGACGATCTCGCGCGTCGCGCCCGCCCCTTCGCCGAGCGCGACATGGAGGCCCTGCGCCGCTTCGCGCGCGAGACGCTCAACCTCGCGGACCTGCGCGCAGCCGACATCCCGTACGTGGCGGAGAAGCTGCGCCAGAGCCGTTACGCGTTCTCGGACCAGGAGGTGAAGCAGTACTTTCCCGAGAACGAGGTGCTCGCCGGGCTCTTCCGCCTGGTGCGCGCGCTCTACGGGCTGGAGGTGCGGCCCGCGAGCGCCGAGACCTGGCATCCGGACGTGCGCTTCTTCGAGATCGCCGATCGCGAGGGCCGGCGCATCGGCCAGTTCTACCTCGACCTGTATGCGCGCGAGGGCAAGCGCGGCGGGGCGTGGATGGATGATGCGATCAACCGCCGGCGCATCGGTGGCGAGGTGCAGACGCCCGTGTGCTTCCTCACCTGCAACTTCTCCGCGCCCGTCGGCGGCAAGCCGGCGCTGTTCACGCACAACGAGGTGAGCACGCTCTTCCACGAGTTCGGCCACGGGCTGCACCAGCTGCTCACGCGCGTGGACGAGCTCGGCGTGTCGGGCATCAACGGCGTGGAATGGGATGCCGTCGAGCTGCCGAGCCAGTTCATGGAGAACTTCTGCTGGGAGTGGGACGTGGTCGCGCCGATGACGCGCCACGTCGACACCGGCAACCGCATCCCGCGTGCGCTCTTCGACCGGCTGCTCGCCGCGAAGAACTTCCAGAGCGGGATGCAGTTCGTGCGCCAGCTCGAGTTCGCGCTCTTCGACATGCGCCTGCACCACGGCTTCGATCCGGCCCACGGCGATCCGCTCGCGGTTCTCGAGCAGGTCCGGCGCGAGGTCGCGGTCTACCGGGTGCCCGACTACAACCGTTTCCCGATGCAGTTCTCGCACATCTTCGCCGGTGGCTATGCCGCGGGGTACTACAGCTACAAGTGGGCGGAGGTGCTCTCGGCCGACGCGTACGCCGCGTTCGAGGAGGTCGGCGTGCTCGACCCGGATACCGGCGCGCGCTTCTGGAACGAGGTGCTCGCCGTCGGCGGCAGCCGCCCCGCGCTCGAGTCGTTCGTCGCCTTCCGCGGGCGCGAGCCGCAGATCGACGCGCTTCTGCGCCATAATGGAATGAAAGAGGCGGCCTGAAGCGCCCATTCGAACAACGGCGCCCGATAACGGGAGGTGCGATGCAGACCCGCTGGATGGTTCGCGTGCTGGTTGCCGCCAGCCTCGCGACGGCGCTCGCCGGGCAAGCGGCGACCAATGTCTACCGCTGGATCGACAAGGACGGCAAGGTGCATTTCTCCGACACGCCGCCTCCCGAGGAAGCGCGTTCGGTGAGCCAGCGCCAGATGGGCGGCGGCTATGTCGAGGAAGCCTCGCTCCCGTACGCCACGCAGATCGCGATGAAGCGCAATCCCGTCACGCTCTATACCGCGAACGGATGCAAGGAAGCGTGCGACATGGCGCGCGACCTGCTGTCGACCCGCGGCATCCCGTACACCGAGCACAGCGTGCGCACGACCGCCGACGCCGAGGCGTTGCGACAGCTCGCCGGTGCCACCGAGGTGCCGTTCCTCATGGTCGGGCAGAACAAGCTGCGCGGATACGCCGAGGAAGGATGGCAGGCCGCCCTCGACGAGGCGGGATATCCGCGCACGCGGCTGCCGGGGCAGCGGCCGACCGAGCCCGCGGTCGCGACGCCCGCGCCCGTGAGCGCGGCGCAGCCCAATGCCGGCGCGCCGGTCGCCAACGGCACGGCGCCCGCCGCCAACCCACCCGCGCGCTAGGCCCGCGTGAAAATCGCCACCTGGAACGTGAATTCGCTCCGGGTCCGGCTTCCGCATCTGCTCGACTGGCTCGCCAGGCATCGCCCCGACGCGATCGCGTTGCAGGAAACGAAGTGCGCCGACGATGCGTTTCCCGCCGAGGAGCTGCGCGCGGCGGGCTACTGCAGCGTGCATCACGGCCAGCGCGGCTACAACGGCGTGGCGATCCTGTCGCGTGTCGAAGGGGCTTTGGTCTGCCGCGGCATTCCCGGCTTCGCCGACGAGCAAAGCCGCGTGATCGCGGCGGATCTCGACGGCGTGCGCCTCGTGAGCGTCTACGTGCCGAACGGCCAGGCCGTCGGCTCGGAGAAATACGCGTACAAGCTGCGCTGGCTCGAGGCGCTCGAGCGCTGGCTTGCCGCCCAGGTGAACGAGCACCCGCGCGTGGCCGTGCTGGGCGATTTCAATGTCGCGCCGGAGGCGCGCGACGTGCACGATCCCGTCGCCTGGGAAGGACAGGTGCTGTGCAGCGCACCGGAGCGCGCCGCATTGAGCCGGCTCTTCGACCTCGGACTGGCCGATGCCTTCCGCCTCTTCGAGCAACCCGAAGGCGCATACAGCTGGTGGGACTACCGCATGGCCGCCTTCCGGCGCAACCTCGGCCTGCGCATCGATCACGTGCTGCTCGCGCCCGCGCTGGCACGCGCGTGCCGCGCCTGCCACATCGACCCGTCGCCCCGGCGGCTCGAGCGGCCGTCGGACCATGCGCCGGTCGTGTGCGAGCTCGGCGACTGAGATGGGCGCGGCCGCCGCGGACCCGCCGGCGCTCCCGAGCGCGAGCCGCGTGGCGGAGCTCGGCCTGCTCGATGCGGCACCCATGCCGGCGTTGCTCGAGCTGGTGCGCCGCGCGCGCGACGTCGGGCGCTTTCCGATCGCGTGGCTGTCGCTCTTCGACGGCGCCACCGAGCGGCTGGTCGCGCGCGTGGGCTTCGACGCGGAGTCGCTGCCGGTGAACGGCTCCCTCGCGCTCGCGCGCCCGGCGTGGGTCGAGCCGCTGTTCGTCGCCGACGCGCGCGAATCGGCGTGGCGCGACCATCCGCTGGTGGCCTGCGCCCCGCACGCGCGCTTCATCGGCATCGTGCCGCTCGCCTGCGCCGACGGTCTGGTCGTGGGCACCCTCACGGTGATCGATCGCGAGGCGCGCGACATCGGCGCGGCCGAGCGCGCGGCCCTCGCGAATCTCGCGGCGCTCGCCGCCGCGCGCCTCGAGGGTCGGCGCGAGCGGCCGGGCCCGAAGTCGGAACGCGGCGTGCCGCACGGCACGTCGCTCGAGGTGGAGTCGCGCCGGCGTGCTGCGGCCGAGGCCGCGCTCGATCGCGAGCGCGCGCTTCTCGAGGCCGTGCTCGACAGCCTGGCGAGCGCGTTCTTCCTGCTCGGCCCGGACCAGGCGATGCTGCGCTGGAACGCGAGCCTCGCCGCGGCGATCGGCTACGCGGACGCGGAGATCCCGCGCTTGCGCGCGACCGATCTCGTTTCCCCGCACGACCGCCCGCAAGTCGAGGCGGCGCTGCGCGAGGTGTTCGAGCACGGGCGCGAGGTCGAGATCGAGGCCGAGATCGTCGACCGCGCGGGCAACGTGCGGCCGTATTCGCTGAGCGGCAAGCCGGTGCAGCTCGGCGGCGTCACCTACATGATCGGTGTCGCCTCGGACATCACGTTGCGCAAGCGGGCCGAGCGGCAGATGGCGCGCGCGAAGGAGCGGCTCGACCTCGCGTTGTCCGGCTCGCGGCTCGCCCTGTGGGACTGGGACCTCGCGCACGAGCGCGTCTACTTCAACGAGAGCTGGCCGGTGCTGCTCGGCGGGGAGGCGCGCGAGTGCACCTTCTCGAGCAGCGAGGTGATCGGCTGGAACCATCCGCAGGAGGAGGCCGTGTTCGCGGCGGCGCTCGGCAATGCGCTCAAGGGCGTGAGCGACGGATTCGATTGCGAGTACCGGGTGCGCGATGCGCATGGCGAATGGGTCTGGATCCACGCGCGCGGACGCGTCACCCAGCGCGACGCCGCCGGCCGCGCGCTGCGCATGACCGGCACGTCGACCAACGTGAACGAGCGCAAGCGGGCCGAGGAGCGAGCGGAGTACCTCGCCACGCGCGACGCGCTCACCACCTTGCCGAACCGCGTCCTGCTGCACGATCGCCTCGAGCAGGCGATCTCGAGCGGCGCGCGCCACCAGACGGCGTTCGCGTTCATGTTCATCGACCTCGACCGCTTCAAGACCATCAACGACTCGCTCGGCCACCAGGCGGGCGACGAGCTGCTGAAGGGCGTGGCCTCTCGGCTGCAGGCGAGCGTGCGCGCCACCGACACCGTCGCGCGGCTCGGCGGCGACGAGTTCGCGGTCATCCTCGAGAACCTGCGCGAGGACGACCACGAGGGCGCGCAGCAGGTCGCCGAGAAGATGATCGAGGCGATGGGCTCGCCGCTGCTGGTCGGCGGCCAGCCGCTCACGACCTCGTGCTCGATCGGCATCAGCCTCTATCCGGCCGACGGGCGCGACAGCGCGACGTTGATGAAGAACGCCGACGTGGCGATGTACCACGCGAAGGAGAAGGGCCGCAACAACTACCAGTTCTTCTCGCCCGGCATGAACGCGCGCGCGCAGGAGCGCCTGGCGGTCGAGAGCTACCTGCGCCTGGCGCTCAGGCGCAACGAGCTCACGCTGCACTACCAGCCGCGCGTGAGCCTTGCCACCGGCGAGCTGGTCGCGGTCGAGGCGCTCATCCGCTGGATGCATCCGCGCCGCGGCCTGCTCGACCCCGCGAAGTTCATCGACGTGGCGGAGGACTCGGGCCTCATCGTGCCGATCGGCGAGTGGGCGCTCGAGGCCGCATGCGCGCAGGCCGCCCGTTGGCAGGCGCGACTGCGCCCGGGGCTGCGCGTGTCGGTGAACCTGTCGGTGCGCCAGGTGCGCGACGGCGAGCGCCTGTATGCCGCGGTGGAGCGGTCGCTGCGCAATGCGGGGCTCGCTGCCTCGACGCTCGAGCTCGAGCTCACCGAGAGCCACCTGATGCAGGACATCGGGGAGAAGGCCGCGCTCCTGAAGCGCCTGGGCGACCTCGGCGTCGGCCTCGCGATCGACGATTTCGGCACCGGTTACTCGTCGCTGTCGTACCTCAAGAAGCTGCCGATCGACGCGATCAAGATCGACGGCTCGTTCGTGCGCGACATGGCCGAGGACCCGAACGACGAGGCGATCATCCAGGCGATCATCGCGATGGCGCACTCCCTCGAGCTCATCGTGGTTGCCGAAGGCGTCGAGACCGCCGCGCAGCACGACGCGCTGCGCGCCCTCGGCTGCGACGAGTACCAGGGATTCCACGCGAGCGCAGCGCTCGCCCCCGCGGACTTCGAGAAGCGCTACGCGCGGCGCTAGCCGTCGTGGTCGAGCTTGAGCTCCTGCACCTTGCGGGTGAGGGTGTTGCGGCCGATGCCGAGCAGGCCCGCCGCGTCGATGCGCCGTCCGCCGGTGTGCTCGAGGGCCTTGAGGATGAGCACCGTCTCGAAGGCACGCGTGAGCGCGTCGGCGATGCCGGTCTCGCCGCGCGCCAGCCGCATCGCGACCTCGCGCTCGAGGGCGCGGCGCCAGTCGGTTTCCTCGGCGGCCGCGCCGGCTTCGGTGCGGATCTCCGGCGGCAGGTCGTTCACGTCGACCACCTGCCCCGGCGCCATGACGGTGAGCCAGTGGCACACGTTCTCGAGCTGGCGCACGTTGCCGGGCCAGTCGCGCGAGGCGAGGAATTGCAGCGCGGCGTCGGTGAGGCGCTTGCCATCCACGCCGAGCTCGCGCGCGCTCTTGGCGAGGAAGTGCCGCGCGAGCGCGGGGATGTCCTCGCGCCGCTCGCGCAGCGGCGGCAGGCGCAGGCGGATCACGTTCAGGCGGTGGTAGAGGTCCTCGCGGAAGAGCCGCTGCTTGACCCGCGTCTCGAGGTCCTGGTGCGTGGCCGCGATCACGCGCACGTTCGCCGTGAGCGGCGTGTGCCCGCCCACCCGGTAGAACTGGCCGTCGGAGAGCACGCGCAGCAGCCGCGTCTGCAGGTCCGGAGGCATGTCGCCGATCTCGTCGAGGAAGAGCGTGCCGCCTTCGGCCTGCTCGAAGCGGCCGCGGCGCATGGTCTGCGCGCCGGTGAACGCGCCGCGCTCGTGGCCGAAGAGCTCGCTCTCGAGCAGGTCCTTCGGGATCGCCGCCGTGTTGATGGCGACGAAGGCCTTCGCGGCGCGCGGGCTGTGCCGATGCAAGGCGCGCGCGACCAGCTCCTTGCCGGTTCCCGATTCGCCCGTGATGAGCACCGTGGCATGGGATTGCGACAGGCGGCCGATGGCGCGGAACACCTCCTGCATCGCGGGCGCCTGCCCGAGGATCTCCGGCGCCTCCTCCGCGATCGGCGCCGATTCTCCCTGGCGGCGGTGTTCGTCGAGGGCGCGACGCACCAGCGCCACGGCGTGGTCGACGTCGAACGGTTTCGGCAGGTACTCGAACGCGCCGCCCTGGAACGCGGCAACCGCGCTGTCGAGGTCCGAGTACGCGGTCATCACGATCACCGGCGTGTCGGGCAGCCGCGCCTTGAGCTGCTGCATGAGCGCGAGGCCGGTCGTGCCCGGCATGCGGATGTCGGTCACGACGACCGCCGGCGCCTCGTCGTCGAGGCGCTCGAGCGCCTCGCGCGCCGTGGCGAACGCCCGGTGCGCGATCGCCTCGCGCGCGAGCGCCTTCTCGAACACCCAGCGGATCGAGCGATCGTCGTCGATGATCCACACGGGGGAAACGGTCATGGGGCCTTCCCTTCGGTGACGGGCAGCAGGATCGTGAAGCGCGTGCGGCCCGGTACGCTTTCGAACTCGATGAGCCCGTGGTGCTGGCTCACGTAGGTCTGCGCGAGCGACAGCCCGAGGCCGCTGCCGCCCTCCCGGCCGCTCACGAGCGGATAGAAGATGCGTTCGGCGAGCTCCGGCGGCACGCCCGGGCCGTCGTCCTCGATCGCGACCGAGACGGCGTGCCGGTGGCGGTGGCGCGCGATCGTCACCTGCCGCGCGATGCGCGTGATGAAGCGGATCTCGCCGCGCCCGCCGCTCGCCTGCGCGGCGTTGCGCGCGACGTTGAGGATCGCCTGGATCAGCTGCTCGCGGTCGCCCACGAGGTCGGGCAGGCTCGTGTCGTAGTCGCGCTTGATCACGAGCGCCTCGGGGAACTCGGCGAGCAGCAGCGTGCGCACGCGCTCGAGCACCTCGTGGATGTTGAGCGGCCCGACCTGGGGCAGCCGGTGCGGCGTGAGCAGGCGGTTCATCAGCCCCTGCAGGCGATCGGCTTCCTTCACGATCACCTGCGTGAACTCGCGCAGGTCGTCGTCCTCGAGCTCGCGCTCGAGCAGCTGCGCCGCGCCGCGGATCCCGCCGAGGGGATTCTTGATCTCGTGCGCGAGGTTGCGGATCAGCTCGCGGTTGGCCTCCTGCTGCTCGGCGAGCTTCGCCTCGCGCGCGATCTTCAGCTGCTGCTCGAGCTCGCGGAACTCGACCACGAGCCGCGCCTCGCCCGCCTCCGCCGGCGTGATCACGCAGTGCAGGTGCAGCGGCTCGCCGCCGACGTCGAGAACCAGCTCGTTCTCGTTGAACCCTGCGTCGGCCTCGATCGCCTGGCGCAGGCGGCGCATGAAGGCGTCGTTGCCCGGCAGCGCGTTGTCGAGGCGAACGCCGAGCAGATGCTTGCGCCCCTGCGCGAGGAGCGTCTCGGCGGCGGGGTTGGCGTAGGTGACGTGCAGCCGCTCGTCGAGCAGCAGCACGGCCGTGGAGATGAGCTCGAGGCCCGCGAGATCGGGCGCCACCGCGCTACGCCCCGCGAACATGGCGCGCATGCGCGCGCGAAGCGCGAGCGCGACCGACGAACGGCGGCGCTGCGACTACTTGAGCGCGCCGATTTCCTTCTTGAGCGCCTCGATGTTGCGCTCGTGCTCGGAGACGGTCGCCTGCAGGCCGCGGATGCGCCCCGAGGCCTTGTCGATGTTCTGCCGCATCTCGATCATCCGCGCGGGCGTCGGGTCGACCTCCTGCTGCGCGAGCCGCACGGCCGCCACGAGCTGCGGGTTGCGCTGCTCCTGCTCCAGCGCTTCGCGCGCATGCTGCAAGGAGTCTTCCTCCTTGCGCAGCTCGCCCTCGAGGATGTGGAGCCGATCCACGTCGCGGCGCTTCTGCGTCTGCGCGTCCACCGCGGCGAGCGACGGCGCGATCGGCGTGACCACCGCCACGCGCGGCTTCTCCGCCTTCGCTGCAGCGGCCGGCGCAACGGCGATCGTCGTGATCGGATCGAGCTCGAGCACGACCGCGCCCTTCATCGGCCGGTTCGAATAGGTCACGCGGCCGTCCTGGTCCACGAGCTTGTAGATCGTCGTCTCTGCGAGCGCCGCCAACGGCAGGCACAGGGCGATGCTCGCGATGCAAACGGTCTTCATGCCGCGCTCCCTTTCGCGAAACGGGACGGACAGGATAGGCAGCGGTCATGAAAAAAGCAATGAGATCAAGCACATGCGCGCGATACTTCCACCATAGGTTGTGGTCCCGGGCCTCGCCGGACACAACCCGCCCCGCGCGCGCGGGAAAGGGGGCGGCCCGTGCCGCCCCCTGCGGGCCGGTCAGGCCGAGAAGTACATGTCGAACTCGACCGGGTGAGTCGTCATGCGGAAGCGCTGCACCTCCTCGTACTTGAGCGCGATGTACGCATCGAGCATGTCGTTCGTGAACACGCCGCCGCGCGTGAGGAACTCGCGATCCTTGTCGAGGTGCTCGAGGGCCTCGTCGAGCGAAGCGCAGGGGTGAGGCACCTTCTCGGCTTCCTCGGGCGGCAGGTCGTAGAGGTTCTTGTCGAGCGGATCGCCGGGATGGATCTTGTTCTGCACGCCGTCGAGGCCCGCCATGAGCAGCGCGGCGAAGCACAGGTACGGATTGGCGGTCGGATCCGGGAAGCGCACCTCGACGCGCCGCCCCTTCGGGCTCGACACGTGCGGGATGCGGCACGAGGCCGAGCGGTTGCGCGCCGAGTACGCGAGGTTGATCGGCGCCTCGAAGTGCGGGACCAGGCGCTTGTAAGAGTTCGTGCCCGGATTGGTGATCGCGTTCAGCGCCTTCGCGTGCTTGATCACGCCGCCGATGTAGTAGAGCGCGAATTCGGAAAGGCCCGCGTAGCCGTCGCCAGCGAACAGGTTCTGGCCGCCCTTCCACACCGATTGGTGCACGTGCATCCCCGAGCCGTTGTCGCCGACGACGGGCTTCGGCATGAACGTCGCGGTCTTGCCGTACGAGCGCGCGACATTCCAGACGGTGTATTTGAGGATCTGCAGCCAGTCGGCGCGCTTCACGAGCGTGTTGAACTTGGTGCCGATCTCGTTCTGGCCGGGCGCCGCCACCTCGTGGTGATGCACCTCGACCTCGACCCCCTGCTCCTCGAGCGCGACGCACATCGCCGAGCGGATGTCCTGCAGCGAATCGACCGGCGGCACGGGAAAGTAGCCGCCCTTCACGGGAGGACGGTGGCCGAGGTTGCCGCCCTCGACCTTGGCGTCGGTCGACCACGGCGCCTCCTCGGAGTAGATCTTCACGAAGCTGCCCGACATGTCGACCTTCCATTCGACGGCGTCGAAGATGAAGAACTCGGGCTCGGGTCCGAAGTACGCGGTGTCGCCCATGCCCGTGCTCTTGAGGTACGCCTCGGCGCGCTTGGCGATGGTGCGCGGGTCACGCTCGTAGCCCTTGCCCGTCGAGGGCTCGAGCACGTCGCAGGTCATGACCAGCGTGGGCTCGTCGAAGAACGGATCCATGCGCGCGGAATCCGGATCCGGCATGAGCAGCATGTCGGAGGCTTCGATGCCCTTCCAACCCGCGATCGACGAGCCGTCGAACGCGTGGCCGTCCTTGAACTTGTCCTCGCCGAAGGACTTCACCGGCACCGTGACGTGTTGCTCCTTGCCTCGGGTATCCGTGAAGCGAAGGTCGACGAACTTCACCTCGTTTTCCTTGATCGTCTTGAACACGTCAGCTACTGCCATGAGTCTCTCCTGTGGGTTGGGAGCCGTGCCCCCAAAGGTGAATGAACGCCTGGGAAAAGGCGCGGTCGGCGCGTAGGACAGCACGAAGCGTGCCACAACGGTGCACCGGCAGCCCGTTGATTTCGTTGAACAAGCATCGTGAGCCCGCCGCCGTCCGCACCGGATTGGTGCCAGTCCGCTGCGCGGTGCACCATTATAGCGCGCGCCGGCTTCGATGGGCGCGCTACATTCTATTATTGGCGGGCAGGCCGCGCCGAACCGGTATCATGGCGGGCCCCATCCCCCGCATCGCGGCGCGTCTTCATGGATCGTTACGTCGTCATCGGCAACCCGGTCGCGCACAGCCTGTCGCCGGCGATCCACGCGCGCTTCGCGGCGCAATGCGGACATGCGATCGAATACGCGACGCTCCAAGCGCCCCTCGATGGCTTCGCCGCGACCGCACGCGCGTTCTTCGATGGTGGCGGCCATGGCGCGAACGTCACGTTGCCGTTCAAGGTGGATGCATTCCGTTTTGCGGACGTGGCCAGCGAGCGCGCGCGTGCCGCGGGCGCCGCGAACTTCCTCGCCGTGCGCGACCGGCGCATCGCGTGCGACAACACCGACGGCACCGGCCTGGTGATCGATCTGGCGCGCAACCTCGGGCTGCGACTGCAGGACGCGCGCGTGCTGATGATCGGCGCGGGCGGTGCGGCGCGCGGCGTCATCGCGCCGCTGCTCGAGGCGCGGCCGCAGACGCTCGTCGTCGCGAACCGCACGTTCGCACGCGCGCGCGAGCTCGCCGAGCGCTTCGCGGCACGCGGGCCGATCGTGGCCGCCGCGCTCGACGCCATCGCGGACGATTCGTTCGATCTCGTTCTGAATGCGACGTCCACGTCCACGCGCGGCGAAGCGCTCGCGCTGCGATGGCCCGCGCGCATCGCCTTCGCCTACGACATGGCGTATGGGCCGGCGGCCGAACCGTTCCTCGCCGCGGCGCGCGCGCGCGGCGCGCGCGCCGCCGACGGACTCGGCATGCTGGTGGAACAGGCCGCGGAATCCTTCCTGCTCTGGCGCGGCGTGCGCCCGGACACGGCGCCGGTGCTTGCCCAGCTGCGCGCGCGCGCCGCATGAAGAGGCTCGCGCGCTTCCTCGGATGGCTCGCCGCGGCGGCGGCCGCCCTCTTTTTCGCCGTGCAGCTGTCCTACCTGCTGCGCGTGTGGTGGTGGACGCGTCACAACCCCGGCATGACCGCGTTCATGGAGGAACGCCTCGAGCGCGCCGAGCACGACGGTCATCCGCTCAAGCTGCGCCACGTCTGGGTCCCTTACGATCGCATCTCGCCGGCCTTGAAACGCGCCGTCGTCGCCGCCGAGGACGCGCGCTTCGTCGATCATGACGGCTTCGACTGGGAGGCGATCGAGAAGGCGCGCGAGAAGAACCGCCGCCGCGGGCACATCGTCGCCGGCGGCTCGACGATCTCGCAGCAGCTCGCGAAGAACCTCTTCCTGTCGCCGGCGCGAACGCCGTGGCGCAAGGGCCAGGAGGCGCTGATCACCGTGATGATCGAGCACCTGATGGACAAGCGCCGCATCCTCGAGATCTACCTCAACGTGATCGAATGGGGCGACGGCATCTTCGGCGTCGAGGCGGCCGCGCGTCACTACTACGGCACCGGCGCCGCCTCCCTCGGGCCGGAGGCGGCGGCGCGGTTGGCGGCGATGGTGCCCAACCCGCGTTTCTACGACGAGCATCGCCGCAGCGCGTATCTCGCGCGGCGCACGCAGACGATCCTCGCCCGGATGCCCGCGGCGGAGCTGCCGTGAGCGGGCGCGCCTGAGGTGGCGCGGCTCTTCTTCGCGATCTGGCCGCCCGACGGGGTGCGGGTGAAGCTTGCGCGGCTGGCCGAGGATGTGGCGGTCGTTGCCGAGGGCCGGCCGGTGCCCGCCGCGAAGATCCATCTCACGCTGGCGTTCCTCGGCGAAGTGGACGAAGCGCGCTCCGGCGCTGCCATCCACGCGGCGCGCGCCGTGCGCCCGACGGCGAGCGGCCTCGTGCTCGACCGAGTCGGCTCCTTCCGGCAGGCGCACGTCGCGTGGGCCGGTTGCGCGCAGTGCGATGCGCGGCTCGCGGCGTTGCAGGGCGCGCTCTGCGCGCGCCTGCGGGAAGCGTCGTTCACGCTGGAGGAGCGCGCATTCGCCCCGCATGTGACCCTCGCGCGCCGGACCCGCCGGCCGGTGCCGCGCGCGAGCATCGGGCCGATCGCCTGGGAAGCGGCCGGCTTCGCGCTCGTACGCGCGCTGCCGGGCAGCGGCGACTACGAGAACGTGGAGATCTTCGGAAGGGAGTGATGCGCGGGAGTTCCCGCTTGCGAGGCGCTACCCGGCCGTGCTGCCTGCCGCTTGCGCGGCCCCGGTCGGGTCGCGCCTCGTATTCGGGTCGAGCCGTTTGCCGAGGGTTACCGTGAGGCTTCCGTTCAGCTCATCGGCTTGATGAGCGGCGTGATGACCGGCGTGACCGCGGGAGCCATGGGCTTCATCGGTGCCGGCGAGGCAGCCGTTTCCGGCCTCGCCTTCTTCGCCGCCTTCCTCTTCGCGGGCTTCTTTTTCGCCGCCTTGCGGGCCGGCTTCCTTGCCGCTTTCTTCTTCGAGGACTTCTTCTTTGCCGCTTTCTTCTTCGACGACTTCTTCTTCGACGTCTTCTTCTTCGCTACGCGCTTCTTCGACGACTTCTTCTTGGCGGCTTTTTTCTTCGAGCTGGACTTCTTCTTCGCGGCTTTTTTCTTCGTGGCCATGCTGTGCTCCTTTCAATGTTGACCGATTGTCTGACGTGCGGCTCCCCGACGGGGGGCTTATCGCACTACCAAGCGTTCGGATTCGCATCGAACGAGATTGGTGAGCCGATTCTAGACGCAGTTGCGTGAAATCCCGTCATGTCAAGCCTGACTATTTGATCGGACTCGCCGCACATTGGTATCGATCCGATACCAAAAGCACGTACATTGCGCGCTTTGTGCGCGCCGCGTCCCGGTCAGGCGTCGTCGAGCGTCTTCTCGAGCGCGAAGAGCGCGTCGACGCGTTCGCGCGGGCGCACCTCGAGCGCGCGCCCACGGTCGACCATCACCTCGCAGGGGCGCGGGCGCGAGTTGTAGTTCGAGCTCATCGCCATGCCGTATGCGCCGGCCGAGAGGATCGCGAGCAGGTCGCCGGGGGACAGCGCGAGCGCGCGATCGAAACCCAGCACGTCGGACGATTCGCACACGGGACCGACCACGTCGTAACTCGCGCTCTCGCCCCCGCGCGCCTCGTGCACGGGCACGATCTCGTGCCACGACTCGTAGAGCGCCGGGCGCAGCAGCTCGCTCATCGAGGCGTCGACCACCGCGAAGCGCTTGGCCTTGTCGGTCTTCAGGTACTCGACGCGCGTGAGCAGCACGCCGGCGCCGCCGACGATCGCGCGCCCGGGCTCGAGCAGGACCTGGTAGCCGAGGCCCGACAGTCGCGCCACCAGGCGCCGGCAATACGCGCGGATGTCGGGCGGCTCCTCGTCGCGGTAGCGGATGCCGAGGCCGCCGCCCAGGTCGAGATGCCCGAGGCGGATGCCTTCGGCGGCGAGCGCGGCCACGAGCTCGAGCACGCGTTCGAGCGCTTCGTCGAGCGGGCCGGTGTCGAGGATCTGCGAGCCGATGTGGCAGTCGATGCCCGCCACGCGCAGGCTCTTGAGCCGCGTGGCGTGCCGGTACGCCTCGAGCGCGCGGCCGTGCGGGATGCCGAACTTGTTGCCCGCGAGCCCCGTGGAGATGTACGGATGGGTCTTCGCATCGACGTCGGGATTGACGCGCAGCGAGATCGGCGCGACCACGCCGGCCGCGCGCGCGGCCGCGTCGAGGCGCTCGAGCTCCGGCTCGCTCTCGACGTTGAAGCACTTGATGCCGGCGGCGAGCGCGGCGTCGATCTCGGCGCGCGACTTGCCGACGCCGGAGAAGAGCACGCGATCGGCGCGCCCGCCCGCGGCGAGCACGCGCGCGAGCTCCCCGCCCGAGACGATGTCGAAGCCCGCCCCGAGGCGGCGCAGCACGTCGAGCACGGCGAGGTTCGAGTTCGCCTTCACTGCGTAGCACACGAGGTGGTCGAGGCCGTCGAGGCCCTCGTCGAAGGCGCGGAACGCCGCCTCGATCGCGGCGCGGGAATACACGTAGCACGGCGTGCCGAAGCGGCGCGCGATGTCGGCGAGCGGGACGCCGTCGAGCGCGAGCCCGCCGTCCCGGCGTTCGAGGAAGCTCATGGGGAGGAGGGCGGCGTCTGCGGGACCGTTGGCGGCGCCGGCGACGCGGGCGAGCCGGGCAGCTTGAGAGGCCCCTTCTGGCCGCACGCGCCGAGCGCGACGAGCGTCGCGAGGAGAACGAGCGCGCGTATCATCCCCGGATTATGACGGAATCGGAATTCCATCGCGCCGTCGATGCGATCCTCGAGCGCATCGAGGCGGCCGCGAGCGCCGCCGACACGCTCGACGCCGATCTCGAGGGCGGCGTGCTCACGCTCGCGTGCGCCGACGGCAGCCGCGTCATCGTGAACCGCCAGACGCCGAGCCGCGAGGTGTGGGTCGCGGCACGCGCGGGCGGCTTCCACTTCCGCTTCGACGGCGCGGCGTGGCGCGACACGCGCTCGGGCGAGGAATTGCTCGAAACGCTCGCGCGCCTGGTCGAAAACCAGTGCGGCGAACGCCTCCGGTTGCGCTGATTCCGGCCCCGAACCGGCCTTCGGGCGCGTTGGTATCGAGCCGATACGAAAAATCGGTGCGTCAAATCCTTGACTTTTTCGTATCGGATCGATACTAATCGCGAATGCGGGCGGTTCCGCGGCCTCGGAGCGCATGGACAAGAACCCGATCGTGCTTCTGGAGCTCGTCGAGCGGCTGGGCAACCTGATGCGCTCGGAGCTGCGCAAGGCCGGCGCCGACGAGGCGCTGCAGCCAGTGCACCTCCAGGCGCTGCTCTACCTCACCAAGGCCAACCGCTACTCGAACACGCCGCAGGCGCTGGCGGAATACCTCGGCCTCACCAAGGGTACCGTGTCGCAGACGCTGCTGCTACTCGACCGCCGCGGGCTGATCGAGCGCTTCGAGGACGACGTGGACCGGCGCGTGGTGCGCCTGCGCCTGTCGCCCGCGGGCGAGCGCCTGCTGTACGAGTCGCAGCCGACGCTCGCCTGGCAGAATGCGACCCGCAACATCAGCCCGAACCGCATCCGCAACGCCGTCTCGGCCTTGCGCGAGGCGCTGATGACGCTGCAGGAGGACAACGAGGGGCAGCCCTTCGGCGTCTGCCACAACTGCAGCTGGTGCCAGAAGCTGTCGCAGCGGATCTATCGTTGCGGGCAGATGGGCGACCGGCTCTCGGGCCCGGAGACGCGAAAGATCTGCCGCATCTTCGAGGCGAAGAAGACCGAGGAAGTCGCCTGAGGCCGGCCTAGAGCCGTTCGCGCGCCCGCGCGATCGCCGCGCGCACCGCTTCCGGCGCCGTGCCGCCCACGTGCCGCCGTGCGGCGACGCTGCCTTCGGGCGTGAGGACCGCGTGGACGTCCGCGCCGACCCGGTTCGAGAAGGCCCGCAGCTCGTCGAGCGAAAGCTCGGCGAGGTCGCGGCCGCCCGCTTCTGCCGCCCGCACGGCCCGCGCCACCACCTCGTGGGCGTCGCGGAACGGCAATCCCTTGCGAACCAGGTAGTCGGCGAGATCGGTGGCGGTCGCGTAGCCCTCGCGCAAGGCCTCGCGCATGCGCTCGGGGCGCGCCTCGATGCCGCCGAGCAGCTCCGCGAGGATCGCGAGCACGTCGCCGACCGTGTCCGCGGCGTCGAAGAGCGGCTCCTTGTCCTCCTGGTTGTCCTTGTTGTACGCGAGCGGCTGGCCCTTCACGAGCGTGAGGAGGGCGACGAGCGCGCCATAGACGCGGCCGGTCTTGCCGCGCATGAGCTCCGGCACGTCGGGGTTCTTCTTCTGCGGCATGATCGAGGAGCCGGTGCAGAAGCGGTCGGCGAGCGCCACGAACCCGAAGCGCGGGTTGCTCCAGAGGACCAGCTCCTCGGCCAGGCGCGAGACGTGCGCCATCACCAGCGAGCCGGCGGCGAGGAATTCGATCGCGAAGTCCCGGTCGGACACCGCGTCGAGCGAGTTCTCGCATACGCCGTCGAAGCCGAGCTCGCGCGCGACCCATTCGCGGTCGATCGGGAAGCTCGTGCCGGCGAGGGCGGAAGCGCCGAGCGGGAGGCGGTTCATGCGCCCGCGGCAGTCGGCGAACCGCGCGGCATCGCGCGTGAACATCTCGAAGTAGGCCATCAGGTGATGGCCGAACGTGACCGGCTGGGCAACCTGCAGGTGCGTGAAGCCGGGCATGAGCGTGTCGGCGTTGCGCTCGGCGAGGTCGAGCAGCCGCGTGCGCACACGGCGCAGGCGCTCGACGAGG
The DNA here is from genome assembly GCA_964403515.1 of uncultured Burkholderiales bacterium. GTDB lineage: Bacteria > Pseudomonadota > Gammaproteobacteria > Burkholderiales > Usitatibacteraceae > Usitatibacter. The sequence goes on along the minus strand of CAYOGL010000033.1, from coordinate 16,344 downwards.
GCGTCGATCTCCGCGCGCAACCACAGGCGGATGTCGGTGGCGACCTGGTCGTTGCGCGAGCGCGCGGTGTGCAGTCGCTTGCCGGCGTCGCCCACCAGCTCGGTGAGGCGGTACTCGATGTTGAAGTGCACGTCCTCGCGCTCGATCGACCACGGGAAGCGGCCCGCGCGGATCTCCTCGCGGATCTGCGCCATGCCGCGTTCGATGGCGGCGAGGTCGTCCGCGCCGATCAGCTTCTGGCGCGCGAGCATGCGCGCGTGGGCGAGCGAACCCTGGATGTCGAACTCGGCGAGCCGCTGGTCGAAGCCGACCGAAGCGTTGAACCGTTGGGTGAGCGCATCGAGCGGCTCGGCGAAACGGCCCGACCAGGCCTTGCCGGTCGCTTCCTTTCCGCCCGGCTTGTCGTCCTGTTGCATGGAAGCGGCGGCGATGGCCAAATGGGGAACGTGGCGAGTATAAATCAGACCGGCGCAGGGATCCGGCTGCCGAACTTCTGCAACCTCGGCGTGATGCTGCGGTCCCTTCTCGTCGTCAACGCGCTGCTGGCCGGGGCGGCCCTCGCGCGGGCGTCCGGCCCGATGGCGCTGCGTGACGAGTTCCTCGCCCTCGCCGCGTTCGCCGAACCCGTCCTCATCGTGAGCCTGCTCGTGCTGTGCGCCGCGCGCCGCGTGCTGCACGCGATCGGCTACGCCGCGAGCCTCGTGGCGGTGGCGGCCTTCGAGGTGGCGCTCGCCGCCGCCGTCTTCAACGGCTTCGGCGCGATGCTCGGCGGCCAGCACAGCCTGAGCTTCGCGCAGGTCGCCCTCCTCGTGCTCTTCATCACCGGGCTCACGCTCGCGTACTTCGACCTGCGCGCGCGCGCCCTCGTCCCCGCGGTCGCCGAGGCGCGCATCCAGGCCCTGCAGGCGCGCATCCGCCCGCACTTCTTCTACAACAGCATCAACGCCGTCCTCTCGCTCATCCGCTCGGAGCCGCGCCGGGCCGAACGCGCCCTCGAGGACCTCGCCGACCTGTTCCGCGTGCTCATGGCGGACAACCGCACGCTCGCGCCCCTCGAGCAGGAGGTCGAGCTCGTGCGCCAATACCTCGCGATCGAGAGCCTGCGGCTGGGCGAGCGCCTGCGCGTCTCGTGGCGCACCGACGACATGCCGCGCGACGCGCTCGTGCCGCCGCTCGTGCTGCAGCCGCTGGTGGAGAACGCCGTCTACCATGGCGTGGAGCCCTCCCCCGCGGGCGGCGAGATCGCCATCGACGTGCACCGCGCGGGCGAGCAGGTCGTGATGAGCCTCACCAATCCCTATCCGCGCGAGGGCCGGCAGGGCAGCGGCAACCGCATGGCGATCGCCAACATCCGCGAGCGCCTGCAGCTGCACTTCGACGCCGAGGCGAGCATGCAGTCGGAGATCACCGACGGGACGTACCACGTCACGATCCGGCTTCCCTACCTGACGGCGGCCGCATGAGCAACGACCCGGACGTTCCGCGCATCCTCATCGCGGACGACGAGGCGCCGGCGCGCGCGCGCCTGCGCGACCTGCTCGAGGAGGCGAGGGCGCGCTTCCCGCACGCGATCGCCGACGAGGCGCGCACCGGACGCGAGGCGCTCGACGCGGTGAGCCGCAGCCGGGTGGACATCGCGCTGCTCGACATCCGCATGCCGGAGATGGACGGCCTGGAGGCGGCGCGGCACATCGCCGGCATGGCGCAGCCGCCGGCGATCATCTTCACGACGGCCTTCGACAGTTACGCGCTCAAGGCTTTCGAGGTCAACGCGATCGACTACCTGCTCAAGCCCATCCGCCTCGAGCGCCTGCTCGTCGCGCTCGGCAAGACGCGCGCCGGGCCGCCGGTGTCCCGCGCCGCGCTCGACGCCGCGGCCAACCAGCCGCGCCGGCACCTCTCGGTCCACGAGCGCGGCCGCATCCACCTGGTGCCCGTGCCCGAGATCCTCTACCTGCGCGCGGAGCTCAAGTACGTGACTGTGCGCACCGCCGAACGCGAATACCTGGTCGAGGAATCGCTCACCCGGCTCGAAGAGGAGTTCGCCGCCGTGTTCGTGCGCGTGCACCGCAACTGCCTCGTCGCGCGCGAGGCGATCGCCGGCTTCGAGCGCAACGCCGACGACAGCGAGTCGGGGTGGGCGGTCGTGGTCAAGGCCACCGGCGAGAAGCTGCCGGTGAGCCGGCGCCAGCACCACGTCGTGAAGCAGTTTCGTTGAGGCGCGTCATTCCCAGTACGGGGGGTCGCCGAAGCTCTTCTTGAGGAACTCGATGAAGAAGCGCACCTTGGCCGGGAGCAGCCGCCGCTCGGGATAGACGGCGTAGATGTTGTGGCCGGCGAGCGCGAAATCGTCGAGGACCGTGAGGAGCCGTCCGCGCTTGACTTCCTCGCTCACCTCCCACGCGCTGCGGTTGGCGAGGCCCTCGCCGGCGATCGCCCAGCGGGTGAGCACCTCGCCGTCGTTGCACTGCAGGTTGCCGCTCACCTTGACCGCGATCGGCCGGCCCTTCTCCTGGAAGTGCCACGTGTCGGCGGTGCCGTCCTCGGTGCTCGTCACCAGGCAGTTGTGGCGCGCCAGGTCGGCGAGCGCGCGCGGGCGTCCCGCGCGCTTCAGGTAGGAAGGCGCGCCGCACACGACGCGATGGTTGCGCGCGAGCTTCACCGCGATCAGGTCGCCGCTCTTCATCTCGGCGATGCGGATCGCGAGGTCGAAGCGCTCGTTCTTGAGGTCGACGAGCCGCTCCGACAGGTGCACGGTGATCGTGAGGTTCGGGTGCTCGGCGACGAACGCGGGCAGGTGCGGCGCGATGTGCTTGCGGCCGAACGCCGTGGGCGCGGTGACGATGAGCCGGCCCGCGGCGCTCTTCGCGCCGAGCGTGAGCGCGTCCTCGGCCTCGCGCAGTTCCTCGAGCACGCGGTGGCAATTCTCGAAGAACGTGCCGCCTTCGGGCGTGAGCGTCACCTTGCGCGTCGAGCGCTTGAACAGCTTCACGCCGAGCCGCTCCTCGAGCTGGTCGATGCGCCGCCCCACCATGGCGGGCGTGATGCCTTCCTCGCGGGCTGCGGCCGAAAGGCTGCCGCGCTGCGCCACCTCGACGAACGTCGTCAGCTCCTTGAAGCGGTCCATGGCGGAATGGGAGTAAAAGCCGCCGAAACCGGCGGTGCGATTAATGCTATGCGAGTCGATGAATCGCTCGCAAGGCGCGACCGCTCGGGGATTGCGCCATCGCAACCGCGCGCGAGAAAAGGCCGGCCGGCCGCGCCGGTCGAGCGCACGAAGGGGATAGCCGGCGAAGCCGGGATGTTCGATGGAAAAGCTAGCCGGCGAAGCCGCGATGTTCGATGGAAAAGCTAGCCGGCGAAGCCGCGATGTTCGATGGAAAAGCTAGCCGGCGAAGCCGGCTTGGGTCGCCTGCCTGTCCGCGTGGTAGCTCGAGCGCACGAGCGGCCCGCACGCCGCGTTCACGAAGCCCAGGCGCCGAGCCTCGGCCTCGAGGGCGCGGAACTCGTCGGGATGCGCGAAGCGCGCGACCGGCAGGTGATGCTTCGACGGTTGCAGGTACTGCCCCACGGTGAGCATGTCGACGCCGTGCGCGCGCAGGTCGCGCATCACCGCGACGATCTCCTCCAGCGTCTCGCCGAGGCCGACCATGAGGCCCGACTTCGTCGGCACGGCCGGATGGCGCTTCCTGAACTGCGCGAGCAGCGCGAGCGAGTGCGCGTAGTCCGCGCCGGGACGCGCCTGGCGGTAGAGCCGCGGCACCGTCTCGAGGTTGTGGTTCATCACGTCGGGCGGCGCCGCATCGAGCGCGTCGAGCGCGCGTTCCACGCGCCCGCGGAAGTCCGGCGTGAGGATCTCGATGCGGGTCGCGGGCGACGCGGCGCGGATCGCGCGGATGCACTCGGCGAAGTGGCCGCCGCCGCCGTCGCGCAGGTCGTCGCGATCCACGCTCGTGACCACGACGTAGCCCAGGCGCATCTTCGCGATGGTCTCGCCGAGGTGGCGCGGCTCGTCGGGGTCGAGCGGCGCGGGCCGCCCGTGCGCCACGTCGCAGAACGGGCAGCGGCGCGTGCACAGGTCGCCCATCACCATGAACGTGGCGGTGCCGTGGCCGAAGCACTCGCCGATGTTCGGGCACGACGCTTCCTCGCACACGGTGTGCAGCTTCGCCTCGCGCAGGGTGCGCTTGATCTCGGTGAAGCGCTCGCCGCCGCCCGCGCGCACGCGGATCCATTCGGGCTTGCGCAACGGCTCGGCGCTCACGACCTTGATCGGGATGCGGTCGGTCTTGAGCGCGCCTTTGCGCTGGCGCTTCAGGTCGGAGTCAGGCATCGGAGGAGGGATTCGGCGAGCTGCCGCTGCACGGATTCGATGCTAACACGCAGGCCGAGGCGCGCCAGGCTGGTCGCGGCGAGGCCCGGATAGCCGCAGGGATCGATGCGCGCGAACGGCTCGAGATCCATGTCGACGTTCAACGCGAGGCCGTGGTAGCTGCAGCCGCGCGCGATGCGCAGGCCGATCGCCGCGATCTTCCCCGCGCCGACGTACACGCCGGGCATTCCGGCGCGCCGGGCGCCCTCGACGCCGTGCGCGGCGAGCACGTCGATCGCGGCCTGCTCGATGCGGTTCACGAGCGCGCGCGGCCCCAGGCGCAGCCGCCGCAGGTCGAGCAGGGTATACGCGACCGCCTGGCCGGGACCGTGATAGGTCACCTGTCCGCCGCGATCCGTGCGCACGACGGGTATGTCGCCCGCGGCATGCACGTGCTCCACGCGCCCGGCGAGACCCAGCGTGAAGACGGGCGGGTGCTCGAGGAGCCACACCTGGTCGCGTGCCTGCTCGTCGCGGCCGGCGTTGAACGCCTGCATGGCGCGCCACGTCGGCTCGTAGGCCACGCGCCCGAGCATCCGCACGCGGGCAGTGGCGGTCATCGCGGCGGCCGGGTCTGCGGCGTCCAATGCGAGCGGCGCCCGCCGCTCACAGCACCATCATCACCATCGGATGGTGCGACAGCTCGGAGTAGAGCGCGTCGAGCTGCTCGCGGGACCGGGCGTTGATGGTGACGGTGAGCGAGAGATAGCGGCCGTTCTTCGAGGTGCGCATCTCGATCGTCTCGGGATGGAAGTCGCCGGCGTGGCGCATCACGATCTCGGAGACGGTCTGGGCGAACCCGTCCTCGCGCCGTCCCATCACCTTCATCGGGAAGACGCAGGGAAACTTGAGCAGCGAGCCGCCCTCGGTGTCGTCGGGTTCCATGGCGTCGGGTTTCATCCCCGTTGGATCGGCGGCGTCCGCCGCCGTTCAGGCCGCCACCTTGCGCCCGCTCGCCAATTTCGCCTTGTAGTCCTGATAGAGGGCGTGGATGCGCCGGAAGAGCGGCCCCGGCTTGCCGCTGCCGACGGGCTTGCCATCGAGGATCGTGACCGCGAGCACCTCCTTGGTCGACGACGACAGCCAGATCTCGTCGGCCGAGCGCAGCTCCGCCTCGCTCACCGGGCGGATGGCGAGGTCGATCTTGCCCTCGTTGGCCAGGCGCACGAGCAGGTCGTACGTGATGCCGAGCAGGATCAGGTTGTCCTGCGGCGGCGCGGCGACCTTGCCGTTCTTGACCACGAACACGTTGGAGGACGACGCCTCGGTCACGAAGCCCGCGCGCAGCAGGATCGTCTCGGTCGCGCCGACGTCGGCCGACAGCTGGCGCGCCATCACATTGCCGAGGAGCGACGTCGACTTGATGTGGCACTTCTCCCAGCGGAAATCGCGCGACGTGATGCACGCGACGCCGTTCTCGACGGCGTCCTTCGCCGGCGTGACGAGCGGCTGGCACATCATGAACACGGTCGGCTGGAGGTCCTTCGGCATCACGTGGTCGCGCTTCGGCGGCGCTCCGCGCGTGACCTGGATGTACACCGACTGGTTGCCGGGATGGTGCTCGAGGAGCTTCAGCGTGAGCGCGATCCACTCGTCCACGCTGTGCGGGTTGCGCAGGCGGATCTCGTCCATCGAGCGCTGCAGGCGCTCGAAGTGCTCGCGCGCGCGCAGCGGCACGCCGTCGTAGACGGGAATCACCTCGTAGACGCCGTCGCCGAAGATGAACCCGCGGTCGAGCGGCGAGATGGAGATGCGATCGATCGGCTGGAGCTCGCCGTTGAAGTATGCGATGGGGGCGGTCATTGGGCGGAGGAGAAGAGGAGTCGCACGCTGTCCCAGGTGCGCGAAAGGAACCCGGCCACGGGGACGTCCCGGAGGGCGACCACGGGATACTGGGCGACGGTCTTGGCGTCGCGCACAAGTTTCATTATCCCCGCTTTCTGGCCGGCGGCAACCGGCGCGACGAACGGCTGCTCGGTGACGAGCGTGGCGGTGAGGCCCTGGAAGCCGTCGCGCGGGAGCGTGAGCCACACGTCCTGCGCGAAGCCCACGGGCACGTGCGATTCGGTGCCGCGGTAGATCACGGGCTGCGCGATCGCCTCGCCCTTGCGGTAGAGCCGCCGCGTGTCGTACGCCTGGAAGCCGAAGTTGAGCAGCTTCTGGCTCTCGCTGGTGCGCAGCGTGTCCGAGCGCGCGCCCATGACGACCGATACGAGGCGCCGCTCGCCGCGTCTCGCGGAAGCGACCAGGCAATAACCCGCCGCTTCGGTGAACCCGGTCTTCACGCCATCCACCGTCGAATCGGTGAAGAGCAGGCGGTTGCGATTGTCCTGGCGGATGTGGTTGTACGTGAACTCCTTCTCCGAGTAGAGCGGATAGCGCTCGGGGAAGTCGCGGATGAGCGCGAGGGTGAGCGCGGCCATGTCGCGCGCCGACGAATACTGGTCCGCGGACGGCTCGCCGGTGGCGTTCGTGAAGTGCGTGTTCGCGAGGCGCAGGCGCTGCGCCTGCTGGTTCATGCGCGCGACGAAATTCGCCTCGCTGCCCGCGACCGCTTCGGCGAGGGCGATCGCGGCGTCGTTGCCCGACTGCACGACGAGTCCCGCGAGAAGCTCCCGGATCGAGACCGGCTTGCCGGGCTCGATGAACATGCGTGCCCCGCCGGCGTGGGCGGCCTTCGTCGAGGGCGACACGGGTTGGTCGAGGGTGAGCTGCCGCTCGCGCAGCGCCTGGTACACCACGTACGAGGTCATGATCTTCGCCAGCGACGCGGGCTCGTAGCGGTCGTTCTCGTTGCCGGCGGCGAGCGTCTGGCCCGACAACGCGTCGACGAGGATGAACGAGCGCGCGGCGACCGGCGGCGGCGTGACGGGCTGCGCGAAGGCGCCGAGGCCCGACCACGCGAGCAGGGCGGCGAGAAGCTTCTTCATGCGTTGCTCAGGGTTCGACGATCGAGGGCGGGAAGCCGAGGGATTTGCTTGCCTTCGCCGCGATCGCCTGCGCTTCCTGGCGATTCGCGAAGGGGCCCGCGCGCACGCGCCACAGGCCGCCGACCTCGGCCACGGCGAGCGGCTCGGCGATCCACGGCAGCTCGCGCGCGAACTTCGCGCGGCCCCGTTCCGCGGCGGCGGCGGTGCGATAGGCGCCCATCTGCAGCCAGAACCCGGATCGTGGCGCGACGGGCGAAGGGCTGGTCGATGCGATGTTCGCGGGCGCCGGGCCGGCGCTCGCGGGTGCCGCCGCGCTGCTCGGGGCTGTCGTCGCGCTGCTCGCGGCTGTCGTCGCGCTCGTCGCGACGGGCATGCTCGAGGCGTTCGCCGACACCGGCTCGGCGCTCGCGGCGTTCGTGCCCGCGCCGGGCGCGGGCAGCGCTTCGGACGCAATCGGCGTGGCGACGATCGGCGCCGCGGGCGCGAGCGCATGCACGGTCGGCCCTTCCTCCGCAGAGGCCGGCTCGGGTGCGGGCGGCGCGCTCGGCGCGGACGCGGCCTTCTGCTCGCTCTTCGGTTGCGGCTGGAAGACGCGCTCGACCTCGACCATGCCGCTGCCCTTGCCGTCGAGCCCGATCTTCTTCGCGGCCGCGTACGAGAGATCGATGATGCGCTTCGAGTAGAACGGCCCGCGGTCGTTGATGCGCACCACCACGGACTTGCCGTTCGCGACGTTGGTGACCCGCGCGTAGCTCGGGATGGGCAGCGTGCGGTGCGCCGCGGTCATCGCGAACATGTCGTACGGCTCGCCGGAAGCGGTGCGCTGGCCCTGGAAGCGCCGCCCGTACCACGAGGCGATGCCGCGCTCCTTGTACGGCGACTCGACCGCGATCGGCACGTAGGTCGTGCCGAACACGGTGTACGGACGATTCGCGAACCTGTGATAGGGCTCCGGGCGCGGCACCGCATCCGGCACGCGATCGAGATGGTCCGGGACCGAGGCGGGCGGGCCGTCGTCCTTGTAGTAAGGGCCGCCGCCGGCGTCGCGCCTCGGCGCGCTGCCGCAGGCGGCCGCGAGCACGCCGGCCGCGATGAGCGCGAGGGCGTTCCTCAACTCGCCACCAGCTGCTTGTGGGTCGAGATCGACATCAGGATGCCGAAGCCCGCGAGGATCGACAGCAGCGCGGTGCCGCCGTAGCTGATCATGGGCAGCGGCACGCCGACCACCGGCAGGATGCCGCTCACCATGCCCATGTTCACGAACGCGTAGGTGAAGAACGTGAGCGTGATCGCGCCCGCCGTGAGCCGCGAGAAGGTGGTCGACGCGTTGGCCGCGATCATCATGCCGCGCGCGATGATGAGCAGGTACAGGATCATGAGGATGGTGTTGCCGACGAGGCCGAACTCCTCGCCGAAGACCGCGAGGATGAAGTCGGTGGAGCGCTCGGGCACGAAGTCGAGCTGCGCCTGGGTGCCGTTCAGCCAGCCCTTGCCGAGCATGCCGCCGGAGCCGATCGCGATCGTCGACTGGATGATGTGGTAACCCGCGCCGAGCGGGTCCTGGCTCGGGTCGAGCAGCGTGAGGATGCGCTGGCGCTGGTAGTCGTGCATCAGCGACCAGATGAAGGGCAGGCTCGCCGCCCCGGCCGCGAGCATCGACAGCAGCACCTTCCACGACAGGCCCGCGAGGAAGATCACGAAGAAGCCCGAGGCGAAGATGAGCAACGCCGTGCCGAGGTCGGGCTGGCGCACGATCAGGCCCACGGGCAGCGCGAGGATGATCCCGGCGATCGCGAAGTCGCGCAGCCGCAATCCCTCCTCGTGCCGGTGGAAGTACCACGCGAGCACCAGCGGCACCGCGATCTTCATCACCTCCGACGGCTGGATGGTGGTGACCCCCAGGTTCAACCAGCGCCGCGCGCCGTTCCTCACCTCGCCGAAGAGCGCGACGCCGACGAGCAGCGCGAGCCCGATGGCGTAGGCGGGCAGCGCGACCCGCATCAGCGTCTGCGGGTGCACCTGCGCGAGCAGCCACAACGCCGCCACCGCGAGCGCGAGGTTGCGGCCCTGGCTCACCACCCGGTCGACCGATGCGCCGGATGCGGAATAGACGACGGTGAGCCCGAGCGCGACGGTCAGCGCGATCGCGGCCATGAGCGGGCCGTCGATGCGGCGCGCGAGGAAATCGAAGACGCGGCTAATCATGTTCCTCCTGCGGGGCTTCGTCCGGCGGCTTCGGCAGCGACTTCACCTCGGGCCGCTTGCCGAGCAGGTAGTAGTCGAACACCTTGCGCGCGATCGGCCCCGCGGTCGTGCCGCCGTGCTGGCCGTTCTCGACCAGGATCGCGAGCGCGAGCTTCGGGTCCTCCGCGGGCGCGAAGGCGATGAGCAGCGCATGGTCCCAGTGCTCGCGCTTCATGCGCCGCTCGTCGTACTTCTCGTTCTGCTTCATGCCGACGACCTGCGCGGTGCCGGTCTTGGCCGCGATCGAGTAGGGCGCGCCCGCCGCCGCGGCGGCCGCGGTGCCGCCGGGTTTGGTCACGTCCGCCATGGCGGAGCGCACGATCGCGAGGCTCTCTGGGCTCGCGACGGTCGTGCCCTGGTCCTCGGGCGGCTTGTAGGGGCGCAACTCCTGCGTGCGCGCATCCTGCACCGCCTTGAGCAGGTGCGGGTGCACGAGGTGGCCGCCGTTGGCGATCATCGCGGTGGCCGCGGCGAGCTGCATCGGGGTCGCGAGCATGTAGCCCTGGCCGATGCCCACGCTCACCGTGTCGCCGGCGTACCACTTCTGGTGGAAGCGCTTCATCTTCCATGGCTGCGACGGAGCCACGCCGGGAAGCTCGCCCTCGATGTCGATGCCATCCTTCTTGCCGAAGCCGAAGCGGTCGAGGTAGGTGTGGATCGTGTCGATGCCCATCTCGTTGGCGAGCCCGTAGAAGTACGTGTCGCACGAGACGACGATCGCGCGGTGCATGTCGACGCGGCCGTGGCCGCCCTTCTTCCAGTCGCGGTAGCGGTGGGCCACGCCGGGCAGCGAGAAGTAGCCGGGGTCCGAGATCGCGTACTCCGGCGAGCGCTTGTGGCTCTCGAGCGCCGCGAGCGCCATGAACGGCTTGATCGTCGAGCCCGGCGGATACTGCCCGCGCAGCGCACGGTCGTTCAGCGGCTTGTCGGGCGAGTTGTTGAGCGCGTCCCAGTTCTGCGGGTCGATGCCGTCGACGAAGAGGTTGGGATCGAAGCCGGGGCGCGAGACGAGCGCGAGCACCTCGCCGGTCTTCGGGTCGAGCGCCACGAGGCCGCCCTTGTAATCGCCGAACGCGTCCTCGGCGATCTTCTGCAGCTCGAGGTCGATGGTGACCACGAGGTTGTTGCCCGAGATCGGCGCGTTGCGCGAGAGCGAGCGGATGGCGCGCCCGCCCGCGTCGATCTCGACCTGCTCGGAGCCCGTGATGCCGTGCAGCTCCTTCTCGTAGGCGCCCTCGATGCCGAGCTTGCCGATGTGGTCGGTGCCCTTGTAGTTGGTCGCGAGCCCCTCGCTGTCGATCTTCTGCAGGTCCGCGTCGTTGATGCGCCCGATGTAGCCGATCGCGTGCGAGGCGAACTCGCCCTGCGGATAGGAGCGGAAGAGCCGCGCTTTGATCTCGAATCCGGGGAAGCGGTAGCGGTTCACCGCGAAGCGCGCCACCTCCTCCTCGGTGAGCCGGGTGCGGATCGGCAGGCTCTCGAAGTTCTTGCTGTCCTCCTGGAGCTTGCGGAAGCGGCGGCGGTCGCGCTGGGAGACCTCGATCACCGTCGAGAGCTCGTCGATCGCGCGCTCGAGGTTCGGCACCTTGCTCGGCGTGACCTCGAGCGTGTAGGCCGAGTAGTTCGCCGCGAGCACGCGGCCGGTGCGGTCGAGGATGAGCCCCCGGTTCGGCACCACCGGCACCACCGAGATGCGGTTCGCCTCGGCAAGCGTGTGGTAGTAGTCGCGCTGCACCACCTGCAGCCAGATGAAGCGCGCGAGGAGCACGCCGAAGGCGACGAGGATCAGCAGTCCCGCCCACATCAGGCGGTTGCGGTAGACGGTGAGCTCGCGCTGCTGGTCGCGCAGCGCGTGGCCGACGAGCGTGCTCACGGCGTCGCCTCCCGGCGCCGGCGCACCGCCGGCGCGTAGAGGATCCAGTTGACCGGCGCCCAGCCGAGCGCGGTGAGCACCGGCGCGACGAACAGCGTGAAGCCCGGGAAGTCCGCGCCGAGCAGCAGGTTGAGCAGCAGCATCACGCAGCTCGCGATCACCGTGAGCCCGAGGATGTGCAGCGTCTGCTCGGGCAGGTGGAACGACAGGATGCGCACGCGCAGCACCTGCGCGCCGTAGACCGCGATCACGTAGGCGAACGCGTGCTGGCCGAGCAGCATCGAGTCGCTCACGTCCATCATCAGCCCGAGCGCGAACGCGAGCCCCTGGCCGATCGAGCGCGGCTCGTTCACGGTCCAGAAGAGCAGCACGAGCAGCACGAAGTCGGGTCGCACGAGCAGCCACCGCCCGGCCCACGGCATGACCTGCAGCACGTAGGCGACGAGGAGCGACATGAAGACCAGGCCGCCGCTCGCGGGCGCCTTCGCGACATCGCGAGCGACGGGCGTGAGGTCAGCGGGACGCACGGCCGCCTCCGCGCGAACGCGCCTTGTCCTTCGGCTTCGCCTTCGCCTTGTCCTCGTCGAGCGTCTCGGGACGGGCGATGGGCGCGGGGGCGGGCCGCAGGATCATCACGTAACGGTAGTTGTCCACGCCGGCGGCGGGGCGCGCGACGATCTTCGCGAACATGTACGCGGCCTTCTTCTCGACGCTCGTGACCTGCGCGACGGTGAGCCCCGGCGGGTAGGTGCCGTCGATCCCCGAGGTCACGAACTCGTCGCCGTTCTGCACGTCGGCCGAGACGGGCAGGAACGGCACGTCGATCGAGCCGTCCTTGCCCGAGCCCACCGCGATCGCGCGCAGCCCGTTCCTCACGATCATCACCGGCACGGACTGGTCCTTTTCGGTGACCAGCGTCACCTCGCTCGTGAACGTGCCGACGCCGGTGACCTGGCCGACCACGCCGGTGCCATCGATCACGGGCATGCCCGCCTTCACGCCCTGGGTGAGGCCCTTGTCGAGGACGATCTTGCGCGTGAAAGGGTTGCGCGCGGTGTAGAGCACCTCGGCGATCATGCCGTTGTCCGCATAGCGGCTCTTCGACAGTCCGATGAGGTGGTCTTCCTCCGCGCGCAGCAGCGCCGCTTCCTGCGCGGCCGCCGATTGCTCGAGGATCTTCGCGCGCAGCTCGCGGTTCTCGTCGACGAGCCGCTCCTGGGTCGTGAAGAACTCGCGCGCGCGACGCATCGCCTCGCCGGGCACGGCGGCGGCCTGCTGCACCGGATGCGCGAGCACCGACAGCGACAGGCGCACGGCGTCGAGCGCGTGGAAGCGGTGGTCGGCGATCATGATCGCGATCGCCGCGAGCGTGAAGAAGGTCAGCCGCGCGAGCGGGCTCGGCCCACGGTGGAAGAATGGCGGTGGCTCGCGGATCAAGCGACGGGATTCCCGGGGATGAAGCGAAGAAGCCCGCCGCTCGTGGATTCGTGAGGGGCGGGCTTCGGTCGGTGCACGGCGTCAGTGGCGCGCGAAGACGGCCTCGGGCCCGGCTCGAAGGCAGGCTTGGACATCAGTCATTGGTGAACACGGTCCCCAATTTGTCCATCTCTTCGAGGGCGCGCCCGCTGCCGCGCACGACGCAGGTGAGCGGATCGTCGGCGACGATGACGGGCAGGCCCGTCTCCTCCATCAGCAGGCGGTCGAGCTCGCGCAGCAGCGCGCCGCCGCCGGTGAGCACCATGCCCTTCTCGGCGATGTCGGCGCCGAGCTCGGGCGGGGTCTGCTCGAGCGCGCTCTTCACCGCCGAGACGATCGAGTTCAGCGGGTCGGTGAGCGCCTCGAGGATCTCGTTCGAGGAGATGGTGAACGAGCGCGGGATGCCCTCGGCGAGGTTGCGGCCCTTCACCTCCATCTCGCGCACCTCGCTGCCCGGGAACGCGCTGCCGATCGACTTCTTGATCGACTCGGCGGTCGATTCGCCGATCAGCATCCCGTAGTTGCGGCGGATGTAGTTGATGATCGCCTCGTCGAACTTGTCGCCGCCCACGCGCACCGAGGCCGAGTACACGATGCCGCCGAGCGAGATCACGCCCACCTCCGTCGTGCCGCCGCCGATGTCGACCACCATCGAGCCGGTCGCGTCCGCGATCGGGAGGTCCGCGCCGATCGCGGCGGCCATCGGCTCCTCGATCAGGAACACCTGCGAGGCGCCCGCGCCGATCGCGCTCTCCTTGATCGCGCGCCGCTCGACCTGCGTGGAGCCGTACGGCACGCAGATCACGATGCGGGGGCTGGGACGGAACCACTGGCTGTCGTGGATCTTCTTGATGAAGTACTTGAGCATCTGCTCGGTGATCGTGAAGTCCGCGATCACCCCGTCCTTCATCGGCCGGATGGCGGTGATGTTGCCCGGCGTGCGCCCGAGCATCTGCTTGGCCGCCAGCCCCACCGCCTGGATGGTCTTCTTGCCGTTGGGACCGCCTTCCTGACGGATCGCCACCACCGACGGCTCGTCGAGCACGATGCCCTTGCCGCGCACGTAGATCAGGGTGTTGGCGGTGCCGAGGTCGATCGCGAGGTCGGTGGAAAAATACTTGGAAACGAAGGAGAACATCTGGATCCGTGAAGAGTTTCGGGCGCGGCGCGCCGCCCCGGGAAGCGGGCCTCTATAATAGCCCGAAATCGCAGCGATTTAAGGCGCAGGAAACGACGTTTTCATGCTTTCCCTGGAACAGGTCCGGCACATCGCGCGGCTGGCGCGCATCGAGGTCGCGAGCGCCGAGGCCGAGGCCCTGCAGCACACCCTGAACGACATCCTCGGGCTGGTCGAGCGCATGGGCGCGGTCGACACCCGCGGCGTGGAGCCCATGGCGCACCCGCAGGCCGGAGCCCAGCGCCTGCGCGAGGACCGCGTCACCGAGCCGGACCAGCGCGCGGCCTTCCAGGCCGTCGCCCCCGAGGTGGAGGATGGCCTCTACCTCGTCCCGAAGGTCATCGAGTAGAGCCCGATGCACCGCCTGCCCCTGGCGCAGCTCGCGCGCGAGCTCCGCACGAAAGCCGTTTCCAGCGTCGAGCTCACCGGGCTCTTCCTCGAGCGCATCGCGCGCCTCGACGAGCGCCTGAACAGCTTCATCACCGTCGACGCCGAGAAGAGCCTGGCGCAGGCGCGTGCGGCCGATGCCCGCATCGCGCGCGGCGAGGCGGACCCGCTCACCGGCATCCCGATCGCGCACAAGGACCTGTTCTGCGCCAAGGGATGGCTCACGACCTGCGGCTCGCGCATGCTCGCGAACTTCGTCGCGCCCTACGACGCGCACGTGATCGAGCAGTTCGACGCGGCCGGCGCGGTCCTCCTCGGCAAGACCAACATGGACGAGTTCGCGATGGGCTCGTCGAACGAGACCTCGTTCTTCGGTCCCGTGCGCAATCCGTGGGATCTCGAGACGGTGCCCGGCGGCAGCTCCGGCGGCTCGGCCGCGGCGGTGGCCGCCGGGCTGGCGCCCGCCGCGACCGGAACCGACACGGGGGGGTCGATCCGCCAGCCCGCCTCGTTCACCGGTACCTGCGGCCTGCGCCCGACCTACGGGCGCGTGTCCCGCTACGGCATGGTGGCCTTCGCCTCGTCGCTCGACCAGGGCGGCGCGTTCGGCCGCAGCGCGGAGGACCTCGCGTTGATGCTCGGCGTGATGGCCGGCTTCGACGCGCGCGACTCGACCAGCGTCGAGCGGGCGAAGGACGATTACGTGGGCGCGCTCGCCGGCGGCGTGAAGGGCCTCAAGCTCGGCGTGCCGCGCGAGTACTTCTCGAAGGATCTCGCGCCGGACGTCGCGCAGCCGCTCGCCGCCGCCATCGCCGAGCTCGAGCGCCTCGGCGCGCGCGTGGTCGATGTGGGCCTGCCGAACCAGCACCTCGCCGTGCCGGTCTACTACGTGATCGCGCCGGCCGAGGCGTCGTCGAACCTCGCGCGCTTCGACGGCGTGCGCTACGGCTATCGCGCGCCCGAGTACGCCGACCTGAACGACCTGTACGCGAAGACGCGCTCGCAGGGCTTCGGCGCCGAGGTGAAGCGGCGCATCCTCATCGGAACGTACGTGCTCTCCCACGGCTACTACGACGCGTACTACCTGCAGGCGCAGCGCCTGCGCCGGCTGATCGCCGAGGATTTCAGGCGCGCCTTCGCCGAGTGCGACCTCATCGTGGGCCCCGCCGCGCCGTCGGTCGCGTATCCGCTCGGGTCGAAGAAGGACGACCCGGTGCAGATGTACCTCGACGATCTCTACACCATTCCCATCAACCTCGCGGGATTGCCCGGCATGTCGATCCCGTGCGGCTTCGGCGCGCACGGCCGCCCGGTCGGGTTGCAGATCGTGGGCAACTACTTCGACGAGGCGCGCATGCTCGCCTGCGCGCACGCCTTCCAGCAGGCCACCGACTGGCACACCCGCACGCCTCCGGCCGTGGATTAAGGCGGGGAACCACAGATGAACACAGATGAGCACAGATCGCCTTCGCGCCCCATGAGCATCCGGGAAATGGCTGGCGCCGCGCTTTCGAATGCGCTCGATAGATTGGCAGCGGTTCGCCTGCCACAGGTCATCCGTGTTCATCCGTGTTCATCTGTGGGTTCTTCCGGTTTTCGGATTCGGCCATGACCTGGGAAATCGTCATCGGTCTCGAGACCCACGCGCAGCTCACGACCGCGTCGAAGATATTCTCGGGCGCGTCCACCGCGTTCGGCGCGCCGGCCAACACGCAGGCCTCGGCGGTCGACCTCGCGCTGCCGGGCACGCTGCCGGTGCTCAATCGCGGCGCGGTCGAGCGCGCGATCCGCTTCGGGCTCGCGGTCGGCGGCACGGTGGCGCCGCGCAGCGTCTTCGCGCGCAAGAACTATTTCTATCCCGACCTGCCGAAGGGCTACCAGATCA
>CAYOGL010000032.1:0-48280 GCA_964403515.1 uncultured Burkholderiales bacterium | reverse complement strand
ATCATGATGTAGACGGCCGGGTGCGAGTAGAACCAGAAGAGGTGCTGGAACAGCAGCGGGTCGCCGCCCAGCGCCGGGTCGAAGATGCCCACGTGCAGCACCCGCTCGACGACCATCAGCGTGAGCGTCATCGCGAGCACGGGGGTCGCGAGCACGAGGATCAACGCCGTCGCGTAGAGCGCCCACACGAAGAGCGGCATGCGGAACCACGTCATGCCGGGCGCGCGCAGGCGATGCACCGTCACGATGAAATTGATGCCGGTGAGGATCGAGGAAAACCCGACGATGAAGACTCCGGCCGCGGCCTCCACGACGTGCGTGTTCGAGAACATCGTCGAGAACGGCGTGTAGAAGGTCCACCCGGTGTCCACGCCGCCGATCACGAGCGTGGCGACGGTGAAGAGCCCGCCGACCACGTAGATGTACCACGACGCGAGATTCAGGCGCGGGAACGCGACCTCGCGCGCGCCGATCATCAGCGGCAGCAGGAAGTTGCCGAGCGTGGCGGGGATCGAAGGGATCAGGAAGAACCACACCATCACCACGCCGTGCAGGGTGAAGAGCTTGTTGTACGTGTCCGCGCTCACCAGGTCGCCCGCGGGCGTGGCGAGCTCGAGGCGGATGATCGTGGCCGCCGCCCCTCCCAGGAAGAAGAACGCGGTGATCGTGATCGCGTACAGGATGCCGATGCGCTTGTGGTCGAGCGTCGTGAGCCACGAGCCGAGCGTGTAGCCCTCGCCCAGGTAGGTGCGTGCTGCGGGGGAAATCGCGACGGCGCTCATTGGCCCTCCTCGCGGCCCGACTTGAGGTAGGCGATGATGTCGAGGATCTCCTCCTCGCTCACCTGCCCGGCGAAGCTCGGCATGATCGGCTCGAACCCGGCGACGACGTCCTTCTTCGGCAGCATGATCGAGTCGCGGATGTAGGCCTCGTCGGCGACGATCGTGCGGCCGTCTTCCAGGTGCACCTCCTTGCCGTAGAGTCCGGTCAGGTCGGGCGCGTGCACGCTCGAGCGCGGATCGTGGCAGCCGCTGCAGCCATGGCGGCGGAAAGCGTCGAAGCCGCGCTGCGCCATGGTGCCGTCCTCCTTGCCCACGGCGAGCCAGCGCTCGAACGCCTCGGGCGCCATCACGAACACCCGCCCGCCCATGTGCGCATGGTCGGTGCCGCAATACTCGGTGCAATGCATCTCATAGGTCCCCACCCTGGTCGGCGTGAATGCGAACGCGGTATAGCGCCCGGGCACCGCATCCTGCTTGAGGCGGAACGCGGGAATGTAGAAGCTGTGGATCACGTCCTCGGTGGCGAGCACCACGCGCACCGGTTGCCCCACGGGCAGGTGCAGCTCGTCGATCTCGCGCCGGCCGTTCGGATGCTCGACCTTCCACATCCACTGCTTGCCGACGACGAACACCGGCATCGCCCCCGCCGGGTCGCGATAGAAGCTCGCGTAGACGGTGGCGCCCCAGGCGAAGATGCCGAAGAAGATCGCGAGCGGGATGAAGGTCCAGCCGAGCTCGAGCGGGTAGTTGTACTGGGGCGCGTTGCTGCGGTCGACGCGCGCGGAACGCCGGTAGCGCACGCAGAACACGATCATGAGGATCGCGATCACCAGCGCGACGAGCCCCGTGAGCGCGAGCAGCGCGAAGAACAGCGAGTCGACGCGCTGCGCCGTATCGGAGGCGGCGGGGAGCCAGAGCGTGAGGTTGCTGCCGTTGCTCATGGCCGGGTCCGCGCATGGCGTCGCCGGCTCCACCACCACGTGGCGCCGAGCGCGGCGGCGCACATGACGACGAGGATGCGCAGGATCGCGAGGATCGTCGCGGTGTGGCGGCCGGTCGTTGGATCGAGGTGCGAGCACAGGAGCAGCAGGCGCTCGCCCAGCGTGCCGGTGCGTCCGCGCGCCGCGTCGTGCACCGCGTCGGCGACCGCGTCGGGATCGAAGCGCACGCCCTCGAAGTAGCGCGAGACGTGGCCATCGGGCGTGAGCACCACGAAGCCGGCGGGATGCTCGTAGCCCTGGCCGTCGCGATCGGTGCGGTAGACGAAGCCCACGGCCTGCGCGAGCCGCGCCGCCGCGTCGCCCTCGCCCTGCAGGAAGCGCCATGTCGCGCGCTCGCCGGGCGGCAGCCGCTCGGCCTTCGCCCGCGCGAGCGCGGCCGGCGCGTCGTGCGGATCGATGCTCGCGTAAAGCGGATCGTAGTCGCGTCCGGGAACCAGGTGCGCGCGGCGCAGCGCCTCGGCCACGCCGACCAGCGTGGTCGCGCACAGGTCGCGGCACGTGGTGTAGCCGAGCACGAGCACGACGGGCTTGCCGTCGAGGGCCGCCGCGAGCCGCAGTCCCCGCCCGGCATCGTCGCGAAACCGCAGGCCGGTCGGCACGGCCGCACCCGGGCGTTCGTCGAAGCCGATGGGCGTTTCTCCCGCGCCATGCGCGAATGCATGCGGCACGCCGGCGAGCGAGAGCGCGAACACGAATGCGAGCGACGCAAGCGATCTCATCGCCCGCCTTTCGCGGCCTGCGCGGCGAGCAGCTGCATCGCGCGCTCGATGGGGATGTGCCCCGCGCCGCTCGCCGCGTCGAATCCCGCGCTCTCGAGGCGCTGCAGCTTCTCGCGGCGAAGCTTCTCGAGGTCGGAAGCGGAGGCCGTGAGCTGGCGCGGCGCACGCAGCGTCGGAAGCCGTGCGTTGTTCGGCGCGGTGACGGCCAGGTGCGTCGTGCCGATCACGATCCACGGAAGGCCGACGGCGAGCGCGATGCCGGCCGCGATCACGCCCGCGCCCACGCCGATCGCGGTGAAGTCGACGTCGCTGACCTCGTGATGCGGATGGGCCTCAGGCATGGACGGTTCCCGGGACGTGCCGCCCGCGATAGGCCCGCCGCCACAGCCACCCCCACGCGACGCCCACGATCGCGAGCGCGACGGGATCGCTCCACGCGATCGAGAAGCCGTGGGTGCGCGCCGAGGGCACCACGAGCCAGACGACGTGCAGGAGATGCGCGACGAGCAGGCCCACGGCGATCGCCCCGAGCAACGCGGGGGCACGCTTGGCCGCGCGCGAGAGCAGGATCACGAAGGGCAGGAAGAAGTGGAACGCGATGAGGAAAAGGCCGAGGGCGCCCCATCCGGTCTGCATGCGCGGCACGTACCACTGGATCTCGTGCGGCAGGTTCTCCGACCAGATGATCAGGAACTGCGTGTACGCGAGGTACGCCCACGTGAGGACGTACATGAGGAGCAGGTTGCCGAGATCGTGGAAGAGGAAGCGCCCGGGCTCGTCGGTGCGTGCGCCCGGCGCGTAGGCCGCGACCGCGACGCCGAACGCCATCCCGGCGAGCATCTGGCCGGTGCCCACGAGCAACCCGAAGCCGCTCGAGTACCACTCCGGCATGAGCGCGGCGATCCAGTCGAACGCGGCGAGCGAGACGGTGAGCGTGTATACGATGAGCCCGCCGGCCGCGAGGCGCCGCGCGCGCGGCAATCCGCCCGCCTCGGGCGCCGGGTTGTCGCGATCGGCGCCCAGGAACGCGGCCGCGAGCAGCGACCAGATCACGAGATAGGCCACGGAGCGCGCGATCCAGAACGGCGTGTTCAGGTAGACGCCCGGCCTTTGGGTCCACGGGTAGATGGCGTGGACGCCGAGCACGATCGGCACGAACAGCACTGCCGCGATCGGCACCATGGACGCCGCCGCACGCAGCGCCGGCCGCACGAGCACGCCCCAGCGCCCGCCGGTGAGCGCGTGGACCATGAGGTTCGCCATCGCGCCCAGCGAAAGGCCGAGCACGAAGAGCGCCGCGAACAGCCACGAGCGCAGCAGCTCGCTCATCGCGCGCCTCCGGGACCCTGCGCGGCGGCGACCTGCTCGCGCGTGGCGTGCTGGCTCAGCTGCAAGGCGCGGATGTAGGCCACGATCGCCCAGCGGTCCTCGGGCGGCACGCGATCGCCGTACGAATACATGACGCCGTAGCCGTTGGTGATCACGTCGTAGAAGTGACGGTCGGGGGCGTTGCGCAAGCGGTCGGTGTGATACGAAGGCGGATGGGGAAACCCGCGGCGCGGCACCAGACCGTCGCCGTCGCCCACGCGACTGTGGCAGGGCGCGCAATAGATGTCGAAGCGCTCCTGGCCCCGCTTGAGGAGCGCAATGGTGATCGGATAGGGAATCGCCTTCGCGCGCTCGGCCTCGAGCCGGCCGCGCTCCGCATCG
Organism: uncultured Burkholderiales bacterium; assembly: GCA_964403515.1. Classification (GTDB taxonomy): domain Bacteria; phylum Pseudomonadota; class Gammaproteobacteria; order Burkholderiales; family Usitatibacteraceae; genus Usitatibacter. Next base: position 44,068 of record CAYOGL010000032.1, on the reverse strand, counting down.
GCGCCCGCGCGCCCGCTCGAGGTCGCGGCGAGGATGCCGCGCGCATGCTCCACCGTGCCGGCCACCGGCGCGCGCGACGACAGGCCGTCCGCGAACATCGGGCTCGGGCGCAGCGGCTTCTCGCGCGCATCGTCGTACATGTTGTGCGCGATCCGCTCGCAGGCGGCGGGCGCGAGCAAGGCGAGCGCGAGCAGCACGCGCGCCATCATGCCGGCACCTCGATCACGCGCAGCGGCTCGAGCGAGGCGAGGAAGCGCCGCGCCGAGTCCGGCTCGAACTTCGGCTCGCCCGCGCGCAGGCACAGGAAGAAGCGGTTGCGCGTCGCGAGGTCGAAGTCCTTCGCCTCGAAGATCGGGTGGTTCAGCCGCGGCAGGCCGTTGGCGAGCAGCATCGCCACCACGGCGGTGAGCGCCGCGAAGAGCACCGTCATCTCGAAGGTCGCGGGGATGAACTCGGGCCAGCTGTGCAGCGGGCGCCCGCCCACGTTGATCGGGTAATCGATCACCGCCGAGTACCACTGCAGGAAGTAGCCGCCGACGCCGCCCGCGATGCCGCCGACGAGCGTGAAGAACGGCACCCGCGAGCCGGTGAAGCCGATGGCGTCGGACATGCCCTCGACCGGAAAAGGCGAGTACGCCTCGATGCGGTCGTAGCCCGCCTCGCGCGCGCGACGAACCGCCCCGACCAGCGCCTCGCCGCTCGTGAACTCCGCCATCAGCCCGTAGAGCGCGCTCACCGCTTCTCCTCCGCGCGCAGCTCGCGCATCTCGAAGATCGTGATCGCCGGCAGGAAGCGCACGAACAGCAGGAAGAGAAAGGCGAAGAAGCCGATCGAGCCGCCGAGCATCGACCAGTCCCACACGGTCGGGATGAAAAGGCCCCACGACGACGGCAGGAAGTCGCGGTTCAGGCTGGTCACGACGATCATGAAGCGCTCCATCCACATCCCGATGTTGATCAGGATGCCGAGCGTGAAGAGGACGGCCACGGAGTGGCGTGCACACCGCAACCACAGCACCTGCGGCACCACGACGTTCAGGAAGATGAGTCCCCAGTACACCGGCGCATAGGGGCCGGTGAAGCGGTTCAGGGTCATCCCGATCTCGTACACGTCGTTGCTGTAGAAAGCGGTGAAGACCTCGGCGAGATAGCCGTAGGCGACGAGGAGCTCGGTGGCGAGCATGATCTTCGCCGCGTTGTCGAGGTGCCGCTCGGTGATGAACTCCTCCAGCCCGAAGTACTTGCGCATCGGGATCGCGAGCACCAGCACCATCGCGAAGCCCGAGAAGAGCGCGCCGGCGACGAAGTACGGCGGGAATATCGTCGAGTGGTAGCCGGGCGTGTTGCCGATGGCGAAGTCGAGCGACACCACGCTGTGCACGGAGACGACCAGCGGCGCCGCCAGCCCCGCGAGCAGCAGGTAGGCCGACTCGTAGCGCGCCCAATGCCGCGCCTCGCCGCGCCAGCCGAGGGCGAAGAAGCCGTAGACCATCTGCTTCGCGCGGCCGTGCGCGCGGTCGCGCAGCGTGGCGAGGTCGGGGACGAGCCCCACGTACCAGAAGACGAGCGAGACGATGAGGTAGGTCGATATGGCGAAGATGTCCCACACGAGGGGGCTGCGCCATTGCGGCCAGACGTTCATCACGTCGGGATAGGGAATGAGCCAGTAGAAGAACCACGGCCTTCCCAGGTGCAGGATCGGCCAGAGTCCCGCGATCCCGGCCGCGAATAGCGTCATCGCTTCCGCGAATCGGTTGATCGAGTTACGCCACTTCTGCCGCAGCAGCAGCAGGAACGCCGAGATGAACGTGCCGGCGTGGCCGATGCCGATCCACCAGACGAAGTTGCCGATCGCGAATCCCCAGGCCACCGGGATGTCCACACCCCAGATGCCGATGCCCTTGGCGAACAGGTAGCCCATCGCGCCGAAGAAGAAGACGCTCAACGCGCCCGAGACGACGAGGCCCGCCGCCCACAGCCAATGCATTGGCCGGTGCAGGACGATGTCGCTGATCTTGTCGGTGATGCTCGCGTAGCCCCAGCGCGGGGAGAGCAGCTGCCCGGCCATCTCAGCCCTCCCCCACGTCCGGGTTGGGGTTCAGCAGGCGCGCGTGGTACGTCGTGCGCGGGCGCGTGTTCAGCTCGTTCAGCAGGACGTAGTCGAGCGGCGAGCGCTTGGCCCGCGACACCGCGCTCGCGGGATCGGACAGGTCGCCGAACGTGATGGCGCGCGTCGGACACGCCGCCTGGCACGCGGTGACCACCTCGCCGTCGGCGATGCGCCGGCCCGCCTTGTCGGTCTCGAGCCGCGCGCGCGTGATGCGCTGCAGGCAGTAGTTGCACTTCTCCATCACGCCGCGCATGCGGGTGGTGACCTCGGGATTGCGCCCCTCGAGCGGCGGCTCGCCCGGCCCGGCGGCGAAGTGCAGGAAATTGAAGCGGCGCACCTTGTACGGGCAGTTGTTCGAGCAGAAGCGCGTGCCGACGCAGCGGTTGTAGACCTGCACGTTGATGCCCTCGCTGTCGTGCACCGTGGCGCCGACCGGGCACACCGCCTCGCACGGCGCGTCCTCGCAATGCATGCACGGCACGGGCTGGAAATAAAAGCGCGGGTTCTCGGCCGGACCTTCGTAGTACGTGTCGACCCGGATCCAGTGCATCTCGCGCCCGCGCGCCACCTGCTCCTTGCCGACGGTGGGGATGTTGTTCTCGGCCTGGCAGGCGATGGTGCACGCGTTGCAGCCGATGCACGCGTTCAGGTCGACGACCATCGCCCAGCGATAGCTGTCGTACGGCCACGGCGGATAGAGCGATTCTTCCGGCGGCTTGTCGTCGGCGTGCACGCGGCCGGCGACGAGGTCGGCGGCCGTCACGCGGCGCACCGGGTCGCGGCCCTCCATGCGCCAGTGGTTCTGCGTCGTCGCGAAATCGTGATGGCCGCCGACCTTGCGAACCTGGACGGCCTCCACGGCCCACGGCGTGTCGCCGCGCCGCAGCGCATAGGCGTTCACGCCGACGCCGCTGCCGACCGATCCTGCGCGCGCGCGGCCATAGCCGAGGTGCAGCGTGATCGCGTCGTCGGCCTGGCCGGGGAGGATCCACACCGGCGCGCGCAGCTTCGCGTCCGCGGCGGCGACCTCCACCAGGTCGCCGTTCGCCACGCCGAGCGCGCGCGCCGAAGCCGGGCTCACGAGCGCGGCGTTGTCCCACGTGAGCTTGGTCTGCGGGCGCGGCAGCTCCTGCAGCCAGGCGTTGTTCGCGAACGCGCCGTCGCGCACCGAATAGTCGCCGCGCAGGCAGACGCTCCATCCACGCGCGGCCGAGATCGCGGGCAATGCGGCCGCGCGCGCCTGCGCGGCCACCGGCGTGAACGCGGTGTTCGCCACCAGCCCGTCGCGCAGGGCCGTCTCCCAGAACGCCGCGAAGTCGCCCGAGGCGCCGCGCTTCCACTGCGCCTGCACGCGCGCGTACGGGTTCGCGTCCGCGTCGCCCGCGATCATCGCGACGATCTCGTGCGCAGACACGCCGCCATGAAGCGGCGCGATGAGCGGCTGCACGATCGTGGCCGTGCCATCGTGCGCGCGCGCATCGCTCCAGTGCTCGAGGAAATGCGCCTCGGGCACGTGCCAGCGACAGCGGGCGGCGCTCTCGTCCTCGTACAGTCCGAGGTGCAACGAGAACGGCACGTGCGCGAGCGCTTCGGCGAAGCCGGCATCCGCGGGCGCGTCGTAGACCGGATTGCCTCCGAGCATGAAGAGCGCCTCGACGCGGCCGGCATGCACGTCGTCGGCGAGCGCGCGGATGGACTGCGCGCAGTCGACATCCCCGGCGACTGGCTCGATGTAATCGACGGTCCGCCCGGGGGCGCCCAGGCGCGCGTTCAGCGCGTGCACGAACGCATGGGCTTCGGGACGCAGCGTCTCGCCCGGGACGATGAGCGCGCGGCCGCGGTGGGCGAGGAGCTCGCGCGCCGCCGCGGTGGCGAGCGGCGAGGACTTCGCGCCGTCGAGCGCCGAGGCGAGCTCGCCCAGCCATCGCTCGAGCGCCGCGGGGGCGAGCGCCACGCGATGGTCGGCCATCGCGCCGGCGAGGGTCGGGCTCGACTCCACCACGTAGAGGCGGCTCATGGGCGCCTGCGCCGTCGGGCGGCGACGCGCGATGAAGTCGCGGGCGTAGCGCAGGTGGCCGGGACCGACGCCCACGAAATCGGCGTCGACGGCCACCACGACGTCGGCCTGGTCGAAACGGTATATCGGCTCGAGCACGCGACCGAACGCGAGCCGCGCGCCGGCGTGGCCGCGGTCGCGATGCAAGGGATCCCATACATGCCAGCGCGCGGCCGGAAAGGCGGCATTCAGTGCGCCGATCTGCTGTGAAAGCGTGGCGGAGCTCGTGGGCGCGGTGAGGATGCGCAGGCCCTCGCCGTGCCGCGTCGCGATCCGGGCCGCGACGTCACGCCATTCGGCCTCGAGCTCGCCCCGGGTGGCGATGGCGCCGGCGTGGCGCACGGTGCGCGAGCGTTCGGGATCCCACAATTGCAGGATCGCCGCCTGGGCGAAGACGTCGGTCGCACCGAGGCTCGACGGATGGGCGGGATTGCCTTCCACCTTGGTCGGGCGTCCCTGGTGCGTCTCGACGAGCAGTCCCGTCGCGCTGCCGCCGAGCGCCATCGCGGTGGCGAAGAAGCGCGGCGTGCCCGGCGGCTGCGGCGCGGGCTGCACGTACGGCACGATCTCCTCGACCGGCGCGCGGCAGCTCGCGGTGGCGAGCGCGGTGGCGGCACCGGCGAGCTTCAGGAAATCGCGCCGCGACGGCGAGAAGGCGGCCTTCGCGCGCCGGTCGCCGTCGATCTCCTCGAGCGAGCGCCAAAGCCGGATCGGTTCGTCCACGGGCGCCTCAGCGATGGCAGGTCGAGCAGTCGGTGAGCCGCCGCGTCGATGCGATCTTCGCGAGCGGCTCGTGGGGATGGTCCGCGCGCACCGCGGCGCTCGTGCGCATCTCGAAGGCGTACTGCGGCGGTCGCAGGTGCGGCTGGGGATCGCGGTGGCAGGCGAGGCACCATTGCATCTCGAGGGGCGCGACGCGGCGGGTGAGCGGCATGCGGTCGACCCGCCCGTGGCACTCGATGCAACCGACGCCCTTGTTCACGTGGATCGAGTGGTCGAAGTACACGAAGTCCGGCAGGTCGTGAACGCGCGTCCAGTGCAACGGCTCGCCGCTCGCCGCGCTCGCGTGCAGTGGCGCGAGCACCGGGGCATCGGTGAAGAGCTGCGAGTGGCAGGTCATGCACACGTGCGTCGAGGGCAATCCCGCGAAGGAGGCGGTCTCGACGCCGTCGTGGCAGTAGCGGCAATCGATGCCGTCGTCGCCGACGTGGTGCTTGTGGCTGAAGGGAATCGGCTGGCGCGGCGCTTCCCCCCGGGTGTAGGGACCCTCGTAGTGGTGATAGGCCGCGATCGCGCCCGCTGCGATGATCCCGATGAAGCCGAGGAACACGAGCTTGAGGACGAGGACCGCACCGGGGGTGAAGACCTGCGCCATGGCACATGGAGGGGCGAGGCGCGCGAAGAGTTCCTGCGAAAAATCTACTGCCGGGCGGCGCGCGCGCGGATCGAGTACATTGTGGGGCCATGAACGCGACCGTCGAAGGCGGCCCCACCGCCCTTTACGTGAACGGCGAGCGCCGCGAGACACGCGCCGATCCCGCCACACCGCTCATCCACGTGCTGCGCAACGACTTCGGACTGGCAGCCACCCGCTTCGGCTGCGGCACCGAGCAATGCGGCGCGTGCGTGGTCCTGTCGGACGGCAAACCGATCTACGCCTGCACCACGCCGGTGGAATCCATCGCAGGACGATACATCACGACCGTGGAAGGACTTACCGCCGGCGGCCCGCACCCGGTGCAGGCGGCCCTGCTCGCCGAACAGGCGGCGCAATGCGGCTACTGCCTCTCCGGCATCGTGATGCGCGCGGCGGCCCTGCTCGCGGCCAACCCGGACCCGGGCGAGGAAGAAGTGCGCGCCGCGCTCGACCCGCACCTTTGCCGCTGCGGCTCGCACAACCGGATCGTGCGCGCCGTGCTGGCGGCCGCGCGCTCGATGCGCGAAACGGCACGATGAGCGCGCGGCTGCCCGGCAGCCTCGAGGCGAACCGGCGCCTGTCGCAATGGCTGCGCTTCCGCCGCGACGGCATCGTGGAGGCGCGCTCGGGCAAGGTCGAGATCGGCCAGGGCATCCTCACCACGCTGCGCCAGATCGTCGCCGACGAGCTCGACGTACCGCTCGAGCGCGTGACCATGGTGCGTGCGAGCACCGCCGTGAGCCCGAACGAGGGCGTCACCTCGGGCAGCCTGTCGACGCAGGACGCGGGCACCGCCCTGCGCTACGCGTGTGCCGAGGCGCGCGCGATCTACCTCGAGGCCGCCGCCGCGCGCCTCGACGTGCCGGCTTCGATGCTCGAGGTGCGCGACGGCGAGATCGTGGCGCCCGGCGGAAGGCGCACCTCCTACGGGGAGCTCGCCGAGGACGCGCTGCTCGAACGCGAGGCAACGGCGCGCTTCGCGCCCAAGGCCGTGGCCGACCGCCGGCTCATCGGCCGCTCGCTCGAGCGCATCGATCTGCCGGACAAGGTGCTCGGCCATCCGCGGTACGTGCACGACCTCGTGCTGCCCGGGATGCTGCATGGACGCGTGCTGCGGCCGCCCTCGCCCGCCGCCCGGCTCGAGCACCTCGACGAAAGCGCGGCGCGCGCGATTCCGGGAGTGGTCGCCATCGTGCGCGACGGCCGCTTCGTCGGCGCGGTGGCCGAACGCGAGGAAGCAACCCTCGCGGCGCTCGAGCGGCTGCGGCGCGACGCACGCTGGAGCGAAAGCGCCACGCTGCCCGACGAGGCGCACCTCAGCGAATGGATGCTCGGGCAGCCGCACGAGACCACCGTGGTCGGAGAAACGACCGCGCCCAGCGGCACGCGCGCCCACGAGACGCGGCGCGCACGGTTCACGAAGCCCTTCATCGCGCACGCGTCGATCGGTCCGGCGTGCGCCCTCGCACGGTGGGAAGGCGGGCGCCTGCAGGTGTGGAGCCACACCCAGGGGGTGCACAACCTGCGCGCCGACCTCGCGCTCGTCTTCGGCCTCGCGCCCGAGGAGATCGTCGTCGAGCATCGCGAGGGCTCCGGCTGCTACGGCCACAACGGCGCGGACGATGTCGCGCTCGACGCGGCGTTGCTGTCTCGCGCGGTGAACGGCAAGCCGGTGCGCGTGCTGTGGTCGCGCGAGGACGAGCTCGGCTGCGCGCCCTTCGGCTCGGCGATGACCGTGGACATCGAAGCCGATCTCGACGAGCGCGGCGAGGTGCTCGCGTGGCGCAGCGAGGTGTGGAGCAACGGCCACAGCAGCCGGCCGGGCCGCGGCAAGACGCCCACGTTGCTCGCGGCATCGCACCTCGAGAAGCCGTTCGAGGCGCCGGTATCGGTGAATACGCCGCTCGCCTCGGGCGGCGGTGCCGAGCGCAACGCCATCCCGGGCTACGACTTCCCCGGGCTGCACGTCGTGAGCCATCGGCTGCTCACGATGCCGGTGCGTTCCTCGGCGCTGCGCTCGCTCGGCGCCTTCGCGAACGTGTTCGCCATCGAGAGCTTCGTCGACGATCTGGCGGCCGCGCGCGGCGAGGATCCGGTCGCCTGGCGCCTGCGCCACGTGGCGGACCCGCGCGCTCGCGCCGTGATCGAGGCCGCCGCGCGGCGCGCGCGCTGGAGCGAGCCGCTCGCGCGCGAAGGCTGCGGCCGCGGCATCGCCTGGGCGCGCTACAAGACGAGCGCGGCTTATTGCGCGGTCGTGGCCGAGGTCGAGCTCACGCACGAGGTGCGCGTGCGCCGCCTCGTGATCGCGGTCGACGTGGGCCTGGCCGTGAATCCCGACGGCGTGGCGAACCAGATCGAGGGCGGCGCGATCCAGGCGACGAGCTGGACGCTCAAGGAGGCCGTGCGCTTCGATCGCATGCGCATCACGAGCGCGTCGTGGGAGGCCTATCCGATCCTGCGTTTTTCCGAAGTGCCGAAGGTGGAGGTGGAAGTGCTGCAGCATGGCGACGCGCCGAGCGTGGGCGCGGGCGAGGCCGCGCAGGGACCGACGGCGGCGGCGATCGCCAACGCGGTGTTCCAGGCAATCGGTGCGCGCGTGCGCGACCTGCCGCTCACCGCCGAGCGGATCACGGCGGCCCTTCCCTCGCAGACGCCGGCATGAGCGGGTCGCGCGGCGCCGATGCGGTCGCGCGGGCGCTCGCGGCGGCGGGTGTGCGGCGCATCTTCACGCTGTCCGGCAACCATGTGATGCCGGTGTTCGACGCGACGGTCGGCACGGGCATCGAGCTCATCCACGTGCGCCACGAAGCCGCGGCGGTGCACATGGCCGACGCGTTCGCGCGGCTGACCGGCGAGGTGGGCATCGCGCTCGTGACCGGCGGGCCCGGCCACGCCAACGCCGTGTCGGCGCTCTACACCGCCGCGATGGGCGAAGCGCCGGTGGTCCTGCTCTCGGGCCATGCGCCACGCAGCCAGCTCGGACGGGGAGCGTTCCAGGAAATGCGCCAGGCCGACGTGGCCGCGCCGCTCACGAAGGCATCGTGGGCGAGCGCCGGACCGGAGAGCCTCGCCGCCGATATCGCGCGCGCGATCCGCATCGCCCGCTCGGGACGGCCGGGGCCGGTGCACCTGAGCCTGCCCAACGACGCGCTCGATGCCCCCGCACCCTTCGAGATCGCGCGCGACTCTTTCGCGCCGGATGAGGCGCCGCTCGCCGGCGATGTCGCGCGGCAGATCGCCGAGCGGCTGCACCGCGCGCAACGCCCGCTCGTCCTGTGCGGCCCCACGCTCATGACGCGCCGCGGCCGCGAGGCGAGCGCCGCGCTCGAGGAAGCGCTCGGTGTGCCCGTGGTCGGCATGGAGAGCCCGCGCGGCGTGAACGATCCCGCGCTCGGCGCATTCGCCGAGGTGCTCGCGCGCGCCGATTGCATCCTGCTGCTCGGCAAGCGCGTCGACTTCACGCTCAAGTTCGCGCAGGCGCCGGCCATCGACGCAACCTGCGAGTTCGTGCAGATCGATCCGGACCGCGCCGAGCACGAGCGTGCCGCGCACGCGCTCGGCCCGCGGCTGCTGGCCAGCGCCGAGGCCGGTATGTTCGCCGCAGTCGACGCGCTCACGAAGGCGGCCTCGCGCGCATCGAAGGCGAACCCATGGCGCGGCGAGGTGCGCGCGGCGATCGCCTTCCGTCCCGCCGCCTGGGACCAGGCGAAGGCTTCCAGCCCCGGCCGGCTTCATCCCGTGCAGGCGTGCCGCCCGCTGCAGGCGATCCTCGACGCGCATCGCGATGCGGTATTCGTGAGCGACGGCGGCGAGTTCGGGCAGTGGGCCCAGGCGTGCCTCAATGCGCCGCATCGCGTCATCAACGGCATGGCCGGCGCGATCGGCGCCGCGTTCCCGTTCGCGGTCGCGGCGCGCGTCGCCCTCCCCGACGCACCGGTCATCGCCGCCCTCGGCGACGGAACGTTCGGCTTCCATGGGGCCGAGATCGACACCGGCGTGCGCTACGGGTTGCCGTTCGTCGCCGTGGTCGGCAACGACGCGCGCTGGAACGCCGAGTACCAGATCCAGCTGCGCGATTACGGACGCGATCGCGCCATCGCCTGCGAGCTGTTGCCGACGCGCTACGACCAGGTGTGCGCCGCGTTCGGCGGCCATGGCGAGCACGTGACCGACCCCGCGCAGCTGCTGCCGGCAGTGCAGCGCGCGATGCAGGCGCGCCGGCCCGCCGTGGTCAACACGATGATCGAGGGACTGGCCGCGCCGAACGTGCGGCGCTGACGCCCGCGCTTGATTCGGATCAACCGCGGTTCGGCCCGGCGCTCTACCGTGGAACCGTTCCTTTCACGGAGAGCGCCATGGCGGGATTCTTCGAGCTGGCGGTGATCGGTCCGATCCCCGGGCCGCGCTTCGGGCTCGTCGACGCGTGCGAGGATTGCGCGCGGCGCAACGCGAGCGCCGGCGAGTGCCACGGCTTCGGCCCCGGTTGTCTGGGCGCGCGCCGACCGGAGCTCGAGTCCGGGCCTCAGGATGCGAGGCTGCGCATCACCGAGTAGAGGTCGGACTTCCCTTCGAATCCGATGCCCGGCAGCTCGGGCATCGTCACGTAGCCGCCCTCGACGCGTACGCCGTCGGGGAAGCCGCCGAACGGCTGGAACAGGTCGGGGTACGACTCGTTGCCGGCGAGTCCCAGGCCGGCCGCGATGTTGAGCGACATCTGGTGGCCCCCGTGCGGGATGCAACGCGACGGCGACCAGCCGTGTTGCCGCAGCATCTCGAGCGTCCGCAGGTACTCCACCAGCCCGTAGCTCAACGCGCAGTCGAACTGCAGCCAGTCGCGGTCGGGGCGCATTCCGCCGTAGCGGATCAGGTTGCGCGCGTCCTGCATCGAGAACAGGTTCTCGCCCGTGGCCATCGGCTTCGCATAGTAGTTGCGCAGCACCGCCTGCAGCTCGAAGTCGAGCGGGTCGCCCGCCTCCTCGTACCAGAACAGGTCGTACTGCGATAGAGCCTTCGCGTACGCGACCGCCGTATCCATGTCGAAGCGGCCGTTCGCGTCCACCGCGAGCCTGCGGCCGGCGGGCAGCATCGACAGCACCGATTCAATGCGCCGCAGGTCCTCGTGAAGGCCGGCGCCGCCGATCTTCATCTTGACGACGGTATAGCCGCGATCGAGATAGCCCTGCATTTCCGCCTTGAGTTGGGCGTCGTCCTTGCCGGGGTAGTAGTAGCCGCCCGCCGCGTAGACGAAGACCTTGCGGTTCGCCCGGCCGTTGCCGTAGCGCTCGGCGAGGAGCTGGAAGAGCGGCTTGCCCGCGATCTTCGCTGCCGCGTCCCACACCGCCATGTCGATCGTGCCGATCGCCACCGAGCGCTCGCCGTGGCCGCCCGGCTTCTCGTTGGTGAACATGCAACGCCAGATCGCATGGGGATCGAGGTTCTCGCCGCTCGCATCCACGAGCGTCTTCGGGTCGGCCTCGAGCACGCGCGGGATGAAGCGCTCGCGCATCAACATGCCCTGGCCGTAGCGGCCGTTCGAGTTGAAGCCGTAGCCGACGACGCGCCGGCCGTCGCGCACCACGTCGGTCACGACCGCGACGAGCGAGAGCGTCATCTTGCTGAAATCGATGTAGGCGTTGCGGATCGGCGAGGCGATGGGATGCGTCTTCTCGCGAATGTCAAGGATCTTCATGGGTTCGTGCGTCGGCGCTTTGCTGGAAAATGGCAAAACCGACATCGTAACCAACCGGAGAACCCCATGGACCATGCGCAGGCGCTCAGGCGCGCCGACGAGATCCTCATGGCCTTCGTCGCGAGCCAGGACATCCCGCCCGGCGGCACCAACAAGGGCACCGCGCGCGACCACGGCGAGAAGACCGGGCAGTTCCTGATCGGCATCCACGCCACGCTGCTCGAGTATTTCCGCGGGCTGGAGGACGGATCCGGGCGATAATGTCGGATTTCCATCCCGATTCCCGCAGGAGATCCGCCTTGGCGTCGCAACCGCTCTTCCACCTCGCCTTCCCCGTCCACGACCTCGCCGCGGCGCGCCGCTTCTATGGCGACCTGCTCGGCTGCCCCGAGGGCCGCAGCGCCTACACGTGGGTGGACTTCAACTTCTACGGCCACCAGGTCGTCGCGCACCTCGCGCCCGAGGAAGCCGGGCACCGCCAGACCAGCGCCGTGGACGGCGACGACGTGCCCGTGCGCCACTTCGGCGCCATCCTTCCCATGGACGAATGGGAGTCGCTCGCCGGGCGGCTGAAGGGCGCCGGCATCCGCTTCATCATCGAGCCGCACGTGCGCTTCAAGGGCCAGGTCGGCGAACAGGCCACGATGTTCTTCCTCGACCCGTCGGGCAACGCCCTCGAGTTCAAGGCCTTCGGCGACCTCGATCAGGTGTTCGCCAAGTAGCGCTCAGCCAGCGCCGAGGGCGACCGCGATGTGGTAGGTCGCGAACGCCGCGATCCATGCGAGCGCGAACAGGTACGCCACCATGACGACCGGCATCCGCCATCCTCCGGTCTCGCGCCGCACGGCGGCGAGCGTGGCGACGCACTGGGGCGCGAACACGAACCAGGCGAGCAGCGCGAGCCCCGTGGCCACGCTCCAGCCGTGCGCGATGATCGGGGCGAGCGCGCCGGCCGCGTCCTTGCCGGTGGCCGAGAGCGCGTAGACGGTGCCGAGCGCGCTCACGATCACCTCGCGCGCCGCGAGCCCGGGCACGAGCGCGATCCCGATCTGCCAGTTGAATCCGACGGGCGCGAGGATCTTCGCGAGTCCGTGGCCGATGATGCCGGCGATGCTGTACTCGATCGGCGAGCCGGCGGCACCCGCGGGCGGCGCCGGGAAGCTCGCGAGGAACCAGAGCAGCACGGTGAGCACGAGGATGATGCCGCCCACGCGCTTCATGAAGATCAGCACGCGCTGCCACAGCCCGAGGGCCACGTTGCGCACCCTCGGCCAGTGGTACGACGGCAGCTCCATCATCAACGGCCGCACGGCATGCCCCGCGGCGGTGAAGCGCTTCAGGATCCAGGCGACGGCGAGCGCCCCCGCTACGCCGGCGATGTACAGGCCGAAGAGGACGAGCCCCTGCAGCTGGAGGAAGCCGGCCACCTCGCGCTGCGGAATGAACGCGCCGATCAGCAGTGCGTACACCGGCAGGCGCGCCGAGCACGTCATGAGCGGCGTGAGCAGGATCGTGAGCGCACGGTCGCGCGGATCGGGAATGGTGCGCGCCGCCATGATGCCCGGGATGGCGCACGCGAAGCACGAAAGCAGCGGGATGAACGAGCGGCCCGACAGACCCACGCTGCCCATGAGGCGATCGAGCAGGAACGCCGCGCGCGGCAGGTAGCCCGATTCCTCGAGCACGAGGATGAAGAAGAAAAGAATGAGGATCTGCGGCAGGAACTCGATCACGCCGCCGGCACCGGCGATCACGCCGTCCACGAGCAGGCTGCGCACCACTCCGTCGGGTAACCACCCGCCCGCGAGCGCACCGAGTCCCTCGGTGGCCGCCTCGATCCACGCCTTCGGCGCCGCCGCCCAGGCGAACACCGCCTGGAACATGAGGAACAACACGACCGCGAGAAGCACCGGTCCGGCCACGGGATGCAGCACCACGCGATCGATGCGGTCGCTCGCCGTGTGCGGCACGAGCTCGTCGAGGCCGAGCCGCTGCAGGATGCGCTGCACGATTTCGTGGTCGGCCTCGGGCGACGCGCTGCGCTCCGGGGGCCGCCACGGCATGCGCGCCTCGGGCGACGACCAGTAACGCTCGAGCAGCTCGCGCAGCGCGGCCTCGCCGCCGCTGCGAACGCCGACGGTGGCGACCACGGGAACGCCGAGCTCGTCGGAAAGCGCGCGCTCCTCGACCTGCATGCCGCGTCGTTGCGCGAGGTCGGCCATGTTCAACGCGACCACGCACGGCACTCCGAGCCGCTTCACAGCGAGCACGAGCCGCAGGTTGCGCCGCAGGTTCGTGGCGTCGACCACGCACACGACCAGATCCGGACGCTTCTCGCCGGCGGCCAGGCCGTAGAGGACATCGTGCGTGATGCGCTCGTCGGGCGAGCGCGGATTGAGGCTATACGCGCCGGGCAGATCGAGCACGCGCACGACCTTGCCATGGCTCGTGAGCAGCCGCCCTTCCTTGCGCTCGACGGTCACGCCGGCGTAGTTCGCCACTTTCTGGCGGCTGCCCGTGAGCAGGTTGAAGAGCGCGGTCTTGCCGCAGTTCGGGTTGCCGACGAGCGCGACCAGCGGCCCGCTCGGCTGCAGGCGGACGACCGCCTGGTTCACGCGCGCGCCGTCCGGCGCTTCACGCCTACGCACGCCGCTTCGGCGCGGCGCAACGCGAAGGTGGAGTGGCCGACGCGCACGACCATCGGATCCCCCCCCGGCACCGCGCGCGCGATCACGCTCACGTGCTCGCCGGGCACGAATCCGATCTCGTTCAGCCAGCGGCCCCATTCGGGCGCGTGGGCCGGGGCGCTCACGCGCTCGACGACCGCGGAGTCGCCCGTGGGAAGGCTTTCGAGGGTCCGGGAAGGCGTGAGCGTCGACATGCCCCCGAGTGTACCTAATTGCGGATAATTCTCATTTGATTTGCCGCAAATCGCTGATTAATCCGGCGTTTCAGCCGGCGCGAAAGAGCGGCGGCAGGTGCGCCAGGAAGCGCGCGATCGCGGTATCGACGTCCGTACCGCCCTGCAGGAGCGCGTCGAGCGCGAGGGTGACGGGCATCTCGACGTGCAAGCCGCGGGCGAGCGACGCGGCGGCCTGGACCGAGAATGCGCCTTCGGTCACCTGCTTGCGCCCGGCGAGCACGTCGGCCAGGCGCTTGCCCTCGCCGAGCGCGACGCCGAGCGACGTGTTGCGCGATTGCAGGCTGTTCGCGGTGAGCATGAAGTCGCCGGTGCCCGCGAGCCCGAGGAACGTTTCGGCCTTGCCGCCCTTGGCGAGGGCGAGGCGCACGCTCTCCTCGAGGCCCAACGTGACGATGGTCGCACGCGCGTTCTCGCCGAGCCGACGGCCATGGGCGATGCCGCTGGCGATCGCGACCACGTTCTTCATGACGCCGCCCAGCGCCGTGCCGACGACGTCGTCGGAGAGGTGCACGCAGAAACGATGGCTCGAGATCTCCCGCGCCACGGCCTCTGCCGCGGACCAGTCTGCGCACGCGAGCACCACGCCGCACGGCATGTCGTGCGCCATCTCCGCCGCGAATGAAGGCCCGGAGAGCACCGCGACCGTCGCGTCGGGCAGCATGGCCGACAGCACCTCGGGCATGAGCGCGCAGCTTTCGCGCTCGATGCCCTTGGAGCAGCTCACCACGGTCGTGCGCGGCCGCAGGTGCGGGCGCAGCGCCGCGGCCACACTGCGCACGTGTTGCGCGGGCACAGCGAACAGCAGGAAGTCCGCCGCCCGCGCCACGGGCTCGAGCCCGTTCTCCGCGTGCAACCCTTGCGGCAGCGCGACGTTCGGCAGGTACATCGGGTTGAGGTGATCGTCGTTGATGTGCGCGACGACCTCCGGCTCGCGCGCCCAGAGGCGCACATCATGGCCGCGCCGGCGGGCCACGCACGCGAGCGCGGTGCCGAAGGCGCCGCCGCCTACGATGCCGATCGTTGCCATGCTTCGATGCTAGCGACAACCGGCCGCCAAACGTTGACGGCGATCACAGGGTGCCGGCGGCGGAGCGCTACAGTCGGGCGTCGATCCTCGCGCCGCCGGTTGGCGCGTCGCGCTTCGTCGGCGCATGCAGATGATCGCCTTGCCATCATCACGTCGTAGATCGCCGCCTGCGGGAGCCACGCCCGCGTTGCCACGATACCCATCGGGGTGTGCGCTGTGAGCTCGCATGTCGCGAACGGTGTGGCCGGTGCACGCATGCGCGGCCGCTTCGCGTGATGCCATGGGCGGCGGGGTCGCGCTCCTCGCGCTGTTGCTCGTGCTCGCGGCGCTGCACGACTTCGTGAACGGATTCCACGACGGCGCGAACATCGTGTCCACGATGATCGCGTCGCGCGCAACGGGCGCGCGCGGCGCGCTGCTTCTCGCAGCCGCGATGACCTTCGTCGGGCCGTTCGTGCTCGGCGTGGCGGTGGCGCAGACCATCGGCTCGGAGGTCCTCGCCGCGCACGCGGTCACGCTGGCCGTCGCGCTCGCGGCGCTCGCCGCGGCCACCGTGTGGGATGCGGCCACGTGGTACCTCGGCATTCCGGTGAGCGCCTCGCACGCGCTGATCGGCGGATTGCTCGGCGCGGCTCTGGCGAGCGCCGGGCCCGCGAGCGTGCGCGTCGAAGGCGTGGCCAAGGTCGCCATCGCCCTCTTCGCTTCGCCGTTCCTCGGGCTCGCCCTCGGTGCGCTCGCGCTGGTGGTGACGCGCTGGGCGCTGCGCAACGCCACCCCGCGCGCCAACCTCGGGCTCGCCCGCGCCCAGATCGCCACCGCCGCGCTGCTCGCGCTGAGCAACGGTGCGAACGACGCGCAGAAGACCGTGGGCGTGATCGCGCTCGGTCTCGTCACGCTCGGCATGACGCAGCAGTTCACGATCCCATGGTGGGCCGTCGCGCTGAGCGCCACGGCGCTCTCGCTCGGCACGCTGCTCGGTGGCGAGCGCCTGATCCGCACGCTGGGGGCACGCTTCTACCCGATTCGCCCGATCCACGGCCTCGCGGCGCAGGTCGCGTCCGGCAGCGTGATCCTCTTCGCATCGCTCGCGGGCGGGCCGGTGAGCTCGACCCAGGTGGTGAGCCTCGCCATCGTGGGCGCCGGCGCCGCGGAGCGTCCCTCCAAGGTCCGCTGGATGGCGCTCACGGACCTGATCGTCGCATGGCTGCTCACGGTGCCGGCCGCGGCGCTGCTCGCGATGCCGATCTACCTCGCGCTCGAGGCGCTGCGCGGCCACGGAGCTTCGTGATGGGATTCTTCGACGCCGGACGCAAGGAAGGCAACCGGTTCTTCGCGATGCTCGTCGAGCAGGCGGCGCGCACGCACGAGGCGGTGCGCGTGCTCGAGGCGGCGCTCGATCGCGTCGACGACGTGGCCGTGGAGCGCCTGCGCGTCCTTGCATCCGTCTCCGCCGAGCTGCGCCAGGTGCTGATCGACGAGCTGCACAAGACCTTCATCACGCCCCTCGACCGCGAGGACCTCTTCAACCTCGCCCACGGCTACGACGACATGGTCAAGTACGCGCTCGCCACGCTCGAGGAGATGAACATGCTCGCGGTGGGCGCCGACGCGCCGATCCGCCGCATGGTGGCGTTGGTCCGCGAGGAGGTCGAGGCGCTCGAGCTCGCCGCGCAACGCCTGGCGAAGAACCCGCGGGTTGCCGGCGGCCACGCGAACGAGGTGCACGTGAAGGAAGCGGAGGTCGAGCGCATCTACCGCGCGGCGATCCGCGAGCTGTTCGCGCATGCTTCGGACGTCGCGGCGCTGCCGGCGATGTTCTACCGGCGCGAGGTCTACCGGCACATCTCCAACATGTCCGACCGCGCCGACGCGGCCGCGAACGTGCTCGGCATGGTGGTGATGAAGCTCGCCTGATACGCGCCGGCTACGGCGCGGGCTCCACGACGATGGCGCAGCGCAGCGAGTTGGCGATGAAGCATTCGTCGTGGGCGCGCTCGTGCATCGCCGCGAGCTCCGCCGCCGAGGGCTGGCGCTCGCCGGAAAAGACGATGCGCGGGCGCAGCGCGATGCGATCGAAGGCGAGCTTGCCCGCCGTGTTCTTCGCGAGCGTGCCGACGGCCTCGTCCTCGTAGCGATCGACGCGGAAGCCGCGGCGCGCGGCGATCGAGAGGAACCACAACATGTGACAGCTGGAGGCCGAGGCCACCAGCGCCTCCTCCGGGTCGACTGCGTCCGCCGCCGACAACGGCAACGGTACGACCGTGGGCGAGGACGACGCGGGAACCGTCACGCCACCGTCGAAACGCCATTCGTGCCGCCGCGAGTACTTGTTGTCGAGGAAGTCCGCCTCACCCCGCGACCATGCCACGCGCACCTCGTATCGATGCATCGACGCCTCCTCGGAAGCCGCTCAGGAGCAGCCGAAGCGATTCACGCGTAGCGCCCCGAACACGGCCACGCCCTTGCTGCTCTCGTCCGTGGCGCCCACGGCTGCGCCGGCCTCGCGCGCGCTCGCGATGTGCGCCCGGCATTGCGCGTCGATCTCGAGCTTGCCGGCGACCGTGACGTTCGACTTGAAGCAGTACCACCCGTTCGGGTTCGAGAGCCGGATGACGCTCTTGCCCATGACGTTCACCGCCGGGCGCACGAGCACGAGGCGCGGCTTCGTGGTGGCGTGGTCGTCGCCGCTCTGCGACTCGCCGACCCCGAAGACCTTCACGCTGGTCGCGATGACCGCGTCGGCCGGCGTGCCCTTGCGGAAGGGCGACTCCTTGCCCCACGAGGCGATGCACTGGTCGAGCGCGTCCTGGTCGTCGTCGGCGTGGACGGCCAGGGGAAGGGCCGCGAGGGCCAGGGCTGCCACGAACCATCGCATTGCGACGTCTCCTCTTGCGCGTGCGCGCGGGCGGCGCGCGGGGGCAAAGGATAACCGGTTTCGTGCACGCGTTGCGGCCGGACCGACGCGCCGGCGCCGGCTCGCGCCTTACGAGCCCGCCGCCCGGCCCGCAGGTTCGCGTTCGGGATCAGGCGCCGCCGGCGGACGCACGCCGCGAAAAGCGCGCCCGATCAGTGCCACCGCAGCGATGGCCGCCGCGCGCAGCAGCCGCGAGGTGCGGCGTCGCGCGGTCAGTCCGAGCAGGACCGCCACGACCAGCGAGCGGCCCATCGTCGAGGCGGCGAAAGCGGCGATCGCGCGAGGTGCGCTCAGGCTCTCGCGCACGTCCCCGGCCGCCCGCGCGAGCCGCAATCGTTGCAGCGAGCAGCGGGCGCGCAGCAGGTCCTTGCGCAACTCCAGGACGCGCCGCGACTCACCCATCGTGGCGCCCCAGGCAACGCAGGTCGGCCTTGAGCTCCGCGAGCGTCGCCTCGAAGGCAGGCGGGGCGCGATTCGCGCGCCGACGCAGCGTGGCGAAGGCCCCAACGGCGATCGCGAGATAGGCGAGCGTGACCGCGCCGAGCGCGGCGAGACGGTGGGTGTCCCAGAAGACGACCACGACGAAGAGCGCCGCGAGCAGCAGCGCGAGCGCGAGGAACAGCGCGCCACAGAGCGCGAGGACCAGCAGCTCCTTGCGCCGCTCGCCTTCCTCGCGCAGCTCGAGCAGCGCCAGCTCCGCGCGCGTGCCGAGCAGCTCGACGAACGCGGCCGCGAGCGTGCGAAGCGAGGCCGCCGCCCCCGGCGTGTCCTCGTTTCGCACGCGCGGCTCCACCGCCGCGGTCTACCGGCGGTTGAGCAGCAGCCCGACGATGATGCCGACGATCGCCGCGATGCCGCCGACGATCGCGACCGAGCGCCACGGATGCTCGTGGACGTACTCGTCGGTCGCGCGCGCCGCATGCCGCGTGCGGGCCACCGCCTCGCGCTGCAGCTGGACCAGCCGATCGCGCGCGGACTTGAGGCTCTCCTCCACGTCCGCGCGCAACGCGCTCGTCTTGTCGCCGCCGGTCGCGGCGAACGACTTGAGGAGCTGCTCGGTGTCGGAGACCACTTCGTTGAAATCGTGCAGCAGCTTTTCCTTGACGACCTGGGTGTCGCTCATCGCGTTCTCCTTGTCCTTGAGTGCGGCGCTGGTGCTCATCCCTTCGCCTCCTCCGCGCCGAAGCGGTGCTTGCCCGCGCTCACGCGCTTGGCCTGCGGGCCCTCGGCGGCTTGTTCCTCGATGAACTGCACTTCCATCCCCGCGGCAAGCCGGTCGAACGGCGGCTGCACAACGTTGTCGCGGCTGAAGTAGAGCTCGCGCCCGTCGTCCGCGGCGATGAAGCCCACGCCTTCGCGCAGGTCGAGCCGCGCGACGGTCCCGTGGCCGACGCGCGCATGGAGCTTCACCTCGCCCCGCATGCGGCGCGCGGTGTCTTCGAGCTGCCGGCGCACGGCGTCGAACGCGTCGCGCACCGCGACATGCACGTCCTCGTGGCGCTGCAGGGTCGAGATCATCTGCGCGCCGCCGGGCGAGCGCACCTCGATGCGCACGTGGAATTCGCGGCCCTGGTGCTTGTGGCGCTCGGGCTCCTCGACGAAGACGCGGCAGCTGGTGATGCGCGGTTGGAACCGCTCGAGCTTGCCGACGTTGTCGCGAATGCGCGCCTCGAGCGCGTCGGATGGGCGCACATTGTGCATCGTGATCTGGAGCGGGATTTGCATCGAGTGACATCGTCCGCTCTCCGGGGATGGCCTCGTTGACCACTGTCAAAGCGGTCGGCGCACGCAGGCCTACGGTGCTTCCATGGATATCGCGGATGCCGGCGTGCGAAGGATCGTGCGGATACCCGCGGGCGGCGCCGAGCTCGAAGGCGCGCTCGAGATCCCGCCGCAGCCGAGCGGCGTGGTGATCTTCGCGCACGGCAGCGGCTCGAGCCGCATGAGCCCGCGCAATCGCTTCGTGGCGAACGCGCTGCGCCGTTGGGGATTCGCCACGCTGCTCTTCGACCTGCTCACCGAAGCGGAGGATGCGCGGCGCGATGCGCGCTTCGACGTCGCGCTGCTCGATACCCGCCTGCGAGCCGCCGTGGGGTGGGCACGCTCACAGCGTGTGCTCGCGCGCCTGCCGATCGGGTTGTTCGGCGCGAGCACCGGCGCAGCCGCCGCGATCGAGACCGCCGCCAGCGGCGTCGCCCCGATCGCCGCGGTGGTGTGCCGCGGTGGGCGCCCGGATCTCGCGAGCGATGGCGCGCTCGCCAGGCTTTCGGTCCCGACGTTGCTCGTGGTGGGCGGCGGAGACGACGCGGTGATCGCGTTGAACGAATCGGCCTGGAAACGCATGCGCTGTCCGAAGGCGCTGCGCATCGTTCCGCACGCGACGCATCTGTTCGAGGAGCCGGGCGCGCTCGAGTCGGTCGCGAGCGTCGCGGCCGCCTGGTTCACCGACCACCTGCGCACCGCCCCGCGCGGCATGGACAGCGCGAGCTTCCTCTCGGGCGCATTCGAGGGACGGTGACGCCCACGGGCGCAGCGCGCCGGCGGGGCAATGCCCGGCGGCCGCCCCGCTCGCTCGAAACGATCTAGCCGAAAGCCGCCGCGCTCACGTTCCGATCGAGATGCGCCGCTCCGCACGTTCGCGCCGCACCCCGCGATCGAACATGCCGGCGAGTTGCGCCATTTCGTCCGCGAGCAGGTCGATCAGGTCGTCGGCGGCGATCACGCCGACGAGCGCACCGGCCGCGTCGACCACCGGCAGGCGGCGCACCGCCTCCGCACGCATCAGCGCCAGCGCCCGGCCGATGCCCTCGTCCTGGCGTACCGTCACCAGCTTGCCGCCGATCGCGGCCTCGGCCGGAGTCGCCTCGGGATCGAGCCCCACCGCGACCACCCCCACGGCGATGTCGCGGTCGGTGATCATTCCGACCGGCCGCGCGTGGCCGTCGGTGCGCTCGACCACGACGATGCTGCCGATGTGGTTCTCGCGCATGAGCCGCGCCGCTTCCGCGACGCTCTCGTTGCGTCCCATCACCACGACATTCCGCGTGCAAAGCTCTCCGATCGCCATGGCAGCTCCGATTGGATTCGTCATCCGTGTGATTCGATGCCCGTCCCGCCGCCGGGCACGGCCGATGCTTCGAGGAACCCCGGGTCCGCGTCCACCGCGAAGTTGCCGCGGGCCGCGACGTCCTCGGCGAGCGCGTGCGCGAGGCGGGCCTGCGCCGCGCGCGCCTTCTCGAGCGACGGACAGACGGCGATGCGCTCCTCGGGCGCGCAGCGCTGCTCGACGCCGCACGGGATAGCGAAGGCGCGCGCGACGAAGCGGCGGGCTCCGAAGCTCTCGATGCTCGTGCAGATCACGAACTTCACCATGATCGATTCATTGTCCGCTCGCGCCACGGCGAGCGTCTTGACAGCTATCAACGGCCAACCGGTGCGCGGCAACGCTTGCACACCGGACGGCCAGTCGGCCGCGCGGGATGCGAACTCGCGCGGGAGCCGGCCGCTCAAAGGATCGAAATGGACATCGCGGCGATCGATCGGCACCCGGCACGGGAGGTCGACGGATTCGACGACGTGCGCTACGGTATGGGCTGGCGCGCCGCGGCCGGCTCGTCAAGGCCGACGTGGTGAACGCCCGACCGCTCGCCGCGCTCGAACCGATCGTCAACCCACGAAGTCCCGCATGGTGACCCGCCCATGAAGCTCCTGCCCGAGACCCATCCCGACTTCCGGCTCGCTTTCAACAACCGCCGCCGCGCCATCGCGCGCACCGCGCTCTTCGGGCACATCGGCCTCATGGAGTCGTGGTTCGATGGCGACATGGATTTCGAGGGCGACCTCGCGCAAGCCTTCGCCGTCGGCTACGCGTCCGGCCTCGACAAGCCGAGCCCGCTCGTGCGCCTGCGCAACCGGTGGCACGAGTTCCGCTTCTCGAACGCGACCGCGAAGCAGGCGAAGGACAACGCGCGCTTCCACTACGGGCTCGGCACGCCTTTCTACCGGCTGTGGCTCGACGAGGCGCTGATGATGTACACGTGCGCGTACTGGGCGCCGGGCACCACGACGCTCGAGGAAGCGCAGCGCAACAAGGTCGAGCACGTGTGCCGCAAGATCCTGCTCGAGCCCGGCGAGGAAGTGATCGACATCGGCTGCGGCTTCGGCGGCTTCATGTTCCACGCCGAGCAGTTCCACGGCGCGAAGATGACCGGGCTGAACAATACGCCCGAGCAGGTCGAGATGGTGCGCGAGGAAATCGCGCGCCGCAACCTCACCGGGCGCATGGACGTGATCGAGGCGGATTTCCGCGACGTGCATCGCCAGTACGACAAGGTGGTCTCGATCGGCGTGCTCGAGCACGCGGGCCGCGACCAGCTCGAGGAAGTCGTGCGCGCGCACGCGGCGTTCCTCAAGCCGGGCGGGCTGGGATTGCTGCACTTCATCGGCCACGTCGGCCACTACGAGACCGAGTTCTTCATCCGCAAGCACGTCTTTCCGGGCGGCTGGATTCCGAGCCTCGCGCAGACCATCGTCGCCATGGAGAAGGCCGGACTCGAGGTGGTCGACGTCGAGAACCTGCGCCGCCACTATGCCCTCACGCTCGACGCGTGGGCGGAACGTTTCGACCGCAACTGGGAGAAGATCCACGCGATCGATCCGCAGCGCTTCGACGAGCGTTTCAAGCGCGTGTGGCGCGCCTACCTGTACGGCTGCGCCGAGATGTTCCGTTCGCCCTACGCGCACACGCACCTCTTCCAGATCGTGTTCTCGAGGGGCAACATGGCACGCGACGCCTACCCGATGAGCCGCGCGTTCCTCTACGAGCCGCCGGTCGAGCCGAGCGCCGAGCTGGCGGCGGCCCGTGCGCGCGGCCCCGAACGGCACGCGAACGAATGAGCGCGGCGACCTCCGGCCACGCCGAGCGGCGCGAGGCGCTCGCGCGCGCGTTGCGCGAGGGGTCGGGCGCGGTGGCGCTCGCCAAGGACACGTCGAACCTCTTCCGCGATCGTGGCGCGGCCGCGCGCAGTCGCCTCGACGTGCGCGGCATGACGGAGGTGCTCGGCGTCGATGCCGCGGGCGGTCGCGTCGAGGCCGAGGGCATGGTGCCGTACGAAGCGCTCGTGGCCGCATGCCTGCCCTACGGAGTGATGCCCGCCGTCGTGCCGGAGCTCAAGACCATCACCCTCGGCGGTGCGGTTGCCGGTGTCGGCATCGAGGCGTCGTCGCACCGCTACGGGCTCGTGCACGAATCGGTCGAGGCGCTCGACGTGATGACCGCGAACGGCAACGTCGTCACCTGCACGCCGACCAACGAGCACGCGGACCTGTTCTTCGGATTTCCCAACTCCTACGGCACGCTCGGCTATGCGCTGCGCGTCGTCGCGCGCATCGTGCCGGTGAAGCCGTTCGTCCACGTCGAGCACCTGCCGTTCCGCGATCCCGAAGCGTACTTCGAGGCGGTCGCGCGACACTGCGGCGCGGGCGATGCCGATTTCGTCGACGGCACGCTGTTCGCGCCCGACCGCCTGTTCCTCACCCTCGGCCGCTTCGCGCAGCGCGCGCCGTACACGAGCGACTACACGGACCGCGCGATCTACTACCGTTCGATCGCCGAACGCCGCGAGGACTGGCTCACGGTGCACGACTTCATCTGGCGCTGGGACACCGACTGGTTCTGGTGCTCGAAAAACCTGCTCGCGCAGCATCCGCTCGTGCGCCGGCTCTACGGCCGCGAGCGACTCGGTTCGCGCACCTACACCAGGATCATGCGCTGGAATAGCCGCGTGGGACTCACGCGCGCGATCGACCGCCTGCGCGGCACCCACGGCGAGTCGGTGATCCAGGACGTCGACATTCCGGTCGGGAACGCCGCCGCGTTCCTCGCGTTCCTCGGCCGCGAGATCGGCATCTGGCCGGTGTGGATGTGCCCGATCGGTCCCGGCGAAAACGCGTCACGCTTCGCGCTCTACCCGATGGAGCGGCGCCTGTACGTGAATTTCGGGTTCTGGGACGTGAAGCGCACGCGCGAGCCGCACGAGCGCGGCCATTTCAACCGCGCCATCGAGCGCGAGGTCGCGCGCCTCGGCGGCATCAAGTCGCTCTATTCGGACAGCTTCTTCCCGCGTGACGAGTTCGACGCGCGCTATGGGGGCGCGGCGTACGCGGCGCTCAAGGCGCGCTACGACCCGGATGGCCGCTTCCCGACGCTCTACGAGAAGTGCGTGATGCGCCGCTGAGCGCGTTCAGTAGGCGTCGCGATCGCCGCCGAGCTGCTCGCGCTCGCGCAGCGTCTCGCTCTTCACCATGCCCGCGAGGCTCGCGATGTCCGCGGCCAGCCCGTCGATCACGTCGTCCATCGAGAGCATCCCGGCGACCTGCCCGCCGTCGCGCGTGACCACCAGGCGGCGCACGCCCGCGGCGCGCATGCGCTCGAGCGCCTCGTGCAGGTCCGCCTTCTCCGCGATGTAATCGATGTGCGGCGTCATGACCTGGCCCACGGTGAGCACGCGCGTGTCGAGACCCTCGGCCACCGCGTGCACGACCACGTCGCGGTCGGTGAGGATGCCGAGCGCGTTGGCCTGGGCCGGCGGATCGTCCGTGACGAGCAGGGAGCCGACATGGTGCGCGCGCATCAGCTCGGCCGCGCTCGCGAGCGAGGTCGAGCGCGGGGTTCCCACGACGTTGCGGCTGTAGATTCGCTCGATCCTCATGGTCGTTCCCCTCGGGCGGATGGAAAAACCATGATGCGCGCGACGCAGGTCGTGCCGTTGATGACCGTCAACGCGCCTCAGGCGAGCACGCGCGCGGCGTCGCGATACGGATGCCCGAGCGCTTCGGCGACCTGCGCGTTGGTGATCGCGCCGTCGTGCACGTTGAGGCCCGCGCGCAGGTGCGGATCGGCCTTCATCGCCTCGCGCCAGCCGTGGTCGGCCAGCGCCAGCACGTAAGGCAGCGTCGCGTTGTTGAGCGCGTAGGTGGAGGTTCGCGGCACCGCGCCCGGCATGTTGGCGACGCAGTAGTGCACGACGCGATCGACGACGAACGTGGGATCGGCGTGCGTGGTCGGGCGCGAGGTCTCGAAGCAGCCGCCCTGGTCGATCGCGACATCGACCAGCACGGCCCCCGGCTTCATGCGGCGCACCATCTCGCGCGTGACCAGCTTCGGCGCCGCGGCCCCGGGCACGAGCACGGCGCCCACCACGAGATCCGCGGCCGCGACGTAGCGCTCGATGTTGTCGCGGTTCGAGTGCACGGTCACCGCGCGCGCGCCGAACAGGTGGTCGATCCGCCGCAATGCGTCGATGCTGCGATCGAGCACCGTGACGCGCGCGCCGCTGCCCACGGCCATCTGCGCCGCGTTCGAGCCCACCACGCCCGCGCCGAGAATCACGATGTGCGCCGGCGGCACGCCCGGCACGCCGCCCAGGAGAATGCCCATGCCGCCCGCCTCGCGCTCGAGGCAATGCGCGGCCGCCTGGATCGCCATGCGCCCGGCCACTTCGGACATCGGCGCGAGGAGTGGCAGCCCGCCGCCTGGCGCCGTGATCGTCTCGTACGCGATGCACGTGGCGCCACTGGCGAGCAGGTCGCGCGTCTGCTCGGGATCGGGCGCGAGATGCAGGTAGGTGAACAGCACCTGCCCGCGGCGCAGCCGCTGGCGCTCCTCGGCCTGCGGCTCCTTCACCTTCACGATCATCTCGCACTCCGCGAAGACGGCCGCGCCGTCGGGCGCGATCTGCGCGCCGGCCGCGCGGTAGTCGTCGTCGCTCGCGCCGATGCCCGCGCCGGCGCCCGCCTGCACGAGGACGGCATGGCCGTGCGCGACGACCTCGCGCACGCTGGTCGGCGTGAGCCCGACGCGGTATTCATGGTTCTTGATTTCCTTCGGTACGCCGATTCGCATCGTTTGCCGTCTCCTATCCCTTGATGCACGTGAGCGGACGGACCGCGGCCACCCGGCGCGCGAGGCCGGCCTTCTCGGTGGCTCGCGCAACGAGCTCGAGATCCTTGTACGCGCCGGGCGCCTCTTCGGCCGCGCCGCGCATCGAGCGCGCGCGCACCAGGATGCCGCGTTCGGCGAGCTCGTCGAGGAGCTGGCGTCCGCTCCAACGCTGCAGCGCCTGGTGACGGCTCATCGCGCGCCCCGCCCCGTGGCTCGCGGAGCTGAAAGCGCGCTCCTCGCTCGTCGCGCTGCCCGCGAGCACGTACGAGCCGGTGCCCATGCTGCCGCCGATGATCACCGGCTGGCCGACCGCCCGGTAACGCTCCGGGATCTCGGGATGCCCGGGACCGAACGCGCGCGTCGCGCCCTTGCGATGCACCCACAGCAGGCGCTCGTGTCGGCCCACCCGGTGACGCTCCGGCTTGCACGTGTTGTGCGATACGTCGAACACGGTTTCCACCGCCACCCCGGCAAAGAAATGGCCGAACACGCGCCGCGTAAGATGCGCGAGGATCTGGCGATTGGCGAGCGCGCAATTCATCGCCGCATTCATCGCACCGATATAGTGCGCGCCCTCGGGCGAGCGGATCGGCGCGCACGCGAGCTCGCGCTCGGGCAGCTCCACGCCGAGACGCGCGGCCGCCTTCGCGAGGCTCACCAGGTAATCGGTGCCGATCTGGTGTCCCAGGCCGCGCGAGCCGCAGTGGATCGAGACGACGACCTGGCCCTCGTGCAGTCCGAAGGCGGCCGCCGCCTGCGCGTCGTGAATGCGCTCGACCCATTGCACCTCGAGGTAGTGGTTGCCGGAGCCCAGCGTGCCCATCTCCCCGAGCTGCCGTGACTTCGCGAGTGGCGACACGTCGGCGGGCACGGCGCCTTGCATGCAGCCGCGTTCCTCGACGTACTCGAGCTCCCCCGCTTCGCCGAACCCTTCGGCGACTGCCCAGCGCGCGCCGCCCTCGAGCACACGATCGAGCTCGCGCGGCGTGAGGCGCAGCTGTCCGCCTTCGCCCACGCCGGCGGGGATATCGCGGAACAGGCGGTCGGCAAGCTTGCGCAGCACGGGCATGAGCGTTTGGCGGTCGATGCCGGTGCGCAGGAAGCGGATGCCGCACGAGATGTCGAAGCCCACGCCACCGGCCGAGATGACGCCGCCACGCTCCGCATCGAACGCCGCCACGCCACCGATGGGAAATCCGTAACCCCAATGCGCGTCGGGCATCGTCATCGCCGACCCGACGAGGCCCGGAAGGCGCGCGACGTTGGCGATCTGTTCCATCACCTTGTCGTCCATCGCGGCGAGCAGCTCGCGCGTGCCGAACAGGCGCACTTCCCCGCGTCCCGTCTCGGGCGCGAGGCGCCATGTGCAGTCGTCGATCGCTTCGAGCTTGCCCAGGTCCATGCCTAAACGTCCACGACGCAGCGCGCCTCCCACAGCTCGCCCTCGCGCTTCACCGAGAGCATCGTGAGCGTCGCGCCCTTCACCTCGATGCCACGCTCGAGCTCCGGGCGCCATGGCTCGCCCCAGCCCACGCCCTGCCAGCGATCGCCGCGGCGCGTGAGCGAGAAGGCCGCGAGCGCCAACCCCCGTTCGGCCGCATGGGCGAGCAGAAGGTTCAGCCAGCGCACGAGGGCGAGCTCCACGTCGCTCTCTTCGAACGTCACCTCGACGCGTTCGCGCGTGGCGACGTCGGGGAGCCGCGCGCGGAGCGCGAACACCGCGCACGCCGCGCCGACGAACGCGTCCTCGAGGCGCTCCCCCCGTCCTATCACGCCGAAGTCGGCGTCGTGCTCGAAGTAGGCGCCCTGCGGCGCGCGCCCCGCTTCGCCGCCGAGAATGGGTCGGCAAACCGGCGTGAGATCGGGAAGGGTCGAAGGAGGGTCCATGACGCGCTCAGGGTACGACGAACGAGGCCGGGCTCGCGCGCAATTCCGCGGCGCCCTTGTGCGTTCTCAACGCGTTGTTCAGCGCTTGTGGGAGCATAATCTCGAGCCGAAGGAATCGGGACCGGCCCGGCAAGTCCTCCCAGCTCGGTGAAGTGTCCCACGGGACCGCGCGCGAGCGAATGGTGCCCCTCTTTGACCGAGGGGTCGCTCGGGAGGACTTCCCGGGCCGGTCGCGTTATTCGGCCGAAGGAAACGACATGGATACGTCCAGCCGCTCCGCCACCCCGACCCGGCTTGCGCGCGGCGATGCGCTCGTCGTCGTCGACGTGCAGCGCGACTTCGTGACCGGCTCGTTGGCGGTCCCCGATGCGCCGGCGATCCTGCCCGCCGTGAACCGCGCCCTCCGCATCTTCCAGCGCGCCGGCATGCCGATCGTCGCCACGCGCGACTGGCACCCCGGCGGCCACTGCTCGTTCGTCGAGTCGGGCGGATCGTGGCCCGCGCATTGCATCGCCGGCACGCCCGGCGCCGCCTTCGCCGACGGCGTGACGATTCCCGTGAACGCGCTCGTCATCCCGAAGGGCACGTCGCCGGAGCGCGACGCGTACTCGGGGTTCGACGGCACGCTGCTCGACCTGCGGCTGCGCAAGATGCACGTGCGGCGGCTGTTCGTGTGCGGGCTCGCGACCGACTACTGCGTGCTTCACACCGTGCGCGATGCACGCCGCCTCGGATACGAGGTGCATGTGCTGCTCGACGCGATCGCGGCCGTGGACGTGAAGCCGCACGACGGCGAGAACGCGCTGGCCGCCATGCGCGCGGCGGGCGCGAAGGAACTGCGGCTCGACGCGCTCGCGGAAATGGAAGCGGCGCGCGCATAGGCTTGCCGCGCGGACCCAAATCGAACGCTGACGAGGTTGGAGCCGAAACGCTACACCGGATGGACGGGCGCTTCCTCGCACACCGCCTCGTGGCGGCGCTCGGTCTTCATCAGGCCGGCGAGGCTCGAGAGCTCCGCGACCAGGCCGTCGAGCGCGTCGTCGAGGGAGACGATGCCCGCCGGCTCGCCCGAATCGCGCGTGACGAGCAGGCGCCGCACGCCGGCCGCGCGCATGCGCTCGAGCGCTTCGTGCAGCTCCGCGCCCTCGGGGACGGTCGCGACGACCGGCGCCATCACCTTCTCCACTTTCGCCTTGCGGGCGTCGAGCCCTTGCGCGAGCCCCTGCACGACCAGGTCGCGATCCGTGACGATGCCCGCGACCTCGCGCCGGCCCGCCGCCTCGTCGAACACGACGAGCGTGCCGACGTGAAAACGGCGCATCTCCTGCGCCGCCTCGACGAGCGTCGCGCTGCGGCGAGTGGCGATGACCTGGCGGGTGCAGACGCGTTCGACCTTCATGAGCCGATCATGCGCCGGCGCTGACCGCCCCCATTGATGGTCGTCAACGCGGTGTCCGCATGCCGGCATAGGGTGGGTCCATGAGCCGGGAATTCCCGCCGGCGCGATCCGGCGCGCGCTTCACGCGACGCTTCTCCGAGATCGGGCTCGACGACATCGCGCTCGTCGGCGGCAAGAACGCCGCCCTCGGCGAGCTGCATCGCCACCTCGCGCCGCTCGGCGTGCCGGTTCCGGGTGGCTTCGCGGTCACCGCCGACGCCTACCGGGAGATCCTCGAGCGCAGCGGCGGATGGAGCGCGTTGCGCGAAATCCTCGCGGGACTGCGACCCGACGATGTCACCGATCTCGCCCTGCGCTCGGCCCGGGCACGCGAGATCGTCTATACCGCGCCGCTGCCGCCCGAGCTCGCCGCGGAGATCCTCGACGGCTACTCCGAGCTGCGTGCCGCATACGGGCCCACCGTCACGCTCGCGGTGCGCAGCTCCGCGACTGCGGAGGATCTGCCGACCGCGAGCTTCGCCGGCCAACACGAGAGCTTCCTCAACGTGCACGGCGAGGCGATGCTGCTCGATGCCGTGCGCCGCTGCTTCGCGAGCGTGTTCAACGACCGCGCGGTGCGCTACCGCATCGACCAGGGCTTCGACCACCTGAAGGTGCTGCTGTCGGTGGGCATCATGAAGATGGTGAGGGCCGACCTCGCCGCGAGCGGCGTCGCCTTCTCGCTCGATACCGAGAGCGGATTCCGGGACGTGGTCTTCGTCACCGGCGCCTGGGGGCTCGGCGAGAACGTCGTGCAGGGAGCCGTCGACCCGGACGAGTTCTTCGTCTTCAAGCCGACGCTCGCCCAGGGGCACCGCACCGTGCTGCGGCGAACGCTCGGCGCGAAGAAGATGAAGATGGTCTACGCCGAAGCGGCGCTCAGGCGCGCCACCGTGAACGTGCCGACTTCGCGCGAGGAGCGCGGCCGCTTCTGCCTGCGCGACGACGAGGTGCTCACGCTCGCCGACTACACCGTGCGCATCGAGGAGCACCTGAGCCGCCGCGCGGGCCATCCCCGCGCGGTCGACATCGAGTGGGCGAAGGACGGCGAGGACGGCCGGCTCTACATCGTGCAGGCGCGCGCCGAGACCGTCGCGTCGCGGCGCAGCCCGTCGATCGTCACCGAGTACGTGATCGAAGGAAAGCGGCCGCTGCTGGTGAAAGGCCGTGCGGTCGGCGAGAAGGTGGCGGTCGGGCCGGTGCGCATCGTGCGCCACGCAGCCGAGCTCGAGAGCTTCCGGCGCGGCGAGGTGCTCGTCGCCGATACCACGGCGCCCGACTGGGGCACGGTGATGAAGCGCGCGGCGGCCATCGTCACCAATCGCGGCGGGCGCACGTGCCACGCGGCGATCGTCGCGCGCGAGCTCGGCATCCCCGCCGTGGTCGGCGCCGAAGGCGCGAGCGCCACGCTCAAGGACGGGGAGATCGTCACGGTGTCGTGCGCCGAAGGCATCCAGGGCCGCGTGTACGCGGGCGCCGCACGCTTCAGCACGCGCGAGACGGATACGCGGGAGCTGCCCAAGCCGCGCACCAGGATCCTGGTGAACGTGGGCGATCCCGATCTCGCCTTCCACCTTTCCTTCCTTCCGACCTCCGGCGTCGGGCTCGCGCGCATGGAGTTCGTGATCGCGAACCACATCAAGGCCCATCCCATGGCGCTGCTGCATCCGGAGCGCATCGAGGACGAGGCGGTGCGCCGCGAGATCGCGCAGCTCGCGCGCCACCACGCGAGCGGCGCCGAGTTCTTCGTCGAGCGCCTGGCCGAAGGCGTCGGCACGATCGCCGCGGCGTTCTACCCGCGGCCGGTCATCGTGCGCATGTCGGACTTCAAGACCAACGAGTATGCGAGCCTGCTGGGCGGCTCCGCGTTCGAGCCGCGCGAGGAGAACCCGATGATCGGCTTCCGCGGCGCCTCGCGCTACGCGCATCCGGCCTACGCGGAGGGCTTCGCGCTCGAGTGCGCGGCGATGAAGCGCGTGCGCGAGGCGATGGGGCTCACGAACGTGAAGCTGATGATCCCGTTCTGCCGCCGGGTGGCCGAGGCCGAACAGGTCGTCACGCGCATGGCGCAGCTCGGGCTCGCGCGCGGCGACAACGGCCTCGAGATCTACGTGATGTGCGAGATCCCGAACAACGTGATCCTCGCCGACGGCTTCGCGCGCTGGTTCGACGGTTTCTCGATCGGCTCGAACGACCTCACGCAGCTCGCGCTCGGCGTGGATCGCGATTCCGAGCTGGTCGCCTTCGACTACGACGAGCGCGACGCGGGCGTGCTCGAGATGATCCGGCTCGCCATCGCGGGCGCCCATCGCAACGGCCGCCCGATCGGCATCTGCGGCCAGGCACCCTCCGATCATCCCGAGTACGCGCAATTCCTCGTGCACGCCGGCATCGACTCGATCAGCCTGAATCCCGACTCGGTGCTCCCTGCCGTACGCCGCATCCTGGCCCTCGAGGCGACCGGCGAAGGCGTCGCGCAGGCGGGCCGCGGATTCGACCGCGCCCCCGCCGAAAGCGCGCACGAAGGCGAGGCGGTCGTCCGTTAGCGACGCCGGCGCCCCGTGCGATGCGCGGTCCCGCACGCGGACCGATCCCTGTGCGCCGCGCGCACCCGGTGGATGGGTATCATCGGGGAAAATGAAGATCCGGGTCGAATGCTATGCCGGGCACCGCGGCGAGGAAGAGCCGCGGGCCTTCACGCTGGGTGCGACGCGCTTCGGCGTGACCGAGATCGTGGATCGTTGGATGGATCCGGCGCATCGGTACTTCAAGGTGCACGCCGACGATGGGCGCACGCTGGTGCTGCGCCACGACACCGCCACGGGCGAATGGGAAATCGCCGCGCTCGTCGGCTCGGAGCCGCCGACTCATCCGGGCGACGGGCGCGTGCACTGAACCGGCCGTCGCGGTCGAGCGGTTGACCTTCGGCAAACGCGCCCGCGCCGCCGGGCGCATAAGGGAAGCATGGACCAGCCGCTTCCCGTCCCCGCCGCGGCCGGCATCGCCATGCCCGATTCCGCGCGCGCGCAACGTCGACGCACGACGCTGCGCATGATCTTCCTCGTCGCCGCGCTCGCCGCGGCGGTGGCGGCCGGCCTCGCCTGGCGCGAGCTGCAGCCCGCGCCGGTGCCCGCCGGCTTCACGCGCTCGAACGGCCGCATCGAGGCCATCCAGGTCGACGTCGCGACGAAGATCGCCGGCCGCGTGCTCGACGTGTACGTGCACGAAGGCGATCTCGTGGCCGCGGGCCAGGTGCTGGCGCGCATGGACGATGCGACGCTGCAGGCGGAGCTGAACCAGTCCGAGGCGCAGCTCGTGCAGGCGCGCCACGCGGTGGCCACCGCCGAGGCGGTCGTCGACCAGCGCGTGAGCGAGCTCGAGCTCGCCCGCGCCACCCTGCAGCGCTCCGAGGAGCTGGTCGCGCGCGGATTCATCAGCGCGCAGAAGCTCGACGCGGACCGCGCGCAGATGCTCGCCGCGCGCGCGGTTCTCATGGCGGCGCGCTCGAAGGTGATCGAGTCGCAGGCCGGCGTCGTCTCCGCGCAAGCGGCGGCCCGGCGCATCCGCACCGAGATCGGCGACATGACGCTCGTGGCGCCCCGTGCGGCGCGCGTGCAATACCGGCTCGCGGAGCCCGGCGAGGTTCTCGCCGCGGGCGGCAAGGTCGTGAGCCTGCTCGACCTCACCGACGTCTACATGATCGCGTTCGTCCCCGCGCAGGATTCGGGACGGCTGGAGATGGGCGCGCCCGCGCGCATCGTGCTCGACGCCGCGCCGCAGTACGTGATTCCCGCGACGGTGTCGTTCGTCGCCGCCGAGGCGCAGTTCACGCCGAAGGTGGTCGAGACGATGGAGGAGCGCCAGAAGCTCGTCTTCCGTGTGAAGGCGCGCATCGATCCGGAGCTGCTGCGGCGTTACGAGACGCGCGTGAAGGCCGGCGTTCCGGGCGTCGCCTACGTGCGCGTCGATCCGTCGGCCCCCTGGCCCGCCTCCCTCGAGCCGAAGCTGCCGAAGCCATGAGCGCGGCCGCGGGCCGTGAAGCCACGCCACCGACCCGTCCCGTGGTGGCGCGGCTGGCTCGCGTAAGCCATCGCTATCGCGACCGCGTCGCGCTCGACGGCGTGGACCTCGAGGTCCGCGCGGGCGAAATGCTGGGCGTGGTCGGCCCCGATGGCGTCGGCAAGTCGTCGCTGCTCGCGATCCTCGCCGGCGCGCGGCGCATCCAGTCGGGCAGCGTCGAGGTGCTGGGCGGTGACCTGCGCGATGCGCGCCATCGTGCGGTGGCGTGCCATCGCATCGCCTACATGCCGCAAGGGCTCGGCCGCAATCTCTATCCGGCCCTCTCGGTGTACGCGAACGTCGCGTTCTTCGCGCGACTCTACGGCCTCAGCCGCGCCGAGCGCGAGGCGCGCGTGGGCGAGCTGCTCGCGGCCACGGGCCTCGCGCCCTTCGCCGACCGCTCGATGGCGCAGCTGTCCGGCGGCATGAAGCAGAAGCTCGGGCTGTGCTGCTCGCTCGTGCACGACCCCGACCTGCTGATCCTCGACGAGCCGACGACCGGCGTGGATCCGTTGTCGCGGCGCCAGTTCTGGTCGCTCATCGGGGAGCTGCGCGCGCGCCGACCCGGCATGAGCGTGGTGATCTCCACCGCGTACTTCGACGAGGCGGAAGGTTTCGAGCGCCTGGTCGCCATGCATCGCGGGCGCGTGCTCGCGACCGGCACGCCTCGGGAGCTGCAGGCGCGCACCGGCACGCCGACGATGGAGCGTGCCTTCGTGTCGCTGCTGCCGCCGGCCTTGCGCGCGGGATACGGCGAGGGCGTGCACGTTCCATCCGCGCACGACGACGCGGACGTCGCGGTGGAAGCGGACGGGCTCACGCGCCGCTTCGGGGACTTCGTCGCCGTCGACCGCGCCACCTTCCGCATCCGGCGCGGCGAGATCTTCGGGTTCATCGGCTCGAACGGCTGCGGCAAGACCACGACGATGAAGATGCTCACCGGGTTGCTGCCGGCGTCGTCGGGGCAGGCGCGGCTGTTCGGCACGCCGGTGGACGCGCACGACCTCGAAATGCGCCGCCGCGTGGGATTCATGTCGCAGTCGTTCTCGCTCTACACCGAGCTCACCGTGCGGCAGAATCTCGGGCTGCACGCCCGCCTCTTCCATCTGGCCGAGGCGCGCATCGATGCGCACATCGACGAGCTCGCGCGGCGTTTCGATCTCGTCGACCATCTCGGGCAACTCACCGAATCGGTGCCGCTCGGGGTGCGCCAGCGCTTGTCGCTCGCGGTCGCGATGATCCACGACCCCGAGCTGCTCATCCTCGACGAGCCGACCTCCGGCGTCGACCCCGTCGCGCGCGCGCGCTTCTGGGCCCTGCTCGCCCGGCTCTCGCACGATCGCGGCGTGACGATCTTCGTCTCGACGCATTTCATGAACGAGGCCGAGCGTTGCGACCGCATCGCGCTCATGCACGAAGGCCGCGTGCTCGCCGTCGGTGGCCCCGCCGAGCTCGCCGCCGCGTCCGGCTGCGCGAGCCTCGAGGAAGCGTTCGTGCGGCGCCTGGCGGGCGCGGCGAGCACGAGCGGTGCCCCGAGTCGCGCGGCGATCGCGGCCCCACCTCTGCGCCGGGCGGGGACACCACGCCGCTTCGACCTGCGACGCTGCCTCACGCACGCGCGGCGGGAAGCGGTCGAGATGGCGCGCGACCGCGTGCGCCTCGCGTTCGCGCTGCTCGGCCCGGTGATGCTGATGCTCGTGTTCGGCTTCGGCATCAGCTTCGACATCGAGGAGGCGGCCTACGCGGCGATCGATCGCGACGCGACGCCCGAGAGCCGGGCGTACCTCGAGAACTTCTCCAGCTCGCGCTACTTCGCGCAACATGCGCCGCCCTCCGGCGAGGCGGAGGCCGACCGCCGCCTGCGCGCCGGCGAGCTGCGACTCGCGCTCGACGTGCCGTCCGGCTTCGGTCGCGCGCTGCGGCAAGGCCGCCGGCCGCAGGTCGAGGCGCAGGTCGACGGCGCGTTTCCCTTCCGCGGCACGACGATCATGGGCTATGTCGAGGGCGCCCATGCGGCGTACCTCGGCCGGCTTGCGCGCGAAGCGGCACGGCCCCCGCCGGTTCCCGCGGCGCACCTCGAGCTGCGCTTCCGCTACAACCAGCATTTCCGCAGCGTCTACGCGATGGTCCCCGGCATCATGATGATCATCCTGATGCTCATCCCGGCGGTGACGACCGCCATGGGCGTGGTGCGCGAGAAGGAGCTGGGCTCGATCACGAACCTGTACGTGACGCCCACCACGCGCCTCGAGTTCCTGCTCGGCAAGCAGCTGCCCTACGTCGCCCTCGGCATGGCGAACTTCGCCGTGCTCGCGAGCCTCGGCATCTTCCTCTTCGGCGTCCCGGTGAAGGGCAGCGCCCTCGGGCTCGTTCTCGGCGCCCTGCTCTACGTCGCCGCCGCGACCGCCTTCGGCCTGGTCGTCTCGAGCTTCGTGCGCACCCAGATCGCGGCGATCTTCGCCGCGGCCATCCTCGCCTCGCTGCCGACCGTGCAGTACTCGGGCTTCATGCTGCCGGTCTCGTCGATGTCGGCCGACGCCCAGGTGATCGGCCATGCCTTCCCGCCGATGTACTTCCAGCACGTCGCGCTCGGCGCGTTCACCAAGGGCCTCGGATTCACGCAGCTCCTGACCGACTTCGGCGCCATGGCGGGGCTTCTCGCGGCGATGCTGGCGATCGCCGCGCTGCTGCTGCGCAAGCAGGAGGCCTGAAGTGCCCCGGCTGCACGCGATCCTGCACCTCGGGCTCAAGGAGCTGTCGAGCCTCGGGCGCGACGCCGCGATGGTCGGGCTGATCCTCTACGCCTTCACGTATGCGGTGTACGGGCCGGCGGCCGGCTCGCAAACGGAGCTGCGCAATGCGTCCATCGGCGTGGTCGACGCCGACCGCTCGCGCCTGTCGGGCCGCATCGTCGACGCGCTCCTTCCACCGTCGTTCCTGCCCGCCGAGGCGATCGACGCCTCCGAGGTCGATCGCGCGCTCGACGCCGGCCGCTTCACGTTCGTGATGGAGATCCCGCCGCGGTTCGAGGCCGATGTGCTCACCGGCCGGCGCCCCGCCATCCAGCTCGACGTGGACGCGACGGCGATGACCCAGGCCGGGCAAGGCAGCCGCTACATCGAGTCGGTGCTGCTGCAGGAACTCGCCGCGGCGGGCGTGCAGGCCGGGGCGCCCGAGGCGGTCACGCTCGTCACGCGCGCGCGCTTCAACCCGAACCTCGACGACCGTGTGTTCGTCGCGCTCGCCGAGATCGTGAACAACATCACGATGCTGGGGATCATCCTCTGCGGCGCCGCGGTCGTGCGCGAGCGCGAGCACGGCACGCTCGAGCACCTGCTCGCGATGCCGCTCACGCCGCTCGAGATCCTCGCCGCGAAGGTGTGGCCGAACACCGTGGTGATCGTCGTGGCCGCCGCGCTGTCGATCCACCTCGTCGTGCGCGCGCTCCTCGGCGTGCCGGTGCTCGGGTCGGTCACGCTGTTCGTCGCCGGCTCGATCCTCTACATGTTCTCGATCGCCTCGCTCAGCATCCTGCTGGCCACCATCGCGCGCTCGATGCCGCAATTCGGGCTGCTCGTGTTCGTGGTGTTCCTCACGCTCAACATGCTGTCGGGCGGCACCACGCCGTCGGACAGCATGCCGCACTGGCTGCAGAACGCCATGCTCGTCTCGCCGAGCACGCACTACACGAGCTTCGCGATCGCGGTGCTCTGCCGCGGCGCGACGCTCGGCGAGCTCTGGCCGCACGTGGCGGTCATGGCGGTGAGCGGCGTGGTGTTCTTCGGCGCGGCGCTCGCGCGCTTCCGCCGCGCGATCTCGCCGACGCCGGCCTAGCGGCCGCGGGCGAGGTCCGCGTTCTCGGCGTCGAAGTAGGCGCGTGCCTGCGCGACCGCCTGGCGCATGCGTTCCCACGCCTGGTCGGCGCCGCGCGCCACACCGGCCCATGCGGTGGTCGAGGCGTGGCGCAGCAGGTGCAGGTTGTAGCGGGCGTGCTCGCGTTGCGCCTGGAGCGCGGCGAGGTGGCGCGAGCATTGGCCGCGCGCCTCGAAGCGCATGGCCCGCGCCTGCGCCTCCCAGCGGCTCACGTCCTGGTTCCAGCGCTCGAGCTGCGCCTCGAGCTTCGCGGCATATTCTTCCCGTGTCGTCATCGCGCCGGCCTCCCGTTCCGCGGCGAACGACATCGTCCTCGAACGCGCGGGCGCCGGGGTTGAGCCGGCTCAAGCCCGGGCTTAACGGCGCGCGCCCCGCCCTGGCGCGGCGTGCTTAAGCGGGCGCCGGGAGCGGCCGGTCAGGTGCGCAGCACGAACGGGTCCTGCACCTCGTCGGAAAGCTCGCACCACACGCTCTTGGTCTGCAGGTACTGCTCGACCGACTCGAGTCCGTTCGCGCGGCCCAGCCCGCTCGACTTGTAGCCGCCGAAGGGCGAGTTGAAGGTGAGCGCGCGGTACGTATTGATCCACACGGTGCCCGCCTGCAGGCGGCGCGCGAGCGTGTGCGCGCGGCGCAGGTCGCGGGTCCAGAAGCCGGCGGCGAGCCCGAAGCGCGTGGCATTGGCGAGGCGCACCACCTCGTCATCCTCGCGAAACGGCGTGAGGCACAGCACCGGGCCGAACACCTCCTCGTTCATGATGGTGCTCTTCGGCCCCGCGTGCTCGATGATCGTCGGCTCGTAGAACAGGCCGCCGTCGAAGCCGCCCACGGAAGCCTTGCGGCCGCCGCACAGGATCGCGCCGCCTTCCTGCGCGGCGCGCTCGACCATGCGCTCGTCCTTCTCGAGCTGAAGGCGCGTGGCCACGGGTCCCATCTGCGTCTGCGCGGCGAGCGGATCGCCGAGGCGGATCGCGCCGGCGCGCTTCACGAGCCGCGCGCGCATCTCGTCGTAGACGCTCTCGTGGATGAACGCACGCGAGCCGGCCACGCACGTCTGCCCCGCCGCCGCGAAGATGCCCGCGAGCACCCCCGCTTCCGCCTGGTCGAGGTTCGCGTCGCCGAAGACGATGTTCGGGCTCTTGCCGCCGAGCTCGAGCGTGCAGCCGGCGAGCCGCGCGCCGCACTTCGCGGCGATGGCGCGTCCGCCCGCCTCGCTGCCCGTGAACGAGATCTTCGCGACCCCCTCGTGGTCGACCAGCGCCTCGCCCGCGTCGCGCCCGCCGGTGACGACGTTGATCACGCCCGGCGGGAAGCCCGCCTCTTCCGCGAGCCGCGCGAGCTCGAAGGCCGAGGCCGAGGTGACCTCGGAGGGCTTGATGACGACGGTGTTGCCCGCCGCGAGCGCGGGCGACACGCTCATGATGGTGAGGAACGTCGGGGAGTTCCACGGCACGATGACGCCCACCACGCCGAGGGGCTCGCGCAGCGTGTAGTTGAGCACGCTCGAGCGCTCGAGCGGGATCACGCGGCCCTCGATCTTGTCCGCGAGGCCGCCGAAGTAGTAGAGCCAGTCCTTCACGGCCCGCGCCTGCGCCCGCATCTCGGCGAGGAGCTTGCCGTTCTGCTGCGTCTCGACCGTCGCGATGGCCTCGGCGTGGTCGGCGATGCGATCGCCCCACGCCATGAGCAGGCGCCCCCGGCGCGTGGGCGAGAGCTTCGACCACGGACCTTCGAAGGCCGCGGCGGCCGCGCGCACCGCGCGATCGACGTCGGCGCGCCCGGACTCGGCGAACTCCCCCCAGGCCGCTCCCGTGGTCGGGTTCACGGAGACGAAGCGGCGCCCTTCGGCGGGTGCCACGCGCTCGCCCGCGATGTGGTTGTCGAAACGGCGCACGGCGCCGGTCGGTGTATCCATGGCGTTCCCCACGCATGACGGAGCGATGGTGCAGCTTAGCACCGCGTCTCGCGTCCGGCTGCCGCGGTCGCGGCCGTTGTGGAAAAGGCGCGCACGGAGGTCGTCGGGCGCATGGCGTTGTCAACAATTCGAGGGCGGCCGTGAATCGCGCGCGCACGCCGCTATGATGGGGCGATGAAGGTGCGCGTCTTCGTCCTGCGGCGCCGCGGCCGCCGCTTCCACGACCGGAACCAGGAAGGCATCGTCGGCGAGCTGCGCCTGCATTCGACCATGCACGGCGAGCAGATGCACCGCGTGGCCGAGCTGCGCGTGCACGCCTCCCGCGGCTCGCGCGAGGAGGCGGTGCTGCCGCCGCTGCATGCGCCCGAGCTGGTCGCGGTCGGCCACACCGGCCTGCTGTTGCGGGGATTCGAATCGAGCGAGGGCGTGGGCTACGTGCAGGAATGGCGCTGCCTGCTCGAGGCGGCGCACGCCAACTAGCTTCCGCCGCCCGAAACGCCGACGTTTGCTTACAATCGGAGACTTGATCCGGCTGCGCGGCGCCGTGGAAACTTTTGCCGGTGCCGCGGCTCCATCCGGCTGCCGCCCTATCTCCCGGGAGAACCCGTGTCGAATCCGCTCCAGCGGCTCGCTCGCGCCGCCCTCGCCCTGTTCGGGCCGTTCCTGGTCTCGTCCGTCTTCGCGCAGTCCGCGCCGCCGGCACAGGCGCCGTTCCACAAGGAAGCGGCCGCCGAGTCGCTGCGCCTCGCGCCCGGCAGCGCGGCGGTCACCGACTTGCGCCTCGCCCCGATCGACACGACGCTGGTGAACTCGGCCAAGAGCGCCAACGCGAAGGAATTCGAGAAGCGCCTGAAGATCGGCATCGGCCGCGCGACCGCGACACAGCCGCAATCCTCGGGCAGCGCGCTCGCGTGGACGCCGGTCGCGGGCGGCGTGGCGGCGCAATGGCGGGTCACCTCGCCCGGTGCGCAGGCCTTGCGCGTCGCGCTCGTCACGACCAAGGTCACGCCCGGCATCCAGGTGCGCTTCGCCGGCAAGGGCGGCACCGACGTGGTCTACGGTCCGGTGCGCGCCGCGGACCTTAACCCCGATGCGCCGTACTGGAGCCCGGTGCTCGAGGGCGAGAGCGCGATCGTCGAGGTGTTCGTGCCGCAGGGCGAGTCGCCCGACGCCGAGCAGCTCGCGCTCGCCGAGGTCTCGCATCTGTTCGTGAGCCCGTCGAACCCGAAGGCCGAGTCGCTCGCCAAGGCGACCGGCATCGGCGGCTCGGGGTTGTGCGAGGTCGACCTGATCTGCCGTTCCGCCAACGATCCCGCGCTCGCGCAGGCGGGCAAGGCGGTCGCGCGCATGACCTTCACCGACGGCACGCTCAGCGGCTCGACGTTCCTGTGCACGGGCACGTTGCTCAATGCCCTCGACGGCTCGTTCATCCCGTACTTCTACACGGCCAACCATTGCATCAACACGCAGGCCTCGGCGAGCACGCTGACCACGGACTGGTTCTTCGACAGCACCACGTGCGGCAGCGACAATCTCAGCCCGAACTATGTACAGCTCACCGGCGGGGCGACGCTCCTCTACGGCGATGCGACCTCGGACGGGACGCTCCTTCGCCTGCACGCCACGCCGCCCAACGGCGCGGTCTATTCCGGTTGGGATGCGAGCACGCTGGCCATCGGCACCCCGCTCACCGGGATCCACCATCCGGCCGGCGACCTGAAGAAGGTGAGCCTCGGCTCGATGGCCGGCTTCGGCAACATCGATCCATCGAGCGGCCTCACCAACGAGTACCAGGTCAACTGGAACGGCATCTCGACCGGCGTCACCGAGGGCGGCAGCAGCGGCTCCGGCATCTTCAGCGCGTCGAGCTCCGGCTACCTGCTGCGCGGCGGCCTGCACGGCGGCCCGTCGAGCTGCACGGCGGGCGCGAGCGACCTGCACGACTTCTACTCGCGCCTCGACCAGATCTATCCGTCGATCGCGCAATACCTCAACCCGTCCGGCGGAAACACCGCGCCGAACTACACGGCCCTGTGGTGGAATCCGAACGAGTCAGGCTGGGGCGTGAACGTGAACCACCAGGGCTCGATCCTGTTCGCGACGCTGTTCACGTACGCGCCGAACGGCCAGCCGACGTGGTACTTCATGTCGAGCGGCAACCAGCAGTCGGGCACGCAGACCTTCAGCGGCACGCTCTACAGCGCGACCGGCCCGATCCCGTTGCAGACGAATCACATCACCCCGGTCGGCACGATGAGCTTCACGTTCAGCGACGCGAACGACGGCACGCTCAGCTACACCGTGAACGGCATCACCGTCACGAAGCCGATCCAGAAGCAGGTGTTCGGCACCCGCGCGGCGGTGTGCCAGGCGACCACGGCCGATCGCAGCTCGCTCACCAACTACCAGGACCTGTGGTGGGGCGGGCAGTCGCAGTCGGGCTGGGGCGTGAACATCACGCACCAGGACAACACGCTCTTCGCCACGCTCTTCACCTACGACGCGGGCAACAACCCGATCTGGTTCTTCATGTCGGGCGGCACGCGCCAATCGGATGGCTCGTATGCGGGCGCGCTCTACATGGCCACCGGTCCGGCGTTCTACGCGCAGCCGTGGTCCTCGATCACGCCCACCCAGATCGGCAGCATGAGCTTCCGCTTCTCGAATGGCACCACGGGCACGATGACGTACACGGTGAACGGCTCGAGCGTGAGCTACCCGATCACGCGCCAGGTGTTCTCGAGCCCGGTGCCGGCGTGTAGCTGACCCTGTCCCCAACCCTCCCCGCGAGGGGAGGGAGCGCGCGAGGCGGCGAGCGTCAGCCCTTGCGGCGGTTGCGCACCAGCCAGTCGTCGACGGTCGCGACGATGTCGTCGACCTCGCGCAGCCGCAGGCCGCGTTGCGCCGCCACCGCCTGCACCAGCCGGTCCACGCGCTCGATCTGCTGCGCGCCGGCGGCGAGCGCCCGGGCGGCCGACGACGGGCTCTGCAGCGAGAGGGCCGCGTTCGCGTACTTCTCGAACGGCACCAGGTCCTCGCGCTTGGCGCCCAGCTTCACGCACAGGTCGACGACCCATTCGTAGACCTTGCGCGAGGCCTCGAGGTCGCCGTGCACGGCGTCGCGGATCGAGCGCACGCTCTCGGCCTGCACGCAACGGTAGTTGCCCGCGAGCAGCATCGCCCATTTGGCGAGCGGCACGAACACCGACTCGTGCACCTTGAGCTTCACCGGCAGCTCGATCTTCTCGTTGCCGAGCGTGAAGCGCGCGGCCTCGATGTCGCGCTCGAGGCTGCGCAGGAGCTCCGTGTGCGCATCCGATTCGAAGCGCGCAGCCTTGAAGTTGGTGGGCAGGCGCACCTGCAGCACGTTCACCTCCTGGTCGGGCGGGCGGAAGGCCTGCGGGTCCGGGCTGCAGAGCGTGAGGAACCTCGGATCGACGTTGGCCCACACCGTCGCATCGGTGTACGCGTCCCTCAAGCCCGACACGTCGACCCCGGGAAGGCGCGCGAGATAGGGCAGCGGCGGCATGTTCATGATCGACAGGCACGGCGCCTTCGCGCGGCCGACGAGGTCGAGCAGCTCGCGCACGCCCGCGGAGCGGTATTGCGGCTCCTGCATCGCGAGGCCCACGAGGTCGTAGTCCTTCGGGTTCACCTCGCCGGGACCGCCGGCGGTGACCTTGCCGGGCAGGGACTTCGTGTTCACCTCGACGAGGCCTTCGCGGCCCTTCACCGGGATGCGCACGATGGCGCCCTTCTCGTTGATGAGCTTCGCCTCGGCCGGCAGGCACACCAGGTGCACGTGGTGGCCGGCGAGCGCGAGCTTCATGCCGAGCAGCGAGCCGTAGGAGGCGCCGAGGATGACGATCTTGCGGGTGGTCATGGGAAATTTCCCTTCTAGCCGGTGGGCCGCGTCGGGGCCCTTCCCCGCGGCGGCGCGCCCCGCGGTCGGTCCGCGGGCAACCTCCTATTTTCCTCCGCCCGGTCGGTAAAAACCACACTGGCAGGCAAGGCGCCTTTGACCTTCACCGGTTCACGGTCTGCATCCCGGCCGCGGGATAGCGGGTGCCGGCGGCCGCGCCGGGCGGCAGGATGCGATCGATGCGGGCGAGGTCGGCGCGCGACAGGCGCACGTCGAGGGCGGCGACGTTCTCCTCGAGGTACTTCACGTGCTTCGTCCCGGGGATCGGCACGATGTCCTCG
Source organism: uncultured Burkholderiales bacterium (assembly GCA_964403515.1). Lineage (GTDB taxonomy): Bacteria > Pseudomonadota > Gammaproteobacteria > Burkholderiales > Usitatibacteraceae > Usitatibacter. The sequence continues at coordinate 619 of CAYOGL010000032.1, read as the reverse complement.
CCCTGCGCGAGGACCCACGCGAGCGCGAGCTGCGAGGGCGTGCAGGCCTTCTCGCGCGCCATCGCCTGGATCTCCTCGACCAGCTTCAGGTTGCGCGCGAAGTTCTCGCCCTGGAAGCGCGGCGAGTTGCGCCGGTAGTCGTCGGGCTCGAGGTCGTCGAGGGACCGGAAGCGCCCGGTGAGGAAGCCGCGCCCGAGCGGGCTGTAGGGGACGAAGCCGATGCCCAGCTCGCGCACCGTGGGCAGGATCTCGTCCTCGGGATCGCGGCTCCACAGCGAGTACTCGGTCTGCAGCGCGGCGATCGGGTGAACCGCATGCGCGCGGCGGATCGTCGCGGGCGCCGCCTCGGAAAGGCCGAGCCAGCGCACCTTTCCCTGCTTCACGAGCTCGGCCATCGCGCCGACGGTCTCCTCGATCGGCGTGGCCGGGTCGACGCGGTGCTGGTAGTAGAGGTCGATCACGTCGACCTTGAGGCGCTTCAGGCTCGCCTCGCACGCCTGGCGCACGTACTCGGGCTTGCCGTTCACGCCGCGGAAGCTGCCGTCCTCGCCGCGCACGTTGCCGAACTTGGTCGCGAGCACGACGCGGTCGCGCCGGCCCTCGATCGCGCGGCCCACGA
>CAYOGL010000031.1:0-53061 GCA_964403515.1 uncultured Burkholderiales bacterium | reverse complement strand
GCCCCATACAGAACGCCCGATCTCCCGACAGATCGGGCGTTTGCACTTGTGCGCCTGAAGGGCGATGCGTCCCGGGCGCCCTTCTCCGGTATAATCGCCGTCTCGCATTGGAGGTTCTTTCGATGGCCGAACGCAAACGTGTCCGCCGCAACACCCTGGAGCGCCGCTGCCTGCCCAAGGCGTTCAAGCGGCTCTTCCATGGCGCGCCGAAGGGCATCTTCAAGATGCTCGAGACGATCAAGAAGAACTGATCGTCGCAGGCGCCGATGAAAAAGCCGCCCGCGGGCGGCTTTTCCTTTTCCTCGCGCGCGGCGCCCGTCAGTCGAGCGCGCGTCCCACGACCTCGCCCACGTTCGGCGAAAGTCCGTCGGCGCTGCGGATGAACTCGAGCGCGCGCCGCGCCTGCGCTTGCCGGGCCGCGTCGTACTTGCGCCAGCGGTCGAAGGCGCGCGCCAGGCGCGAAGCGACCTGCGGGTTCAGCCGGTCGAGCGCGACCACCTGCTCCGCGACCCATGCATAGCCGCTCCCGTCGGCCGCGTGGAAGTGGAGCGGGTTCTCGAGCGCGAAGGCGTGCAGCAGCGCGCGGGCGCGATTCGGGTTGCGCAGGTCGAAGGCGGGATGCGCGGCGAGAGCCTTGACGCGCTCGAGCGTCCCGGGCAGCCACGATACCGCCTGCACCTTGAACCACTTGTCCACGACGAGCGCCTCGCCCTTCCACTGCTCGAAGAACATCGAGAGCGCACGCTCGCGCTCGGGCCCGCCGCAGTTCGCGAGGCAAGTGAGCGCCGCCATCGCGTCGGTCATGTTCCTGGCATGGCGGAACTCGTGGAAGGCGAGCGCGCGCGCGGTCGCATCGTCGATCGCGGCGAGATAGCCGAGGGCCGTGTTGCGCAGCGCGCGCCTGCCGGCCGGGGCCGCATCCGGCGAGTAGGGGCCGGTCGTCGCGAAGCGGCGGAACGTGTCTTCGAAGCCGGTGCGATGGCGCACCGCCGCATCGCGGATGACGCGCATGCGGGCGACGTGGATCGCTACGGGGTCGGCGACCTCCATGCATTCGGCGAGGAAGCCTTCGGCGGGCAGTTGCAGCGCTTCCGCCGCGAAGGCCGGATCCTGCTCGGCCTGCGCGAGCACGCGCCCGAGCGCATCGAGGAAGGGCTGCGGAACCTCGATCGCGCGCCCGGATTGCGCCGCCGCGAGAAGGATCGTCGTCGCCAGCGCCTGCCCCGCTTCCCAGCGGTTGAATGCGTCGGAATCGTGCGCCATGAGATGAAGCAGCTGCGCGTCATCGTACGGATAGCGCAGCACCACGGGCGCGGAGAAACCGCGCAGCAGCGAGGGCACGGGTTGCGCCGGCACGTCGGTGAAAACGAAGCGGTGCTCGGCTTGCGTCACGCGCAGCACGGCGGTCGCGCGTGCGGCGTCGAAGTGGGCGACCGCGCGCGCTTCGTCCTCGAGCCGCAGCGTCATGTCCTTGCCGGCCGCATCGACGAGGCCGACCGCGAGCGGGATCACGAACGGCAGCTTCGACGGCTGCCCCGGCGTCGGCGGGCACGATTGCTTCACGTCCAGCGTGAAGGTGCGGCGCCGCGCGTCGTACGCGCCTTCGCACTCGAGCACCGGCGTTCCGGACTGCGAGTACCAGCGCGCGAATTGCGTGAGATCGGCGCCGTTCGCATCGGCCATCGCCGCGCGGAAATCGTCGCACGTGACCGCCTGTCCGTCGTGGCGCTGGAAGTAAAGGTCCATGCCGCGCCGGAAGCCCTCGCGCCCGAGCAGCGTCGCGTACATGCGCACGACCTCGGCGCCCTTCTCGTACACGGTCGAGGTATAGAAGTTGTTCACCTCGACGTAGGAATCGGGACGCACGGGATGCGCCATCGGGCCGGCGTCCTCGGGGAATTGCCGGTTGCGCAGGTCGCGCACTTCCTGGATGCGCACGACCGGGCGCGAGTAGCGATCGGCGCTGTACTCCTCGTCGCGGTAGACCGTGAGACCTTCCTTGAGCGAGAGCTGAAACCAGTCGCGGCAGGTCACGCGATCGCCGGTCCAGTTGTGGAAGTACTCGTGCGCGACCACCTTGTCGACGCCGAAGTAATCCGCGTCGGTCGCGGTGTCCGCGCGCGCGAGGATGTACTTCGTGTTGAAGATGTTCAGTCCCTTGTTCTCCATCGCACCGGCGTTGAAGTCGGAGACCGCGACGATCATGAACCGCTCGAGGTCGAGCTCGAGCCCGAAGCGCTCCTCGTCCCAGCGCATGCAGCTCTTGAGCGCCTGCATCGCGAAGCCGGCCTGGTCGAGCTTGCCCGGCTCGACGTAGATCTGCAGCAGCGCGCGGCGACCCGAGCGCGTGACGAAGTGGTCCTCGAGCAGGTCCAGGCGCGCCGCCACCATCGCGAAGAGGTAGCACGGCTTCGGGAACGGGTCTTCCCACTGCGCCCAGTGGCGCGCGACCGCGCCCGGCTCGCCGCCGATCGAGGAGGCGAACCAGCCGGCCGGAACGCCTTCGCCGTGCGCGACCAGGTTGCCGTTCGCGAGCAGCCGCGGGAAGTCGTCGCGTGGCGCGACGATCGTCACGCGATAGCGCGCCATGACGTCGGGGCGATCGACGAAGTAGGTGATGCGCCGGAACCCCTCCGCCTCGCATTGCGTGACGAGCCCGCTCTTCGTCGCGTACAGGCCCTCGAGCTTCGTGTTCTTCCACGGATCGAAGCGCACGACGGTCTCGAGCGTGAAGCGATCCGGCACCTGCGCGAGGGTGAGGTGCGCGGCATCGGCGGCGTACGCGTCCGGGGCGACCTCGCGTCCATCGACCGCGACGCGCAGGAGCTCCAGGTCCTCGCCGTCGAGCACGAGCGGCTCGGGACCCTGCGCGCGCGCGGGATTGCGCGCGAGCTCGAGCGTCGCGTGGACGAGCGCGACACCCGGGCGGATGTCGATCTCGAGCGCCACGTGGGATACGAGGAACGCCGGCGGCGTGTAGTCGGCGAGGTTGATGGCGCGGGGAGCGGCGTCACGCATGGCAGGAACGGAAACCCGCGCTCGTGGCGCGGGTTCCGGTGCGTTGGACAGGAGCCGATTCTACCGCCACGGCCGGCGCAGGCGGAACCGCGGTCAGGCGACGACCTTGCGGCGGAAGAGCGCCGGGATGGTCGACGCGGGCTTGCGCGACTGCGGGCGCTCGGGCGCCTCGACCGGCGCGGCGCTCACCGACGGCTCGTACGGCTTGTCGAAATCCATCCCGCCCGAGTTGCCCGACGTGCGCGGCGCGGGCGACATCGCGTGCAGCGGCACCTGCGGCTCGCGGCGGGACTCGCCACCGCGCGAGCGCGTGCGGTTCGACGAGCGGCCGGAGCCGGAACGTCCCTCGCCCCGTGGGGCGCGGCTTTCGCCCTCGCGCGCGGGCTTCGCCCGTGCCCGCGTCGATTCCGACGCGCTCTCGCGATGGCCCTCGGGTTCGAAGCCCTCGACGTGGCGCGCCTCGATCTTGCGGTTGATGAGCTTCTCGATCGCCGCGAGCAACGGGCGGTCCTCGGCGCAGACGAGCGAGAGCGCCTCGCCGGTGGAGCCGGCGCGGCCCGTGCGGCCGATGCGATGCACGTAGTCCTCGGGAACGTGCGGCAAATCGAAGTTCACCACGTGCGGCAGCTCCTCGATGTCGAGGCCGCGCGCCGCGATGTCGGTGGCGACGAGCACCTTCACCTTGCCGACCTTGAAGTCCTCGAGCGCGCGGATGCGCGCGTTCTGGCTCTTGTTGCCGTGGATGGCGTCCGCGTTGATGTGGTCGCGCTGCAGCTGCGAGGCGAGCCGGTTGGCGCCGTGCTTGGTCTTGCAGAACACCAGCACCTGCTGCCAGTCGTTCTTGCGCACGAGGTGCGAGAGGAGCTCGCGCTTGCGGTTGGCCTCGACGTGATGCACGTACTGCGTCACGAGCTCGGCCGGCGTGTTGCGCCGCGCCACTTCGACGGTCGCGGGGTCCTTGAGGAACTGCGCCGAGAGCTTGCGGATCTCGTCGGAGAACGTGGCCGAGAAGAGCAGCGTCTGGCGCATCGCCGGCACGAGCGCGATGATGCGCTTGATGTCGGGGATGAATCCCATGTCGAGCATGCGGTCGGCCTCGTCGAGGACGAGGATCTGGACCTTGCCCAGGTTCACCGCCTTCTGGCCCACGAGGTCGAGCAACCGCCCGGGCGTCGCCACGAGGATCTCGACGCCGCGCTTGAGCTCCTCGATCTGCGGGTTGATGTTCACGCCGCCGTAGACGCAGAAGGATCGCAGCGGGACATGCTTGCCGTAGGTCTTCACGCTGTCGTGGACCTGGATCGCGAGCTCGCGCGTGGGCGCGAGGATCAGGCAGCGCACCGGGTGCAACGCCGGCGAGAAGCTGCGCGTGGCGAGCGGGGCGAGGCGCTGGAGCAGCGGCAGGGTGAAGCCGGCGGTCTTGCCGGTGCCGGTCTGGGCGGCGCCGAGAAGATCGCGGCCGGAAAGGACGTAGGGAATGGCTTGCGCCTGGATCGGGGTGGGCTCGGTGTAGCCCTGTTCGGTCACGGCGCGCAACAGCTCGGGGATCAGCCCGAGGCTTTCGAAGGACGTACTGATGACGGTCTCCTGAACGAGGAATCGGCCCGCGAAGGACTTGCCTTCGAAACCGGTTCAGGCAGACGAGTTTTTCGTGCTACGGGGATTCGGGATCGAAGCGAGCCGCGAATGGGGGAGGCGCCAACCGGATGAGACGCCGCGATCCCCTGAGCTCCCATTATACCGGGATCGGAACCCATTTCCCCATGATTTCTCCGGTCTTTCTTACGGATGTCACGGGGGGTATATTCGCCCTTCCGCCGCCGGCGAAAACAACCAAGAGGAGATCGATCATGCGCCGTACCCTGCTCGCCGCCGCGCTCGCGTTCGTGGGCGCCGCCTTCGCTGCCGAGCCGATCGCGATCGGCATCAGCATCGCCCAGTCCCCGCCCGGGTCGGTCGTGCAGGGCACCCAGGTCAAGGACGGCCTCGAGATCGTGAAGGACATGGTCAACGCCAAGGGCGGCGTGCTCGGCCGGCCGATCAAGCTGATCTACGAGGACAACCAGGGCATTCCCGAGAAGGGTCGTGCCGCGACCGAAAAGCTGATCACGAAGGACAAGGTCGTCGCGCTCACCGGCGGGCACCAGAGCTCGGTCTGCCTCGCGGAGATCGAGGTGGCGCACCGCTACGGCGTGCCCTACGTCAACACCAACTGCTGGTCCGACGACATCCGCAAGAAGGGCTATCCCGAGGTGTTCAACCCGGGCAACTACAACACGCACGTTTCGGAGGCGATGGCCGAGACCATCAAGGCACTCGGCGTGAAGAACGTCGTCGCCTTCGCCGAGAACACCGACTACGGCATCGGCCAGGCGAAGCTCATCGGCGAGTTCCTCAAGAAGAACGCCCCCGACGTGAAGTACAAGTACGAGACGCTCGATCGCGCGAGCAAGGACTTCACGCCGGCCGTGATCGCGCTGCGTGCGAACCCGCCCGACATGGCGATCAACGTGATGCTGCCGCCGGCGGCCTACATCCTGATGAACCAGCTCTACGAGCAGGGCGTGGCGCCGAGCGCGAAGACGTGGCTCTACGACGGCGCGGGCCTCGCCGACTATCCCGACTTCTGGCAGAACGTGCACGACGCGGGCAAGTACCTCATCTCGTTCGGCCTCTACCATCCGAAGATGGACATCCCGCCGCTCGGCCGGCAGGTCGGCGCCGAGTACACGAAGCGCACGAAGAACGACCCGAACCGCCTCATCTTCCAGGCGGCCGACTCGCTGCTGCTGATCGTCGACGCGATCAAGGATGCGAAGAGCACGGACCCGAAGAAGATCGAAGGCGCGCTGCGCAAGATCAAGTTCACCGGCACGCGCGGCACGTTCTCCTTCGGCGACAAGCCCGGCATCACCTTCCAGCAGTGGGTCGACATCCCCTACGTCAACTACCAGTTCACCGCGGTGAACCAGAAGGTGGGCGACGCGAACCTGATCCAGGGACCCGGCCAGCCGCTCGACGTGAAGAAGCTGCAGAAGCCCCACTGACCCCGAGGTGCCCGCGTCCCCGCGCGGGCGCCTAGGATTTCCCATGCCCGATCTGCGCGAGTCGCTCGTCGGTTTTTCCGACTGGCTTGGTTATGGACATGGCGAGCGCGCGGACGCGTGGCTCGCCCGGCTCGACGTGAACCGCCCGGAGCTCGAGGCGTTCCGCGCCTGGCCCTCGCCCGATACGCAACCGTACGTGCCGCGCCCGGCCGTCGTCGCGCCCGCGCGCGGCGAGCCGCATGCGTCTTCGTTGCCCGCCGATGCGCGCGACGCGATCGAGCGGGCGCGCGCGGCGAAGGAGCTGAACGCGTTCACGTGGATCGCGGATGAGGTGAAGCCGTCCGCGAACGGGTTCCTCGCCGGCGTCCCCGTCGGCATCAAGGACCTGATGGCGGTGGCGGGCGCCCCGCTCACGGGCGGCAGCCGCGCGATCGACATCCGGTCGTGCGCCGCGGATGCCGAGGCGGTCGCGCGGTTGCGCCGCGCGGGCGCGGTGGTGGTCGGGCTCACGAACCTGCACGAGCTCGCCTACGGCATCACGAGCGACAATCCGCGCTTCGGACGCGTGGTGAATCCCGCGGCGCGCGATCGCATTCCCGGCGGCTCGAGCGGCGGCAGCGCGGCGGCGGTCGCGGCCGGCGTCGTGCGCGCGACCCTCGGCACGGACACCGCCGGCTCGATCCGGATTCCCGCGGCATGCTGCGGCATCGTCGGATTCAAGCCTTCCTACGACGCGGTGCCGCGCACGGGCGTGCTCGACCTCGCTCCTTCGCTCGACCACGTGGGGCCGATGGCCTTGCGCGTCGAGGACTGCGCGGCGCTCTTCGCCGCGCTGCTCGGCGAGGCGCGCATCCCGGCGTGGCGGCGCAGGGACCTCAAGTCGCTGCGCCTCGCGCGCCTCGGCGGCTATTTCGCCGAGCCGCTCGATGAAGACGTGCGCGCGATGCTCGTCTCGGCGTGCGAGGCGGCCGAGCGCGACGGGGCGCGCGTGAGCGAGCGCGCCATCGACGGCATCGAGCACGCGCCCGCGATCCAGCTGAACACCATCGCGCCCGAAGCGACCGCGGCCGACGCGCAGCTGCTCGCAGCCGCGGGCGATCGCCTGGGCGAGGACGTGCGCGTGCGCCTCGAGACCGGCTGGTTCTTCCCCGGCCCGTGGTACGCGAAGGCGCAGCGTTTTCGCGCGCGGCTCGTGCGCGCGATCGATGCCGCGTTCGACGGCGCCGACATCCTGCTCTGCCCAACCCTGCGCGCGCCCGCGCCGCGCATCGGGGCGGCCCGCGTGGCGATCGGCGGGCGCGACTACGCGCTGCACACGGCGGTCACGCAGCTCACGATGCCGTTCAACCTCGCCGGGCTGCCCGCGGTGTCGCTGCCGTGGGGCCGCTCGAAGGATGGGGTGCCGCTCGCGCTGCAGGTGGTGGGAGCGCGCGGACAGGACTGGATGACGCTCGCGGCCGCCGAGCGGCTGCAGGCGCTCGCGCCGGCCGCGGGCTAGCGATGCTCGCGCTCGACCTGTTCGTGAACGGGCTGATCTTCGGCCTGTTCTACGCGTTGATGGCCGTGGGGCTCGCGATGATCTTCGGCGTGCTCAAGATCGTGAACTTCGCCCACGGCGAGTTCTACATGGTGGGCGCGTACACCTACGTGCTGGTCGCATTGAAGCTGGGCGTCTCGCCCTGGATCGCGCTGCCCGCGGCCGCCGTCTCCGGCGCGCTGCTCGGATGGGTCGTCGAGCGCACGCTCATGCGCCCGCTCTACGCGGGCTACGGCAGCTGGAGCGTCATGAAGGACGAGTACGCGGTCGTGGTGACGTTCGGCCTGTCGCTGCTGCTCATCAATGTCGTCGACAAGGTCGTGGGCCCGTATCCCTATCGCGGCCCGATGCTCACCGAGACGTCGCGCTTCGCGTTGGGCCCCGTGATGCTGAACGGGCAGAAGCTCATCGCCGCCGGCATCTCCGCGGCGCTCCTCGTCGGGCTCGCGGTCTTCATCAAGCGCTCGTTGTGGGGACGGCAGATCCAGGCCGTGGCGCAAAACCGCCTCGGCGCCTCGCTCGCGGGCATCGACGCCACGCGCACGACGAGCCTCATCTTCTCGATCTCGGGGCTGCTCGCGGCCTTGTCCGGCGCGCTGCTCGCCCCGCTCATCAACCCGTCGCCCGACGTGGGCGGGTTTCCCGCGATCAAGTCCTACGTGATCGTGGTGCTGGGCGGCATGGGATCGGTGTGGGGCGCGATGCTCGCCTCGCTGCTGCTGGGCGTGCTCGAATCGTTCTTCGCGGTGTACGTCTCCTACGATTACCGTGACGCGTTCGGCCTGCTGATCCTGATCCTGGTGCTGCTCTTCCGGCCGCAGGGGCTGCTCGGCGAGAGGGCGCGCGAGCTGTGAGCGGCGCGGAAAACCTCTGGAGCCGTCGGCTGGCGACGGACTTCCGCGCGGCGCTCGTCGTGCTCGCGGTGCTCGCCGCGTGTCCGCTCGCCGTCGATTCGCCCTACACCCTCGGCATCCTGATCGTGAGCATCTATTTCGCGCTCCTCGCGCTCGGCTGGAACCTGCTCGCCGGCTTCACCGGCCAGTTCTCGCTCGCGCCCGCGGCCTTCGCGATGCTCGGCGCCTACACGCCCGCGCTCCTCGACTACCACTGGAAGGTGCCGCTCGCGCTCGGCATCCCGGCGGCGATCGTCACGACGGCGATCATCGGGGCGCTGCTCGGGCGCATCGTGCTGCGCCTCAAGGGACCGTATCTCGCGCTCACCACGCTCTCCTTCGCGGAGATCGCGCGCGTGGTGATCGGCAACTCGATCGATTTCACGCGCGGCGACCAGGGGCTGAACGTGCCGACCCTCATGGAAAGCCGCGTCGGCTACTACTACGTGTTCCTGGCGCTGCTCGCGCTCGTGCTGGTGATGCTCTACGCGCTCATGCGCGGCCGTCCCGGGCGCTTCTGGCTCGCGATCCGCGACGACGAGACCGGCGCGGAGAGCCGCGGCATCGACGTCGTGCGCTACAAGACGTTCGCGTTCGCGCTGTCGTGCGCGATCTGCGGCATCGCGGGCGCGCTCTACGGCACCTTCAGCCAGCTCGTGAGCCCCGAGCTCGGGCTGCTGCTGCAGAGCGGGCTCGTGATCGCGATGGTGGTGATCGGCGGCATCGGCACGCTCACCGGCTCGATCATCGGGGCGCTGCTCGTCTATCTCGCCTCCGAGTGGATGCGCGAGTTCGGCAACATCCAGATGATCGTGTTCTCCGCGCTCGTGATCGTGTTCGCGCGCTTCTTCCGCGCGGGCCTGTGGGGCATCGCGATCCGGCTGCGCCGCCCGCGGCCCGGGCCGCCCCACTCGCGCACGACGCCATGACGCTGCTGCGCACCGAGGGCCTCACCAAGCACTTCGGCGGCGTGGCCGCCGTGGAGAACCTGGCGCTCGCCGTGGAGGAGGGCGAGATCCTCGGGCTCATCGGGCCGAACGGATCGGGCAAGACCACCGCGCTCAACATGCTCTCGGGCTTCCTGCCGCCCGATCGCGGCGAAGTGTGGATGGGCTCCGATCTCGTGACCACCCTGAAGCCGGTCGCGCTGGCACGCCGCGGGCTGCTGCGCATGTTCCAGATGACGCGCGTCTTCGCGCGCCTCAGCGCGTTCGACAACCTCCTCACCGCCGGCCTCGCGCGCGGGCTCGACGAGGTCGAGGCGCGCGCTCGCGCCGCCGCGCTGCTCGAAGAGCTCACGCTCTCCCACGTCATGTACCTCGACGCGGGGCAGCTGTCGGGCGGGCAGCGCAAGCTCCTCGAGTTCGGGATGTGCTTCATCGTGCCGCCGAAGATCGCGCTGCTCGACGAGCCGTTCGCGGCGGTGCACCCCGTGATGCGCGAGACGATGGCGCGCTTCATCCGCGCGCGCAACGCCGAGGGCCACGCGTTCCTGCTCGTGAGCCACGACATGCCGATCGTGGTCGACCTCTGCCACCGCGCGGCGTGCATGAACGCGGGCCGGCTCATCGCGCTCGGCACCACGCGCCAGGTGCTCGAGGATCGCGCGGTGATCGAGGCCTACCTCGGAAGCGGCCATGGCTGAGCGGCTGCTGAACGTCGAGAACGTGACCGCCGGCTACGCCCAGGACATCGACGTGCTGCGCGAGGTCTCGCTCGAGGTGCACCCGGGCCAGGTGAGCGGGCTGATCGGCCTGAACGGCGCGGGCAAGTCGACGGTCGTGAAGACGATCTGCGGCTTCCTCGTGCCCAAGTCCGGCCGCATCGAGCTCGACGGCGAATCGATCGCCGGCATCGCGCCGCACCGGCTGATCGACCGCGGCATCTGCTGCATCCCGCAGGAGTCGAGCCTGTTTCCCTATCTCAGCGTGGAGGAGAACCTGCTGCTTCCGCTGCAGGGGCGCGCGAAACGCTTCGCCGCGATGCTCGCCCCGCGCTACGCGGAGGTGCTCGAGATCTTTCCCGCGCTCAAGGACAAGCGCCGTTCGGCGGCGGGCGACCTTTCCGGCGGCCAGCAGAAGCAGGTCGAGTTCGCGAAGGCGTGGCTGCAGCAGCCGGCGTTGTGCCTCATCGACGAGCCGTCGATCGGGCTCGCGCCCAGGCTCGCCGAGGAAGTGTTCACGTGGATCGAAAGGTTCGCGCGCGCGGGCATGGGCGTGCTGCTCATCGACCACAACGTGCGGCGCGTCGTCGCCATGTCCGATCGCATCCACGTGCTCTCGCTCGGGCGCATCACCGCGGCGGGGGGACCGGAGGATTTCCAGGGCGACCTGCATGAGCAGGTGCGGCAGTGGCTGGGGCTCGATTTCTGAGCGACGCCTCGTCGCGCAGGCCGAGGGCCTCCGAGTAGACCGAGCGGTGGCGCAGCAGGCTGCCGATCACCGAAGCGAGCACGCAGGCCGGCATCGCGGCCATGACGACGTTGTAGTTGCGCGTGATCTCGAACATCATGATCGCCGACATCGCGGGCGCGTGCGTGGTCGCCGCGAGCAGGCTTCCCATGCCCACGAGCGTCCAGAGCGCCTGCGAATGGCTCGCCTCGGGGATGAGGAACAGGTGCGAGACCATGAGTCCCATCGCGCCGCCCAGCGCGAGCGTCGGGGTCAGCACGCCGCCCGGAATGCCCGCGGCGCTCGCGGCGGTGACGGCGACGAGCCGCAGCGCGCACACGACGGCGACCGCCGACATCGCCCAATGGTCCACGAGGAAGGACTGCACGACGCTGTACCCGTTGCCCCACACTTCGGGCCGCAGCATCGACAGCGATCCGATCAGCGCTCCCGCCAACCCCATCCGCAACGGCAGCCACGTGACGCGCGCCTGGTACGCGCGGCGCGAGGCGTCGAGCAGCCACAGGAACATCGGGCCGACGAGGCCGGCGAGCAGGCCGAGGAGCGAGGCGTCGAGGAGGTCGGCGAAGCTCACCGCGGGAACGGCGTTCGCGAGGTAGAGCGGCCCGGTGACGAACAGGCTCTGCGTGGTGAGCTCGCCGATCACCGCGGCCACGAGCACGGCGGCGATCTCGCGCAACCGCAGTCCGCCGAGGATGATCTCCGCGACGAACAGCGTGCCGGCGATCGGCGCGTGATAGGCTGCCGCGAAGCCGGCGGCCGCGCCGCACGCGACCATCAGGCGGCGATGGGCGACATCGGCGTGCGCGATGCGCCCGACGATCGAGGCGATCACCGCGGCGAACTGGATCATCGTGCCCTCGCGGCCGATGGTGATGCCGCCGCTCACGCCGAGCAGCGACGAGCCGGTGCGCAGCATGTTCGGGATCAGCGGCAGCCGCCCGTCGCCCACGCGCACCGCTTCCATGTACTCCGGACCGCGCGGGCGGCGGATCCAGCGATGCCCCGCCCACATGACCAGGCCGCCCGCCAACGCGAAGAGCGCAGGGACGAGCGCGCGTTCCCACGAAGGCAAGCCGGCGGCCGCGGCGACGAGATGCTTCTGGTCCGTGTACACGCCCATCAGCACGTGCATCGCCTGGCGGAAGCCTTCGACCGCCAACGCGCTGATGCCGCCGATCAGCGCGGCCACGAGCAGCATCGGGACCATCGGATCGAGCCCGACGCGGAATGCCGCGCTCAATGCGCGCAGCCGCGACCAGGGTTGCCTCACCGACCTCGCCTGGTCGACGCTCGTGCCGGCGGAATCGTGAGCGCGCTCGGCGGTGCCGTGTTCGGGTCGGTGATCGGGCATGGCGTTGCGGCGCGGTCCGGTGTCGAGACGTGCTGGCGAGCTCTTCGATGGCGCCCGAGGCGTCGGGCTACGGCGCGATGAGCGGCGGCGGCGTCCCCGGCTTGAAGCGCTTCGACAGCGCCTTGTAGAGCGGGCGCGGGCAGATGAGCCGCGACGTGCCGTACGCGAGGAGCGAGGCGGCCATGAGCGGCAGCGCCATCCCGGAGTTGCCGGTCATCTCCATCACGATCACGAACGCGGTGATCGGCGCCTGCACGACGCCCGCGAAGTATGCGGCCATGCCGATCACCGCCACCGCGGCGAGCGGCGCATCGGGCATCAGCAGCGCGACGTCCTGGCCGAGCCCGGCGCCCACCGCGAGCGATGGCGAGAAGAGGCCGCCCGGCGCGCCGCATGCGTACGAGACGACGGTGGCGAGCAGCTTCATCAGGCCGAAGGAGATGGGAATGCCGTGCCCGTTCTCCTGCAGGATCTGCTTCGCCTCGAAGTAGCCGGTGCCGTAGATGGTGTTGCTCGACGCGAGGCCGAGGATCGCGATGACGAGGCCGCAAAGCGCGGCGAACGCGACGGGGTGATCGCGCTTCAACGCCGCGAGCGGACCTCCGAAGCCGGCGCTCGAGGCGATGACCAGGCGCGCGAAGAGCCCGCCGAGAATGCCGCCGGCGGTGCCGCACATCACGACCGCGCTCCACGCGTCGCCCGGGCCGAGCGTCGCGTTGGTGTGGCCGAAGTACGTGTAGTTGCCGAGCAGCACGAGCGAGGCGATGCCGCCGATGATCACCGCGGTGAGCACGATGCCGCTCGTGCGCTGCGCGAAGGAGCTGCTGAGCTCCTCGATCGCGAACACGACGCCCGCGAGCGGCGTGTTGAACGCCGCGGCCACGCCCGCCGCGCCGCCCGCGAGCAGCAGGCCGCGCTTCATGCTCTCGTGCGGGAACGGCGAGAAGCGGTCGAGCGCGTACATGATCGAGGCGCTGATCTGCACCGTCGGGCCCTCGCGGCCGATCGACGCTCCCGAGAGCAGCCCGAGGAGCGTGAGCAGGATCTTGCCGACCGCGACGCGGATCGACATGAGCCGGTCGCGCAGCGCCTTGTCCGGATACTTGATGGCCGCGATGCATTGCGGAATGCCGCTGCCCTCGGCGCCGCCGAAGAAGCGGCGCGTGATGTACGTGCACAGCGCGAGCCCGGCCGGCGCGAGCACGAAGCCCGCCCACGCCCAGCGCCGCACCGCCTGGCCGAGCACCTGGTTCGCCCAGTTCGCGGAAACGGCGAACGCCACGGCGACGAGCGCGATGATGACGCTGCCGACGAGGAAGACGATGCGCCGACGCCACAGCGAGCCGGTGAACAGCACGTGACGCGAGCGGCGCGCGATGCGCCGCGCGCCACCGATGACCGGGGACATCTAGTGGCCGACCCCCATCTGCCCGAAGGGCGGACGTGCGGTCCAGATCAGCGGGACGAGGACCACGAAGAGCACTCCGCAGAGCCAGAAGATGTCGTTCGTGGCCAGCATGTACGCTTGGTTCGTGAGCAAGTCGTTGAGTATGCCATACGACTGTGGCGCGTCGAAGCCGGCACGCGCCACGAGACCGGAGAATCGCGCGATCTGCGGGTCGCCCGCGGCCAGGTGCTCCGCGAGGCGCGTGTGGTGCAGCGCCTGCCGATGGTCCCACGCCGCGATGATGATCGAGGCGCCGAAGCTGCCGGCCATCATGCGCATGAAGTTCTGCAGCCCCGAGGCGCGCGCGATCTTCGCGCCCGGCACGCCGCCCAGCGAGATGCTGATCAGCGGCGCGAAGAAGAACGCGATGCCGATGCCCTGCAGTACCTGCGGCGAGGCGATGGTCCAGAAGTCGCTCGTCGTCGTGAAATGCGAGCGCAGGAAAGCGAGCCAGGCCATCATCGAGATGCCGAAGCTCGCGTACAGGCGCGGCCCCGCCTTCGGCATCGTCTTGCCCACCACCGGCGAGAGCAGCATCGCGAACAGGCCCGCGGGCGCGAGCACGAAGCCCGCCCATTGCGAGGTGTAGCCCATCTGCGTCTGCAGCCACAGCGGCAGCAGGATCGTCATGCCGAAGAAGAGCGAGAAGCCGAGCGAGAGCGTGAGCAGCCCGAGCGTGAAGTTGCGGTTCGCGAAGAGTGTCAGGTCGACGATCGGATGCGGGTCGTGGAGCTCCCAGACGAGGAAGAACGCGAACGCGACCACCGCGGTGACGGCGAGTCCCACGATGAACGGCGAGCCGAACCAGTCGAGCTCGTTGCCCTTGTCGAGCATCACCTGCAGCGAGCCCACCCAGATCACGAGGAGCACGATGCCGACGTAGTCGACCGGCACCGAGTGCGTCGGCGTGTCGCGGTCGGAGAGCAGCTCCCACGTGCCGAAGGCGGCGAAGATGCCCACCGGGATGTTGATGAGGAAGATCCACGACCAGTGGTAGTTGCTGGTGATCCAGCCGCCGAGGATCGGCCCGATCATCGGCCCGAGCGTCACGGTCATCGCCCAGATCGCGAGCGCCATCGTGCGCCTCTCCGGCGGGTAGTTCATCATCAGCAGAGACTGCGACAGCGGGATCATGAGCCCCGCCACCGCGCCCTGGATCACGCGGAAGGTGATGAGCATCGGCAGCGACACCGACATCGCGCACAGGAACGACGAGACGGTGAAGAGTACGATCGCGGTGACGAAGAGGCGCACCTGCCCGATGCGGTCCGCGAGCCACCCGGTGATCGGAACGGTGATCGCGTTCGCCACCGCGTACGACGTGATGATCCACGCGCCCTGGCTCGGCGCCGCGCCCAGCTCGCCCGTGATCGACGGGATCGACACGTTCGCGATGGTGATGTCGAGCACCTCCATCAGGTTCGCCATCGCGAGGGTCATCGTCATGACCAGCCGCATCCCTCCCGTGTAGTAGGGACGGGCCGGTGCGGGCGACCCCGCGCGCCGCCCTTCAGCGGGCGCCGACATGGCGGTTGCCGCCGGCCGGGACGGCCGCGCGATTGTCGGCGATGATCTGCGCCACGCGCGCATCGGCCTGCGCGTTGAGCGCGTCGAACACGCGCGTCTCCTGCCGCGTGGGCGCGGCCGACGCGGCGAATAGCGTGCGCTCGCCGCGCTCGTGCGTGTCGACCTTGACGTTCATCGACAGGCCGACCTGCAGCGGGAAGTCGCGCACTTCCTTCGCGTCGAGGGCGATGCGCACCGGCACGCGCTGCACGACCTTGATCCAGTTGCCGGTCGCGTTCTGCGCGGGGATGAGCGCGAAGGCGGCCCCGGTACCCGCGCCGAATCCCGCGACGCGGCCGTGGTAGACGACATGGCGGCCATAGAGGTCCGCCTCGACGCGCGCCGGCTGGCCCAGGCGCAGGTCGCGCAGCTGCGCCTCCTTGAAGTTCGCGTCGACCCACACGTCGTCGAGCGGCACGACGGCCATGAGCGCCGTGCCGGAGGCGACGCGCTGCCCGACCTGCACGGTGCGGCGCGCGACGATGCCCGCCACGGGCGCGAGGATGCGCGTCCTCGCCTCGTTCACGAACGCCTCGTGCACGCGCGCGGCCGCCGCCTTGACGTCGGGATGGTCCCCGAGGCTCGTGCGGTCGACCAGCGCATGGTTTGCGGCGAGCTGCTCGCGGGCGGCGCGCAACGCCGCCTCGGCCGCCGTGACCGCGTCGCGCGCGTGCTGCACGTCCTCGCGCGACACGCCGCCGGTGGCGAGCAGCGGCTCGCGCCGCGCGAGGTCGGCGCGCGCGCGTCCGAGGTCGCTCTCGCGCTGCGCGACCGCCGCGTCGAACTGCGAGCTCGTCGCGAAGAGCGTGCGGACCTGGCGTACGGTGCGCGCGAGCTGCGCCTCGGCCTGGGCGAGATCGATGCGCGCGTCGGTGGGATCGAGGCGCACGAGCACGTCGCCCGCCTTCACGTGCTCGGTGTCGTCCGCGCCGACGGCGACGACCGTGCCCGCGACCTGCGGCGTGATCTGCACGACGTTCGCGCCCACGTAGGCGTCGTCGGTGTCCTCGTACCACTGCCCGATGAGGAAGTGCCACGCGAGCCAGCCCAGGCCGGCGAGGAGGAAGACCGCGGCGACGATCGCGAGCACGCGCTTGCGTTTGCGCTCCTTCTTCTCGGCGTCGGCGGGAGCGGGCGGCGGGGCGGGCGGCTGGGCGGACATCGTGGGATCGCGTCTAGGGAAGGGCCGCCGTGGCGGCCGCGGGTTGGTCGTAGCCGCCGCCGAGGGCGCGGATGAGCGCCACGCCGGCATCGAGGCGGCGTGCGCGCAGCGCCGCGAGCGCCGTGCGTTGCGCGAGCAGCGGCTCCTCGGTGGCGAGCACCTGCAGGTAGTTGCCGATGCCGCTGCGATAGCGCTCGACGGCGAGCGTGTGCGCGCGCTCGGCCGCCTCGAGCGCGAGGCGCTCCTGCGTCTCGCGCGCGTCGAGCGAGCGCAGCGTGGCGAGCTGGTCGATCACGTCGCGCAGCGCGTCCACCAGCGACTGGTTGTACTGGCCCACCGCGAGGTCCCAGTCGGCGTCACGGGCGGCGAGGTTCGCGCGCAGCGTCCCGCGGTCGAAGATCGGCAGCGTGAGCGCGGGACCGACGCCCGCGACGCGGCTGCCGTATTCGAGGAAGTGGGTGAAGTCGATCGCGGACAGCCCGACGAAGCCGGTCAGGTCCACGTTCGGGTAGAACGCGGCGCGGGCGACCGCGATGCCGTGCGCGGCGGCCTCGATGCGCAGGCGCTGCGCGACGATGTCGGGACGCCGGCCGAGCAGATCCGCGGGCAGGTGCGACGGCAACGCGAGCATCGGCGCCTGCACGTGCGGGCGCGCGAGCGCGAGGCCGCGATCTGGCCCCTGTCCCGCGAGGGCGGCCACCTGGTCGCGCGCCACGGCGATCGCCTCGTCGGCCGCGAGCTGCTCGTCACGCGCCCGCGGCACCGCGTACTCGGCCTGGCGCAGCTCGACCTCCGAGTCGAGCCCCGCCGCGAAGCGCTGGCGCGTGATGCCCAGCACCTGCTCGCGCACGTCGAGCGCCGCATCCGCGAGCTCGCGCCGCACGAAGGCCGCATCGAGCTGCAGGTAGGCGCGCGCGAGCGCGGTCTCGAGCACGAGCGCGGCGGCCTGCACGTCGATCTCGGCCGCGCGGACCTGGCCCAATGCCGCTTCGTACGCGTTGCGGTTCTTGCCCCAGAAATCGAACGTGTAGGAGAAGTCGAGCATCGCCTGGTTCTGCCACAGCCACCGGCCGCCGAAAGGCGGCGGCACGAGCGCGTGCTCCGAGAGCCGCTGGCGGCTCGAGGCGAGGGACGCGTCCACGTTCGGCAGCAGCGCGGCATGCGCCGCAGCCGCGGCCGCCTCGGCCTGCGCGATGCGGGCGCGCGCGACATCGAGGGACGGATGTCCCGCGAGCGCTTCGGCCACGAGCGCGTCGAGCTGCGTGTCGCCGTATTGCTTCCACCATTCGGCGCGCGGCGGCTGTCCCACCGGCGCGTCCGCGAGGGAACGTTCGCTCCTGAAAGTCTCGGGGGTCGCGACCCTGGCCGTCGTCTTCAGGCCGCCCGGATCCGCGCACGCCGCGAGCAGCAGCGCCGCGGCGACCGCGGCGTCACGAGCGCGCGAACGCATCCCGAAGCTCACGCTTGAGCACCTTTCCGATCGGGCTGCGCGGCAACGCGTCGACGAGCCGCACGTGCGCGATGCGCTGCACCTTGCCGAGCCGCGCGTTCGCCCATTCGCGCAGCGCCTCCGCGCTCGCCGCCGTCCCCGCGCGCAGCACCGCGAAGGCGGCGGGCGTCTCGCCCCATTCGCTCGAGGGCACGCCGACCACCGCGACCTCCGCCACCGCGGGATGCGAAGCGAGCACCGCCTCGAGGTCGCCCGGATACACGTTGAAGCCGCCCGAGATGATCATGTCCTTCTTGCGGTCGACGAGCACGAGGAATCCGTCCGCGTCGAAGCGCCCGAGGTCGCCGCTGCGGATGAAGCGCCGCCCGCTGCGGTCGAACCACTGCGCCTCCGCGGTCGTTTCCGGTCGCCTATGGTAGCCGGTCATCATCGCGCGCGAGTGGCCGACGACCTCGCCGGTGGCGCCGCGTGCGACCTCCCGTCCCGCGTCGTCGATCAGGCGGATGTCGTGGCCCGGCGCGGGCAGCCCCACGGTGTGCAGCTTGTCGGGATGGTCGTGCGCGGCGAGGATGCAGGTGCCGCCGCCCTCGGTGAGCCCGTAGAACTCGAAGAGCTTCCCCGGCCAGCGCGCGAGCACGTCGGCCTTGAGCGCCGCGGGAAACGGCGCGCTCGTCGAGAACTTCGCCTCGAACGCGGAAAGGTCGTGGCGGCCGAAATCCGGTCGCGCCATGAGCCGGTGGTACTGCACGGGCACGAGCATCGTGTGCGTCGCGTGCCGGCGTTCGGCGATCGCGAGATAGGCGCCCGCCTCGAACTTTTCCATGAGCACGACGGTGCCGCCCATGGCGAGCGTGGGAAACACCGACACCAGGGTCGTGTTCGAGTAGAGCGGCGTCGAGATGAGCGTGACGGCGCCCGCGTGGTAGTCGTAGGCGGGCCCGCGCTGCAGGTGCGACCAGCGCATCGAATGGGGCTGCACGATGCCCTTCGGCTCGCCGGTCGTGCCCGACGAATAGATGATGTTGAACGGCCAGTCGGGCTCGACCTCGACGCCGGCGGGTCGCGCGCCCGGCGCGCCGAGCCACGACTCGAGCCCGGGAGCGCCGTCGAGCACGATCGTCGGCACGGCGGGGAGAAGCCCTGCTTCGTCGAGCATCGCGCCGGCGGCGCGGTCGAGGAAGGCGATGCGCGCGCAGGAGTCCTCGATCATCGCGGCGAGCGCGCGCGCTCCGACCGTGGGCTGCAACGGCGCGACGGCCACGCCGGCGCGCAAAGCGCCGAGAAAGATCGCGAGGTATTCGGGACACGACGCGGCGCAGATCGCGATCGACTCGCGCGGCCCGACGCCGTCGCGTTGCAACGCGGCGGCGACGCGGTCCATCGATGCGTCGAGCGCGGCGTAGTCGAGCACGCGGTCGCGATGCACGATCGCCGGATGGGCGGGGCGCCAGCGCGCGTTGTCGCGAATCACCTGCGCCGCGTTGCCGAACGGCTCCGCGAGCCGCGCCGAGGTCATCGCTGCCCTAACCGTGCTTCGCGAGCTCGAGGCGGCCGATCTGGTTCAGGTGCACCTCGTCGGGACCGTCGGCCAGCCGCAGCGTGCGCGCGTTCGCGTAGGCCTTCGCCAGCCCGAAGTCGTCGCACACGCCCGCGCCGCCGTGGGCCTGGATCGCCCAGTCGAGCACCTGGCACGCCATGCGCGGCGCGGCCACCTTGATCATCGCGATCTCGGCGCGCGCCGCCTTGTTGCCGACCGTGTCCATCATCCAGGCCGCCTTCAACGTGAGCAGCCGCGCCTCGTCGATCATGATGCGCGCGCGGGCGATGCGCTCGCGCATCGCGCTTTGCTCGGCGATCGGGCGGCCGAAGGCCACGCGCGACTTCACGCGCCGGCACATCTTCTCGAGCGCGCGCTCGGCCACGCCGATGAGGCGCATGCAGTGGTGGATGCGCCCGGGCCCGAGGCGACCCTGCGCGATCTCGAAGCCGCGTCCCTCGCCGAGGAGCATGTTCGCGGCCGGCACGCGCACGTGGTCGAAGTCGATCTCCATGTGGCCGTGGGGCGCGTCGTCGTAACCGAACACCGGCAGGTGGCGCAGGCGCTTCACGCCGGGGGCGTCCGCGGGCACGAGGATCATCGACTGCTGCCTGTGCTTCTCGGCGGCCGGATCGTTCTTGCCCATGAAGATGAACACCTTGCAGCGCGGGTCGCCGGCGCCCGAGGTCCACCACTTGCGCCCGGTGACGACGTACGAGTCGCCCTCGCGCACGATCGAGGCCTGGATGTTGGTCGCGTCGGAGGAGGCGACGGCGGGCTCGGTCATCGCGAAACCGGAGCGGATCTCTCCGGCGAGCAGCGGCTCGAGCCACTGTTTCTTCTGCTCCGGGGTGCCGTAGCGCTCGAGCACTTCCATGTTGCCGGTGTCGGGCGCCGAGCAGTTGAACACCTCGGGCGCCCACGGCACGCGGCCCATGATCTCGCACAGCGGCGCGTACTCCGAATTCGTGAGACCCGCGCCGCGCGACGATTCGGGCAGGAACAGGTTCCACAGGCCCTGCTTCCTGGCGAGCGCCTTCAGCTCCTCGACGACGCGGGTGGGTTGCCAGCGGTCGCCCGCGTCGACCTCGTCGGCGAAGCGCGCCTCGTTCGGATAGACGTGCGCCTCCATGAACGGCTCGAGGCGCATCTGCAGCTCCTTCACTTTCGGCGAGTACTCGAAGTCCACGACATCCTCCCGTTCAGCCGCCCAGCTGCTGCACCTGCATCCAACCGAGCTCGGCCATCGGCCGCGCGCGCCGCCCGGTCTCCACCGCCTGCGCGCTCGCCGCGTTGCCCGCGACGGCGCGCGCCATCACGCCCTGGAAGATCGCTGCGGCGCGGAACATGTTGTAGGCCATGCAGAAGCCCCAGTCCTTCGCGCTCATCGCCTTCGCGCCCGTGCGCTCGAGGTAGCGCGCGAGGTAGCGCGCCTCGGTCGGGATGCCGAGCGCGTCGAGGTCGGCGCCGCGCAGGCCGCGGAACTCGCGCGACGACAGATGCCACATCATCGCGTGGTACGAGAAGTCCGCCATGGGGTGGCCGAGCGTCGACAGCTCCCAGTCCAGCACCGCGAGCACGCGCGGGTCGCGCGGATGGAAGATCATGTTGTCGATGCGATAGTCGCCGTGCACGATCGAGGTCGCGTCGTCGGCGGGAATGTTCGCCGGCAGCCATTCGATGAGCCGGTCCATCGCCTCGATCCTCTCGGTCTCCGACGCGCGGTACTGCCGCGACCAGCGATCGATCTGGCGCTGGAAATAGTTGCCCGGCTTGCCGTAGTCGGCCAGCCCGAGGGCCGCGTAATCGACGGTGTGCAGCGCCGCGATCACGCGATTCATCTCCTCGAAGATCGCGGCGCGCTCGGCCGGCCGCAGCCCGGGAAGCTGCGGATCCCACAGCACGCGCCCCTCGACGTAATCCATGATGTAGAAGACCGCGCCGATCACGCTCTCGTCGGTGCAGAGCGCGTAGCTGCGCGCGACCGGCACGTCGGTCCGCGCGAGCGCGCTGATCACGCGATATTCGCGATCGACCGCGTGCGCCGACGGCAGGAGCCTGCCCGGCGGCTTCCTGCGCATCACGTAACGCTTGTCGCCGGCGGTGAGGCGGAACGTTGGATTCGACTGGCCGCCGCGGAACTGCTCGACCTCGAGCTCGCCGGAGAATCCCTCGACGTGGCTGCGCATGTAGCGCTCGAGCGCCGCGACGTCGAAGCGGTGCGCCTCGGCCACGGGCCGCGTGCCGATGTACGCGCTGTAGTCGCTCATCGCCGCGACGGCTTCGGCTCGGCCTGCGCCTTCTCGCGCGGCAACGTGTCGTCCTGCGCGGGACCCTTCGCGTGGCGCACCATGAACGTCCCGCTCGCCCTGGCGACGAGCATGCCCGCGCCGTCGCGTGCCTCGCCCTCGCAGAACGCGACCGACTTGCCGAGCTTGAGGCAATGGCCCTCGGCCACCAGCACGCCCTGGCACGTGCCGATGAAGCTCGTCTTCATCTCCACCGTGATCGCGCCGACCGCCTTCGGGTCGCGGCTGCGCGCGGCGATCGCCATCGCGATGTCGAGCAACGTCATGATGACGCCGCCGTGCGCCGACTCGAAGCTGTTCGACAGCTCCGGGCGCAGCTCCACCTCGACCACCGCGCGCCCGTCGCCCTGCGAGCGCAGGCGGATGCCGAGGTGGCTCACGAAGGGAATGTGCCGGCCGATCGCCTTGCCGACGTCCATCTCAGATCGCGGTGACCCCGCCGTCGACGGCGACGATCTGGCCGGTGATGAAGCTCCCCGCGTCCGAGGCGAGCAGCACCGCGATGCCCTTCAGGTCCTCGGGGCCGCCGAGGCGCTTGAGCGGCGCGCTCCTGCCCGCGTGCTCGCCCATCATCTCGAGCAGGCCCTTGGTCATCTTCGTCGGGAAGAATCCCGGCGCGATGGCGTTCACGTTGATGTCGTATTGCGCCCACTCGGCGGCGAGGGTGCGCGTGAAGTTCACGACGCCGCCCTTGCTCGCGTTGTAGGCGATCGTTCCCGGGGTCGACGCGCTGCCGCTGCCGACCAGCCCCAGGATCGAGGCGACGTTCACGATGCGGCCCGCGCGTCGCGGCACCATCGAGCGCCGGCCCACCTCCTGGCAGGTGACGAACATCGCCGTGAGGTTGAGGTTGAGCACCTTGTGCCAGGCCTCGAGCGGATGGTCGAGCGCGGGCGCCCCCCACGTGGTGCCCGCGTTGTTCACGAGGATGTCGATGGGTCCGAGCGTGTCGATGGCCTTCTGCACCATCGGGCCGATCGCCGCGGCGTCCTGCATGTCGCAGGCAATGCCCGTCGCCTCGATGCCCTGCGCGGCGAGGTGAGCCACGGCGGCGTCGAGCTCGTCGGCCTTGCGGGCGCTCAGCGCGACGCGCGCGCCCATCTCGCCCAGCCCTTCGGCGATCTGCAGCCCGAGGCCGCGCGAGCCGCCGGTGACGAGCGCGACGCGGCCGGAGAGATCGAACAGCTGGCGCAGGCTCATTGCTCGAGCTTCACGCCGGCGGTCCTGATCACCTGGCCCCACTTGGCGATCTCGTCCTGCAGGTACTTCCCGGTCTCCGCGGGCGTCGTGCCCGCCGGCTCGATGCCGAGCTGCACGAACCGTTCGGCGAGCGCCGGGTCGTGCACGATCCTCGCGGTCTCCGCCGAGATGCGGTTCACGATCGCGGCGGGGGTGCCGGCGGGCGCGAGGAACATCACCCATGTCGAGCCCTCGATCGGCGGGCCGCCGGCCTCGACGATCGTCGGCACTTCCTCGGCGCCGGCCACGCGCTTCGACGAGAACATCGCGAGCGCGCGGATCTTGCCCGCACGCACCTGCGGCATGAGCGAGCTGGGCACGTCGCCGAGCACCTGGAGGTCGCCCGCGAGCTCCGCGGCCAGCGCCGGCGCCGTTCCCTTGTAGGGCACGTGCACCATCTCGATGCCCGCGGTCTGCTTGAGCAGCTCGAACGTGAGGTGCGTGGCCGAGCCGATGCCGCTCGACCCGAACGACACCTGGTTCGGATGCGCCTTGGCGTAGTCGATCAGCTCCTTCACGCTCCTGACCGGGAAGTCCTTGTTCACGGTGATGATGAGCGGGGCCACGGCCGCGAGCGAGACGGGCTCGAAGCTCCTCGCCGGGTCGAAGTTGAGCTTGCCCGCGTAGAGCGTGGCGTTCGCGGCGTGGGCGGCGATGACCGTGAGGATCGTGTAGCCGTCGGGCGGGCTCTTCGCGACGAAGTCGGCGCCGACGATGCTGTTCGCGCCGGGCTTGTTCTCGATCACGATCGGCTGCCCGAGCGTTTCGGAGAGCTTCTGCGCGATGAGGCGGGTGACGGAATCGGTGATGCCCCCCGGCGTGTACGGCACGACCCACTTGATGCTCCGCGTGGGCCAGGCGGGCGCCTGCGCGAACGCGCTCCCGCAGGCGAGCAGGGCGGCCGCGAACCAGGCCCATCCCGACTTGCGCTCAGTCATCGCGATTCCTCCTCCCTCAAGGGGCAGTCAGCTTACACCGGCCGGCACGGCGCATCGAACGCGGCGGCTGGATTAGACTGGCGGTCTTGGCGCCAAGGCGTTCGGGAGGATACGCATGGACCTCAACTATTCGGCGGACGAACTGGCGTTCCGCGACGAGGTGCGCGCATGGCTGCGCGCCAACCTTCCCGCCGACCTGCGCGAGAAGGTCGCCCGCTACGAGGAGCTCGCGAAGGAAGACCTGCTGCGCTGGCACCGCATCCTCGCGAAGCAGGGCTGGATCGCGCCGTGGTGGCCGCGCGAATGGGGCGGCACCGACTGGGACGTGGTGCGCCGCTACATCTTCGAGGAGGAGTGCGGCTACGCGGGCGCGCCGCCGCTCATCCCGTTCGGCATCACGATGTGCGCGGCGGTGCTGCTCGAGTTCGGCACCGAGGCGCAGAAGCGGCGTTTCCTGCCGCGCATCTACCACGGAGACGATTTCTGGTGCCAGGGCTACTCGGAGCCGGGCGCCGGTTCCGACCTCGCCTCGCTCAAGACGCGCGCGGTGCGCGAGGGCGACCGCTACGTCGTGAACGGCCAGAAGACGTGGACCACGCTCGCGCACTTCGCCGACTGGATCTTCTGCCTGGTGCGCACGGATCCGGCGGCGAAGAAGCAGGAGGGCATCTCGTTCCTGCTGATCGACATGAAGACGCCGGGCGTCACGGTGCGCCCGCTCATCCTCATGGACGGCGGCCACGAGGTGAACGAGGTGTTCTTCGACGACGTGAACGTGCCGGCGGAGAACCTGGTGCACGAGGAAGGCAAGGGCTGGACCGTGGCCAAGTACCTTCTCGGCCACGAGCGCATGAACACCGCGCGCATCGGCGGCTCGCGCCGCGAGCTCGAGCGGCTGAAGGCGCTCGCCGCGCGCGAGACGAAGGACGGCCGGCCGCTGATCGAGGATCCGCGCTTCCGCGATCGCCTCACGCGCGTCGAGGTCGAGCTCATGGCGCTCGAGATCACGAACCTGCGCTTCCTCGACCAGCTGCGCGGCGGGAGGCCGCCCGGCGCCGAGGTGTCCCTGCTCAAGATCCGTGGCACCGAGATCCAGCAGGCGCTGACCGAGCTCACGCTCGATGCGATCGGGCCGCGCGCGGCGGCCGTCGCGGCGGTGGACGGGTTCGCGGGGTTCGACACCGAGGGCGCGACGATCGCGCCGCGCTACTGCAACTTCCGCAAGACCTCGATCTACGCGGGCTCGAACGAGATCCAGCGCAACATCGTGGCGAAGATGAGCCTCGGATTGTAGGAGCGGGCGATGAAATTCGACTACAGCGAAGAGCAGCAACTCGTCGCCGATTCGGTGCGGCGGTTCGTGCAGCAGGACTACGGCTTCGGCAGGCGGCGCGCCATCATCGCGTCCGACGAAGGATGGAGCCGGGAGATCTGGGCGAAGCTCGCCGAGATCGGCCTGCTCGGCCTGCCGTTCGCGAGCGAGCACGGCGGCTTCGGCGGGCGCGCGGTCGACCTCATGAGCGTGATGGAGGCGATCGGCGAGGCGCTCGTGGTCGAGCCCTATTCTGCGACCATCGTCGCCGGGCGCCTCGTCGCGCGGGCGGGGACCGACGCGATCGCGCGCGAGGTGATTCCGGCGATCGTCGAGGGGCGGCTGCGGCTCGCGTGCGCGTTGCTCGAGGCCGGCGCTCGCTACGATCCATCGCGCATCGCGACGCGTGCGCGGCGCACCGCCGACGGTTTCGTGCTCGACGGCGCGAAGGCGGGCGTGCTCCAGGCGCCGGGCGCCGAGCGTCTCGTGGTGTCCGCGCGCCTCGAGGACGGCCCGCGGGATCGCGACAATGTCGTGCTCTTCCTCGTCGATCGCGCCGCGAAGGGGGTCTCGACGCAGGCGCATCGCACGCTCGACGGGCGGCGCGGGGGCGACGTGCGCTTCGAGTCGGTCGCCCTGCCCGCCGCCGCGCGGCTGGGCGAGGGCGATGCGCTCGCCGCGATCGAGGAGGCGCTCGACTACGGCACCGCGCTCGTGTGCGCGGAGGCGGTGGGGGCGATGCGCTCGGCGAACGACGCGACCCACGAGTACCTGAAGACGCGCAAGCAGTTCGGCAGCCCCATCGGCTCGTTCCAGGCGCTGCAGCACCGCATGGTCGACATGGTGATCAGCCTCGAGCAGGCGCGCTCGATGGCGAGCCTCGCCTGCGCCCGCGTGGACACGGAGGCCGATGCGCGCGAGCGCAAGCGCATGGTCTCGGCCGCGAAGATCAAGATCGCCGACGCCTGCCGCCACGTGAGCCAGGAATCGGTGCAGCTGCACGGCGGCATGGGCATGAGCGACGAGCTCAAGGTGAGCCATACGTTCCGGCGCCTCACGATGATCGCGCGCGAGTACGGCGACGCCGATTACCACCTCGAGCGCTTCGCCAAATGCTCTGCCTCTGCCTCGAGAGAGGGCGAGGGTAAGCCATGACAACGAACAAGCAGATCGTCCTCGCGAACCGCCCCACGGGTGCGGTCACGCGCGACAACTTCCGCCTCGTCGAGTCGCCGCTGCCCGCGCTCTCCGACGGCGAGGTGCTGGTGCGCAACGAATGGCTCTCGCTCGATCCGTACATGCGCGGTCGCATGAGCGACGCGAAGTCGTACGCCAAGTCGGTCGAGCTGGGCGAGGTGATGACCGGCCAGACGGTGGGCGAGGTCCTCGAGTCGCGCCATCCGGGATTCAAGCCCGGCGACAAGGTCCTCACGCCGCTCGGCTGGCAGCTCTACGGGGCGGCGCGCGGCAAGGAGGTGACGCTCGTGGACACGTCGCGCGTGAAGGCCTCGTACTACCTCGGCATCCTCGGCATGCCGGGGCTCACCGCGTGGTTCGGCCTGCACGAGATCGGGAAGCCGAAGGCGGGCGAGACGCTGGTCGTCTCGGCCGCGTCGGGCGCCGTCGGCAGCGTCGTGGGCCAGCTCGCGAAGGCGGCGGGCTGCCGCGTGGTCGGCATCGCGGGCGGGAAGGCGAAGTGCGACTACGTGCGTGACGAGCTCGGGTTCGACGCGTGCGTGGACCACAAGGCGGGGCGGCTGCACGACGACTTGCGCGCCGCGTGCCCGAAGGGCATCGACGTCGACTTCGAGAACGTCGGCGGCGAGACGCTCGACACGATCCTGCGCCTCATGAACCCGTTCTCGCGCATCGTCGTCTGCGGCATGATCTCCGAGTACAACCTCACGCAGCCCTACGGCTTCCGCAACCTGCGCTCGGTGCTCGTGAACCGCATCCGCATGCAGGGCATGATCGTGTTCGACTGGAAGGAGCGCTACCCCGAGGCGCTCGCCGATCTCGGGGCGCGCGTGGCCGCGGGCAAGCTGCGCTACCGCGAATCGATCGTCGAGGGCCTCGAGAACGCGCCCCAGGGACTCATCGACCTGCTGGGCGGGCGCAACTTCGGCAAGCAGGTGGTGAAGCTCGCATGACGCTCGCGAGCGGCCCGAACGAAACGCGCGCGCTCGTCGCCGACGAGATGGACGTGATGCGCGAGCTGCTCGCGGTGCGCGGCGCGCGCGTCGCCGACCTCGGCTGCGGCGACATGCACATGTCGAAGCGCATGCTGAAGGAGGGCGGCGCGTCTTCCGTGGCCGCGCTCGAGGTCGACCGCATCCAGCACGGCAGGAACATGGCCGAACCTCCGACGCCCGGCCTCGTGCCCCGGCTCGCCGGGGCGGACGCCATTCCGTTCCCCGATGCGTCGTTCGAGATCGTCACGATGTTCAAGTCGCTGCACCACGTTCCGGTCGACCGCATGGACACGGCCTTGCGCGAGATCCGCCGCGTCCTCGTGCCCGGCGGGCGGCTCTACGTTTCGGAGCCGGTGTTCGCCGGCGCGTTCAACGAGGTCGTGCGCGTCTTCCACGACGAGGAACGGGTGCGGGCGGCTGCGCTCGATGCGCTGCGCCGCGCGGCCGACGCGGGTCGGCTCGAGACGATCGCCGAGCGCCATTTCGACACGCCGGTCGTGTTCCGCGACTTCGCGGAGTTCGAGGCGAAGCTGATCCGCGTCACGCATACCGAGCACGTGCTCGACGCCGCGACGTTGGCCGAAGTGCGCCGCCGCTTCGACCGCCACATGGGCCCGGCGGGCGCGCGCTTCGTGCGGCCGATGCGCGTGAACGTGATGCGGCGGCCGATCGACAACCCGTAGATCGAAGCGAATCGCCGCGCTCAATACCCGAGCGCGAGGCCGGTGTTGCGTCGCGGATCGTTCGCGCCGTAGAGGCGGTTGGCGCCGACGGGCTTCATGTCGACGCCCGGTGCGCCGACGATGATCGCGCACACGTGGTTGGCCGGCTGCGGCGGGCCGAGCTTGTGGCCCTTCGCGACGAGGATCTTCTCGGTGTCCGCACTGACTGCGAAGCGCTCGACGTTCGTCACGTCGGGCAGCCACTGCTGATGGAAGCGCGGCGCGTCGACCGCTTCCTGGATGTTCATGCCGTAGTCGACGACGTTGAGGATCGTCTCGACGACGACGGTGATGATGCGGCTGCCGCCCGGCGTGCCGAGCACCATGAACGCCTGGCCGTTGCGCGTCACGATGGTCGGCGTCATCGAGCTCAGCGGCGTCTTGCCCGGGGCGATCGCGTTCGCCTGGCCCTGCACGAGTCCGTAGATGTTGGGCACCCCGAGCTTCGCCGTGAAGTCGTCCATCGTGTCGTTCAGGAGCACCCCGGTCCCCGCGGCCGTCACGCGCGCGCCGAACCAGTCGTTCAGCGAATAGGTGAGCGCGACCGCGTTGCCGTCGTTGTCGACGATCGAGAAGTGGGTGGTGCTCGTGCCTTCGTGGGGCGCCACGCCGGGCTTGAGATCCTTCGAGACGCCGGCATGGTCCGGATCGATCGCCGCGCGGACCTGCGCCGCGTACTGCTTGTCGAGCAGGCGCTCGAGCGGGTTCTTCACGAAATCCGGATCGCCGAGATAGCTGTTGCGATCGAGATACGCGTGGCGCATCGCCTCGATCTGGTAATGCAGCGCCTGCGCGGAGTGGAAGCCGAGGTCCCTCAGCGGATAGCCCTCGAGGATGTCGAGGATCTCGCACACGATCACTCCGCCCGAGCTGGGGGGCGGCGCGGAGACGATGTGGTAGCCGCGATAGTCGCACTCGACCGGCGCGAACTCGCGCACGCGGTATGCGGCGAGATCCTGTTCGGTGAGGATGCCGCCGCCCGCGGCGCTCGCCGCGGCGATCGCATGGGCGACCGGGCCGCGATAGAAGCCGGCCGCGCCCTCGCGGGCGATGCGCTTCAGGGTGCGCGCGAGGTCCTTCTGCACCACGCGGTCACCCGCTTCGTACGGCATGCCGCCCTTCCCGAGAAAGATCGCGGCGCTCGCCCGGTCCTTGCGGAAATCCGCGGTGGCCGTGTGGAACATCTCCGCGTCGCCCTGCTCGAGCACGAACCCGCGCTCGGCGAACCGGATCGCCGGGGCGAGCAGCGCCGCGCGCTTCATCGTCCCGTACTTCTCGCGCATGAGCTCGAGCCCGGCCACGCTGCCCGGCACGCCGGCCGCGAGATAGCCGTGGGTGGTCGCGCCCTTGATCACGTCGCCGTTCGCATCGAGGTACATGTCGGGCCGCGCGGCGAGCGGTGCGCGCTCGCGGAAGTCGACGAAGGTCTTGCGCCCGTCGGCGAAGCGGATGGTGGCGAACCCGCCGCCGCCGAGATTGCCCGCGGCGGGGTAGACCACCGCGAGCGCGTATCCGACCGCGACGGCCGCATCGACCGCGTTGCCGCCTTTCTCCAGCACGTCGACGCCGACCTGGGTCGCCAGGTGCTGGGCGGTGACCACCATGCCGTGCGGCGCGGCGACGGGCGCGAGGGATGCGGCGAAGATGAACGCGGGGCACGTCGTGGCGAAGACGGCGAGGACCGATCGCATGGCGAGGCGGCGCATGGTTTCCTCCGGATGGCGCGGCGGGTGCGAAGGCGGCCACTATAGCGCCAACGCGGGACCCCACGCGCGCGGCGCTATTCGACGCTCATGCGGTAGCGCGGCTCGACCACGCGGCGGATGCCCGACACGCGCAGCCGACGCAAGCGCGCGGTCTTCTTGTGCTGGTGCCCCTCCATGCGGTGCAGCACGTCGATGAGGAAGCGCATCGTCTCGCGGATGTAGGGGCCCTTGTTGAGCATCACGCACTCCGCGCGGCTTCCCATCGCGGCATCGGTCACCTCGGCGCGCGACGGCATGCCGCCCTTGGCGAGCGATTCGAGCACCTGGGTGGCCCAGATCACCGGCACGTGCGCGGCCTCGCTCAGCCACAGGATCTCCTCCTGAACTTCCGACAGGCGCTCGAATCCGACCTCGACGCCGAGGTCGCCGCGCGCGACCATGACCGCGACGCGTCCGTGGCGCATGGCGGCGAGCAGCAGCGCGGGCAGCTGCTCGAAGCCCGCGCGCGTCTCCAACTTGAGGACGACGTCCAGCCGCCGTGCCTTGCGACGCGCGAGGGCGGCCAGCAGGCGCTCGACGTCGCGCCGGTGCTGGACGAACGACAACGCCACCATGTCCGCATGGCGGGCGATGAAGTCGAGGTCGGCGCGGTCCTTGCGCGTGACGGCGGGAAGACGCAGGTCGGATTCGGGGAGGTTGATGCCCTTCTCGCCGCGCAGCTTCGCGCACGCGCCGATCACGCTCGCGATCTCGATGCGCAGGCGATCGGGGAGCACCTTGCGGATGACGCCGCGCACCTTGCCGTCGTCGAAGAGGATCGGCTCGCCGGCGCCCACGCGCGCGAACACCTCGGGCAGCGCGCACGGGATCGTGGCCGGCTGCGCGACGTGGCCGTCCTCGCCCACGATCGCGGCCTGCCCGGGCGCGGTACCGCGCACGAGCTCGAGCATGTCGCCGCGCCGCAGCTCGATGAAGGCGTCGCCCGGCGGCACGGCGAGCACCGTCGCCGCGCCGAGCGGCGTGCCCTGGCGCGCGAGCTCGAGACGCGTGCCGGGGACGGCGTAGGCGGTCCGGTCCGTCTCGCAATCGCACGCGCCGCCCGTTGCCTCGACCACGCTCAGCACGCGCACGCGACCCCGCGCATCGACGAGGCTCACCGTATCGCCGCGCCGAACCTTCGCGAGCCACGCGCGCGGCACGGACATCGCGCAATCGTTCGACTCGAGCGCGCGAGGGTGCGCGACGAGGCGCACGCGCGCCGGGACGGTGACGCGGCCGAACGCGTCGCGGAGCGGGCGCCACCTGAGCACGGCCGGCGCGGCGATCGGCCCCGTTCGCAGCTTCGGTCCCGCGAGATCGAGCGATACCCGGCACTCGTGGCCGGTCGCGCGCCGCGCACGCCGCAGGTGCGCGATCATCGCCTTCCACTCGCGCGCCGAGTCGTGCGCGCAGTTGATGCGCATGATGCCCATGCCGTCTTCGACGAGCTGGCCGATGAGGGCGGGATCGCGCGCGGCGCTTCCCGGCATCGTCACCATGATGCGTGCCCTGCGTCCGGCGCGCCCGCCGCCCAGGATCGCATCGGCGTGCTTCGCGAGGAGCGCGTCGCCGGCGTCGAACGTGACGGGCGGCGCCTTCGCGCGCGGCTCTTCGCGCTTGTGCCGCAGCGCCTGCACCGCGCGGGCGACCGCGTCGAGCGAGGCCATGACGTGCGCCTCCATGCGCCCGAGCGAGCTCAGGCCCAGACGCGCGAGCTCGTCCTGAAGGCCGCGGATGTCGTGGCGGCGCACCGCGAGGTAGTGGACGAGGTTGCGTGCGCTCGCCCGCATCGGCGGCGCGACCCGGCGCAGCTCGCGCGCGAACTCGCGCTCCGCGTCGTGCGCGGCGCGGCGCAAGCGCTTCACGCCGCGCGCCGCGCGCGCGAGGCGAAGGTTGCGTTCCGTCTGCGGGGAGGTCCGGCTCACGTTCGTCGCGCAGGAGCTCGACCGCGGTGGCCGCGTGCAATGCCGGCGCGGCGGTCGTCACCCATTCTCGCGTGGCGCGCGCGCGGCCCATTGACGACGGTCATGCGCCGCGGCGCGCGTGGCAGGCGGCGAATGTCAACGCGTTGCGCACGCACACGCCTGCGCGGCTGACAGGCTCGCCGCATTCGGCTAGATTTCGGGCAACGCTTCTCTCACCGGACTTCGCGCATGAAGATTTACCGGGGCTTGTCGGCGATGTGCGCCGCAACCGTTTCGTTCGCGACCCACGCGGTCACGACGGGGCCGATTCGCGCGACGACGGGCGCGTCGTATCCGCCGAGCTGCATTTCCGCGCCGCTCACCGACCTGCCGTCCGGCCCCACGGTGTCGGCGGCGGGCTCGCTCGCGACCATTTCCCTCGATACCGGCGAGTCGCGCGGCACGGAACCCGTGCAGTTCACGTTCTGGCGCGTGCCGTGCGAGGGTGCGAAGTCGGCGCTGTTGCTGCGCATCTCGCGCGTGGCCGGCGCTCCCGGTAACACCGCGGCGCAGATGTCTTTCGGCTACGGGCTGCCGGCGATGCAGTCCGGCACGAAGGGCAGCGTTCGCCTCGCGACCGAACCGAACACGCTCTCCTCGTCGCTCGCGCAGGGCGCGCTCATCCTGTCCTCGATCACGCTGGTGCTCGAGAACGCGGCGCAGGACACGGCCTATCCCGGCATGATCGTGCCGCAGGCGCTGCCGGCGTCGGCCGCGCCGCGGCTCTTCGATCTGAACCAGCCGATCACGGTGACGATTCCCGATGCGGCCGCGTCGGGCATCAATCCGCAACCGCCGCCGATCCTCGCTTCGATCCCCGCCTACGATCCCTCGCCCTACGGGGAAGCGCGCCTCGCCATGCCGATCTCTGGCTACAACGTCGGCAACTACTACGATCCCGCGCACGACGGCGAGGGGGCGATCGTGGAGGTCGGCGACGACGCGGCCGCGCCGGCGGCCTCACGCTGGCTCAACCTGGCGTGGTACACCTACGACGCCGCGGGCGCGCCGACGTGGATCTTCGGCACGACGCGATTCACGCCGGGCGCGCGCCAGGTGCAGGTGCCGATGTCGTACTTCTCCGGCGGCGGCTTCGCGGGCGCGTTCGGCGCTTCGGCGCTCGTTCGGTCGTGGGGCGGCGCGAGCGTTTCCTTTCCCGATTGCGCGACGATGGCGTTCTCGTACGCGTCGAACGGCAGCCTTGCCGTGCCGGTTCCAGCCGGCTCGGGCACGCGCACCTGGGCGCGCCTGACGCAGGAGAACGGGCTCGCCTGCCGCTAGTCGCGCGTGCGCGGGATGACCGCGACGGTGCAGCGCGAGATGCACACCGGCTTGTCGTGCTCGTCGACGATGCGCACTTCCCAGACCTGGATGCGCGAGCCGACGTGAGCCGGCGTGGCGATCGCCGTCACGACCCCATCGCGCTTGGCGCGCAGGTGGTTCGCGTTGATCTCGATGCCCACGACCGTCTGGGTTTCACGGTCGACGTTCATCAACCCGCCGGTCGAGGCGACGGTCTCGGCGAGCGCGACCGACGCGCCGCCGTGCAGCAGGCCGAACGGCTGGTGCACGCGTGGCCCCACGGGCATGCGCGCGACCACGCGCTCGCGGCCCGCCTCGACGATCTCGATGCCGAGCGTCGAGAGCAGCGTCTCCTGCTGCGTGTCGGGCAACGGGGTCATGTCAGAAGCGGAAGCGCGTGAGCGACTTCACGCCCTCGGTGCCGTCGATCCGGTACGTGAACGACGCGCGATTCGGGTCGAACGGAGAGAAGTCCGCGCTGCCCGCCGGCGCGACCCGCACGGCGAGCGGATCGAACGGCAGCGTCCACGGCGTGCCCGAGGTGCGATAGATCGTGCCGCCGAAGTGCAGCTTGCCGTCGGACTGGCGCGACCAGGCGCCGCTCGGCATCACGAACCACGCCGGCCTGCCCGCGTCGTCGTAGGTGTCCCAGACGATGAAGAGCTTCTCGGCGGTCTCGCTCACCGTGAGCGCCCATCCCGGCTCGAGCGGGTTCCACCACATGTCCGCATAGTTGTCGTGCGGATGCGCCGTGCCGGTGGGTGCGAGCCGCGCGACGGACACGTGGATCGGCCCGATCGTCTGGCTCGGCCCCAGCGTTCCCGGCGGCGGGTTCACGACGAGCGTGGCGTCGTACTCGCCGGTCGGCAACCGCCCGAGCGTGAACGACTCGAAGAAGCCGGCGATCGTGCCGCAATCGATCACGAAGCGGCGGTCCGCCTGCACGGTGATGCGGTTCGCGTCCATGCTCACCTGCATGGAATCGGGATCGGTGCATCCCACGTGTGTGTAGAGCAGCCGTACCGTGTCGAGCGGCGTCGGGCTCGGCGGATCGATCGCGAGCTGCGCGCGCGCCGAGGCCGCGCCTCCGAGGACGAGCGCGAGCGCGACCGTGGCGAAACGGCGATGCAGCGACATCACGATCCTCCCTTCCGACCCGCCGCTTCGAGGAGTTGTCGAGCGCCTGGTCGTTGAGCCTCGCATTGTAGTCGTCTTCGCCCCGCGCCCTGGCGGCTCATCGCGCGAGCGTCACACCACCTCGAACAGTCCCGCCGCCCCCATGCCGCCGCCGATGCACATCGTGACGACCACGAGCTTCGCCCCGCGGCGCTTGCCCTCGATGAGCGCGTGCCCGGTGAGCCGCGAGCCGGACACGCCGTAGGGATGGCCCACCGCGATCGCGCCGCCGTTCACGTTCAGGCGATCGTCGGGGATGCCGAGCCGGTCGCGGCAGTAGATCACCTGCACGGCGAACGCTTCGTTCAGCTCCCACAGGTCGATGTCCTCGACCTTCTTGCCCGCCTTCGCGAGCAGCTTCGGCACGGCGAACGCGGGGCCGATGCCCATCTCGTCGGGCTCGCAACCGGCGACCGCGAACCCCCGGAAAATCCCGAGCGGCCTGGCGGCGGATTTCGCGGCGGCACGCTCGCTCATCACCACGCATGCCGAGGCGCCGTCGGAGAACTGGCTCGCGTTGCCCGCCGCGATCACGCCGCCGGGCAGCGCGGGACGGATCTTCGCGACGCCTTCGTAAGTGGTGTCCGGGCGGATGCCCTCGTCGGAGGAGAGCGTGACTTCCCTCGTGAAGAGACGCGAGCTTTCCTTGTCCGCGACGCCCATGCGCACGGTGATCGGCACGATCTCGTCGGCGAACTTGCCCGCGGCGGCCGCCGTCGCGGCGCGCTGCTGGCTGCGCACGCCGTACTCGTCCTGCTCCTCGCGGCCGATGCCGTAGCGCTTCGAGACGGTCTCGGCCGTCTGCAGCATCGTCCAGTAGAGCTCGGGCTTGTGCTCGGCCAGCCACGCCTCGCGGATCATGTGGCGGTTGGCCTCGTTCTGCACGCACGAGATCGACTCGACGCCGCCGGCGACGAACGCGTCGCCCTCGCCGGCGATGACGCGCTGCGCGGCCATCGCGATCGTCTGCAATCCCGACGAGCAGAAGCGGTTCACGGTCACGCCGGGCACGGTCACGGGGCAGCCGGCGCGAAGCGCGACCTGCCGCGCGATGTTCGCGCCCGTCGCGCCCTCGGCGTACGCGCAGCCGATGAGCACGTCGTCGACGGCCGCCGGATCGAGCCGCGCGCGCTCGATCGCGTGGCGCACGACGTGGCCGCCCATCGTCGCGCCGTGGGTGAGGTTCAACGCGCCGCGCCAGGATTTCGCCAGCCCGGTGCGGGCCGTGGACATGATGAGTGCGTCAGCCATTGAACGCCTTCCCTTCTTGCGCGAGCTTCTGCAGCAGCGGCGCCGGCTTCCAGAACGACGGATCGGCGCGCGGGTTCGATTCGAAGCGACGCATCGTGCGCACGACGTTGTACGGACCGACCATGTCGGCATAGAGCATCGGCCCGCCGCGATGCAGCGGGAAGCCGTAGCCGGTGAGGTACACCATGTCGATGTCGGAGGCCTTCGACGCGATGCCGTCCTCGAGGATGCGTGCGCCCTCGTTCACGAGCGCATAGATGCAGCGCTCGACGATCTCGGCATCGGCGATCCGGCGCGGCGCGATGCCTTTTTCCTTGCGGTACGAAGCGATGAGCGCGTCCACCTGGGGATCGGGGATCGCGTCGCGCCGCCCCGGCTCGTAGCGATACCAGCCCGCGCCCGTCTTCTGCCCGAAGCGGCCCTGCTCGCAGAGGCGGTCGGCCACGCGCGAGTACACCACGTCCGGCTTCTCGACGTAGCGGCGCTTGCGGATCGCCCAGCCGATGTCGTTGCCGGCGAGGTCGCTCATGCGGAAGGGGCCCATCGCCATGCCGAACGTCTCGAGCGCGCGATCGACCTGCTGCGGGGAAGCGCCCTCCTCGACGAGGAAGAGCGCCTGGCGCAGGTACTGCTCGACCATGCGGTTGCCGATGAAGCCGTCGCACACCCCCGAGACGACCGCCGTCTTGCGGATCTTCTTCGCGACCTGCATGACCGTGGCGAGCACGTCCTTCGCCGTGAGGTTGCCACGCACGACCTCGAGGAGGCGCATCACGTTCGCCGGGCTGAAGAAGTGCATGCCGACCACGTCCTGCGGGCGCCTGGTGAAGCCGGCGATGCGGTTCACGTCGAGCGTCGACGTGTTCGTGGCGAGGATGGCGCCGGGCTTCATGACGGCGTCGAGCTTGCGGAACACCGCCTCCTTCACGCCCATCTCCTCGAACACCGCCTCGATCACGAGGTCGGCGTCCCCCAGGTCACCGTAGGAGAGGGTGGGCGTGAGCAGCGCCATGCGCTTGTCGACCTCGCCCGCGGCGAGCTTGCCGCGCTTCACGCTCGCCTCGTAGTTGCGGCGGATGGTGCCGAGCCCCTTGTCGAGCGCTTCCTGCTTCGCCTCGAGGATGGTGACGGGGATGCCGGCATTCAGGAAGTTCATCGCGATGCCGCCGCCCATCGTGCCCGCGCCGATCACGGCGACCTTCTGCACCTTGCGCGCCGGCGTATCGGGCGGCACGTCGGGGATCTTCGCCGCGGCCCGCTCGCCGAAGAACGCGTGGCGCAGCGCCCGCGACTCGGGCGAGCCGATCAGCTGCATGAAGAGCTGGCGCTCGTGCCGGAGCCCTTCCTCGAACGGCATCGAGACCGACGCGGCGACCGCCTCGACGCACTTCGGCGGCGCGGGGAAATGCTTCGCGACGGCGGCGACGGTATTGCGCGCGAACGCGAAGAACGCCTCGGCGTCCGGCTGCACCGCCGTGCGATCGCGCACCAGGGGAAGCGGGCGCTTGTCGGCGATGCGCTCGGCGAAGGCCACCGCGCCGGGCAGCAGCTCGCCCTCGATGATCGCGTCGAGGAGCCCGGTATCGGCGAGCTTCGCCGCGGCGACCGGCGCGCCGGAGACGATCATGTTGAGCGCCGTCTCGACGCCCACCGCGCGCGGCAGCCGCTGCGTGCCGCCGGCGCCGGGGATGATCCCGATCTTCACCTCGGGGAGCCCGACCTGGGCGTCGGGGCGCGCCACGCGGTAGTGGCACGCGAGCGAGAGCTCGAGGCCGCCGCCCATGCAGTGGCCCGCGATCGCGGCGACGACCGGCTTCGCGCTCTGCTCGACCACGCGGATCACGGTGTGGAGCGTCGGCTCCGCGAGCGCCTTCGGCGTGTTGAACTCGCGGATGTCGGCGCCGCCCGAGAACATGCCGTGGGCGCCGGTGATGACGATCGCCTTCACCGCGGGATCGCCCTGGGCCGCGTCGAGCCCGGCCACGATCGCCGTGCGCAGCGCCTGGCCGAGCCCGTTCACCGGCGGGTTGTCGAGCGTGATCACGGCGACCGCGCCGTGCATTGCATAGGGTCGTTGTTCGTTCATGGCCGCTCCCTAGACTTCCAGCCATTCTCGCCGAATCGCGGCATCGCTGCGCAGCCGCTCGGCCGTTCCCTCGAAGACGATGCGCCCGTGGCCCATCACGTAGAGCCGGTGCGAGATGGCGAGCGCGATGGTGAGCTTCTGCTCGATGAGCAGGATCGCCACGCCGCGCGCGGCGATCTCCTCGAGCAGCGCGCGCACCTGCTCGACCACCCGCGGGGCGAGCCCTTCGGTGGGCTCGTCGACCATGACGAGGTCGGGGTCGCCCATGAGCGTGCGGCAGATCGCGAGCAGTTGCTGCTCGCCGCCGGAGAGCACGCCCCCCGGCGCCTCGGCGCGCTCCGCGAGGATCGGGAATCGCTCGAGGAGTTGCGCCATCGACCAGCGGCCCTGCGCGTGCGCGCCCTTCATCCCGAGGAGCAGGTTCTCGCGCACCGTGAGCGTGGGGAAGATGTCGCGGTTCTCCGGGACGTAGCCCAGCCCGCGGCGCGCGATCTCGTGCGGCTTGAGGCCGTCGATGCGCGCGCCCTTGAAGCGGATAGCGCCCACGGGGGCCACCTCGCCCATGATCGTCTTGATGGTGGTCGAGCGCCCCGCGCCGTTGCGCCCGAGCAGGCTCACGATCTCGCCCGGGCGCACGTGGAAGGTGACGCCCTGCAGGATGTGGCTCTTGCCGTAATACGCGTGGAGCTCCTCGACCTCAAGCATCGGCGCTTCCCAGGTACGCCGCGCGCACGGCGGGATTCTCGCGGATCGCCTGCGGCGTGTCGCTCGCGATCACCTGCCCGTACACGAGGACCGAGATGCGATCGGCGAGCCCGAACACCACGCCCATGTCGTGCTCGACCATGACGAGCGTGCGGCCCGCGCTCACCGAGCGGATGAGCTCGACGGCATTCTCGGTCTCGCCGCGGCTCATGCCCGCGGTGGGCTCGTCGAGCAGGATCACGTGCGCGCCGGCCGCGATCGTGATGCCGATCTCGAGGGCCCTCTGCTCGGCGTACGTGA
Source organism: uncultured Burkholderiales bacterium (assembly GCA_964403515.1). GTDB lineage: Bacteria > Pseudomonadota > Gammaproteobacteria > Burkholderiales > Usitatibacteraceae > Usitatibacter. The sequence goes on along the minus strand of CAYOGL010000031.1, from coordinate 14,398 downwards.
GCACGCCCGCGAGCGTGTCGCGCCGCGCCGTCAGCCGGATCTGCTCGAGCGTGCGCTCGGCGCGCTCGTTCGCATCCTGCAGGCGGTCGCAGCGCCGCACGAAATCGTAGCGGTACCCGAGCGACCACAGCACGCTGCAGCGGATGTTCTCGTGCACGGTGAGGCGCGGGAAGATGTTCGTCACCTGGAAGCTGCGCGCCAGTCCACGCCGGGCGATGCGGAACGCTCGCTTGCCGGCGATCTCCTCGCCATCGAGGCGGATCGAGCCGCTCGTGGGCGAAAGGCGGCCGCTCACCAGGTTGAAGAGCGTCGACTTGCCGGCGCCGTTCGGGCCGATGATCGCGTGGCGCTCGCCGCGCGGGATCGCGAGCGTCACGCCGCGGATGATCGCGGTGGCGCCGAAACGCTTGTGCACGTCGCTGAGCTCGAGCGCGTACGGGCCCGCGGGCGCACGATCGTTCTGCGGCTCGATGTCAGGGGTCTGTCCCCCATTGGCGGGATCAGCCACGGGCCTGCATCTCCTCGCCCGCGAGCGCCCATGCGGCGGTCACGCGCGGCCAGAGCTTCACGAGCGCGACCGCGCCGGCCGCGAGCACGAGGGCGGCCGCGAGCCACGGCCACGGCTTGGCGGTGTCCATGCGGATCCAGAAGAGCCGCATGAGCGTGCCGGCCTCGGGCTGCGTCGAGCGGCGATAGACGATCTCGATCAGCGTCACGGCCCCGAGCGAGGCGGCGACGAAGAACGGCGCGGCGAGCAGGTACGAGCGCACGATCGGCGCGATCGCCCGCGTGCGCAGCGCGGACAGGTGGATCATGAGCAGGCCCGCGAGCCCGCCCGGCGCGAACGCGACGATGCCCATGAAGATGAGGCCGAGGTAGAGGAGCCACGCGGTCGTGTAGTCGCTCAGGCTCACCTGCAGCCACGTGATCGCGACGGCGCCGAGGATCGCGCCGACGAAATGGTGCACGCCGCCGACGTACACCATGACGAGCACCGCGCCGGAGCGCGCCTCGCTCACGGCCTCCGAGGCGACGATCTCGTAGTTGATCGCATGCAGGCCGCCGGCGAGGCCCGCGAATGCGGCGGCGGCGCAGAACGCGATGAAGCGCACGCGCTGCGGGTTGTAGCCGATGAATTCCACGCGCTCGGGGTTGTCGCGCACGGCGTTGCAGAGCCTTCCGACGGGCGTGCGCATGAACGCGAACATCGCGGCCGCCGCCACGAAGAGCCAGAAGGCGATGAGGTAGTAGACCTGGAGCTGCGAGCCGAAGTCGAGCCCGAGGAGCTTCGGCGCGCCGGTGCGGCTCGCGGTCACACCTTCCTCGCCGCCGAAGAACGACGGCAGCGAGAGCGAGGCGGCGTGGACCAGCTCGCCGACGCCGAGCGAGATGAGGGCGAACACCGTCCCCGCGCGGCGCGTGGTGAGCGCGCCGAACACGATGCCGAAGCCGAGGCCCGCGAGCGCGCCGGCGAGCGGAACGAACGGCACCGGGATCGGCACGCCGCCGTTCACCGCGCGCAGCAAATGGATCGCCGCATAGCCGCCGAGGCCGAAGTAGACCGCGTGCCCGAACGAGAGCAACCCGGTCTGGCCGAGCAGCAGGTTGTACGACAGGGCGAATACCGCGGCGATCCCCATCTGCGAGAGGAGCGACCGCCCGAAGTCGTTCTGCAGTCCGGGAATCCACGGCAGGACCAACAGCAGCACCGCGGCGGCCGCCCAGTACGCGGGGCGGCTGCGCATCATGTCTCGCGCGTGCCCATCAGCCCGCGCGGGCGCACGATGAGCACGAGCACCAGCAGGAGGTACGGGATCGCGGGCGCGATCTGCGCCGCCTTGATGCGGTAGACGTCGAGCAGCAGCGGCGAGGCGGGCGCGCCCCAGCCCATCGCGCGGAACAGATCGGCGAGTGAGTAGTCGATGGCCACCGCGAACGTCTGGATGATCCCGATCAGCATCGAGGCGAGGAACGCGCCGGGGATCGATCCGAGGCCGCCCACGACGATCACGACGAACACGATCGAGCCGAGCGCCGAAGCCATGCCCGGCTCGGTGAGCAGCGCGAAGCCGCCGATCACGCCGGCCAGCCCCGCGAGCGCGCTGCCGATGGCGAACACGAGCACGAACAGGCGCGGCACGTCGTGGCCGAGCGCGCTCACGGTCTGCGGGTGCGTGAGCGCCGCCTGGATCACGAGCCCGAGCCGCGTGCGCTTGAACGCGAGGTACAGGAACGCGAACATCGCGACGGAGATCGCGGTCATCAGCACCTTGTAGAACGGATAGCTGGTGCCGAAGAGGCGGAAGGCGGCGAAGTCGATCGCCGCGGGCACGTGGTTCTCGATCGGGTTGCGGCCCCACACCATGATCACCAGCTCGCCGATCACGTAGGCGAGCCCGAAGGTGAAGAGGATCTCCGCCACGTGCCCCTGCCGGTGCACGCGCCGCAGGCCGAAGCGCTCGATGCCCGCGCCGATGAAGCCGCACGCGATCGGCGCGAGGACGAGCGCCGGCCAGAACCCGGTCCAGCGCGCGAGCTGCCACGAGAAGTACGCGCCGAGCATGAACACGCTGGCGTGCGCGAAGTTGAGCACGCCCATCATGCTGAAGATGAGCGTGAGCCCGCTCGACAGCATGAACAGCAGGAGCCCGTACACCACGCCGTTCAGCAGCGAGAACGCGACGAGCTCCCGCATCCGGCCTCCCGTCCCGCCAGCGCGCGCCCGGGCCGCGCTACGACGGACGCTTCATCTTGCAGGTCGTCGGCAGCGCGGTGTTCTTCGCGTCGATCTTCTCGTCGGTCACGAAGCCGAGGTCGGTGCCCTCGACGCCGTACTTCACCTTGTCCGAGAGCGTCGAGACGAAGAGCGGCTGCAGGTACTGGTGGTTGTCCGCGCGCATCTCGCTGGGCCCCAGCGGCGTGTCCATCTGCAGCCCCTCGAGCGCGCGTGCGAGCTTCACCGGGTCGTTCGAGCCGGCCTTCTTCGCCGCGGCCTCGAGCATGTGGAACGTGTTGCGCAGGCGCCAGTAGTAGAGCTCGTCGGACTTGTCGGTGAAGCGCTTGTGGAACTCCTGTTCCTCGGGGAGCAGCGTCGGCAGCACGTTCTTGTGGTGCTCGGTCACCTGCTTGAGCTTGCCCACGCCGTCCTTGCCGATCGCGGGCACCGAGCCGAGCCCGCCGCCGTAATACGTGAACCATTTCACGTCGAGGCCCGCGTCCTTGCCGGCCTTGAAGAGCAGGAGCATGTCGTTGCTCCAGTTGCCGGTGATGACCGTATCGGCGCCCGACGCCTTGATCTTGGCGACGTACGGGGAGAAATCCTGCACTTTCTGCAGCGGATGCAGCTCGTCACCCACGATCTGCACGTCGGGGCGCTTCTGCGCCAGGATGCGGTGCGCGGCCGCGGCCACGGCCTTGCCGAACGAGTAGTCCTGGTTGATCAGGTACACCTTCTTGATCGACTTGTCCTTCACCATCGCGTCGCCGAAGGCGCTCATCTTCATGTCGACGTCGGCGTCGAAGCGGAAGTGCCAGAAGTTGCACTTCTCGTTGGTGAGCGCCGGGTCGATCGCGGCGTAATTGAAGAACAGGACCTCGTGGCCCGGGTTGCGCTCGTTGTGCTTGAGGATCGCGTCGGTGAGCGCGAGCGCGACGGAGCTGCCGTTGCCCTGGACGATGATCCGCGCGCCCTCGTCGATCGCCTTCTTGAGCATGATCAGCGATTCCTGCGGGTTCACCTTGTTGTCGTACGACAGGACCTCGATCTTCTCGCCGTTCAGCCCGCCGGCGGCGTTGATCTTGTCGGCGAAGAAGATGACGTGCTTCTGGGAGTTGATGCCGGCGCTCGCCGCGCCGCCGGACAGCGGGTCGATGTAGCCGATCTTCAGCTGGGCCGCGGCCGGCCCCCCGGCGAGCATGGCGAACAGCGCCAACCCGCACATCCCGATACGATGCAGAATCGTGCGCATGGAGCCTCCTCATGGCCTGGGCGCGGGGGTTCCCGGTCGCCCTTGGAGAGGCGATCCTAACGACGTGCCGATCCCCTGACAAGCGGAGGTCCCGATGCTCGGCCTGATGATGAACGAACCGCTCCTCGTCTCCTCGCTGCTGGAGCACGCCGACCGCAACCACCCCGACACCGAGGTGGTGAGCCGCACGTGCGAAGGGGCGATCCACCGCTACACCTACCACGACGCGCACGTGCGCTCGCGCCGGCTCGCGAACGCCTTGAAGCGGCTGGGCGTGGCCTTCGGCGATCGCGTCGGCACGCTCGCCTGGAACGGATACCGGCACTTCGAGCTCTACTACGCGGTGTCGGGCATGGGCGCGGTGATCCACACGGTCAACCCGCGGCTCTTCCCGGAGCAGATCGTCTACATCGTGGACCACGCGCAGGACCGCTACGTCTGCTTCGACCTGACGTTCGCCCCGCTCGTGGAGAAGCTCGCCGCGGCGTGCCCCAGGGTCGAGGGCTGGATCGCGATGACCGACCGTGCCCACATGCCGGCGATCAAGGTGCCGAAGCTCCTGTGCTACGAGGAGCTGGTCGAGGCCGAGCGCGACGACTTCGCGTGGCCGACGTTCGACGAGAACACCGCGGCGGGGCTCTGCTACACCTCCGGCACGACGGGCAATCCCAAGGGCGTGCTCTTCAGCCACCGCTCGAACGTGCTGCACGCCTACGCCATCTCGCTGCCCGACGTCTCCAACTACTCGGCGCGCAGCGTCGTGCTGCCGATCGTGCCGATGTTCCATGTGAACGCGTGGGGCATCCCGTACGCGGGACCGATGGTGGGCGCGAAGCTGGTCTTTCCCGGCCCGGGCCTCGATCCGGCGAACCTCTACGACCTGTTCGAGCGCGAGAAGGTGAACCGTTCCTCGGGCGTGCCGACGGTGTGGCTGAACCTCATCCAGTACATGCGCGAGAAGAAGCTGCGCTTCTCGACGCTCGAGAAGACGGTCATCGGCGGCGCCGCGTGCCCGCCCGCGATGCTCAAGACGCTGCAGGAGGAGTTCGGCGTGCAGGTGTTCCACGGCTGGGGCATGACCGAGATGAGCCCGGTGGGCACGGTGAACACGCCCAAGCTCAAGCACGATGCGCTCGGGCCCGAGGAGCGCTTCACCCTCTCGCTCAAGCAGGGACGGGCGCTTCCGGGCGTGCAGATGAAGATCGTCGACGGCGACGGCCACGAGCTGCCGCGCGACGGCGTGGCCTTCGGGGAGCTGCTGGTGAAGGGCCCGTGGATCGTGCGCGAGTACTACCGCGGCGAAGGCGGCAGCATCCTGCGCGACGGCTGGTTCCCGACCGGCGATGTGGCGACCATCGATCCCGACGGCTACATGCAGATCACCGACCGCTCGAAGGACGTGATCAAGTCGGGCGGAGAATGGATCAGCTCGATCGAGCTCGAGAACGTCGCGGTGGGACACCCCGCGGTGCTCGAGGCGGCGGTGATCGGCGTGCCGCATCCCAAATGGAACGAGCGGCCGCTGCTCATCGTGGTGAAGAAGCCGGGCGCGGAGGTGACGCGCGAGGAGCTGCTCGCGTTCTACCAGGGCAAGGTCGCGAAGTGGTGCATCCCCGACGACGTGAGCTTCGTCGAGCAGCTGCCGCACACGGCGACCGGCAAGCTCTCGAAGCTCACGTTGCGCCAGCAGTTCAGGGAGTTCCGCTTGCCGAGCGCCATCCCGGTCGCGGGGGAATGAAGCGCGGCCGCCGCAGCCAGCGTCACTTCACCGCCGCAAGGCCGCTCACGCGGTGGCGCTCGATCGAGCGCGCGACGAAGCCGGAAGCGTTCAGTTCCGCGACGAACGCCTTCAGGTACTCGGCGCCCGCTGCGCGTTGCCGGGGCGTCCCGAGCCCGTGGTTGACCGTCATGAAGCGGCCTTCCAGCAGGCGCGCGTTCGGAAGCTTCTGCAGGGATTCGAGCAGCATCGGCTTCAACCCCGCCAGCGCGTCGGCCTTGCCCGCGTTGAAGGCCTCGATCGCCGCCGGCGTGCTCTTCGTGCGCACGAGCGTGCCGTTGCGCAGCGTGCGCGAGAGGTACAGCTCGTAGCCGGCCTTCTCCGGCGCCGCGATGCGAACGCCGGCGCGGTCGACCTGCGCGACGTCGCGCAGCGGCGAGTCCCCATGCACCGCGTAGGTCGCCTCGATCTCGGTGATCGGCGGCGAAAAGGCGATCTTCTCCGCGCGCGCCTTCTCGATCGCGAGGATCGCGACGTCCCACGTTTCCCCATCGACGGCGTCGGCCACTTCGCCGGGCGTGGGGTAGACGACGAATTCGACCGGCACGCCGAGGCGCGCGGCGAGCTCGCGCATGATGTCGACGCTCACGCCGCGCAGCTCGCCGGTCGCCGCATCCTTCGTCGTGAACAGCGTGTTGCCGAGGTTCATGCCGGCGCGCAGCTTGCCGGTGGGAGCCAGGTCCATGCGTGCCGCCTCCGGAACGGTCGGTGCAGAGGCGCACCCGCACAGCAGCGACGTGGCGAGCGCGACCGCGAACGACTTCAGCATATCCATGCATCCTTCCCGGACGCCGCGGACGGCCGCGCGAGGCGACCACCCGCGGTCGCGCAGGCGCAGCTCAGGCGCTGATCGCCTGCGTATCTCCGGGCTTCATCACCGTCACCTGGATGCCCGGCGCGATCTGTGCGCACGCACGGCGGAATTCGTCGCCGGCCTGGGTGCCGCGCACGAGCGGGTTGTGCGCGTAGTGCACCGGGATCGCCTGCCTGACGCCCATCCAGGAGCACGCGCGCGCCGCATCCTCCGGCCCCATCGTGAAGGGCCCGTCGCCCACGCACACGATGCCGAGATGCGGCCGGTAGCGTTCGCCGAGGGTCTTCATCTCGCCGAAGAGGTCCGTGTCCCCGCTCAGGTAGACGCGCATGCCGCCGATGTCGAGCATGAACCCCGCGGCGGGATAGCCGTGCAGGTTCGAGTGGATCGCGGGCACCAGGTGCGCGGCCATCGCCCCGTGCTTCGAGATGCCGCCGAAGTTCATCGCGGCGCCGCCGTTCGCGACGACCTTCGCCGGATCGAGGCCGGCCTTCTTGAAGTCGGGGATGAGCCCGCTGCGGAAGAGGTCGCTCTGGCCGGTCGCCATCACGGGCACGCCGGCGTCGACCAGGCCCTTGAGCATCTCGAAGAAGTCGCCGATGTGGTCGCCGTGGTCGTGCGTCAGCAGCACGAACACCGCCTCGGGCCGCTTGCCGGTGACGTACTGCACGAACCCGTCCCTGCTCGCGTACTCGGGCGGCTTGGCGACGCCGAAGCGGTCCCAGCCCGCGTTGTTCCAGATCCACGCATCCGAGTACGCGATCTGCTTGTAGTCGGGTGTGGCGAGCTCGACCACGCCGCCGCCGAGCCAGCGGACGTTGATGCGTCCTGCGCTCATGCGCGCGGCGCCATCGCCGCCCATCATCGGTGCCGCGCATCCGCCGAGGGCGAGGGCGCCGCCGAAGGCGAGCATGCCGCGCAACAGCGTGCGCCGCGCGGGATTGGCGGGACCGTCGTCGAGGGATGCGTGTCGCGGATCGTCCAGGTGCTTCATCGGTCTACCTCCTCCGGTTCGTCTCTTGGAAATCTCACCTCGTGCTTGGGACGCCTGCGGATCGGCGCTCTTCGGGGATGCGGAGGCGCTGTTATACAGGAGGAACTTGTGCGTCGCCAGAGAGTCGCGTGGCGCCGCTCGCGCGGCGCGTCACCCGCGTCGCCATGCGGCGACCCGCACTTCGCCTTGCGGCAGAGCGATTTACGCGCGCCGCCCCGGTCGCGCGTCTCCCGCCGGCGTCGTTCGCGCGGTGAACAGGCCGGCGATCGCGGGTCTTCCCGCAACCCTTGTCGTGGCACGGCCGTTGCATCGGCTGTCGCGTCTCGCAACCGCATCCTGGAGTCGTCGCATGCAACTCGCCGTTCATCGATACCCGTCCCGTGTCCCCGTCATCCCCGCCGGGCGACCGTACCCGCTGCGGCGCGCGACCGGGACGGTGGTGCAGGTACAACGCGCCGCGCACGACGTCGTGCGTCTGCGCATCGCGGTCGACGGGCGGCCGTTCCTGTTCGAGCCGGGGCAGCACGCGGACGTCACGTTCGACGATCTTCCCGCGCGGCCGTACTGGATCGCGAACATGCCGGGCGATCCGTTGCTCGAGCTGCATGTGCGCGTCGTGCCGGGCGGCATCGTCGGTGCGTACGTCGCGAACCACGTGCGTGAAGGCGCACGCGTGCGCCTGCAGGGCCCGTACGGCAGCGGGTTCGCGGCCAAGCCGGCGGGCGAGCCGATCCTCATGGTCGCCGGCGGCGTGGGCCTCGCGGCGATCAAGTCGATCCTGCTCTCGACGCTCGCCGATGCGACCGAGGACGCGGGCCCCATCCATCTCTATCACGGCGTGCGCGAGGCGCGCGACCTCTACGACATCGACGCGATCGCCGCGGCCGGCGGCGGGTGCGTGCACTACGTGCGCATCGTCACCGCGCCCTCCGTCGACATGCCTTGCCGGCTCGGGCTGGTCCACGAGGCGGTCGAGAGCGACTTCCCCTCGCTCGCGGGCTTCAAGGTGTGCGTCGCGGGATCACCGCCGATGGTCGAGGCCTGCGTCGCCACCGCGATCGCGCTCGGGGCCCGGGCGCACGATGTGCGGGCCGAGGCGCTGCATGCGGCGCGCGACTCGCGCGACCCGGGCGCTCAGCGCGCCGCCGGATCGATGTCGATGTACTTCCAGAAGTTGTACGTGAGCAGCGGCGAGCGCCGGTAGCCCACGATGCGCGAGTACCAGAGGTCGGTGCGGATGCGGTGGCAGTTGATGCGCCACGGCATGTACGACACGACGAGCTTCGTCATGTCCTCGTAGATGCGCGTGCGCTCCGGCCCGTCCGGCAGCGTGCGCGCCTTCTCGTAGAGGCGGTCGTAGGCGGCGAGGTGGAAGCGCGCCATGTTGCCCTCGGTGTTCTTGCTGTAGAGCGAGGACAGCCACGTGTCCGCGTCCGGCTCCGAGGCGGTGCCGCCGAGCTGCCAGAACTGCACCTTGCCCATGCGCGCGGCCTTCAGGATGTCGGGCCACTTGCCCTTCACGATCTCGAGGCGCACGCCGATGTCGTCGAAGCTGCGCTTCCACAGCTCGTCGAACTGCTGCCCGGTGACGTCCGGCGTCGAGTTCATGTGCACCACGAGCGGCGAGCCGTCGGGCATCTCGCGGTAGCCGTCGCCGTCGCGGTCGACGTAGCCGAACAGGTCCAGCAGCGCCTTCGCCTTCGCGAGGTTGTACTCGTTGGCGGAGGTGTGGAAGTCCGGGTCGTAGCCGGCCACGCCCGGGCTGTACGGCGTATCGGCCGGGATCGCCTGGCCCTTGCGCAGGATCGAGATCTCGTCCTCGATCTTGTACGCGAGCGAGATCGCGCGGCGCAGCGCCACCTTCTCCGGCGTGTAGCCGCCCACGACCGGGTCGTCCATGTTGAAGAACGCGTAGGTGAGGTCGAGCGCCGGCTGCTGCTCCATCCGGATGCCGCGCCTGGCGAGATTGGGCGCGAGGTTGTTGTTCGGGATCGCCTGGTTCGAGAACTCCGCGGGCAGGCCGAAGAGGAGGTCCATCTCCCCGTTCAGGAACGAGAGCCAGCGCGGCTGCACCTCCTCGACGATCGAGACCTCGACGCGGTCGATGATCGGGATGCGCTTGCCCTCGAGGCGCGCCTTGATCGCCTGGCCGCGCGCGTCGTCGGCGTTCGGCTGCGCGTCCCAGTGCTCCTCGCGGTAGGCGGGATTGCGCTCGAAGACGAGCTTCGAGGAGCGCTTCCAGAACGCGAGCTGCCACGGGCCCGTGCCGACCGGGTGCGAGCCGAGATCGTCGCCGTAATGCTCGGCCACCTCGCGCGCGACCGCGCACATGATGCGGCAGTCGCCGAAGCTGTAGAGGAAGACGAACATGCGCTGCTTGATCTCGACCTGGAACGTGTAGCGGTCGACGACGCGCAGGCCCGCGATCGGGGCGTCGTAGTCGAACTTGCCGCTCTTTCTCGCCGCGTTCGCCGCTTCCTCGGCGCCCACGACGTACGGCTCGATCTCGCCGACCTGCGAGGCGCGCACGGCCGGGTCGATCACGCGCTTGATCGCGTAGACGTAGTCGGCGGCGACGAGCTCGCGCTTCCTGCCGCCGAATACCGGGTCGTCCGCGAAATAGATGCCGGGCCGGATGTGCACCGTGTACGTGCGGCCGTCGGCGCTCAGCTCGGGCAGCGCGGTCGCGGTGTTGGTCCGCAGCTTCAGCGGCCGCGCGAGGTAGTCGTAGGTGAGCGGCGGGTCGAAGATGCCCTGGTTCAGGATGTTCGAGTAGACGTCGTTGATCTTCTGCGGGTCGAAGCTCGTTTCCGCCACCTCGAAGGCGTAGCGGAAGACCTTTTCGGCCGCGGGGGCGGCGGTCGCGACCGCGAGGAGCGCGAGGGCCGCCAGGATGGGGCGAAGGGCGCGGAAAGCCATGTGCCCGATTCTAGCCCGCGGCGCCTCGTGGCGCCGTCGGAGGCAGGCTTCGAGCCGGCGACCGTTCCGCTCAGGATCGCCGGCGGTTGCGCCAGTAGAGTAGCGGCGCAATCGCCAACCCCCCCGGCACGAACACCGCCAGCACGACGTAGGGCGCGAGCGCGGTTCCCGCGTCGCGCCATCCCGACAGTGCTGCCCATACCTTCGCCATTTCCGGCTCCAATCACCATGGGGGCCCGGGCGAGCCCGATATCGGAGAGTCGAACGACGAGAGCGGATTTCGACGCTCTCCACGATGCATTGAACGCCCCGGAAGTTTCCCCCGGCGTGCCGACCGGTGGCCCGACAGGGGGAGTGAACGGCGCGGTTTTGTGACCTCGATTTCATGAAGGCGGGCGATGTCCCGCAATGCGACCCTCAGCGCGCATGTCCCGCCATGAACTCCCGCAACGCCTTCGCCGTGTGCGTCTTCGCGCCGCGCTCGAGGAAAGCCTCGGGCGGTGCCGCGAGCACCACGTTTCCGCCGGCATCGCCGCCCTCGGGTCCGAGGTCCACGATCCAGTCGGCCTCGGCGATCACGTCGAGGTTGTGCTCGATGAGGACCACGCTGTTGCCCGCGTCCACGAGCCGGTGCAGCACGCGGATGAGCTTCTCCACGTCGGCCATGTGCAGGCCCACGGTCGGCTCGTCGAGGACGTAGAGCGTGTGCTGCGGCACGGAGGCACGCGTGGTTCTGCCTCCCCCTTGGGGGAGGGCCGGGGAGGGCGTCCGTCGCACCTTCGCGAGCTCGGTGACGAGCTTGATGCGCTGTGCCTCGCCGCCCGAGAGCGTGGGGCTCTGCTGGCCGAGCGTGAGGTAGCCGAGGCCGACATCCTGCAGGAGCGTGAGGCAATGGCGGATCGGGGGATGGTGCTCGAAGAAGTCGAGCGCCTCGTCGACGCTCATCGCGAGCACGTCGCCGATGCTCTTGCCGCGCAGCTTCACCGCGAGCGTCTCGGGGTTGAAGCGCGCGCCGTTGCAGGCCTCGCACGCCACCTTCACGTCGGGCAGGAAGCTCATCTCGATCGTCTTCACGCCCTGGCCTTCGCACGCGTCGCAGCGCCCGCCCGCCGTGTTGAACGAGAAGCGGCTCGCGGTATAGCCGCGGATGCGCGCTTCCTGCGTGTCGGCGAAGAGGCGGCGGATGTTGTCGAAGAAGCCGACGTAGGTCGCCGGGCACGAGCGCGGCGTCTTGCCGATCGGCGTCTGGTCGACCTCGAGCACGCGCGAGACGCTCTCCCAGCCTTTGATCGACTTGCAGCCGATGAGACCCCCTCCCCCGCCCTCCCCCAAGGGGGAGCGAGCCGCCTTTTCCCTCCCCCTTGGGGGAGCGTCAGGGAGGAGGTCGGCCTTGCCCTTGCCCTTGCGCTCGATCGACACGAGCTTGCACAGGTTGTCGTGCAGCACATCGCGCGCGAGCGTCGACTTGCCCGATCCCGACACGCCGGTGACCACCGCCAGCCGTCCGAGCGGGAAGCGCACGTCGACGTTCTTCAGGTTGTGCAGGCGCGCGCCGATCACCTCGACGGCAGGCATGGCTTTCTCGATCGCGCGCCGCGGTTGCAGCGGATGGCGCAGCGGCTCGCGAAGGAAGCGGCCGGTGAGCGAGTCGGCATGCGCCTCGAGCTCGCTCGCGGTGCCCTGCGCGACGATCTTGCCGCCGAGGCGGCCGGCGCCCGGGCCGAGGTCGATCACGTGCTCGGCCTGCCTTATCGTCTCCTCGTCGTGCTCGACCACGACGAGGGTGTTGCCCTTCGCGTTCAGGCGCGCCAGCGTGTCGAGCAGGATGCGGTTGTCGCGCGGATGCAGGCCGATCGTCGGCTCGTCGAGGATGTAGCAGACGCCGCGCAGGTTCGAGCCGAGCTGGGCCGCGAGCCGGATGCGCTGCGCCTCGCCGCCGGAGAGCGTGGGCGCGGCGCGATCGAGCGAGAGGTAGCCGAGGCCCACCTGCTCGAGGAAGCCGAGGCGCGCGGCGAGCTCCGCCAGGATGTCGCGCGCGATCTCCAGCTCGCGGCCGGCGAGCGCGAGCTTGGCGAAGAACCGGTGCGCGTGCGCGATCGGTTGCGCGCTCATGTCGGCGATCGACTGGCCGCGGAAGCGCACGGCGAGCGCCTCCTTGTTCAGGCGCTTGCCCTCGCATTCCGGGCACGCCTCCTCGAGCTCGAGCCATTCGACCCACGAGTCGAGCACGTGGTCCTCGGTGCCGGTGCGCGAGCGCTCCTCGTCCCACTCGACCGCGTCGATCTCGAGACCCGTGCCGTAGCACGCCGGGCACCAGCCGTGCTTCGAGTTGTAGGAGAAGAGGCGCGGATCGAGCTCGGGGAAGCTGCGGCCGCACGACGGGCACGCGCGCTTGACCGAGTAGATCTGCGTTTCGCGATCGCCCCAGCCGCCGCAACACGCGTGCAAGACGCCCTTGCCCAGCTCGAGCGCGGCATCGACCGCGGCGCGCAGAACCTTCTCGTTCTCGGGCCTCACGTCCACTTCGGCGACCGGCAGCTCGATGGTGTGCTCGCGGAAGCGGTCGAGGCGCGGCCAGCCCTTCGTCGGCAGGTACTCGCCGTCGACGCGCAGGTGCGACACGGCCTTCGCGAGTGCCCACTTGGCGAGGTCGGTGTAGAAGCCCTTCCGGTTCGTCACGAGCGGGGCGAGGATCGCGATGCGCTTGCCGCGTTGCTCGCGCATCAGGCGCGCGACGATCGCCTCGACGCTCTGCGGCTCGATCGGCACGTCGCAGTCGGGGCAGTATTGCGTCCCGAGCTTCACGAACATGAGGCGCAGAAAATGATGGATCTCCGTCTGCGTCGCCACCGTGCTCTTCGACCCGCCGCGGCTCGTGCGCTGCTCGATCGCCACGGTGGGCGGAATCCCGAAGATCGCGTCGACGTCGGGCTTCGACGCCGGCTGCACGAACTGGCGCGCGTAGGCGTTGAGCGATTCCAGGTAGCGGCGCTGGCCTTCGGCGAAGAGGATGTCGAAGGCGAGGGTCGACTTCCCGGAGCCCGAGACGCCGGTCACGACGGTGAACTTCTCGCGCGGGATCTCGACGTCGATGCCCTTGAGGTTGTGCTCGCGCGCGTGCCTCACGCAGATGGATTTGGTGCTTCCTGCCTGGAAGACGGACGCTCGCCCTCGGGCTTGGGAGAGGGTGGGCGTCAGGGTCGACTCCGGCTGCGCTTCACGCACTTGCTGGGAACCACGGATGAACACGGATGAACGCAGATCATTGCCTGACGGTGCGAGCGCTTTCTCGTAATCGACGAGAGCGCGGCCCGTGTGCGAGCGGGCGTTCTGCATGATCGCCTCCGGCGTGCCGGCCGCGACGATCTCGCCGCCCGCCGCGCCGCCCTCGGGGCCGAGGTCGACGATCCAGTCGCAGGCGCGGATCACGTCGAGGTTGTGCTCGATCACGACGATCGAGTTGCCGGCGGCGATGAGCTTGCGGAAGGACTTGAGCAGCTTCGACACGTCGTCGAAGTGCAGTCCCGTCGTCGGCTCGTCGAAGAGGAAGAGCCGCGTCTGCGCGGTCGAACCGCCGCCGCGCGGCCGCCGCGGGAGCGCCGCGATGGAGCGTCCCGAGGCCTCGGCGAGATGGCCCGCGAGCTTGAGGCGCTGGGCCTCGCCGCCGGAGAGCGTCGGCACGGGCTGGCCGAGGCGCAGGTAGTCGAGGCCGACGTCCACGAGCGGCTGCAGCCGCCGCACGATCTCCGAATCCTCGGGGAAGGACTGCACCGCCTGCTCGACCGTCATCTCGAGCACGTCGGCGATGTTGCGGCCGTCGATCTTCACCTCGAGCACCTCGGGACGGTAGCGCGAGCCGTCGCAATCGGGGCAGCGCAGGTAGACGTCGGAGAGGAATTGCATCTCCACGTGCTCGAAGCCGTTGC
>CAYOGL010000030.1:0-55008 GCA_964403515.1 uncultured Burkholderiales bacterium | reverse complement strand
AGCGGCGCGAGATCGCCCGAGGCGCCGACCGATCCCTTCGCCGGGATGCGCGGGTACACCTCGGCATTCAGCAGCGCGAGCAGCCCATCGACGAGCTCCGGGCGCACTCCCGAGTATCCGCGCGCGAGGCTGGCCACCTTGAGCAGCATCACCAGCCGCACGATGCCATCGTCGAGCAGCGGTCCCACGCCGACGCTGTGCGAAAGCACGAGATTCGTCTGCAGCAGCTCGAGCTGGTCGGCGGCGATGTGCTCGCGCGCGAGCTGGCCGAAGCCGGTGTTGATGCCGTAGGCGGGCTCGCCGGCGGCCACGATGCGCTCGACCGCGCGCGCCCCCGCGGCCAGCCGCGCACGGCTCGCCGCCTCGAGGGCGACCGGCAGGTGCGCGCGTTCGAACGCATGCAGCTGCGCGAGCGTGAGGCTGCCGGGAATCAGCTCCACGATCGCGATGCGCGGCCGGGACCGCGCCTCATCTCCAGAGCAGCAGCGCGAGCGCGACGACCACGAGCAGGGCCACGGTCCACCCGATCCAGTTCCAGGTGCGCGGGTCGTGCAACACGACGCTCGACTCGATCTCCTCGAGCGCGGAGGGCGCATGCGCGGCAGCCGGCGCGAGCTGCGCCGCGAACGCGGCGAAGAAATCATCGGCGAGCTTGAGCGCGGCGCCGTCGATGAGGCGGTTGCCGACCTGCGCGAGGCGCCCGCCCACCTGCGCGTTCACGCCGTACGCCACGCGCGTGCCGCCCTCGGCGTCCTGCAGCGCGACGTCGGCTGCGCCGCGCACGAAGCCGGCCGCGCCTGCGTCGCCGTCGAAGCGCAGGCGGTAGCGCTCGGGCTTCACGACGTCCTCGACCGTGAGCTTGCCGCCGAACTTCGCGCGCACGGGCCCGAGCGACGCATTCACGACGACGCGATAGGCGTTGTCCCCGATCGGCTCGATCGACTCGCAGCCGGGGATCGCCGCGCGCAGGCGGTCCGGATCGTTCAGCGCCTGCCACGCGGTGTCGCGATCGACGGCGAGCAGGCGTTCGCCCTTCAGTTCCATTGGCGGTCCCCGAGCGCGGCCGCGAGGTCGCGCAGCGTCTCGATGTTGTGCAGCGGCAGGAAAGCGTCGACGTGCGGGCGCATCGCCGCGATGCCCGCCGCCAGCGGCTCGAACCCCGTGAAGCGCAGCAGCGGATTCAACCACACCACGCGATGGGCTGCACGGCGCAGCGCGCGCATCTGCCCGCCCAGCGCCTCGACGTCGTCGCGCTCGAGGCCGTCGGTGAGCAGCAGCACCGCGGCGTTCTGGCCGAGCACGCGCCGCGCCCACCGCCGGTTGAACTCGGCGAGGCAGGGGCCGATGCGCGTGCCGCCGGCCCAGTCCGGCACGGCCGCGGCCACGCGCGCGAGCGCCTCGTCCACGTCGCGGTCGCGCAGGGGACGCGTGACGTTGGTGAGCCGCGTGCCGAAGAGGAACGTCGTGACCCGCCGGCGATCGCGGGTGAGCGCGTGCAGGAAGTGCAGGAACATGCGCGTGTAGCGATGCATCGATCCGGACACATCGCAGAGCACGACGAGCGGTGGCGGACGGCGCACGCGCTCGCGGCGCACGAGCATCGTGATGTCGCCTGCGTCGCGCGCCATGCGCCGCAGCGTGGCCGCGCCATCGACCATCGTTCCGCGCGTACAGCGCGCATGACGGCGCGTGCGCACGTGCGGCATCGGCAGCGTGAGCCGCGCGACCAGCCGCCGCGCCTCGGCCCATTCCGCCGCGCTCATGCGCTCGAAGTCCAGTCGGCGCAGGCGCTCCTCGGAGGAAACCGTGAGCGTCGCATCGACGTGCACCTCCGGGTGTTCGCTCGCCGCGCGGTCGTGCGGGCCGCGCGATCCACGGAGCGCGTCGGCGAGGCGACCGCCGGTGGCGGCTCGCGGCATTCGTCCGCGCGCCTTCGGCAGCGAGTCCGCGTTCGCATCGTCTCGCGGCACGCGCCAGAAGCGGTCGAACGCCTCGTCGAAGACCGCCTGCTGCTCGTGGCGCGTGAGGAAGAGCGCGGCGAGCGTCGCGCGCCAGTCGTCGCGACGCGCAAGCCCCGAGCGCGGCAGCACGCGCACCGCGTCCATCACCTTGTCGGTGCCGATGGGAATCCCGCAGCCGCGCAGCAGGCGCGCGAAGTGCATCACGTTCGCGGCGAGCCGTCCGGGGGCGGGCGCGTTCATGCGGGCATGCGCGCGCGGACCTCCCCGAGGGTCGCGGCGATCGCCTCGCGCGGCAGGCGCGCGAGATCGTCCTGGTACTTGAGGAGCGTGCCCAGCGTGTCGCCGACGTTCTGCGGATCGAGGCTCGCCACGTCGAGCAACGCGAGCGCGCGCGTCCAGTCGAGCGTCTCGGCCACGCCCGGCGCCTTGTACAGGTCCATCGTGCGCAGGTGCTGCACGAACGCGACCACCTCGCGCGTGAGCGCCTCGGCCGCGCCCGGCGCCTTGCGGCGCACGATCTCGAGCTCGCGCGCGGCGTCCGGATAGTCCACCCAGTGGTAGAGGCAGCGGCGCTTGATGGCGTCGTGGATCTCGCGCGTGCGGTTCGACGTGACGACGACGATCGGCGGTTGCGCCGCGCGGATGGGCCCCAGCTCGGGAATCGTCACCTGGAAGTCGGAGAGCACCTCGAGCAGGTACGCCTCGAACGGCTCGTCGGCGCGATCGAGCTCGTCGACGAGCAGCACCGGCGCGCCGGCCGCATCGCCCTCGAGCGCCTGCAGGATCGGTCGCTTCACGAGGTATTCGGGACCGAAGAGGCTCGCCTCGAGCGCCGGGCGGTCGGCAGTGCGCGTCGCCTCGGCGAGCCGGATCGCCATGATCTGGCGCTGCACGTTCCATTCGTAGACCGCGCCGGCGATGTCGAGGCCTTCGTAGCATTGCAGGCGGATGAGCCGGCGCCCGAGCGCGCAGGCCAGCGCCTTCGCGACCTCGGTCTTGCCGACGCCGGCCTCGCCCTCGAGGAAGAGGGGACGGCCGAGCTCGAGCGCGAGGAAGACCGCCGTGGCGAGGCGCCGGTCCGCGACGTAGTCGGCGCGGGCGAGCAGCGCCTGGGCCGCCTCGATGTCGGCGACCGTCCCGGCCTCCTTCCGCGGCGCGACCGGAACGGAGGCCGCTGTCACGATCGCGCCCTCAGGCCGCGGCGACCGCGCGCGTGGCGAGCACTCCCACCAGATGCGCCCGGTACTCGGCGCTCGCGTGCAGGTCGGACTGCAGTTCGGCCGCGGGGATCGCGATGCCGCGCAGCGCTTCGGCGGACCATTGCCGCTCGAGCGCCTGCTCCATCGACTTCACGCGGTATACGCCGCGTGCGCCGGCGCCGGTGACCGCGACCCGCGCGCCGTGCGGCGTGAGCGCCGCGAAGACGCCGACGATCGCGAAGCGCGACGCCGGATTGCGGAACTTGGCGTACGCCGCCTTCTTCGGCACGGGGAAGGTCACCGAGACGATGAGCTCTCCCGGCTTCAACGCGGTCTCGAACAGTCCCCTGAAGAACGCGTCGGCGGCGATCTCGCGCTGGTCGGTGTTAACCGTCGCCCCGAGCGCGAGCACGGCAGCCGGATAGTCGGCCGCGGGATCGTTGTTCGCGAGCGAGCCGCCGAGCGTGCCGCGGTTGCGCACCTGGCGATCGCCGATGCCGCCCGCGAGCGTGGCGAGCGCCGGAATGCGCGCGGCGATCTCGAGGGAAGCGGCGACCTGCGCATGGGTCGTCATCGCGCCGATGGTGATCGCCGTGCCGTTGCCCTCCACCTTGATGCCCTTCAGGTCCGGCACGTTCGCGAGATCCACGAGATCGCTGGGGGCGGCGAGCCGCAGCTTCATCGCGCCGAGCAGCGACTGCCCGCCGGCGAGGTAGCGGCCTTCGGCCTTGTCGTCGAGGATGCCGACCGCCTTCGCGACCGACGTCGGATCGTAATAGCCGAATCGTTGCATGGTCACCTCCCGCTGTTCTTCGCGCCCAGCGCGCGCCACACGCGCTCCGGGGTCGCGGGCATCGCGATGTCGCTCACGCCGAGCGCATCGCACACCGCGTTGATCACCGCGGCGGGCGCGCCGATGGCGCCGGCCTCGCCGCAGCCCTTCACGCCGAGCGGGTTGTGCGTGCACGGCGTGACGCGCGTGTCCACCTGGAACGACGGCAGGTCCACGGCGCGCGGCATCGCGTAGTCCATGTACGAGCCGGTGAGGAGCTGGCCCGAGTCGCGGTCGTACACGCAGCGCTCGAGCAGCGCCTGCCCGATGCCCTGCGCGAGCCCGCCGTGCACCTGGCCCTCGACGATCATCGGGTTCACCACGTTGCCGAAGTCGTCGCACGCGGTGAACGCGACGATGCGCGTCTCGCCGGTCTCGGGATCGACCTCCACCTCGCAGATGTGCGTGCCGGCGGGGAAGGTGAAGTTGGTGGGATCGTAGAACGCGGTCTCGTCGAGCCCGGGCTCGAGCTTGTCGAGCGGATAGTTGTGCGGCACGTACGCGCTCAACGCGACCTGCGCGAACGCGACTTCCTTGTCCGTGCCGCGCACGACGAACTTGCCGTCGCGGAACTCGACGTCGGCGTCGCTCACCTCCATCAGGTGCGCCGCGATCCTGCGTCCCTTCGCGATCACCTTGTCGAGCGCCTTCACGATCGCGGTGCCGCCCACGGCGATCGAGCGCGAGCCGTAGGTGCCCATGCCGAACGGGATGCGGCCGGTGTCGCCGTGCACGATGTCGACGTCCTCGACCGGAATGCCGAGGCGGCCGGCGACCACCTGCGCGAAGGTCGTCTCGTGGCCCTGGCCATGGCTGTGCGAGCCGGTGAAGACCGTTACCTTGCCCGTTGGGTGCACGCGCACCTCGCCGGCCTCGAAGAGACCGGCGCGCGCGCCGAGCGAGCCGGCGATGTTCGAGGGCGCGAGCCCGCACGCCTCGATGTACGAGGAGTAGCCGAGGCCGCGCAGCTTGCCGCGCTTCAACGCTTCCGAGCGGCGTTGGGGAAATCCGGCGACGTCCGCAAGCCGCATGGCGCCATCGAGGCACGCGTCGTAGTCGCCCGTGTCGTACGTCAGGGCGACGGGGGTTGCGTACGGAAACTTGCGGATGAAGTTTCGTCGCCGGATTTCGTCCTGGGCGATGCCCATCTCGGTCGCGGCGGTGGCCACGAGGCGTTCGACCACGTAGGTCGCCTCCGGCCGGCCGGCGCCGCGATAGGCATCGACGGGTGCGGTGTTGGTGAAGACCGCCGTCACCTCGCAGTGGATCGCGGGGGTGGTGTACTGGCCCGCGAGCAGCGTCGCGTAGAGGATGGTCGGCACGCACGAGGCGAAGGTCGACAGGTACGCGCCCATCGCCGCCTGGGTCTTCACGCGCATCGCGAGGAACTTGCCGTCCTTGTCGAGTGCGAGCTCGGCGTGCGTGAAGTGGTCGCGGCCGTGCGCGTCGGCCAGGAACGACTCGCTGCGCTCGGCCGTCCACTTGATCGGGCGGCCCACGCGCTTCGACGCCCACACGCAGACCGTCTCCTCGGCGTAGAGGAAGATCTTCGAGCCGAAGCCGCCGCCGACGTCGGGCGCGATGACGCGCACCTTGTGCTCGGGCAGCCCGAGCACGAACGCGGTCATGAGCAGGCGCTCGACGTGCGGGTTCTGGTTCGCCACGTACAAGGTGTACGACTCGTCGGCGCGCGAATACGCGGCATTGCACGCGCGCGGCTCGATCGCGTTCGGCACCAGGCGGTTGTTCACGAACTCGAGGCGGGTGACGTGCGCGGCGCTCGCGAACGCCGACTCGACGGCCGCCTTGTCACCGAGCGCCCAGGTGTAGCAGCGGTTGTCCGGGGCCTCGTCGTGGATCGAGGGCGCCCCGGGCTTCGACGCGTCGCGCACGTCGACCACCGCCGGCAGCGGCTCGTAGTCGACCTCGATCTGCTCGGCGGCGTCGCGCGCCTGCGCGCGCCGCTCCGCGATCACGATGGCGACCGGATCGCCCACGTAGCGCACCTTGCCCTGCGCGAGGATCGGATGCTTCGGCTCCTTCATCGGCTCGCCGTCGGCGCCGGTGATGAGCCAGCCGCACGGCAGGCCGCCCACGGTCTCGGGCAGGTCGGCGCCGGTGTAGATCGCGATCACGCCGGGCAATTGGCGCGCGCGATCCGTGTGGATCGCCTGGATGCGCGCGTGCGCATGGGGCGAGCGCACGAACCAGGCGTAGGTCTGGTGCGGCAGCACGACGTCGTCGGTGTACTGGCCGGTGCCCGACAGGAAGCGTCCGTCTTCCTTGCGCTCGATGCGCGCGCCGATCGGGCCCGTGGGTTTCGCCGCGGGCGCGGCGGCCGGCGCACGGGGCGCTTCGCGAACGATCGTCTCGCTCATGGTCGCCTCCTATCCCGCCATCTCGGCAAGGCCTTCCTTCACCGCCTTGACGATGTTGTGGTAGCCGGTGCAACGGCAAAAGTTACCGTCGAGCGCCTCGCGGATCTGCGCCTCGCTCGGGTCCCGGGTCTCGGCGGCCAGCCCGACCGCGGAGAGCACCATGCCGGGCGTGCAGAAGCCGCATTGCAGGCCGTGATGCTTGCGGAACGCGGCCTGCATCGGATGCAGCGCGCCGTCCGGCGACAGTCCCTCGATGGTGGTAATGGTCGCGTCCTGCGCCTGCACGGCGAGCACGTTGCAGCTCTTCACCGCCTTGCCGTCGAGGAGCACGGTGCACGCGCCGCATTGCGCCGTGTCGCAACCGACGTGCGCCCCGGTGAGCTGCAGGTGCTCGCGTAAGAATTCCACGAGCAGCGTGCGCGCCTCGATTTCGGCGGACACGGGCTTGCCGTTGACCGCCAGGGAAACGGAGATCTTCATCGACATTCCTCCTCGGGAAATGAGGAAACGCGAACGAAGGGGCGAGCGGGGGCGTGCTTCCGACTCTACTCCGAAAATGCGAGGGCGCAAGCGCCCTTTCGGCGCGTGCTCAGTACACCGCGCGGCCTCCCGAGAGATCGAATACCGCGCCGGTGGAGAAGGAACAATCTTCGGTGCACAGCCACGCGACCATCGACGCGATCTCCTCCACGAGGCCGAAGCGTCCCATGGGAATCTTCGAGAGCATGAAGTCGATGTGGCCCTGCGTCATCTGCGCGAACATGCCCGTCTTCACCGCCGCGGGCGTCACGCAGTTCACGCGGATGCCGGTCTTCGCGAGCTCCTTGCCGAGCGACTTGGTGAGCGAGATGACGCCGGCCTTCGACGCGCTGTACGCCGAGGCGTTGGGGTTGCCTTCCTTGCCGGCGATGGAGGCGATGTTCACGATGCGCCCGTAGTCGTTCTTCTGCATGTGCGGCACGACCACCTTGTTGCAGAGAAAGACGCCCGTGAGGTTGATGTCGAGCACCTGCTTCCACGCCTCGGTCGGGTATTCCCACACCGTCGTGTTCGGGCCGGTGATTCCCGCGCTGCAAACGAGGGCATCGACGCGCTTCGTGCGGGCGAGCGTCTCGTCGAGCGCCTTGCGCACCTGGTGCTCGTCGGTCACGTCCACGGCGCAGACGTGAACGCCGCCCGCGACCGCCTTCGACGCCTCGGCGAGCGCCTTCGCATCGCGGTCCCACAGGGTCACCTGCGCGCCGGAGTGGGCGAGGCGCTGCGCGATCGCGAACCCGATGCCGGCCGCACCCCCGGTGATCACGGCGCCGCGGCCCTTCATGTCGAGCTGGTTCATTGTTGGTTCTCGGTAAATTGGGGTGCGTCCTATTTTCCCCCAAAACTGGCCTGACCACTTGACCATCCGGCGCGCTTGCCCGTAACCTCTTGCCCGTCGAGGAGGACTCCCCCCAGCATGGCTTCGCGCAAGCGCCGCAGCGCCCAGTGGTTCGGGCGCGAGGGCAAGATGGGCTTCATCTACCGTTCGTGGGTGAAGAACCGCGGCATCCCCCAGGACCAGTTCGACGGGCGCCCGGTCATCGGCATCTGCAACACCTATTCCGAGCTCACGCCCTGCAACAGCCACTTCCGCACGCTCGCCGAGCAGGTGAAGCTCGGCGTGACGGAGGCGGGCGGCTTCCCGCTCGAGTTCCCGGTGATGTCGCTCGGGGAGACGTTGCTGCGGCCCACCGCGATGCTCTATCGCAACCTCGCGAGCATGGACGTCGAGGAGTCGATCCGCGGCAATCCGGTCGACGGCGTCGTGCTGCTCATGGGCTGCGACAAGACCACGCCGTCGCTCGTGATGGGCGCCTCGAGCGTGGACCTGCCGACCATCGGCGTGTCCGGCGGCCCGATGCTCTCGGGCTGGTATCGCGGGCAGCGCATCGGCTCGGGCACGAACACCTGGTCGCTTTCCGAGCAGCTGCGCGCGGGCGAGATCACGCAGGAAGAATTCCACGAGGCCGAGAGCTGCATGCATCGCTCCCACGGCCACTGCATGACCATGGGCACGGCCTCGACGATGGCCTCGATGGTCGAGGCGCTCGGCCTCGGGCTGCCCGGCAACGCCGCGTTCCCGGCGGTCGACGCGCGCCGCAACGTGATCGCGCGCATGGCCGGGCGGCGCATCGTCGGGATGGTGAAGGAGGACCTCACGCTCTCGAAGATCCTCACGCGCGCGGCGTTCGAGAACGCGATCCGGGTGAACGCGGCGATCGGCGGCTCGACCAACGCGGTGATCCACCTCATCGCGATCGCGCGGCGCATCGGCGTGAAGCTCGACCTCGAGGATTGGGACCACCTGGGGCGCGGCGTGCACACGCTCGTGAACCTGATGCCCAACGGCGAGTACCTGATGGAGGACTTCTGCTACGCGGGCGGCCTGCCGGTGGTGATCCGCGAGCTGGGCGAGAACGGGCTGCTGCACAAGGACGCGCTCACCGCGAACGGCCACTCGATCTGGGAGAACAACAAGGACGCGCGCAACGACAATCCGAAGGTGATCATGCCGTTCAGGCAGCCGTTCAAGCGCGACACCGGCATCGCCGTGCTGCGCGGCAACCTCTGCCCCGACGGCGCGATCATCAAGCCCTCGGCGGCGACGCCGAAGCTCATGAAGCACAAGGGCCGCGCGGTCGTGTTCGAGGACATCGACGAGTTCCATCGCCGGATCGAGGACCCGGGCCTCGACATCGACGAGAACTGCGTGATGGTGCTCAAGAACTGCGGGCCGAAGGGCTATCCGGGCATGGCCGAGGTCGGCAACATGGCGCTGCCGGCCAAGATCCTCAAGCGCGGCATCACCGACATGGTGCGCATCTCGGACGCGCGCATGAGCGGCACCGCGTACGGCACGGTGGTGCTGCACGTCTGTCCCGAGTCCGCGGCCGGCGGCCCGCTCGCGCTGGTGAAGGAGGGCGACCTCATCGAGCTCGACGTCGAGGCACGGCGCCTGGAGCTCCTCGTGGATGCCGCGGAGCTCGAGCGCCGGCGCAACGCGTGGAAGAAGCCGAAGCCGCATCTCGCGCGCGGCTACTGGAAGCTCTACGTCGAGCACGTGAACCAGGCGAGCGAGGGCGCCGACCTCGATTTCCTCGTGGGCAAGAGCGGAAGCGCCGTGCCTAGGGATAATCATTGACCCCTCTCCAGCCCTCCCCCAAGGGGAGGGAGACTCCGGATGCGCGTCCTCATCACCGACTACGACTTTCCCGACATCGATCTCGAGCTCGGCATCTATCGCGACGCCGGCATCGAGGCGCGCGTGGCGCAGTGCCGCACCGAGGACGATCTCATCGAGGCGGCCGAGGGTTGCAGCGGCATCCTGGCGCAATACGTCCCGGTGAACGCGAAGGTGTTCACGGCGCGCCCCGAGATCCGGGTGGTGAGCCGCATGGGCGCGGGCTTCGACACGGTGAACCTCGAGGACGCGCGCCGCTTCGGCGTGTGGGTCGCCAACTCGCCCGACTATGGCGTGGGCGAGGTCGCGACCCACGCGCTCGCGATGGCGCTGGGACTCGTGCGCCACCTTGCCGGATTCGATCGCGACGTGAAGGCGGGAAACTGGCACTACACCTCGACCGGCCCGCTGCGCCGCCCGAACCAGCTCACGCTCGGCATTCTCGGGCTCGGCCGCATCGGCAAGCGCATGGCGCAACTGTCGCAGCACGCGTTCGGCGCGATCGTGGCCTGCGACCCGTACATCGCGGCGTCCGAATTCCCGCCGTACGTGAAGCGGGTCACGCGCGAGGAGCTCTTCGCGCAGTGCGACGTGCTCTCGCTGCACGTGCCGCTCAGCGCCGAGACGCGCGGCATCGCGAATGCGGCGGCGTTCGCGGCGATGAAGCGCGGCTCGTGGGTGGTGAACACGGCTCGCGGCGCGGTCGTCGACGTCGACGCGCTGCTCGCCGCGCTCGATGCGGGACACCTCGAGGGGGCGGCGCTCGACGTGCTTCCCAAGGAGCCTCCTGAGGCGGATCATCCCGTGGTCCGGCATCCCCGGGTTATGCTCTCGCCCCACGCGGCTTTCTATTCGGCCCCGGCCGAGCGCGAGTTGCGCACCAAGGCGGCCAGGAACCTCGTCGACTGGGCGCGCACCGGGAGGCCCACCTATGTCGTGGTCGAAGGCAGGAACGAGCCGGCGCCGCTGCCGCCGGGATGACGGGAACTGAATGGCGTCCGTACTCATCCGCAACGTCCGCAAGCAGTTCGGCACCACGCAGGTGATCCGCGGGGTCGACA
This sequence comes from uncultured Burkholderiales bacterium, assembly GCA_964403515.1. GTDB lineage: Bacteria > Pseudomonadota > Gammaproteobacteria > Burkholderiales > Usitatibacteraceae > Usitatibacter. The sequence goes on along the minus strand of CAYOGL010000030.1, from coordinate 44,360 downwards.
TCGAGATCCCCGACGGCCAGTTCGCCGTGTTGGTGGGCCCTTCGGGCTGCGGCAAGTCCACGCTGCTGCGCATGATCGCGGGGCTCGAGGAGATCACCGCGGGCGAGATCGCCATCGGCGGCAAGGTCGTGAACGCCGTGCCGCCGAAGGAGCGCGACATCGCGATGGTGTTCCAGAACTACGCGCTCTATCCCCACATGAAGGTGCGCGACAACATGGCGTTCAGCCTGCTGCTCGCCAAGCGCCCGAAGTCGGAGATCGACGAGCGCGTGGCGAAGGCGGCGGCGATCCTCGGCCTGAACGAGCTCCTCGACCGCTATCCGCGCCAGCTCTCGGGCGGGCAGCGCCAGCGTGTGGCCATGGGGCGCGCGATCGTGCGCGATCCGCAGGTGTTTCTCTTCGACGAGCCGCTGTCGAATCTCGACGCGAAGCTGCGCGTGGCGATGCGCACCGAGATCAAGGAGCTGCACCAGCGGCTCAAGACGACCTCGGTGTACGTGACGCACGACCAGATCGAGGCGATGACGATGGCCGACCAGATCGTCGTGATGCGCGATGGCGTCGTCGAGCAGCGCGGCCAGCCGCTCGATCTCTACGACTATCCCGCGAACCTCTTCGTCGCGGGCTTCATCGGCTCGCCCGCGATGAACTTCATGCCCGGGCGCTACCGCGGCAACGGCACCGGCGGCGTGGTCGAGCTCAGGGGCGGCGCGCGGCTGCCCGCACCGGCCGGGGTCGCCGCGCAGGACGGCCAGGAGGTCATCTTCGGCGCGCGGCCCGAGCACCTCACGCTCGCCGCCTCGGGGCAGGGCTTGCCCGCCTCGGTCGTGGTGGTCGAGCCCACCGGCGCAGATACGCAGGTCTTCGCGAAGGTCGGCGACACCGACGTGAGCGCGGTCTTCCGCGAGCGGCACGATTTCCGGGCGGGCGAGACGATCACCCTCGCGCCCGACCATGCACGCACGCACCTGTTCGACGCAGCATCCGGCAAGTCATTGAGAGCCAACTAGCGAGGAGGGAGGGCAACCATGTCGAAATTCACGAGGCGTGATTTTCTGAAGACCACGGCGGGCGCCGCGGCCGCGGGGTCGCTGGGAGTGGGCGGCGCGCTCGTCCCGGGCGAGGCATTCGCCCAGGGCAAGTGGACGCCGGAGAAGGGCGCCAAGCTGCGCGTGCTGCGCTGGAAGCGGTTCGTGCAGGGCGACGAGGACGTGTGGCTCAAGAACAGCCAGGCGTTCGCGAAGAAGTACAACGTCGAGGTGCGCGTCGACAGCGAGGGCTGGGAGGACGTGCGTCCGAAGGCCGCCGTCGCGGCGAACGTCGGCAGCGGCCCGGACATCATCATCTCGACGTTCGAGGATGCCCACCAGTATCCCGAGAAGCTCGTCGACGTGTCCGACGTCTGCAACTACCTCGGCGGCAAGTACGGCGGCTGGTACGACGTCTGCAAGGACTACTGCACGGACAAGGGCAAGTGGATCGCCGTGCCGATGGGCTGCGCGGGCAATGCCGTCGTGCACCGCATCAGCGCGATGAAGAAGGCAGGCTTCGAGGAATTCCCGAAGGATCTCGCCGGGTTCCTCAAGCTGTCGCAGGCGTACAAGGCGGCGGGATTGCCCCCCGGCTTCGCGCTCGGCAACGCCACCGGCGACGGCAACGTCTGGACGCACTGGCTCATCTGGTCCCACGGCGGGAAGATGGTGGACAAGAAGGGCAACGTCACCATCGCGAGCCCCGAGACCGAGGCCGCGCTCAACTACGGCAAGCAGCTCTACGAGACGTTCATCCCGGGCACGCTCTCCTGGCTCGACCCGAACAACAACAAGGCGTTCCTCGACGGGCAGATCGGCATGACCGCGAACGGCATCTCGATCTACTACGCGGCGAAGACGTCGAGCGATCCCAAGCTCAAGGCGATGGCCGAGGACATCGGGCACGCCAACTTCCCGATCGGGCCGGTGGGCCGCACCACAGAGCTCAACCTCTTCTTCCCGATGATGCTCTTCAAGTACTCCAAGTACCCGAACGCGGCGAAGGCCTACCTCGCGTTCATGATGGAGAAGGAGCAGTACGAGCCGTGGCAGCAGGCCGCTCTCGGGTACGTCTCGCACCCGCTCAAGGCGTACGAGAAGAACCCGCTCTGGACATCGGACCCGAAGAACGCGCCGTACAGCAACTCGATGAAGGTGATGCTGCCGAACGGCTACGACGGCCCGATGGGCTACGCGTCGGCGGCGTGCATGGCGGACTTCATCATCGTGAACATGGTCGCCGAGGCGGTGTCGGGCGCGAAGTCGCCGAAGGAGGCGATGGAACGCGCGAAGCAGCGCGCGGAACGGTACTACAAGCTGTGACAGCGTAAGGACGGTTGGGCGGTGAGAGCCGCCCAACCGCTTTCATGACCCGCCTGCTCAACAACCGCAACTTCCTCGGCGCGCTGTTCATGCTGCCCGCCGCGGCGCTGCTGCTCGTCTTCCTCACGTACCCGCTCGGGCTCGGGACGTGGCTCGGCTTCACCGATGCGAAGGTCGGCCGCGCCGGCCATTTCATCGGCCTGGAGAACTACCAGTTCCTGTGGGGCGACTCGGTCACGCGGCTCGCGCTCTTCAACACGCTCTTCTATACGGTGGTCGCGAGCGTGATCAAGTTCGCGCTCGGGCTGTGGCTCGCGCTCCTGCTCAACCGCAACCTCCCGTTCAAGTCCTTCCTGCGCGCGATCGTGCTGCTTCCGTTCATCGTGCCGACCGCGCTCTCGGCGCTCGCGTTCTGGTGGCTCTACGACGCGCAGTTCTCGATCATCAGCTGGGCGCTCACCAAGGCGCACCTGATCGACCATTACATCGACTTCCTCGGCGATCCGTGGATGGCGCGTTTCTCCACCATCGCCGCGAACATATGGCGCGGCGTGCCGTTCGTGGCGATCTGCCTGCTTGCCGGCCTGCAGACCATCTCGCCGTCGCTCTACGAGGCGGCGGCCCTCGACGGGGCGACGCCGTGGCAGCGCTTCCGGTTCGTGACGCTGCCGCTGCTCACGCCGATCATCGCGGTCGTGATGACGTTCTCGGTGCTCTTCACGTTCACCGACTTCCAGCTGATCTACGTGCTGACGCGCGGCGGGCCGCTCAACGCGACGCACCTCATGGCGACCCTTTCCTTCCAGCGCGCGATTCCGGGCGGCGCGCTCGGGGAGGGCGCCGCGATCGCGACCGCGATGGTGCCGTTCCTCCTCGCCGCGATCCTCTTCAGCTACTTCGGGCTGCAGCGCCGCGCCTGGCAACAGGGAGCGACCGACCGATGAGCGAGAAGGCGGCGCCCCCCGGCACCGACACCATCAACGACATCACGGGGATGAGCTACCTCGAGACGCCGATGCGGCGTTTCGTGACGCTCTACCTGCCGCTCGCGATCTTCGTGTTCGTCCTGCTCTTCCCGTTCTACTGGATGGCGACGACGTCGATCAAGCCGAACGCGGAGCTGCTCTCGCGCGAGGGCAATCCCTTCTGGGTCGTCCATCCCACGTTCGAGCACTTCCATCACCTCATCTTCGAGACGCCGTATCCGAGCTGGATGGTGAACACGATGATCGTCTCGGTGGTCTCGACGTTCGCCTCGCTTGCCGCGAGCGTCCTCGCCGCCTACGCGATCGAGCGGCTGCGGTTCCGCGGCTCCAAGCAGGTCGGCCTCGGCATCTTCCTCGCCTACCTGGTGCCGCCGTCGATCCTCTTCATCCCGCTCGCGGCGATCGTCTTCAAGCTCGGGCTCTTCGACACGCGCTGGGCGTTGATCCTCACGTACCCGACGTTCCTCATCCCGTTCTGCACCTGGCTGCTGATGGGCTATTTCCGCTCGATCCCGTTCGAGCTCGAGGAATGCGCCCTCATCGACGGGGCGACGCGCTGGCAGATCCTCGTGAAGATCGTGCTGCCGCTCGCGGTGCCCGGGCTCATCTCCGCCGGCATCTTCGCGTTCACGCTCTCGTGGAACGAGTTCATCTACGCGCTCACCTTCATCTCGTCCTCGGAGGTGAAGACCGTGCCGGTCGGGGTGGTGACCGAGCTCGTCGAGGGAGACGTTTACCACTGGGGCGCGCTGATGGCGGGCGCGCTCCTCGGGTCGCTCCCGGTCGCGGTGATGTATTCCTTCTTCGTCGAGTACTACGTCTCCGGCATGACCGGGGCGGTGAAGGAGTGAGCCCGGCGCGAGGCGCGGCGCTCATCGCGTCGTGCCTGGCGCTCCTGGGCGGTTGCGCGGCGCCCGGCACGCGGCAGGCGCAGGGCACGGCGCCCGGCTATCTCGAGTCGACGACCGACGACGTCCCCAACGCCGCCGCGCTCGGTCCGCGCATCTGGACGCCCGGGCTCGACGCGGGCTTCGTTCCCCAGGGCCTCGCATCGGCCGGACGCTATCTGTTCGTGAGCAGCTATCACCCCTCGCCCGATCTGCACGCGAGCACCGGGCCGTGCCGCGTGTTCCGCATCGAGCTCGCCAGCGGGCGCGCGGCCGGCGCGTTCGACCTGCCCGAGGGCGAGTGCACCCACGCGGGCGGCCTCGCGTCGCTGCGCGACGGCACGCTCCTGCTCGCGGACACGCACCGGCTCTTTCGCATCGACATCGAGCGGGCTCTGGCCACGGGCACGGCCGCGGGTGCGATGAAGTCGTTCGCGCTCGCCGGCGCGCTGCGCGGCTCGTTCGCCACCTTCGACGGTCGCGATCTCTGGATCGGCACCTGGACGAAGGACGCGTCCCGGGCCCGCATGTACCGGTTGTCGCCGCGGCTGTTCGACGAGTACGACGGCCGCAGCGTGAGCGAGACGCTCGCGCTCGAGTCGATTCCCATTCCGCCGGAGTGCCAGGGCGCGACGGTCGCGGCGGACGGCGACTTCTGGGTCTCGGCGAGCAACGGCCGCTGGGGGCGCCTCTATCGCATCGCCCGCGGCGGCGAGGTGAAGGCGAGCTACGAGATGCCCGCCGGTCTCGAGGATCTCACCTTCGACGAGTCGGGGCGATTGTGGGGCCTGTCCGAATCGGGCACGCGCAAGTACCTCTATTGGCCGACGAAGTATCCGTTCGTGTTCGTCATCAACACGTCGGCCCTGCGATAGCCGCTATCATCGCGCCATGCCAGCCAATTCGTTGAACGTGGGCCTGATCGGCCTCGGTGCCATGGGACGCGGCATGGCGGGCTCCCTGCGTCGCAAGGGCTTCGCGCTTCGCGTGTGCGACGCGCGCGAGGAAGCGGTGCGCGCGTTCGTGGCCGAAGGCGGCACCGGGTGCCGCACGCCCGCCGAGCTCGCGGCTGCTTGCGATGTCGTGATCTGCGTCGTGGTGAACGCGGCGCAGACCGAGGAAGTGCTCTTCGGTGCGAGCGGCGCGGCCGGGGCGATGAAGCCGGGCAGCGTGTTCGTGATGTGCTCGACCGTCGATCCCGCCTGGTCCGCCGCGCTCGAGGAAAGGCTTGCCGCCCGCGGCTTGCTCTACCTCGATGCGCCGATCTCCGGCGGCGCGGCGAAGGCGGCGAGCGGCGAGATCACCATGATGACCGCGGGCAGGCCGGAGGCCTACGCGAAGTGCCAGCCGGCGCTCGACGCGATGGCCGCGCGCGTGTATCGCCTGGGCGAGCGCGCGGGCCCGGGCAGCACCGTGAAGATCGTGAACCAGCTGCTGGCCGGCGTGCACATCGCCGCGGCCGCCGAGGCGATGGCGCTCGCGATCCGCCAGGGCGTGGATCCCGCGGCCGTCTACGACGTGATCACGCACAGCGCGGGCAACAGCTGGATGTTCGAGAACCGCATGGCGCACGTGCTCGCGGCCGACTACACGCCGTTGTCGGCCGTGGACATCTTCGTGAAGGACCTGGCGCTCGTGCTCGATACCGGGCGCGCGACGAAATTTCCGCTGCCGCTCGCCGCCACCGCGCACCAGATGTTCATGCACGCGTCGTCCGCGGGCCACGGCGGCGAGGACGACGCGGCGGTCATCAAGATCTTTCCCGGCATCGACCTGCCGAAGCAGAAATAGCACGCGCGCGGACGCCGGCGCCGTGCCAACCTATAATCACGTTCCGGGCGCGTTGCCGGCAGCGCCCGGGATGGCGATCCAGCAGCGATCGTGCCGGCGAAGCGGTCCTCCCTGCCCCTGCCAATGACTGGAATCCTTCTCGGCTGCATCGCCGACGACTCGACCGGCGCGACCGACCTCGCGAACAACCTCGTGCGCGGCGGCATGCGGGTCGTGCAGACGATCGGCGTGCCGCGCGGCCGGCTCGACGAGAAGGTCGACGCGGTCGTGGTCGCGTTGAAGACCCGCACCTGCCCGGCCAAGGAGGCGGTGAGCGAGTCGCTGGCCGCGTTGAAGTGGCTGCGCGCCGAGGGCGCGAAGCAGGTCTACTTCAAGTACTGCTCGACCTTCGACTCGACGCCGCGCGGCAACATCGGGCCGGTCACCGAGGCGCTGATGGACGCGCTCGGCGCCGACTTCACCGTCGCCTCGCCGGCCTTCCCCGAGAACAAGCGGCTCGTGTTCAAGGGTTACCTTTTCGTGGGCGACGTGCTGCTGAGCGAATCGGGCATGCGCAACCATCCGCTCACGCCGATGACCGATCCCAACCTCGTGCGCGTGCTGCAGGCGCAGACGCGGCGCAAGGTGGGGCTCATCGACTACATGGCCGTCGACGCCGGGCCCGACGCGGTGCGCCGGCGCATCGCCGACCTGCGTCGCGACGGCGTGGGCCTCGCGATCGTCGACGTGGTGCGCGACGAGGACCTCGCGCGCCTCGGCCCCGCGTTCCACGACCTGCCGTTGGTGACCGGCGGCTCGGGTGTGGCGGTCGCGCTGCCGGCCAACTTCGGGCTCGAGCCCACGCCGCGCGCCTCGCAGCTGCCGCCGGCCACCGGGGCCGCGGCGATCGTCTCGGGCAGCTGCTCCACCGCCACGCGCGGGCAGGTGAGCGAGTTCGTGCGCATGGGCGGGGCGGCGCTCGCGCTCGATCCGCTGGTGCTCGCCGAGCGGCGCAATCCGGCGGCGAGCGCGGTCGGCTGGGCGCGCGAGCATCTCGCGCAGGGCCCGGTCCTCATCTACACGACCGCCGTGCCGGAGGCGGTGAGCGAGGTGCAATCGCGGCTGGGCGTGGAGGCCGCCGCCGCCCTTGTCGAGCGCACGCTGGCCGACGTGTGCCGCGGCCTGGTCGAAGGCGGCGTGCGTCGCCTCGTCATCGCGGGCGGCGAGACCTCGGGCGTCGCGCTGCACGCTCTCGGCGTGGAGCGCCTGCGCATCGGCCCGCAGATCGATCCCGGCATCCCGTGGTGCTCCGCGTTCTCGACCGTCGCGGGAGGCGTCGTGCACCTCGCGCTCAAGTCGGGCAACTTCGGCACGCCGGACTTCTTCACCAAGGCGCTCGCGATGCTCGAGCGCGAGACGACGGGAGGCGAGGCACGGCATGGATGAGGAGGGGCTGCGCGCGGAGGTGTGCCGCGTCGGCGCGAGCCTCTTCCAGCGCGGCTACGTCCATGCGACCGCGGGCAACATCAGCGTGCGCCTCGACGACGGGTTCCTCATCACACCGACCGATGCGTGCCTCGGCTTCCTCGAGCCGGACCGCCTCGCGCGGGTCGACGCCGCGGGCGCGCACGTCGCGGGCGACCGGCCGAGCAAGACGCTCGCGCTGCACCGGCGCATCTACGATGCCGATCGTTGCGCACGCTGCGTGATCCACACCCATTCGACGCACCTCGTGGCCCTGACGCTCGCCGGCGCCTGGAGCGCCGACGACATCGTGCCGCCCATCACGCCGTACTTCGTGATGAAGGTCGGGCACGTGCCGCTCGTGGCCTACCACCGGCCGGGCGACCCGAAGGTGGGCGATCTCGTGGCCGAGCGCATCACGCGATCGGCGGCCCAGGGACGGCCGATCCGCGCGGTGATGCTCGAGCGCCTCGGTCCGAACGTCTGGCACGAGACGCCGGCCGCGGCGATGGCCGTGCTCGAGGAGCTCGAAGAGACGGCGCACCTGTGGCTGCTCGCCGGACGCCGGGCCGAAGCGCTTTCGGGCGCGCAGATCGACGAGCTGCGCCGGGCTTTCGATGCTCGCTACTAGGGCCGCCCGCGCGAAAATCCACTGGTGCCGGCGCCTCTCGTATGGCGTCCTCGGCTTGAACCGTCGATAAAGGGGACAAGATGCCGCGCTTCGCCGCGAACCTCACGATGATGTACAAGGAGCACCCGTTCCTCGAGCGCTTCGCCGCCGCGGCGCGCGACGGCTTCGTCGGGGTCGAATATCTCTTTCCGTACGAGCATCCGGCCACCACGCTGCGCGCGCGGCTCGATGGCGAAGGGCTCGAGCAGGCGCTGTTCAACGCGCCGCCGGGCGACTGGTCGAAGGGCGAGCGCGGCCTCGCCTCGCTGCCCGGCCGCGAGGACGAATTCAGGCGCTCCGTCGCCACCGCGCTCGAGTACGCGCGCGTGCTCGGCAACCGCTGCGTGCACGTGATGGCGGGCCTGATCGCGCCGGGCCAGGAGCGCGCGCGCCATCGCGAGGTCTACGTGAAGAACCTCGCGTACGCCGCGCGCGAGGCGGCCTCCGCCGGCCTCACCGTCGTGATCGAGCCGATCAACACCCGCGACATTCCGGGCTTCTTCCTCAACCGGCAGGACGAGGCGCACGCGGTGGTGAGCGAGGTGGGCGCGCCGAACCTCAAGGTGCAGATGGACCTCTACCACTGCCAGATCGTCGAGGGCGATCTCGCGGTGAAGATCCGCAAGTACCTCGCGAACGTCGGCCACATGCAGATCGCGGGCGTGCCCGAGCGCCACGAGCCCGACACGGGCGAGGTGAACTACCCGTACCTCTTCGCGCTCCTGGACGAGCTGGGCTACGCGGGCTGGATCGGCTGCGAGTACCATCCGCGCGGCGCGACCAGCGCAGGGCTCGGCTGGTTCCGCCGCGCCACCCAATCCGCCAAAGTGTTCTAGAGCGAGCCCGAAGCCATCGCCTCGTAGAGCGTCTCGAGGTCGCGGGTGAAGCGGCGCGCGTCGGCGAGCGGCGAGGCCATGAGGCGTGCGCGCAGGGCCGCGGCCAGCGCGCGGCGGTACTTCGCGTCGCGTGCGAGCCGCAGGTTCGCGCGCAGGTATTCGTCGGCATCGCGCGCGATGAGCTCGTCGAAGCCGGCGCTCTTCGCGATGCTGTAGCTGCCGCGGGCGATGCCGCGCGCGCCGACGAGGGCGACCATCGGCACGCCCATCCAGTAGGTGACGAAGGTCGTCGTGCCGCCGTTGTACGGGAAGGTGTCGAGCGCGATGTCGACGTGCCGGAAGGCGTCGAAGTACTTGTCGATCGGCAGGTGCGGCACCGGCGTCACGCGTTCGCGCGCGATGCCGCGTTCCTCCACCCGGCGCAGCAGCGACGCGACGAAGTCCGCGCGCGTCGCGCCGTGCACGCGCAACGTCGCGCCGGGCAGCTCGCGCAGGATCGCGCACCACAGGTCGAGCGTCGCGCCGTTGATCTTGCCCGTGTGGTTGAAGGAGGCGAACACCGGCGCATCGCCCGGCGCGCTCTCGCCCCCGCGCTCGCGCTCGTCGTAGAAGGGCACCCAGCACCATTGGCTGTGCGGCATGCGCGCGAGGCGCTCGGTGTGCAGCGCCTCGGTCGCGCCCTCGGGATCCGTATGGCGATCGGTGATGCGGTAGTCCATCGATCGCAGGCCGGTCGTGTTCAGGTAGCCCAGCCATGTGACCTGCGTCGGTGCCGCACGGCGCGCAAACACACCCAGGCGGTTGAACGCGCTGTGCCCGGAGAGGTCGACGAGCACGTCGATGCCGTCGGAACGCACGAGCGACTCGACCGCGGCATCGTCGAGCCCGTGGATCGGGCGCCAGTGCCCGCAAGACGGACGCAATCGCGCCGTCACCTCGTCCTCGCGTTCGGCATTCGAATAGCAGAAGCTCTCGATGCGCTGGCGGTCGTGATGCTGCAGCACAGGCGCGATGAACCACGCGACCGGGCTCGCGCGGAAATCGCCCGACACGTAACCCACGCGCAGGGGCCGGCGCGGCGTGCGCACGGCCGGGCGTGGCGCGGGGGGCGTCGTGGGGAACTCCGCGCCGAACCGGAAATGCTCGCGTGCGATGTCCTCGGCGGAAAGCTCGCTGCGCACGTTGAGCGCCATCAGGTAGGCCGCCCACATCTCCGCGTCGTGCGGCGCGGCGGCCGCGCCGCGTTTGAGCAGCTCGAGCGCGCGCGCCTCCCCCGCGCCGAACTCCAACCTTCCCCACGCGAGCAGCGCCGGGGCGCATTGCGGGTCGCGCTCGAGCGCGGCGGCGAAGGCGTCGCGTGCCGGTTGCATGCGTCCGGCCTGCAGGCGCAGCTGGCCGAGCTCGACGTGCAATAGCGCGGGCGCGGGGTCGATCGCGAGCGCGCGTTCGAGATGCGCGATCGCTTCCAGCGGCGCGCCGCTCGCCTGCGCGAGGCGCGCGAGATGCACGGCGGCGGCCGGCAACGGGGCGAGCTCGAGCGCGCGCTCGAAATGCCTGCGCGCTTCGGCGACGTTGCCGAGGTGCAGCAGCACGACGCCCAGGTTGCAGTGGGCGGGCCCATAGCCGGCGTCGGCGCCGATCGCGGCACGGTTCGCGTCGGCCGCCTCCTGCAGCCGTCCCTGGGCGCGCAGCGCGTTGCCGAGGTTCAGGTGGGCGCGTGCATGGCGCGGTGCCGCTTCGATCGCCTTGCGATAGAGCGCTTCCGCCTCGGCGGGGCGGCCGGCATCCTCGACGGCCTGCCCCTGGGCGATGAGCGCGTCCGCTTCCTCGATGCGGTTTTCCGGGGGCGTGCGCCGGAACAGGCCCATGGCTCTCGTGCCGGGGAAAGACCGCTCAATTGTACGGCGTGAGCAGCGGCTTGCCGGCGAAGAAGGCGGCGAGATTGTCGACGACGAGCTGGCCCATCGCGCGGCGCGTGGGATGCGTCGCGCTGCCGACGTGCGGTTGCAGCACCGCGTTCTCGAGCCCGAGGAACGCGGGATCGATGTTCGGCTCGTTGTTGAACACGTCGAGCCCGGCCGCGCCGAGCCGTCCTTCCTTGAGCGCCGCGATCAGCGCGGGCTCGTCCACCACCGAGCCGCGCGAGATGTTCACGAACACGCCGGTGGGACCGAGCGCCTCGATCACGGCACGGCTGATGACGCCGCGCGTCGCCTCGCCGCCCGGGCACGCGGCGACGAGCACGTCGACTTCCTTCGCGAGCGCGACGGGGTCGGCGAAATAGGTGCCGTCGACATCGCCCTTGCGGTTCGGGCCCTGGTAGGCGATCTTCAGGTTGAACGCCTGCGCGCGTTTGGCGATCGCGCGCCCGATGCGTCCCATGCCGACGATGCCGAGCGTCTTGCCCTGGATCGTGTCGGTGAGCGCCATGGCGCCCTTCGCCCAGCGCCCCTCGCGCACGTAGCGATCGCCCTGCGGAATGCGGCGCACCGCCGCGAGCACCAGTGCCATCGCGAGGTCGGCCACGTCGTCGGTGAGCACGTCGGGCGTGTTCGTGACCTTGATGCCGCGCGCGGTTGCCGCCGCCACATCGACGGAATCGACGCCCACGCCGAAGTGGGCGATGACCTTGAGCTTCGGCAGCATGTCCATGGTCGCGGCATCCATGCCCTTCCATGCGCTGCTCGAGACCGCCGTGATGCGATCGGCCATCGAGGCGAGGAACGCGTCGCGGTCGGGCTGCAGCCACACCTTGTGCGCCGTGAAGCCGCTCTCGAGCGATTCCATCGTCGGCGCGTAGAGCGGGCCCATCACGAGAATCTCCGGCTTCATGCGGCCTCCATTTGCTGGAGCGGCTCGATGCCGAGCTTGCGCGACCAGCTCGCCATGTCGGCGGCGGCCTCGTCGTCGATCGGGATGCCCCGCGCCAGGCGCTCGCGCTGCGCGATCTCCTCGGGCTCGCCCGGATAGAGGATGTCCTCGCCCTGCGTGCGCAGGTCGCGAACGACCGCCTCGACCGTCGCCTCGAGGGTCGCCGCGCCGGCGAAACGGCCCGGATCGAGCGCCATCACGAAGTGGCCGATCTTGCGCGGCTGGTCGAGCTCCTCGTACATGCTGTTGATGAAGCGCCCGAACGTCATGCCGTTCAGAGCGCCGCACAGCAGGTCGATCATGAACGCGAGGCCGTAGCCCTTGTAGCCGTAGGTCATCCCGCCGAGCGGGACGCCCGCGCGAGCCCGGTGCGGGTCCGTCGTCGGCTCGCCGCTCGCGTCGACGGCGACGCCTTCGTCGAGCGGGCGGTTCTCCATGCGGGCGTTGTGCACCTTGTTCCACGCGATCTGGCTGGTCGCCATGTCGAGCACGACCGGCTCGCCGCCGCGGCGCGGGAAGGCGATGGTGATCGGGTTGGTGCCGAAGTAGCGCTGCTTGCCGCCGTGCGGGATCACCACCGAGCTCGAGTGCGTCATGCCGATCCCGACGAGATGCTCGCGCGTGGCCATGCGCGAGTACAGGCCCATCGCGCCGCAATGGGAAGAGTGACCGACGCCGACGGCTCCGACGCCGTTCTCCTTCGCCATGTCGATCGCCACCTCCATGGCGAGCGTCGCATGCACGATGCCCAGGCCGTCCTCGCCGTGCACCTGCGCGGTGACCGGGCCGGTGCGCGTGACGACGGGCACCGCGGCCGGCCTGATCGAGCCGATCGTGAGCCGGCGCAGGTAGTGCGTGAGCCGCAGCACGCCGTGGGAATCGATGCCCCAGACGCTCGTCTGCACCAGCGATTCACCGACGAGCTTCGCCTGTTCCGGCGGCACGCCGACCTTTTCGAGGCACGCGACCGCCCACGCCGTGAGGCGTTCCTTCGATACTCGGATCATTTCGGAAATCGTCGAGTCAAGCGGGCAAAAGGCCTTGGAACCCCAGATGAGCACAGATGAGCACAGAAAAACCCGTTGGATCTTGTTCGCGCTTCGCAAGAAATGGCGGTGGCGTTTCAACCGCCCCGAATCAGGAACTCGATCTTGCCTTTGCCCTTTCTGTGTTCATCCGTGTCCATCTGTGGTTCCAAGGATTTTTCTATTTCTCCGCGTGGGCCACGATCTTCTGGCGCTGCTCGCCGAGGCCCTGGATGCCGAGCGTCACGACGTCGCCCACGTTGAGGTATCTCGGCGGCTTCATGCCGAGCGCCACGCCGGGCGGCGTGCCGGTGGTGATGATGTCGCCGGGCAGCAGCGTCATGAACTGGCTCACGTAGGAGACGAGGTTCGCGCAGCCGAAGATCATCGTGCGCGTGTTGCCGCGCTGGCGCTTGTCGCCGTTCACGTCGAGCCACAGGTCGAGCGACTGCGGGTCGGTGATCTCGTCGGTCGTGACGAGCCACGGTCCCACGGGCCCGAACGTGTCGCAGCCCTTGCCGCGGTCCCACTGGCTGCCGCGCTCGAGCTGGAAGTTGCGCTCGGAGACGTCGTTCACCACGCAGTAGCCGGCGACGTAGTCGAGCGCCCTGGACTCCGGCACGTACTGCGCCTTGGTGCCGATCACGATCCCGAGCTCGACCTCGTAGTCGAGCTTGCTCGCGCCCTTCGGCATGATCGTGTCGTCGTTCGGCCCGCACAGGCAGGTGGACGCCTTCATGAAGATGATCGGCTCGGCGGGGATCGGCATGCCCGATTCCTGCGCATGGTCGGTGTAGTTGAGGCCGATCGCGACGAACTTGCTGATGCCCGCGTAGGGCACGCCGAGCCGCGGGTTGCCGCGCACGATGGGCAGCGTCTCGGGCTTCACCCGCGCGAGCCGCGCCAGGTTGCGCGGCGCGAGCGTCGCGTCGTCGATCTGCGTGATGATCTTCGACAGGTCGCGGATGTTGCCTTCGGCGTCGGCCAGGCCGGGTTTCTCGCGGCCGGGGGGGCCGTAGCGCAGGAGCCTCATCGTGGATTCCTCCGGGCAGTCGCAGCGGGAGCGGGGAGGAATTCTACAGGCTCATGCCTCCATCCACATAGATCGCCTGGCCGGTCGTGAACGACGACTCGTCGGACACCAGGTAGACGAACGTCTCGGCGATCTCCTCGGCCGTCGCGAGCCGCCCCATGGCCTGCCGCGCGATGAAGTCCTTGCGCGCCTGCACCGGGTCGGCGAACGCCTTGATGCGCTCGCCGAGCGAGGGCGTGTCCACCGTGCCCGGACAGACGCAGTTCACGCGGATGTTCTGCTTCACATGATCGATGGCGAGCGCGCGGGTGAAGCCCTGCACCGCGGCCTTGCTCGCGGCGTAGGCGAGCCGGTTCGGGGCCGCCTTGCCCGCGCCGAGCACGGACGACATGTTGAGGATCACGCCGCCGCCTTTCACCACCATCTTCGGGATCATCGCCTTGCACACCACGAACTGGCTGCGGATGTTGAGGTTGAAGCTGCGGTCCCAGTCGTCGATCGAGCAATCGAGGATCGAGCCCTGGTGCACCCATCCCGCGCAGTTGAAGAGGATGTCGACCGCGCCCGTCTTCTCCACGAACGCGTGCACGGCCTTGTCGTCGAGCACGTCGAGGCGGGCGGTCTCGATGCCGGGCTTGCCGGCGAGGTCCCTGAGCAGGTCGCCGTTCACGTCGGTCGCGACGACTTTCGCGCCTTCGCGCACGAAGGCGAGGACGGCGGCGCGGCCCATGCCGGCGCCGGCCGCGGTGACCAGGGCGCGCTTGCCCTGCAGGCGGTTGGCCATTGGTGGATCCTTCCCTTTTGTTGATTCGGCTTTCTTGACGGGCGGGGGCCGGTGTGAAAAGCTCGCCCGGAATTGGCCTGACCACTTTACCAGATGCCCCTGCAAGCCGTCGACAGCCGCCGCCTCTACCGGCAGATCGCCGACCAGATCGCGGCGCTCATCGAGCAGGGCGAGTACGCCGAGGGCGCCCGCCTGCCACCCGAGCGCGACCTCGCGCGCCAGCTCGGCGTGAGCCGGCCCTCGGTGCGCGAGGCGCTGATCGCGCTCGAAGTGGAGGGCTACGTCGAGGTCCGCGTGGGCTCCGGCGTGTACGTGCGCGGCGCGCCGGCCAAGGCGCGGGCGGCGCCCCTGCCCGCCGACTCCGGACCGTTCGAGCTGATCCGCGCGCGCTGGATCATCGAGGGCGAGTGCGCGGCGCTCGCGGCGAAGGAAGCGAGCCGCGCGCGCATGCGCGCGATCGAGGAGGCGATCGAGCAGATGGAGCGCGAATGCGAGCGCGGCATCGTCCCGCTCGCCGCCGACCGCCTCTTCCACCTGCGCATCGCCGAGGCGAGCGGCAACAGCGCGCTCGCGCTCGTCGTGAAGACGCTCTGGGACCAGCGCACCGGGCCGCTCTTCCTTCGCCTCGAGCACCATTTCGACACGCCCGAGCTTTGGTCGGTCGCGATCCGCGAGCACCGCGAGGTGATCGACGCGATCGCCCGCCGCGATGCGGGAGCCGCGCGCAACGCGATGCGCCGCCACATGAACCACGCCGCGCGCCGCTTCAGCAAGAGCTGGGAAAACCGCAAGGGGAGGCGATGATGGAGGAGCCCGGCGGGCAGGAGCACGTCCTGAATGCGGCCGGAGAGTTCGACGTCCACGACGAGCCGATCGACCTCGCCCAGTACCGCTTCGAGAACTGGCTCGCGTTCGCGCTCTTCTGGGTGCTCGCGCTCGTGATCTTCTACCAGTTCTTCACGCGCTATGCCCTCAACGACTCCGCCTCCTGGACCGAGGAGATCGCGCGCTACCTGCTGGTCGGCACGGTGTTCGTCGGCGCCGCGATCAACGTTCGCCGCAACAACCACATCCAGGTCGACATCCTCTACCGCTACCTGCCCCCGAAGGCCGGCCGTTTGCTCGCCACGCTGGTCGACCTCGTGCGCCTCGGCTTCCTCGCCTACTGCATCGTGCTCACGCTCGAGGTGATGGACAAGATCGGCTCGCAGCGCATGTCGATCGTCGACCTGCCGATCGGTCTCGTCTACGGCGGCGTGGCGGTCGGCTTCTCGCTCATGACGTGGCGCGCGGCCGGCGTCGCATGGAATCACCGGAAGCGCGGCGCGAGCGTGCTCGAGAAGCCGGAGCTCGCGGACGAGATGCGTTGAACATGCGCGAGCCGAACCCCTCCCCAACCCTCCCCGAAGGGGGGTTTCGCGGCTGCAAGGAGTGCGTTTGATGGGACCCGGGACATTCAAGTTGATGTTCCTGGGATTGATGATCTCGGGCCTGCCGGTCGCGCTCGCGATGGCGCTCGCCTGCCTGGTCTACGCGATCGCATCGGGCAACGTCCCCCAGTTCGTCGTGATCCATCGCATGGTGGGCGGGCTCGACTCGTTCCCGTTGCTCGCCGTGCCGTTCTTCATCCTCGCCGGCAACCTGATGAACTCGGCCGGCATCACCAATCGCATCTACAACTTCGCCCTCGCATTGGTCGGCTGGATGAAGGGCGGCCTGGGCCACGTGAACATCGTGGGCTCGGTGATCTTCGCCGGCATGTCGGGCACCGCGATCGCGGACGCCGCGGGCCTCGGCACCATCGAGATCAAGGCGATGAAGGACCACGGCTACTCGACCGAGTTCTCGGTCGGCGTGACCGCCGCCTCCGCCACGCTCGGTCCGATCATCCCGCCGTCGCTGCCGTTCGTGATCTACGCGCTGTTCGCGAACGTGTCCGTGGGCGCGCTCTTCCTCGCGGGCATCGTGCCGGGCGGGGTGATGGCGATCCTCATGATGCTGACCGTCGCCTACTACGCGCACCGCAACAAGTGGGGCGCCGACGTGCCGTTCCAGTGGGCGCGCGTGATCAAGGCGTTCATCGAGCTGCTGGTGGTGATCGTCTGGCCGACCGCCATCTGGGGCGCGACCGAGCTGGGCGCCGACCCGCGCACGAGCGTGCTCGTGGGCCTCGTCGTGCTCTTCGCCGCGGACCGCTACTTCCGCTTCGCCGCGGTGCTGCCGATCATGACGCCGGTGCTGCTGATCGGCGGGATGACCACCGGCGTCTTCACCGCGACCGAAGGCGCGATCGCCGCGTGCGTCTGGGCGCTGGTCCTCGGCCTCGCCTGGTACCGCACGCTCTCGTGGCGCACGCTGGTGAAGGCGTCGATGGACACGATCGAGACCACGGCCGCGGTGCTGCTCATCGTGGCCGCGGCATCGGTGTTCGGCTGGATGCTCACCGCGACGCGCACCACCGAGATGATCGCGGGCTGGGTGCTGTCGGTCACGCAGAGCCCGGCGGGCTTCCTCTTCCTCGCCAACCTGCTCATGCTCTTCGTCGGCTGCTTCCTGGAGCCGACGGCCGCGATCACGATCCTCGTGCCGATCCTGCTGCCGATCGTGCAGAAGCTCGGCATCGATCCGGTGCACTTCGGGCTGGTCATGGTCCTGAACCTCATGATCGGGCTGCTGCACCCGCCGATGGGGCTCGTCCTGTTCGTGCTCGCGCGGGTCGCGAAGCTCTCGGTGGAGCGCACGACGATTGCGATCCTGCCGTGGCTCGTGCCGCTGCTCGTGAGCCTGGTGATCGTGACGTATATTCCCTCGGTGAGCCTGTGGCTGCCGAACTTCTTCAAGTAGGACCGAGATGCTGCGCGAAACCCCGCTCTACCTGCGCCTGAACCCCGCCGACGACGTCGTCATCGCCTGCCGCGAGCTCGAGCCCGGCACCAACCTCGTGGGCGAGAGCGTGATCGTGCGCGAGCGCATCCCCGCCGGTCACAAGGTGGCCGTGCGTGCCGTGGCGGCCGGCGCGCCCGTGCGCCGCTACAGCCAGGTGATCGGCTTCGCCACGCGCGCGATCGAGCCCGGCTTCCACGTCCACGTGCACAACCTCGAGGTGCGCGACTTCGCGCGCGACTACGCATTCGGCGAGGCGTATCGGCCGACCGAGCGCGTGAAGGAGCCGGCGACCTTCCAGGGCATCGTGCGCGCCGACGGCCGCGTGGCCACCCGCAACTACGTCGGCATCCTCTCGACCGTGAACTGCTCGGCCACCGTCGCGAAATACGTGGCGGAGCATTTCAAGGGCGAGGCGCTGCGCGACTTTCCCAACGTCGACGGCGTCGTCGCGCTCACGCACAGCTCGGGATGCGGGATGGATTCGAGCGGCGAGGGCATGGACGTGCTGCGCCGCACCCTCGCCGGTTACGCGCGCCACGCGAACTTCGCGGGCGTCCTCGTGATCGGCCTGGGCTGCGAGGGCAACCAGATGGACGCGCTCTTCTTCACCCAGGGGCTGCAATCGGGGCCGCTGCTGCGCGCGATGACCATCCAGGAGCAGGGCGGCACGGCGAAGGCGGTCGCCAACGGCATCGCGGCCGTGGAGGAGATGCTGCCGATCGCCAACGCGGTGCAGCGCGAGAGCGTTCCCGCGGCCGCGCTCGTGGTCGGCCTGCAATGCGGCGGCTCCGATGGCTACTCGGGCATCACGGCCAATCCCGCGCTCGGCGCGGCGGTCGACCGCCTCGTGCGCCACGGCGGCACCGCGATCCTCTCGGAGACGCCGGAGATCTATGGCGCCGAGCACCTGCTCACGCGCCGCGCCGTCACTCGCGAGGTGGGCGAGAAGATCGTCGCGCGCATCCGTTGGTGGGAGGAATATGCCGCGCGCAACAAGGGCGAGATGAACAACAACCCGTCGCCGGGCAACAAGGCGGGAGGTCTCACCACGATCCTCGAGAAATCGCTCGGGGCGGTGGCCAAGGGCGGCACCACGGGGCTCATGGACGTCTACGAGTACGCGCGCCCGGTGACCGCGAAGGGCTTCGTGTTCATGGACACGCCCGGCTACGACCCGGTGTCGGCGACCGGGCAGGTGGCGGGCGGCGCGAACCTGATCTGCTTCACCACCGGGCGCGGCTCGGTGTACGGCTGCAAGCCGGCTCCCTCGCTCAAGCTCGCGACCAACACCGCGATGTACGAGCGCATGGAGGACGACATGGACTTCAATTGCGGCGCGATCCTCGACGGCTCGCTCACGGTCGACGAGGCCGGCGAGAGGATCTTCCGGCTCATGCTGGAGACCGCCTCCGGCGCGCCGAGCAAGAGCGAGCGCCACGGGTTCGGCGCCGACGAGTTCGTGCCGTGGTACCTGGGCGCCGTCATGTAGCGCGCTCGCCGCGGCATCCGATCAACGCAGTCCCAAGGGGAGGATCCAGCATGAGGAAGATCGGCAGCATCGCGCTCGCCGCGTTCGCTCTCGCCCTCGCGACCGGCGCATTCGCGCAGACCAGGCTCAAGTGGGCGCACGTGTACGAGGCGAGCGAGCCTTACCACAAGCAGGCGCTGTGGGCCGCGGCCGAGATCAGGAAGCGCACGAGCGGGCGCTACGAGATCGAGGTGTTTCCCGCGTCCACGCTCGGCAAGGAAAGCGACATCAACCAGTCGCTCACGCTCGGGACCGTGGACATCATCTACACGAGCCAGCTGTTCGCCGCGCGCCTCTACGGCCCGCTCGCGATCGGCGGGGCGCCGTACATGTTCCGCGACTTCGACCACTGGAAGAGGTATTCCCAGAGCAGGATCTTCCAGGAGCTCGCCGAC
The DNA here is from genome assembly GCA_964403515.1 of uncultured Burkholderiales bacterium. GTDB lineage: Bacteria > Pseudomonadota > Gammaproteobacteria > Burkholderiales > Usitatibacteraceae > Usitatibacter. The sequence continues at coordinate 24,871 of CAYOGL010000030.1, read as the reverse complement.
GGCTACTTCCAGAAGAGCGGGGGCAACAAGATCGTCGGGCTCACCTACTACGGCGAGCGGCACGTGACCTCGAACAAGCCGATCAACAAGCCGGAGGACATGAAGGGCCTCAAGATCCGCGTGCCCGATGCGCCGCTCTACAACATGTTCCCGAAGGCGGTCGGCGCCAATCCCACGCCGATCGCGTTCGCCGAGGTGTACCTGGCGCTGCAGAACGGAACCGTCGACGCCCAGGAGAACCCGCTGCCGACCATCGATGCGAAGAAGTTCTACGAGGTCCAGAAGTACATCGTGCTCACCGGCCACCTCACCGACGGCCTCATCACCATCGTGGGCGGCCCGACGTGGAAGAAGCTCTCCGATGCCGACAGGAAGATCTTCAGCGACGTGCTGCAGGAAGCGGCGCATCGCTGCACCGACGAGATCACGGGCATGGAGAAGGGACTCGTGGCCGAGTTCGAGAAGCGTGGCAAGACCGTGATCCGCGTTGACCGCAAGCCCTTCCGCGATGCCACGGTGAAGCTGCACAACGGTCCCGACGCCAGCTGGCCGAAGGAAGTCTACGACCGCGTGCAGGCGCTCTGAGCCACCGCGCGTCGCCTGGAGCGCGCCGCTCTCTCGCCGGCGGGCCCGGCGTCCTTGCCGAGCCCGCCCGCTTGTCCGACATCGCGCAACGCTTGTAGCGCGCGCTGCGAATAGTCGTCGCGGCGATCCTCCGGTCGGCCCACCCCCGTCCTTCGCGGATTTGTCGCCTCTGTAGGACGTCGTCGTCCGGCGTCACCCCCGTTCGTCGCGCCGCGCGGATGAAAAGTCGCATCGCCCCAATTCGCCTGTAGGAAACGAACTACATTCCTACGGCGCGCTCCGACAGGCGAATCATTTCACGTCTGAGTTCGTGACAAAGCCGTTCGCCCTACGATGGGTCCCAAGTACTCCCCCGAACGGACCGCAAATGGACAACACGATTCTCGTCGTCGAAGATGATCCCGAGCTGCAGGAAGTGCTGACCCTGAACCTCCAGAACGCGGGGTACAAGGTGCTGCGCGCAAGCACCGTCCGCCAGGCCGAAGCGCTGGTGAACACGACGCTGCCGCAGATGATCCTGCTCGACTGGATGCTGCCCGACACGCCCGGGCTCACCTTCGCGCGCAAGCTCCGCTCGGAGAGCCGCACGGCCGCCGTGCCCATCATCCTGCTCACCGGGCGCGGCTGCGAATCCGACAAGATCACGGGCCTCGAGGCCGGCGCCGACGACTACCTCATCAAGCCGTTCTCGCCGCGCGAGCTGCTCGCGCGCATCAAGGCGGTGATGCGCCGCTGCGCGCCGCAGCACGCCGACATGGTGGTGGAGATCGCCGGCCTGCGCCTCGATCCGGCCTCGCGCCGCATCGTCGGCAACGGCCAGGACATCGAGCTCGGCGCGCTCGAGTTCCGCATGCTGCGTTTCTTCATGACGCATCCGGGCCGCGTGTACAGCCGCGCCCAGCTGCTCGACGAGATCTGGGGCAACAACGTCTACGTCGAGGAGCGCACGGTCGACGTGCACATCCGCCGGCTGCGCCAGGCGCTCGAGCCCACCGGGCACAAGGACCTGCTCGAGACCGTGCGCGGCGTGGGCTACTGCTTCCGGCGCGAGCTTCCCGTCGACACGCCGCCGCGGGTTCCCGCGGTGCTCCGCAAGGCGCAGGCTCCGCTGGACTACATCCGGGCCGCGGCGTGATCACCGCCGGTTCACGGCGCGCGCTTAATGTGCAGGATCGGGACGCGCCCCAGGCGCGCTCCGATCCGGCATGAAAAGCGTGAGAGGCACGGACATGATGAGACACTGGATGGCGGCCGCCCTGTTCGCCGGCATGGCCGGATTCGCGACCGGAGCCGCGGCACAGGCCTGCAACGTTTCGGCGACCGACGGCGCGTGTCCCGGCACGCTCGCCGCGCACGTGGCCGCGCCGATCGGGCGCGTCGCCCCCGGCGTCGGATACCAGCCGGTCACGCTCGGCGTGAAACCGGCCGATGCGGACCAGCTCATCGCGCTCGGTGCCGCGCCCCTCATTCCCGCCACGGGCGCGCCCGCGCTCGCCAAGCCCAATGGCGCTTCTGCCTTGCATGCGATGCTGCGCGGAGCGCCCGATTCGCCGCTCGCGTGGGTGTTCGCGGCCGGCTTCCTCGGCTTCATCGTCGTGCGCCGCGCGCGCATGCCGCCGCTGAGCTGACGCGGGTCCTTCCTCAGCCGTTCTCGACCGACACGCGCAGCGGCATCGGCCGCTCGCCCGCACCCACGCCCGCCGCATAGCGAATGCGGTAGCCGAGCGCGTGGAAGCTGGGCCTCATGCGCCCCGCGGGCGCGGCGATCTGCACGCGCTTTCCTTCCGGCCCCACGCGCACCGGCACGCCGAGTCCGATCACCTCGACGTCGATCACCTGCGGGTCCGTCACCTCGAATTGCAGTGCGTAGCTCGACTGGTTGCAGGTCACCGAGATCGCCGCTGCGTTGTCCAGGCGGACGACGCCGTCGCGCGCATCCGCGTGCGAGACGTTCACCGTCGCCGGCACCTGCATGTTCACGCGCGTGTACGGCAGCACGGTCGCATGGATCACGACACGCGCGCCGGCCGCGGCTTGCGCGCTCGCGGTGATGCACGACGCAAGGGCGAGCACGAGCAGCGGCGCGGCGCGAGGCCGGCTGTCCATGACGATCCCGGGATGGGTGAACGCGATGATCCAGCGTAGGCATCCACCGCGGGGAATACCGTCAACGAATGTTTCGAGTCGCTACTTTTCGGCGTCGAAACGGCCGCGCAACTGTCAACGAATGTGTCGCCGGGCGCGGCGGCGAATCTCAGCGGAAGACGACGCGTCCGGGCTCGTGTCCGCCGCTCTTCACCGCGAGGGCGACGGAGGCGGCGAGGTCGCGGCGCAGCGCCTCGGCTTGCGAGAGCGTGGGGGCGTCGGCCTTCGTGCCGTAGGGACGATCGAAGAGCGGCCGTTCGGCGTCGATGGGAAAGGCGGACACGACGACGTGGAAGCTGCCGGCACCGGCCGGATGCAGGATGCTGGCGTAGATGTCGAAAACCATGGAGCGGATTCCCGTTGCTCGATTCGCGCACTGGCGCGGCGCGTTCCATTGCAGCATAGGAAAGCCGGCTCGGACGTGTTGTTAAAAAGTGTTAATCTCGCGCTCGACTTCGTGCACAATACGCCGCGCATGCACAGCGCTCCGCTCGCGAACATCGTTCGCCCCCTTTCCTTCCACCGCTTCGCCTCGCCTCTTCGCGCGCGATCGCGGCTAGGCGGCCTCGGCGCGCGCGAAGCGCCCGATCGCCGCGCCGAGATCGGTCATGACCTCGGATTTCGGCAGCACGGCGAGCGCGCCCGCCTCGCGTGCGCGCTCGCGATCGGCGTCGCTCACGGCCCCGGAGATCATGAGGATCGGCACGCGCGCATCGAGGGAGCGCAACGCGGCCGCGAGCTCGAAGCCGCTGCCGCCATCGAGGCGCACATCGCAGATGACCAGGTGGTAGCGGCCGGGCGCCGCGCCGAAGGCGGCGAGGGCGTCGGCGGCATTCGAGAACGCTTCGGGCGCGTGCCCCAGTCGCTTGAGCGTGACGCACGTGAGCATCCCGATCAGCTCATCGTCGTCGACGAACAGGATGCGCAAGCTGCTCATGGGGACCCGGACGCTTTACGCGCCCAACGATATCCGCCGCGCCTTGCGGCGGATGTGAAAGATTGTGTCGGGACGGCGCGCAGGCTCCATACGTCCGCTTATCATCGCGCGAGCAAGCCGCAGCATCGATGAGCCGAGTGCCGGACGATCCCTTCGTGCCCCTGGTGTCGCTCTTCCTCGCGCGCTCCAAGTCCGACCTCGCAACGATGCGCGAGGCGCTCGGCTGCGGGGATTTCGCCCGCGTCGATGCGCTGGCGCACCGCATGGTGGGAGCGGCCGGCGCGTTCGCGCTCGCCACCCTCGCCGAGGCCGCGCGTGATGCGCTGAACGCGGCGCGCGACCGGGATGCGCATGCGCTCGGCACGAGGCTCGATGCGCTCGCGCGACGCCTGGAGGAAGCGGTGCGCGAGGCGCCCCAGGCAAACCCCGGGGCGGCCGGCTGATGCGCGTGCTGCTCGTGGAGGACGATCCGATCCAGCGCGCGGTGGCCGGCTCGTGGCTGAAGGAGCACGGGCACCTCGTGAGCGGGTTCGCCAGCGGCGCCGAGGCGATGAAGGCGATGCAGCGCGAGTCCTTCGACGTCGTGATCCTCGACTGGATGCTCCCGGACGTGTCGGGCGAGGAGCTGTTGCGCTGGATCCGCACCCGCCAGCGCAAGCTGCCGGTGATGTTCGCCACCGCGCGCGACGAGGAGGAGGAGATCGCCTCGATGCTGCGCCTGGGCGCCGACGACTACACGGTGAAGCCGCTGCGGCGCCTGGAGTTCCTCGCCCGCGTCGATGCGCTCGGCCGCCGCGCCGGCCTGCTCGAGTCGACCGCGCCCGACAGTTTCGAGATCGGCCCCTACCGCATCGACACCGAGGTCCACGCGATCTCGCTGAACGGGCGCACGGTGAAGATGACGCCGCGGATGGTCGAGGTCGCCACGCTGCTCTTCCGCAAGCAGGGCGAGCTGGTCTCGCGCGCGCAGCTCTACGAGCAGATCTGGGGCCACAAGGAAGCGCTCGACACGCGCACCGTCGACACGCATGTGAGCCGCATCCGCCACGCGCTCCAGCTCGACGGCCGCCACGGGTTGCGGCTTTCGGCCGTCTATCACCACGGCTACCGCCTGGAGCGCACGGCCGAGGGGTGAGCCCGCGCCTCACGCATTCGCGACGGTCGAGGCGCGCGCGGCGCGCTCGAGCGCATCGTGCACGGCGGCCACGAGCGCTTCGGCGGTATAGGGTTTCGGCAGGAACGGGCAGCCCACCATGTCGAGCGCGTCGCCCCAGTCGGCGCGCACGATGCCGCTCGTGCAGATCACGGGCAGGGCGGGATGGTCGTGGCGCAGCGCGCGCACCAGCTCGCGACCGTCCATGCCGGGCATCATCATGTCGGTCACGACGACGCGCGCGCTGGCGCCGTCGTGCAGCATCGCGAGCGCCTCGCGCCCGTCGCTCGCGGTCACGACCGCATAGCCGGCCGCGTGCAGCGCCGCGCAGGCGAGCTCGCGGATGTCGCGTTCGTCGTCGACGAGGAGGATGGTCTCGCCGGATCCGCGGCGGCGACGCACGGGAGCGACCACCGCTTCGCTCGCCGCGGTCTCCTCGGAAACCGGCAACAGCACCGTGAAGCAGCTGCCCGCGCCGGGCTTGCTGCGCACCATGATGTGCCCCTGGTGGCGCCGCACGATGGCGAGCGTGGTGGAAAGGCCGAGGCCGGTGCCTTCGCCGCGCGGCTTGGTGGTGAAGAACGGATCGAAGATGCGCTCGAGAAGCGACTCGTCGATGCCGCAGCCCTCGTCCTCGACCTCGAGGCGCAGGTAGTGGCCGGGCGGGATCTCGCCGCTTGCCGAGGGCATCGGGCTCGCGACGCGCCCGTGGCGCACGCGCAAGGTGAGCCTGCCGCCCTCGGGCATCGCGTCGCGCGCATTCAGGCAGAGATTGAGCAGCACCTGGTGCAGTTGCGTCGGATCGCCCGAGACGACGGGCAGGCGCTCGGGCACGCGCGTGGCGATCCGGATGTTGCGCGGGAACGTCTCGCGGATCATGCGCTCGAGCTCCTGCACGACGAGCCGCGGCTGCACCTCGACCCGTTGGCCTTCCATGCCGCGCGCGAACGACAGCACCTGCTTCACCATCTGCGCGCCGCGCGCCGCGCTCAGGCGCACGGTCTCGAGGATCGCGCGCTCGTCGCTGCGCAGCGCCGCATCCGCGAGCAGGTTCAGCCCCATGGTGATCGGCGTGAGCACGTTGTTCAGGTCGTGCGCGACCCCGCCGGCGAGCGTGCCCAGGCTGTCGAGCCGCTGGCTGCGCATCAGCTGGCGCTCGAGCTCGCGCTGCTCGGTCACGTCGGTCATGCCGCCCACGCTGCGCACCGGCCGGCCGCTCGCGTCGCGCAGGATCGTGCCGCGGTCGATCACGATGGCATAGCGCCCATCGCCCTTGAGGAAGCGGTATTCGGCCGACCACTTCGAGCCCTCGCCGAAGAGGGCCTCGTGGATGCCGCGGCGCACGCGCTCGCGGTCCTCCTCGTGCACGAGCGCGAGCCAGCCGTCGAAGGTGGGCGGGCAGGTGGTCTCGTCGTGGCCGTAGATGGCCTTGAGCCCGGCGCTGCGCCAGATGTAGCCGGTGTCGGCATCCCAGTCCCAGATCACGTCGCTCGTGGCGAAAGCGATGCTCTCGAACCGCCGCTCGCTCTCCTCGAGCCGCGCGAGCGCCTGGCGCCGCTCGCTCACGTCGTAGAAGTAGATCGCGATCCCGCCGTCGCCCGTCGGGTACGCGCGCGCCTCGAACCAGCGGCTGTACGGAGGGTGATAGGCCTCGACCTGCACGGGCCCGCGGCGCGTCATCGCCTCGCGGAAGCCGCGGCCGAACTCGGAGTCGTACGAGCCGGGGATCTCGTTCCAGCAGACGCGGCCCAGCAGCGACTCGCGCCGGCGCCCGAAGATGCGCTCGGCCTCGCGGTTCACGTAAGTGAAGCGCCACGACGCATCGAGGGTCACGAAGCCGGAGGTGAGCGTCTCGAGCGTCTCGCGCAGCCGCTCGGCGAGCAGCTTGTTCGCCTCGGTGACCAGCTTCACCTCGGTCACGTCGCGCCCCACGCAGAACATCGCCTGCTCCTGCTCGATCCATCGCGCCGACCACATCATGTGCGCGACGCTGCCGTCGCGGCGCAGGTTGCGGTTCTCGAAGGCGCGCGTGGGCTCGCCCTGCATCACGCGCTCCATCGCCTCGCGCGTGCGCTCCAGGTCGTCGGAATGGGTGAGATCGCGCGCGACACGGCCGATGAGCTCCTCGGGCCGGTAACCCCAGACCTGCTCGGCCGCGGCGCTCACGTGCACGAAGCGGCCCTCGCGATCGAGCGAGCAGATCACGTCGAGCGACTCGTCGACGATCGCTCCGAGCTCGGCGGCCGCCTTGCGATAGCGCCCCTCGCTCTCGCGCAGCGCCGCCTCCGTGCGCTTGCGCTCGGTGATGTCGGTGATGAAGCCCTCGTAGGCGACGATGCCGCCGCCCTCGTCGCGCACCGCGCGCGCGTTCTCGGACACCCACACGCACGAGCCGTCGCGGCGCACGAGCTCGTACTCGAACTCGTTCACGTAGCCGTCGGCCTCGACGCGGCGGCGGAAGTCGTCGCGTCGCGACGGGTCGCGATAGCCGAGCCGCAGGTCGCGGGCCGCACGCAGCATGTCCTCGGCCGAGGCGTAGCCGGCGATGCGCGCCATGGCCGGGTTGGCCGCGAGCAGGCGCCCCTCGGGCGTGCTCTGGAAGATGCCCTCGACCGCGCTCTCGAAGATGGTGCGGTAGCGCGCCTCGCTCTCGGCGAGCGCGCGCCCGTGGCGGCGTTCGCGCTCGATCGCGGCCCACACCAGCCAGGCGAGCATCAGCACCGCCGCGCAGAGCACCGCGAACACGAGCAGGATCACCTGCTTGCGGTGGTTGTGCGCGCCAAGCACCTCGGATTCGGCGCGCCCGACGGTGATGATGAGCGACGGGTATTCGGGCAGGCGGTAATAGCTCACGAAGCGCCGCACCCCGTCGAGCTGGCCGCGGCTCACGAAATGTCCCGTGGGCTGCGCCTGCGCACGGTGCGTGACCGAGGAGGCGCGCAGGTCGCCGCGGATGTCGAGCGACCTCGGTCCGCCGCTCTGCGCGCGGACGTAGCCGTCGGCGCCGACCAGCATGATGCGGCCCTTGGCGCCGAGATCGGGCTTGCCGTAGAGGGCGCTGAAGTAGTCGGGCTTGACCGATGCGAGGATGCAGCCGTCGAACGTGCCGTCGGGGCGGTCGACGCGGATGCTCACCGGGATCGTCCACAGCCCCGTGAGCCGCCCGAGCACCGGCCGGCCCACGAACACGTCGTGCGAGGGGTGCGTGCGATGCCACTCGAAGTAGTCGCGGTCGGCGACGTTGACCGCCTGGGGCATCGGCCCGTCGAGGCGGTGCATCGCGCCCGCGCGGTCGACGCGCAGCACGACGTTCACGACCCGGTGATCCAGGGCGGGAAGCAGGTTGTCCGTGCGGCCATGGCTCGCGAGCGCGGCGGCGATCTCGGTCAGGTTGTCCTGCACGTTGCGCAGCGCGCGGCTGTTCAGCTCGCCGAGGGTGAGCGCGAGGTTGGCGTTCTCGCGCTCGGCGGCGCCGATGGAGATCGCGCGGTCGACCGAGATGCGCTGGTAGACCGCGGCCGACATGCCGGCGATCAGCAGCGCCGCGCCCAGCGCGACGAGGTACGGCGTGCTCCAGCGGCGGCGGTCGGCCATGGCTTCAGGCGGCGGCGCCGCTCATTCGAGGCGCACGCGCAGGCCGGGCAGGTCGAGGCCGTGCAGCACGGTCGACCACGTCTGCCCCGGCGCGACCGGGAACGCACGGGTGAGCGTGCCGGTGGTGACGATCTCGCCCGCGGCCAGCGGCGGCGATTGCGCGTCCCGCGCGAGCAGCTCGACGAGATAGCGCAGCGCCGAGAGCGGACCGTCGAGGACATTCGCCGCGCGCCCGTGGTCGACGAGCACGCCATCGCGCGCGAGGTCGATCTCGAAGCACGCGAGGCGGGCGCGCCAGGCCTCGATGCGCGGGCCGACCGGGTGGCGCGGGCCGATCGCGAGCGCGCCGTGCAGGCCGAAGGCCGCGACGGTATCCGCCGCCGCGAACTTCCACGCCGGAAAGAGCGACTGCACGATCTCGAAGCCGTGCGCGACCCAGCCGATGCAGCCGAGCAGCTCGCCCTCGTCCATGCCGGCCCGCGGCGCGGCTGCGAGCCCGAAGACGATCTCCGGCTCGATGCGCGGCTCGACGAGCGCGGCGACGTCGAGGCGGCCTTCGCCCCGCGGCAGGTCGGTCACCGTGCGATCGTAGACGTCGCCCCAGATCGGCGCGTACACGCCGTACTCTTCCCAGATCGTGCGGTTGGTGAAGCCGATCTTGCGGCCGAGCGGACGCTCGCCGCGTGCCACGCGCAGCGCGCGGATCTCGCGGGCGACTCGATAGGCGCTCGCCACGTCGAAGCGCTCGAGGCGGTCGGTGAGCGGCGGCATCTGCGCGCGGCGGTCGAGGGCCGCGAGCACCTCGCGCGCGATCGTGGCGTGTTCCATCGCGCAAGGATACCGAATCGGGCGGCGCGCGGGATGGCCCGGTCAGCGATGGCGCCGCGGCGGCGGCGCTCGCCGGCGCGCGCGCCGTCCCGACGCGTCGGCGATGCGGCGCACCTCGGCGATGAACGCCTGCACCGCGGGCGAGAGCTCGCGATCGGCGTGGCGCACGATGCCGATGAGCCCGAGGCTCACCGGCAGCTTGAGCGGCAGCAGCGCCACCATGCCGTGGCGCGCGTAGTGCTCCGCCACGTCGCGCGGCATGACCGCGAGCATGTCCGTGCCCTCGAGCAGCATCGTGGTGGCCACGACCGATGCCGTCTCGATCGCGCCCGGGCCCTCCACCGCCGCGCCCTCGGGATGCAGCCGGTCGAAGAGCGGCCGCAGCGCCGTCTCCTGCGGATAGACGATCCACTCGGCATGGTGCACGTCTTCCCAGCGCAGCCGGCGCCGGCGCGTGAGCGGATGCCGCGGGCCGCAGACGACGGCGAGCGGCTCGTCGAGCAGCGGCTCGACCACGAGGTCGCCGCCCGCGAGCGCGGCGGGCACGTTGCCGAGGACGACGTCGAGGCGCGCCTCGCGCAGCAGCGGCACCAGGATCTCGGCGGCATCGACCATCGCGTGCATGCGGATGCGCGGGCGCAGCGCGCGCACGGCGGCGAGCGCGGGCGCGAGCAGGGCGGCGGTCGCCCCGCGCACGCTGCCCACCGCGATGCTGCCGCTCGCCCCTTCGTTCAGCGCCGCCACCTCGTCGCGCGCGCGATCGAGCGCGGCGAGCGCGGTGCGCGCATGGCGCATCATGATCTCGCCCGAGGCCGTGGGCCGCATGCCGCGGGGCAGCCGCTCGAAGAGCGCGACCCCGAGCGCGTTCTCGGTCTCCTGCAGCAGCTTCGTCGCCGCCGGCTGCGTCACGTTCATCGCGGCGGCGGCGCGGGCGAGGCTCGGATGCTCGGCCAGCTGGACGAGGAGCTCGAGCTGGCGCAGCTTCAGGCGGCGCAGCGGCGTGCGCGCGGCGGGGCGGCGCGCGCGGCGGGCGGCGGCGGGACGGGCATCGGCGCTCATGGCGGGTCGAGGCGAAGTATAACGGACGGTTATCGCAGCCGCCCCGCTTTTCATTGGACACTTATCGGTCCGCGGGCATGTAATACACCCTTGCCGAGGAGGAGAACGATGGACGATGCGATTTCCGGCCGCGCCGGGCAGCAGCGGGGCGGGCCGCTCGCGGGCATGCGCGTGCTCGAGCTCGCGCAGATCATGGCCGGCCCCACCGCCGGCATGATGCTCGCGGACCTCGGCGCCGACGTGATCAAGATCGAGAAGCTCCCGGGCGGCGACGATACGCGCGCCTACCGCGAGCCGCGCGTGAACGGGCAGTCGGCGCCCTTCCTGATGATGAACCGCAACAAGCGCGGCATCGCGTTGAACCTCAAGCACGAGCGCGGGCGCGAGATCCTCATGAAGCTCGTGCGCGAGGCCGACGTGCTCACGGAGAACTACCGGCGCGGCACGCTGGAGAAGCTCGGCGTGGGCTACGACGTGCTTTCGAAGCTCAACCCGGGCCTCATCTACTGCGCCATCTCCGGCTACGGGCGCAGCGGACCGTTCGCCGACAAGGGCGGCTTTGACCTCATCGCCCAGGGCTTCGCGGGCCTGATGTCGATCACCGGCGAGCGCGGACGTGCGCCCGTGAAGCCCGGCGTTCCCGTCGCGGACATCAACGCCGGCTTGCTCGCGGCGATGGGCATCATGGCCGCCTACGCGCACAAGCTGAAGACGGGCGAAGGGCAGGTCGTGGATACCTCGCTCATGGAAGCGGCGCTGCAGCAGACGTACTGGCACGCCGCGATCTGGTTCGCGACCGGCCGCTCGCCCGAGCCCACGGGCAGCGCGCACGTGCTGACCGCGCCCTACCAGGCGTTCCGCGCGAAGGACGGCTGGATCAACGTGGGCGGCGCGAACCAGTCGAACTGGGAGCGCATCACCGAGGCGCTGGGGCACCCCGAGTGGAAGACCGACCCGCGCTTCGCCACGAACGGCGACCGCATGGAGAATCTCCCGGCGCTCGAGGAGGCGATGAACGCGGTGCTGTGCACGCGCACGCGCGCCGAATGGCAGGCGGTGTTCGACGCGGCGGGCGTGCCGGCGGGCGCCGTGCACGTCATGGGGGAGGCGCTCACGCATCCGCAGGTCCTCGCGCGCGACATGGTGGTCGAGGTCGAGCACCCGTCGGCGGGGCGCTACAAGGCGCTCGGCTGCCCGATCCATTTCTCGGCCACCCCCGCGCGCGTGGAGCGTGCGGCGCCGCTGCTCGGCGAGCACACGCGCTCGATCCTGCGCGAAGCGGGTTACGCCGACGACGACATCGACGCGCTCGTGCAAGCGGGCACGGTCGCCGAACCCGAAGAGGTCGTGAATGCCTGACTTGCTGCACGAGCGGCGCGGAAACGTCGCGTGGATCACGTTCAACCGGCCCGAGGCGCGCAACGCGCTCACCTTCGCGATGTACGAGGAGCTCGCGCGGATCTGCGAGGAAGCGAACGGGGATTCAACGCTGCGCGCGATGGTGCTGCGCGGCGCGGGCGAGAAGGCCTTCGCTTCCGGCACCGACATCAACCAGTTCCGGGCGTTCAAGACCCCGCAGGATTCCCTCGACTACGAGGCGCGCATCGACAAGATCCTCACCGCGCTCGAGACCTGCCGCGTGCCGACGATCGCCGCGCTCGCCGGCGCGTGCACCGGGGGCGGCGCCGCGATCGCCGCGTGCTGCGACCTGCGCATCGCCGCGAGGAACGTGCGCATCGGCTTCCCGATCGCGCGCACGCTCGGCAACTGCCTGTCGAGCGCGAGCCTGGCGCGGCTCACGGCGCTGGTCGGCCCGGCGCGCGTGAAGGACTTCATCTTCACGGCGCGGCTGATCGAGGCGGACGAGGCGAAGCACGTCGGCCTGGTGAACGAGCTGGTCGAGGACGTGGCCGCCCTCGAGCGCCGCGCCGACGAGCTCGCCGGGCTCGTGGCCGGCAACGCGCCGCTCACCTTGCGCTCGACCAAGGAAGGGCTGCGCCGCCTGCAGCAGCGGCTTTCGCGGGAGGAAGCGCAGGACCTGATCCTCATGTGCTACATGAGCCGGGACTTCCGCGAAGGGATGGATGCGTTCCTGAACAAGCGATCGCCCCAATGGAAGGGCGAATGAAGCGCGAACCCCAGGGAGGATCACCATGCAAGCGAGGACATTCAACGCCCGCCGTACCGTGTTGACGCTCGTCGCGACCGCGTTCGCCGCGGTCGCGCTGCAATCGATGGCGTGGGAGCCGTCGAAGCCGATCGAATTCATCGCCACCGCCGGTCCCGGCGGCGGCACCGACATCTTCGCCCGCACGGTGCAGGCGATCATCGCGAAGCACAAGCTGGTGCCGCAGCCCATCGTCGTCGTGAACAAGGGCGGCGGGAGCGGCGCCGAGGGCTGGCTGTATGTGAAGTCCGCTCCGGGCGATCCGTACCGCGTCGGATTCGGCACGTCCAACACCTGGCAGCAGCCGATCGTCTCCAACGTGCCGTACACGCACAACGACTTCACGCCCGTGGCCGCGATGGTGAACGACGAGTTCCTGCTCTGGGTGAAGCAGGATGCGCCGTACAGGAGCGTGGGCGACTACGTGAAGGCGGTCGCGGCGAAGAACGGCGACTGGCGCATGGGCGGGGCGCAATCGAAGGACACCGACGAGATGCTCACGCGCATCATCGAGAAGACGGCGCACCTGAAGATGACCTACATCCCGTACAAGAGCGGGGCGGAAGCGGCGGTGCAGCTCGCCGGCGGGCACGTCGACTCGCACGTGAACAACCCGAGCGAGAGCATCGGCCAGTGGAAGGCCTCGACGCAGCGGCCGCTGTGCGTCTTCAACACGCAGCGCCTGCCGGCCGGCCCGAAGGTGACCGCCACGCAGTCGTGGAGCGACATCCCCACGTGCCAGGAGTCGGGGCTCGACATCCCGCTCTACCAGCAGCCGCGCACCGTCTGGCTGCCGTCGAAGGTCGCGCCCGAGCAGGTCGCCTACTACGTCGAGGTGATGAGGAAGGTGCAGGCCACGCCCGAGTGGAAGGAGTACCTCGAGCGCACGCAGCAGACCACGACGTTCGTCACCGGCGCGGCGCTGCAGAAGCTCATCGCCGAGGACATCGAGCGCACGCGCAAGATCGGCGCGGAGCAGGGCTGGCTCACGGGTCGCTGAGGAGCGGCGCGTGATCTCGCGGCGCGCGCTCGAGATCGCGACCGCCGTCCTGACGGGCGCGTTCGGCGCGGCGATCCTGGTCTCGAGCATCGCGAGCGGCGTGGGCTGGACCGCACGCGGCGTCGGATCGGGGACCTTCCCGGCCATCAGCGGCGCGTTGATCGTGGCGGGGAGCCTCTACAACCTCGTGCGTGGCGCCCTGGCGCCCGGGGCGTCGATGCTCGATGGCGCAGGCCTGCGCAAGATCGGCGCGGTGTTCCTGCCGGCTGTCGTGTTCGTTGCGGCGATCCCGTTCCTCGGGCTGCACGTCGCCTCGGGCGCGTACGTGTTCGGCACGGTCGCGATGAAGGGCCGCGCGGCGCTGGGCAAGGCGGTCGCCCTCGCGCTCGCCACGCCGGTCGCGCTCTACGCGACCTTCGACTGGATGTTCCAGGTCGCCCTGCCGCACGGCATGCTCGGCGCGGCGCTCGGATTCTGAGGCGGCGATGGACAACCTCGGGCTCCTGCTGCACGGCTTCGGCATCGCGCTCTCGCTGAACCACATCGGGCTCATGCTGGTCGGCGTGCTGCTCGGCATCCTCGTGGGCGTGCTGCCGGGGCTCGGCGCGCCGAACGGCGTGTCGCTGCTGCTGCCCCTCACGTTCGGCATGCAGCCGGTCTCCGCGATCATCCTGCTCTCGAGCATGTACTGGGGCGCGCTCTTCGGCGGCTCCGTGACCTCGATCCTGTTCAACATCCCGGGCGAGCCGTCGTCGGTCGCCACGACGTTCGACGGCTATCCCATGGCGCGCGACGGCCGCTCCACCACGGCACTCGCGACCGCGTTCAGCTCGGCGGCCTTCGGAGCGCTCGTGGGCGTCGTGCTGATCACGCTGCTCGCCTCGTGGATCGCGAAGATGGCACTCGACTTCGGGCCGCCCGAATACTTCGCCGTGTACTTTCTCGCTTTCGCCTCCTTCATCGGGGTGGGTGGCGCTCCGCCCATGAAGACGCTCGTGTCGCTGTGCATCGGCTTCGCGATCGCGGCGATGGGCATGGACACCGTATCGGGGAACGTGCGCCTCACGATGGGCGTGGACGAGTTCGTGAAGGGCATCAGCTTCGTGGTCGCGGTGATGGGCCTGTTCGGCATCGGCGAGCTCCTCGTCGCGGCCGAGGAGGAGCTGCACGCGAAGGCGGTGTCCTCGCGCATCGAGTGGCGCGAGGTGCTGCGCACCGTGCTCGCGATGCCGCGCCACGCAATCGCGCTCGTGCGCAGCGCCGCCATCGGTTGCTGGATGGGCATCACGCCCGGCGGCCCCACGGCCGCCTCGTTCATGAGCTACGGCATCGCGCGGCGCGTCTCGCCGCGGCGCGCGAACTTCGGCCACGGCGAGCCCGAGGGCATCGTCGCGCCCGAGACGGCGGACCACGCCGCGGGCACGAGCGCGTTGCTGCCGATGCTCGCCCTCGGAATCCCGGGGTCGGCCACGGCGGCCGTGATGATGGGCGGTCTCATGATCTGGGGTCTCAACCCGGGGCCGATGCTCTTCGTCGAGCAGAAGGACTTCGTGTGGGGGCTCATCGCGTCGATGTACCTGGGCAACATCGTGGCCGTGATGCTCGTGCTCGTAACCGTGCCGCTGTTCGCCGCGTTGATGCGCGTGCCGTTCTTCGTGATCTCGCCGCTCATCATCATCGTCTGCGCGGTCGGGGCGTATGCCGTGTCGAACTCGTACCTCGACGTGGTGCTGATGATGGGCTTCGGGGTGCTGGGCTACCTCTTCAAGAAGCTCGACTACCCGATCTCGCCGCTCGTGCTCGCGATCGTCATCGGCGACAAGGCGGAGGACGCCTTCCGCCAGACGATGCTGCTGTCGAAAGGCTCGCTGGCGATCTTCTTCGCCACGCCGCTGGTCGCCACGATCGCCGGGCTCGGCATCCTGCTGCTCGCCATTCCCGTCCTCCTGCCCCTCCTGCGCGGCGCGCTGGCGCGGGCACGAGGCGGCGAAATCGCGGCGAATTGACCTCCGACAAACGGGGCTCGACCGGGCGCTGGCCGAATGGGCGTGCAAGCGTGTCTTTACCAACGAAAGGAGGAGGCAGCATGAGAGCAACCGTCTGGATCGGCGTCTCGCTCGCGGCGTTCGCGCTCGCGGGGAGCGCCTGGGGCGCGGACGCCGCGGCCGGCAAGGACAAGGCGAAGTCGTGCGCCGGATGCCATGGCGCGAACGGCGAGGGCAAGGCGAAGTATCCCGCCATCGCCGGGATGGACGAGAAGGCGTTCGTGCAGGACCTGCAGGACTACAAGTCGGGCAAGAAGAACAACGGCATGATGAAGGGCGCGACGAAGAACCTTTCGGACGCGGACATGGAAAACCTCGCCGCCTACTTCCACTCGCTCAAGAAGTAGCGCGTCGGCGGGCCGCGACCGGAGCGGCGCGGCCCGAAGTTGCGCCTCACATCCTCCCGAGCTCGAAACGCGCGAATTCCTTCGGCTTGCCGTCGGCCACGTTGTCGAGCTTCATGGTCCAGACGTCCGCGGCCTTGTCGTAGGCGAAGGTGTTGGTGAAGCTCACCTGTCCCTGCTTGTCGCGGAAGACGAAGGCCAGCGCATCGGCCTCGCGCTTGGCGCGACCGAGCCCCTCGATCGAGAGCCCGTCGCCCGTCGTCGAATCGAGCCACAGGCACGTGTAGCCCTCGCTCGCCCGATCCACCGCGACGAAGACGATCGCCTCGTACGCGGGCTGGCCCTGGGCGTTCTTCTCGTGCGCGACCTCGTGCAGTCGCAGGTACTGGTGCCCGAGCACCCATTCCGCGACCAGGTCGTGCGTCGTCTGCTTGCCCAGCACCGTGCCGCGGATCACCCAGTGCCCGGCGAGCTTGTCGAGCAGCGGGTCGTTGGCCGGGGTGGTCGGCGCCTGGGCGAGGGCCGCGCAGGCGCACAGGGAAACGATCGATGCACAGATGCGACTCGGCATGGGCATGGCGCTCTCCCGGCAGGAGGCCGAGTTTAGAATGGCTCGCCTTGCGCATACAAACGTTCGGAGACACCGATGCTCGCGACCGAATGCTTCGCGCCGAACCTGTTCCGGGGAAAGGTGGTTTTCGTCACCGGCGGCGGGTCGGGGATCAACCTCGGCATCGCGAGGAGCTTCGCCGCGCTGGGGGCGAGCGTGGGCCTCTGCGGTCGCACCCGCGAGAAGCTCGATGCCGCCGCGGCCGAGCTCGCCGCCCTTGGCGCCCGCGTATGCGCCCAGGTCGCCGACGTGCGCGACATGGAGGCGGTGGCGGCGGCCCTCGCGCGCAGCCGCTCGGAGCTGGGCCCCGTCGACGTCCTCGTCTGCGGCGCCGCGGGCAACTTCCTCGTGCAGGCCGAGAAGCTCTCTTCCAACGGCTTCAAGGCCGTGGTCGACATCGACCTGCTCGGCTCCTTCAACGCCGCGCGCGCCGCCTTCGAGCAGTTGCGGGAGACGAAGGGGACGATCCTCTTCATCTCCGCGGGAATGGCCCTGGTGCCCCACGCCTACCAGGTCCACGTCGGCGCGGCGAAAGCGGGCATCGACATGATGATGCGCAACCTCGCGCTCGAATGGGGTTGCCACGGCATCCGCGCGAACAGCATCGTGCCCGGCCCGATCGAGGGCACCGAAGGCATGAAGCGGCTGTCGAGCCCCCAGGCGCGGCAAGCGATGACCGGACTCATTCCCCTGCGCCGGCTCGGAACCGTCGACGACATCGGCCAGGCGGCGCTCTTCCTCGCCTCGCCGCTCGCGTCCTACATCACCGGCTGCGTCGTGGTCTGCGATGGCGGCTCCCACTTGTCCGGCTCGGCGCGCTTCAACGCGGGCGCGGAGCAGCTCCTGCGCGATGCGGCATCGACGCGCGCTCCATAGGACCCGCACCGCGTGAGGCCGGATGCGTTGGGCCGCGTGCTGGTGCTCGCCACCGCGTGCGGGTGGGGCTTCGGCTGGACGATGATGAAGCTGCTGATGCGCGATTGGCCGCCGCTCTTCGCGCGCGGCGTCTCGGGGTTGATCGCGGCCGCGGGCCTCGCGGGTGTGGCGCTGCTGCGCGGCGACGGCCTGGCGATGCCGCGGGCGCTCGTCGGCCGGATCGTCCTCGGGGCGGCCACGAGCGTGTTCGCGTGGATGGGATTCACGGCGTTGTCGCTGCTGTGGCTGCACGTGTCCGAGGCGGCGCTGCTGACCTACACCATGCCGATCTGGGCGACGCTGCTCGCGTGGCCGGTGCTCGGCGAGCGGCCGACGCCGCGCAGCGGCGTCGCGCTGGCGCTCGGCATCGCCGGGCTGGTCGTGCTGATGGGCGCGCCGGTGCCGGGCGCCGGCCTCGCACGTTTTCCCGGGATCGCCTTCGCGCTCGCCGCCGCGATCTTCTTCGCCCTCGGCGCGCTCGCCTCGCGCCGGCCGATGCCGATCCCGCCCGTCGTCGCGACCGCATGGATGATCGCGCTCGGCTCCGCGGCCATGCTCGCGGCCGGCCTCGTGATGGAGAAACCGGACGTGCACGCGCTCACGGCCGTCGGCGCGGGGGCGCTCGCCTACATGGCGATCGGGCCGATGGCGCTGTGCTACCTCGCATGGTTCGCCGCCATCGCGCGCATTCCGGCGCGCACCGCCTCGACCGGACTGCTGCTGATCCCGGTGATCGGCGCGTTCTCCGCGGCGTTCGTGCTCGGCGAGCCCCTCGGCCTTCGCCACGCCGCGGCTTTCGCCCTCACGCTGGGCGGCGTGGCCCTCGAGCTGCGGCGCTAGGATCCGAAGGACGCGCAGGCAGCGGGTTATCATCGCGGGGATGAATCCGGTGGCACTTCCGCCTGGCAAGCCGATCCGCAGCGTCCTCATCGCCAATCGCGGCGAGATCGCGCTGCGCGTGCTGCGCGCGTGCCGCGAGCTGGGCCTCGAGGCGATCGTCGCGTATTCCGAGGCCGACCGCGGCTCGTTGCCCGTCCGGCTCGCCGACCGCGCGATCTGCATCGGCCGCGCGCCTTCCGCGCAGAGCTATCTCAACGTCGAGGCGCTCGTCGGAACCGCGGTGCACCATCGCATCGACGCGATCCATCCCGGCTACGGCTTCCTTTCCGAGAAGCCGGCGTTCGCCGAGCGCTGCGAGAAGGAGGGCGTGGTCTTCGTCGGCCCGCGCGCCGGGACCATCCGCCTCATGGGCGACAAGATCGCGGCCAGGCGCGCGGCGCGCGAAGCCGGTCTGCCGACCACGCCGGGCTCCGAAGGCGCGCTCGCCGACCCGGCCGAGGCGATGCGCGTGGCCGAAGCGATCGGCTATCCGGTGCTGCTCAAGGCCTCGGCGGGCGGAGGCGGGCGCGGCATGCGCGTCGTGCACCGGCGCGCGGACCTGGAGCGGCTCCTGAACGAGTCCATGGCCGAGGCCGCCGCCGCGTTCGGCGATCCCTCGATGTACGTCGAGCGCTATCTCACCGACGTGCGCCACGTCGAGGTGCAGGTGCTCGGCGACGGCAACGACGTCATCCACCTCGGCGAGCGCGATTGCTCGAGCCAGCGTCGCAACCAGAAGCTGGTCGAGGAGGCGCCGTCACCGGCGCTCGACGCCGCGCTTCGCGAGCGCATCTGCGAGGCGGCCGTGGCGTTGTGCAAGCGCGTGGGCTATACGAGCGCGGGCACCGTCGAGTTCATCCTCGACCGGCGCTCGCGCGAGTTCTACTTCATGGAGATGAACACGCGCATCCAGGTCGAGCACCCCGTCACCGAGATGATCACCGGCGTGGACCTGGTGAAGGAGCAGTTGCGCATCGCCTCCGGCGAGCCGCTTGCCGTACGCCAGCAGGACGTGCGCGCGCGCGGCCACGCGATCGAATGCCGCATCAACGCCGAGGACCACGAGGCGGGCTTCGCGCCGTGCCCGGGACGCGTCGAGCGCTACGTCGCGCCCGGCGGCCCCGGCGTGCGCGTCGACACGCACCTCGAGGCGGGCTACGTCGTGCCGCCGTACTACGACTCGCTGCTCGCGAAGGTGATCTGCTGGGGCGCCGACCGCGGCGAGGCGCTGCAGCGCATGCGCCGCGCGCTCGGGGAGCTGCGCATCGAGGGCATCAAGACGACGCTGCCTTTCCACGCCCACCTGCTCGCGCACGAGCGCTTCGCGAGCGGCGACATCAACACGCGCTTCATCCACGAGGTCCTCGGATTCTGAGGCCCGGCCCGCGGAGGAACGACGCCATGAAACGCAAGACGATCATCACCTGCGCCGTGACCGGTGGGGCGGACACGACGAAGAAGAACCCGGCGGTGCCGGTCACGCCGGCGCAGATCGCGCAGGCCGTGCTCGACGCGGCCAACGCGGGGGCGGCCATCGCGCACATCCACGTGCGCGACCCGAAGACCGGACTCGGCAGCCAGAGCGTGGAGCATTACCGCGAGGTCGTCGAGCGCGTGCGCGCCGCGCGCTGCCCGATCGTGATCAATCTCACGACCGGCCCGGGCTCGCGCTTCGTGCCGGGCGAGGACGACCCGAGGGTCGGCGGGCCGGGCACGACGATGACGCCGCCGCTCGAGCGCGTGCGCCACGTCGTCGAGCTGCGTCCCGACATCTGCAGCCTCGACGTCGGCTCGATGAACTTCGGCGAGACGGGCTTCGTGAACACGCCGCAGCACCTGCGCGTCATGGCCCAGGCGATCGCCGCGGCGGGCGTGAAGCCCGAGCTCGAGGTGTTCGAGTCGGGCCACATCCTGCTCGCGCGCAGGATGATCGAGGACGGCCACATCGCGCGCCCGCCGCTGTTCCAGATCTGCCTCGGGATCCCGTGGGGCGCGCCGGCGACGACCGAGGGGATGGTGTTCATGAAGAGCCTGTTGCCCGACGATGCGACGTGGGCGGGCTTCGGCATCTCGCGCATGCAGTTCCCGATGGTCGCGCAGGCGGCGATCCTCGGCGGGCACGTGCGCGTCGGCCTCGAGGACAACCTCTATCTCGACTCGGGCGTGCTCGCGCCGGGCAACGGCCCGCTGGTGGAGCGCGCCGTGCGCATCCTGCGCCTGATCGGCGCCGAGGTCGCCACGCCGGCGGAGGCGCGCGACATCCTGGGACTGCGCGCGACCGCGGCGTTGACGGCCTGAGCGGCGTCGGCTCGATCCTACAGCGGCCGGTCGCCATCGACTACAGGAAGCGGGGCGTTGCGGGTTTAAGCTCTGCCGGAGGTTCCATGCGAAAAGCCCCCCTTTTTGCCGCCGGTGTCGCGCTGCTGCTCGTCGCGGGGATCGGCTATTCGGTCGCGATGCGCGGCGCTGCACGCGATGCGGGCGAGTTGTTGCTGCAAAGTCCCGTGGGGCGCGCCGTGGGCGCGCTGTTCGGTCGTTCGCAGAAGGACACGTCCGCCGTGCCGCTCGCGACGCGCCAGCCCGCGTCCGCGCCCGAGAGCGCGGCGCCCGCGAATGCGCCGTCGCTGGCCGACGCGCTGCCGTTCAGTCCGCGACGGCCCGCACCCCCGTTGCCGCCGAGCGGCACCTGGAATGCGCCGGTCGCGACCGTGAACGCGGATGCGCCGTCCTCCAACCCGGCGACCGCATCCGTTCATCCGCAGGCGCAGGTCGCGGCCCCGCCCACACCGCCGCCGTTGGGCGCGCCGCCGCGTTGGCCGGGCGCGTCCTCTTCGCCCCTCAGCGTGACGGGCGCCACGACCGGCGGGCCGAAAGTCCGGTTGCTCACTCCACCGTAACGGACTTCGCCGCGCGACCGAAGGCCCGCGCGCTCACTCCACGGTTACCGATTTCGCGAGATTGCGCGGCTTGTCCACGTCGGTGCCCTTGCAGAGCGCGGCGTGGTAGGCGAGCAGCTGCAGCGGCACCGCGTGCACGATCGGCGAGACGGCCTCGTGGTGCTCGGGGATCTTGATGACGTGCACGGCCGGGGCCGGCTCGATGTGCGCGTCCTCGTCGGCCATCACGTAGAGCTCGCCGCCGCGCGCGCGCACTTCCTGCAGGTTCGACTTGAGCTTCTCGAGCAGCGCGCCGCACGGGGCGATGGCGACCACCGGCATGCTGTTGTCGACGAGCGCGAGCGGGCCGTGCTTGAGCTCGCCCGCGGCGTAGGCCTCCGCGTGGATGTACGAGATCTCCTTGAGCTTGAGCGCCCCTTCCATCGCGATCGGGTAGTGGATGCCGCGCCCGAGGAAGAGCGCGTGCTTGCGCAGCGAGAACTGCGCCGACCAGTCGGTGATGGCGCCCTCGCACGCGAGCGTGCGCGAGATCGTGGCCGGGAGCGCGCGCAGCGCCGCGAGAAGCTCGGCCTCGCGCTCGGTAGTGAGGCGCCCGCGCTGCTTGGCGATCGCCATCGCGAGCAGCAGCAGCGAGGCGAGCTGCGTGGTGAACGCCTTCGTCGAGGCCACGCCGATCTCGGGGCCGGCGCGGGTCAGGAAGCGCAGCTTCGTCGCGCGCACCAGCGCCGACTCGGGCACGTTGCAGATCGCGAGGCTCGCCGGCTGCCCGAGCGTGCGCGCATGCTCGAGGGCGGCGAGCGTGTCGGCCGTCTCCCCCGATTGCGAGATCGCGACCACGAGCGCCTTCGCATGGGGCACCGAGTCGCGATAGCGGTATTCGCTCGCGATCTCGACGCTGCACGGGACGCCGGCGATCGACTCGATCCACTGGCGCGCGACCAGCCCCGCGTGGAAGCTGGTGCCGCAGGCCAGCACCAGCACCGACTCCGTCTCGGCCAGGATGCGCGGCGCCTCGGCCCCGAAGATCTCCACCGGGAGGGCGGCGGTGCGGGTGGCGATGTCGAGCGTGTCGGCGATGGCGCGCGGCTGCTCGAAGATCTCCTTCTGCATGTAGTGGTTGAACGAGCCGAGCTCGACCGCGTCGGCCGACAGAGCCGACTGGTGCGTGGGCCGCACGATCGGGGTGCCGCGCGCCTCGAAGATGCGCACGCCCTCCAGGCTCACCTCCGCGCAGTCGCCTTCCTCGAGGAAGATCATGTTCTGCGTCACCGGCAGCAGGGCCGAGGTGTCGGAGGCGGCGAAGTACTCGTTCTCGCCCAGGCCGAGCAGGAGCGGGGCGCCCATGCGCGCGCACACCATGCAGCTCGGGTCGTCCTCGGCGATCACCGCGATCGCATAGGCGCCGCGCAGCTCGGCCACCGCGTGGCGCACCGCCTCGAGCAGCGTGTCGCCGTGGCGCGTGAACGAGTGCACGAGGTGCGCGATCACCTCGGAGTCGGTCTCCGACTGGAACACGTAGCCCTCGGCGCGAAGGCGCGCGCGCATCTCCTCGTGGTTCTCGATGATGCCGTTGTGCACCACGGAGATGCCGCCGCTCACGTGCGGGTGCGCGTTGCTCTCCGACGGCGCGCCGTGCGTGGCCCAGCGCGTGTGCGCGATGCCGATGGTGCCCGCGAGGCTCCTCTCGGTCACCAGCGCTCCGAGCTGCGCCACGCGCCCGGTGCTGCGCAGGCGGTGCAGCGTGCCGTTCACGACCGCGATGCCCGCGGAGTCGTAGCCGCGGTACTCGAGGCGCTTCAGGCCCTCGATCAGGATGGGAACGACGTTGCGGCGCGCGACGGCGCCCACGATTCCGCACATGCTCAGCCTCCAGAAGGGAAACGGATGACGGCGGCGCGAACCTGCGCGCGCCGTGCGAATTCGCCCGCCGCTAATCGGGGTCTCTCCCCAAATGTCACGGCGTGGGCTCCTTTTCGCGCCGGTAGACGTCGTCGACGCGCACGATGTCGTCCTCGCCGAGGTACGTGCCGGTCTGGACCTCGATCAGCTGCAGCGGGATCTTGCCCGGGTTCTCGAGGCGATGGACCTCGCCCACGCCGATGTACATCGACTGGTTCTCGGTGAGGAGGGTGACCTGCTCGCCGCGCGTCACGCGCGCGGTGCCGCTCACCACGATCCAGTGCTCGGCGCGGTGGTGATGCCACTGCAGCGACAGCTTCTGCCCCGGCTCCACGGTGATGCGCTTCACGCGGAAGCGCTCGCCCTGGTCGATGTCCTCGAAGCGTCCCCACGGCCGGTGCACCATGCGGTGGCTGCGGTGCTCGCTGCGGCCGCGCGCGCGCAGCTGCTCGACCGCCTCGCGCACGCGCTGGCAGTCGCCGCGGTTGGCCACGAGCACGGCGTCCGGCGTCTCGATGATCACGAGGTCGTCGAGCCCGATGCCGACCACGAGCCGCCGGCTCGCGTGCACGTAGCTGCCGGTCACGTCGTGCAGCTGCACGTCGCCCTCGCAGGTGTTGCCCTCGGCGTCCTTCGCGCTGCGGTCCCACAACGCGTCCCACGAGCCGATGTCCGACCAGCGGAAGGCGGCGGGCACGACCGCCGCGAGCTGCGTGCGCTCGAGCACGGCGTGGTCGACGGAGATCGACGTGCACGACTCGAACGCCGCCGCATCGATGCGCCGGAAAGCGCCGTCGTCGGTGCTCGCCTGCGCCGCGGCGCGGCAGGCGGCGGCGAGCTCGGGCTCGAGGCGCTCGAGCTCGTCCAGGAACGCGCGCGCGGAGAAGAGGAACATGCCGCTGTTCCACGAATGCCGGCCGGAATTCGCCAGGCGCGTGGCGATCTCGAGCTCGGGCTTCTCGACGAAGCTCGCGACGCGGTAGCAGCCCGGCGCGCTCTCGATCGCCTCGGCGCGCTCGATGTAGCCGTAGCCGGTCTCGGCCCAGCGCGGCTCCACGCCGAACACCACGAGGCGACCCTGCGAGGCGGCGAGCGCTCCGGTGGCCACCGTCTCGGCGAAGCGCGCCGCGTCGGGAATGTCGTGGTCGGCGGGCAGCACGAGCAGCAGCGCATCGGGATCCGCGGCCGCGAGCTCGCACGCGACCACGCCGATCGCCGGCGCGGTGCTGCGCCCGAACGGCTCGACGTAGAGCTTGAGCGGTGAATGGTCGACCTCGCGCAGCTGCGCGGCGGCGAGGAAGCGATGCTCCTGGTTGGTCACCACGATCGCGGGGCGAACGCGGTCGACGCGTGCCAGGCGCTGCACGGTCGCCTGGAACGGGCTCACCCCGTCGAGGAGCTTGAGGAACTGCTTGGGAAACGCCTCGCGCGAGAGCGGCCACAGGCGCGTGCCCGAGCCACCGGCGAGGATCACGGGATAGAGGGTCATGCGGGCTCCGTCAGTAGGCGGTTTCCGGCTTCTTGAAGACGACGAAGATCGTCCGCCAGATGATGCGCAGGTCGAGGCCGAGGGACCAATGGCGCAGGTAGTCGAGGTCGTACTCGATGCGCGCCTTCATCTTCTCCACGGTCTCGGTCTCGCCGCGCAGGCCGTTCACCTGCGCCCACCCGGTGATGCCCGGGCGCACCTTGTGGCGGATCATGTAGCTCTTGATGAGCTTGCGGTACATCTCGTTGTGCGCCACCGCGTGCGGGCGCGGGCCGACGATGCTCATGCGCCCCTGCAGCACGTTGATGAACTGCGGCAGCTCGTC
>CAYOGL010000029.1:0-57297 GCA_964403515.1 uncultured Burkholderiales bacterium | reverse complement strand
GCCAGAACACCTGCATCTTCTCCACCGAGTTCAGCCTGCGAATGATGGCCGATATCCAGGAATGGTTCGTGCGCAACGACGTTCGCAATTTCTATTCGGTCTCGATCTCCGGCTACCACATCGCCGAGGCGGGCGCGAACCCGATCAGCCAGCTCGCGTTCACGCTCGCCAACGGCTTCACCTACGTCGAGGCGTATCTCGCGCGCGGCATGCGGATCGACGACTTCGCGCCCAACCTGTCGTTCTTCTTTTCCTTCGGCATGGACCCGGAGTATTCGGTGATGGGCCGCGTCGCGCGGCGCATCTGGGCGGTCGCGATGCGCGAGCGCTATGGCGCGAACGAGCGCAGCCAGAAGCTCAAGTTCCACGGGCAGACGTCGGGGCGCAGCCTCCACGCGCAGGAGATGGCCTTCAACGACATCCGCACCACGCTGCAGGCCCTCATCGCGATCTACGACAACGCGAACAGCCTGCACACCAACGCCTTCGACGAGGCGGTCACGACGCCCACCGAGGAATCGGTGCGCCGCGCGATGGCCATCCAGCTCATCATCAACCGGGAGTGGGGCCTGGCGAAGAACGAGAACCCCAACCAGGGCTCCTTCCTGCTCGAGGAGCTCACCGATCTCGTCGAGGAGGCGGTGCTGCAGGAGTTCGAGGCGATCGCCTCGCGCGGCGGCGTGCTCGGCGCCATGGAGACCGGATACCAGCGCGGCAAGATCCAGGAGGAAAGCCTTTACTACGAGCAGAAGAAGCACGACGGCTCCTACCCGATCGTCGGCGTGAACACGTTCCGCAACCCCCGCGGCGACGCGATCCCCGAAAAGCTCGAGCTCGCGCGCTCCACCGAGGAGGAGAAGGAATCGCAGCTCGCGCGCCTCGCCGACTTCCAGGCGCGCCATGCGGCCGAGGCACCGGCGATGCTCGAGCGCCTGCGCGAGGCCGTGATCGACGATGCGAACGTCTTCGAGGTGCTGATGGACGCCGTGCGCGTGTGCTCGCTCGGCCAGATCACGAGGACGCTGTTCGAGGTGGGAGGCCAGTATCGCCGCAACATGTAGGGTCATGAGCCGTTATCCCGAGCGCATCGTCTGCCTCACGGAAGAGCCCACCGAGGTGCTGTACGCCCTCGGCGAGGAGCAGCGCATCGTCGGCATCTCGGGCTTCACCGTGCGGCCGCCCCGCGCACGGCGCGAGAAGCCGAAGGTGTCCGCGTTCACGAGCGCGAAGGTGGACGAGATCGCGCGGCTCCAGCCCGACCTGGCCATCGGCTTTTCGGACATGCAGGCCGAGATCGCGGAAGCGCTCGTGCGCCGCGGCGTGGAGGTGTGGATCGCGAACCATCGCACGGTCGACGGCATCGTGGGCTACGTGCGCCGGCTGGGCGCGCTGGTCGGCGCGGCGGAAAAGGCGGAGCGCTACGCGGACGGGCTCGCGCAGCAGGTCGAGCAGGTGCGCGCGCGAGGAGCGGCGCTCGCCGCGCGGCCGCGCGTCTACTTCGAGGAGTGGGATGCGCCGATGATCAGCGCGATCGCGTGGGTGAGCGAGCTGATCGCGATCGCCGGCGGACGCGACGTCTTTCCCGAGCGCGCGGCGCGGCCGCTCGGACGCGAGCGCGTGGTCGATGATCCCGCCGAGGTCGTGCGCCGCGCGCCGGACGTGATCGTCGGCTCTTGGTGCGGCAAGAAGTTCCGCCCGCAACGCGTCGCGGCGCGCGCCGGCTGGGATGCGGTTCCCGCTGTGCGCGATGGCGAGCTGCACGAGGTGAAGTCGCCGATCATCCTGCAGCCGGGACCGGCCGCGCTCACCGACGGACTCGATGCGTTGCACGCCATCTTCGCCCGCTGGGCCGCGCGCCGGGGCCACGAGGCGAGCGCCGCATGAGCGGGGAGGAGGACGTGCCGTCGCCGTGCACCAAGGTGTGCACGCTCGACCCGCGCACCGGGTTCTGTGCCGGGTGCCATCGCACGCTCGACGAGATCGCGCGCTGGAGCGAGCTCACGAACGCCGAGCGGCGCCAGGTGCTCGCGCGGCTGCCGGCGCGGCGCGCGCGAACCGGTTCAGATTCCCGGTAGCGGCTCGGGCGGGACGACCGGCTCGGGATCGGGCGGCACCCAGGCGGGCCGCCGCTTCTCGAGGAACGCCGAGATGCCCTCGCGGCCTTCGGGCGAGGCGCGCAGGCGCGCGATGCGCTCGGCCGTATCCTGCAGCAGCTCGCTCGTGACGGGCTTGCCCGCGACCGCGCGGATGAGGTCCTTCGCCTCGCGTTGCGCCGCCGGCCCGCACGCGAGCATGGCATCGACGATGAGGCCGATCTTCTCGTCGAGCTCGCCCTCGCCGGGAGTGATCTCGTGGACGAGCCCGAGCCGCCAGGCCTCCGCCGCGTCGATCGGCTCGGCGGTGAGGAAGAAGCGCCGCGCGGCACGCTCGCCGATCGCCGCCACGACATAGGGCGAGATGACCGAGGGAATGAGCCCGAGCTTGCCCTCGGTCAGGGCGAATTTCGCGCCCTGGGTCGCGACCGCGACGTCGCAGCACGCGACGAGCCCCACGCCGCCGCCGTAGGCCGAGCCCTGCACGCGCGCCACCGTGGGCTTGCGCAGGTTGGCGAGCGTGCGCATGAGCGCCGCCAGACCCATCGCATCGCGGCGGTTCTCGTCCATCGAGTAGCCGGCCATGCGCTTCATCCAGTTGAGGTCCGCGCCGGCGGAGAACGAGCGTCCGGCGGCGGCGAGCACGACCACGCGCACGGTTTCCTCGGCCTCCATCGAGCGCAGCGCCTCCGTGAGCTCCGCGATCAACGTGTCGTCGAACGCGTTGTGGCGCTCGGGCCGGTTCATGGTGACGAGGCCGATCGGCCCCTGGCGTTCCAGTGCGAGTGAAGAGTTCATGGCCATAGGGTTCTCCCTCCCCCCGGGGACCCCTGCGGGGAAGAGTTCGACAACGGCAGAGCCGGGGAGGGGGTCACATCCGGAAGACGCCGAACCGCGTCGGCTCGATCGGCGCGTTCAGCGCCGCCGCGAGCCCGAGGGCGAGCACGCGGCGCGTATCGGCGGGATCGATCACGCCATCGTCCCAAAGGCGCGCGGTCGCATAGTAGGGATTGCCCTGGCGCTCGTACTGCTCGCGGATGGGCGCCTTGAACGCTTCCTCATCGTCGCGCGACCAGCGGCCGCCCTTCGCCTCGATGCCGTCGCGCTTCACGGTCGCGAGCACCGAGGCGGCCTGCTCGCCGCCCATGACCGAGATGCGCGCGTTCGGCCACGTCCACAGGAAGCGCGGGTCGAACGCGCGCCCGCACATGCCGTAGTTGCCCGCGCCGAAGGAGCCGCCCACGATCACGGTGAGCTTGGGCACCTTCGCGCACGAAACCGCGGTCACCATCTTCGCGCCGTCCTTGGCGATGCCCTGCGTCTCGTACTTGCGCCCGACCATGAAGCCCGTGATGTTCTGCAGGAAGACGAGCGGGATGCCGCGCTGGGCGCAGAGCTCGATGAAGTGCGTGCCCTTCAGCGCCGATTCGGAGAAGAGGATGCCGTTGTTCGCGAGGATGCCCACGGGATAGCCGTGCAGTCGCGCGAAGCCGGTGACGAGCGTGGTGCCGTAGAGCGCCTTGAACTCGTGGAACTCCGATCCGTCGACCAGGCGCGCGATGATCTCGCGCACGTCGAAGGGCTGGCGCACGTCGCGCGGCACGATGCCGTAGAGCTCTTCGGCCGGGTAGAGCGGGTCGAACTGGGCGGCCGGCGGCGGGCCGCCCTCGACGTCGAGCGGTGGGGTCGCGACGGCGGCTCCGCGCGTATGGCGGATCACGTCGCGCGCGATGGCGAGCGCGTGGCGGTCGTCCTCGGCGAGATGGTCCGCGACCCCCGAGGTGCGCGCGTGCACGTCGCCGCCGCCCAGGTCCTCGGCGCTCACG
The DNA here is from genome assembly GCA_964403515.1 of uncultured Burkholderiales bacterium. Taxonomy (GTDB): domain Bacteria; phylum Pseudomonadota; class Gammaproteobacteria; order Burkholderiales; family Usitatibacteraceae; genus Usitatibacter. The sequence goes on along the minus strand of CAYOGL010000029.1, from coordinate 53,378 downwards.
ACCTCGCCCGTGGCCGCCTTCACCAGGGGCGGCCCGCCGAGGAAGATCGTGCCCTGGTTCTTCACGATGATCGACTCGTCGCACATCGCGGGCACGTACGCGCCTCCCGCGGTGCACGAGCCCATGACGACGGCGACCTGCGGGATGCCGGCCGCGGAGAGGTTCGCCTGGTTGTAGAAGATGCGGCCGAAATGGTCGCGGTCGGGAAAGACCTCGTCCTGCAGCGGCAGGAACGCGCCCCCCGAGTCGACGAGGTAGATGCACGGCAGCCGGTTCTGCGCCGCGATCTCCTGCGCGCGCAAGTGCTTCTTCACCGTCACCGGGTAGTACGTCCCGCCCTTCACCGTCGCGTCGTTCGCCACGATCACGACCTCGCGGCCCTCGACACGCCCGATGCCGGTGACGAGACCCGCGCACGGCGCGTCCCCGCCGTACATGCCGAACGCGGCGAGCTGCGAGAGCTCGAGGAACGGCGCCCCGGGATCGAGCAGGGCCGCGACGCGCTCGCGCGGCAGCAGCTTGCCGCGCGCGGTGTGCTTGCGCTGCGCCGCCTCGCCGCCGCCCTGCGCGACGCGGGCGACGTGGGCCCGCAGCTCGTCGGCGAGCGCGCGATGGTGCTCGGCGTTCGCGCGGAACTCGGGAGCGTTGGGATCGAGGCGCGTACGGATGCGCGGCATCAGGGTCGCTTCGTGAACGGATGGCGGGAAACGCGGAGGGCGCTCGCGACGGCTGCCTGGAGCGGCGACGGCGCGGGACCGCTCATTCGGCGAGCGTGCGCGCGATGAGCAGGCGCTGGATCTCGCTCGTGCCCTCGTAGATCTGGGTGATGCGCGCGTCGCGGTAGTGCCGCTCCACGGGAAAGTCCTCGATGTAGCCGTAGCCGCCGTGGACCTGGATCGCCTTCGAGCAGACCCACTCCGCGGCTTCCGAGGCGAAGAGCTTGGCCTGCGACGCTTCGGACAGGCACGGCATCCCCGCGCCCTTCATGCGCGCGGCGTGCAGCACGAGCAGATGCGCCGCGTTGACGCGCGTCTGCATGTCGGCGAGGAGGTTGCCGATCGACGGGTGCTCGATCAGCTTCTTGCCGAACTGCGTGCGCTCCTTCGCGTAGGCGACAGCGGCGTCGAAGGCGGCGCGCGCGATGCCGACCGCCTGCGCGGCGATGCCGATGCGCCCGCCCTCGAGCCCCGAGAGCGCGACCGCGAGACCCTTGCCGCGCGGACCGAGCAGGGCATCGCCGTCGATCGTGCAGCGGGTGAGCCGAATGGCGCAGGTGTCGAGCGCGCGCAGCCCGAGCTTCTTCTCGGGGCGCTGCACCTCGAAGCCCGGGCTCGACGTGGCGAAGACGAAGGCGGAAAGGCCGCGCTTGCCGAGATCGGGATCGGTCAGCGCGAACAGGATCGCGACCTTGGCACGTTTCGCGTTCGAGATGAACTGCTTGGTGCCTTCGAGCACCCAGTGTCCGCCCTCGAGCGTGGCGCGCGTGGCGAGGTTGTTCGCCTCGCTGCCCGCCTGGGGCTCGGTGAGGCAGAAGCATGCGATCTGTCCGCCGCTCGCGAGCTCGGGCAGCCAGCGGCGCTTCTGATCCTCGCTGCCCCACTGGAGCACGGCGCCGCATCCGAGCCCGTTCTGCACGCTCATCAGCGTCGCCGTGGCCGCGCAACCGGCGGCGATCTCCTCGACCGCGAGGGCATATGAAACGTGATCCGCGCCGGTGCCGCCGTACTCCTCGGGCACCAGCATGCCGAGCAGGCCGAGCTCGCCGAGCTTCGCGATGACCGTGTCCGGAATCCAGCCCTCGTGCTCCCAGCGCCCGGCGTTCGGCGCGAGCTCGGCGCGCGCGAACTCGCGCGCCGTGTCGCGGATCATGCGTTGCTCGTCGGTGAGGAAGTCCGCGTGCGCGCGGGTGAGCATGGTGCGCCTACTTCTCGTTGCGCTCGACCTCTTCCTGCGCCTTCTTGTTGAGATCGGCCCCGAGGTTCTTCGCCGTCTCGAGGGCCTTCACCTGCGAGCCGAACGGCCCTTCCTTCGCCCGCTCGGTGGCCGCCGCGCGTTCGGCCGCGGGATCGCCTTCGACCTTGGGCGTCTTGCCGCAACCGGCGGCGACGAGCGCGGCGGCGAACGCGGCGGCCAACGCGAGGCGCTTCACGCGCGCACCGCCTTCACGCGCTGCCGGATGTCCGCGCGCACCTTCGGCGGCAGGTTGTTCCAGCGCACGCCCGCGACCGCCCCCGCGAGCGCCAGGCACACGGGAACGCCGTCGCGCTCGGGGTTGGCCCGCCGCAGCTGCAGCCAGGCGTCCCAGAAGCCGACGCGCATCAGCGCCTCGAGCGAATCGATGCCCATCGAGCGCAGCTCCGCCGCGAGCTCGCGCCCGATGTTCGGCGTTCGTTCGATGGGCGTCATCATGGTGTTCGTTGCCATTTCACAGCACCTCCAGTGCGATTGCCGTCCCCTCGCCGCCGCCGATGCACAGCGCAGCGACCCCCTTTTTCAAGCCCCGCTTCTTCAGTGCGTAGATGAGCGTGGTGATGATGCGCGCGCCCGTCGCCCCGATCGGATGGCCGAGCGCCACGGCCCCGCCGTTCACGTTGAGCTTCTCGTGCGGGATGCCGATCTCCTTCATGGCCGCCATGGAGACGCACGCGAACGCCTCGTTCACCTCGAAGAGGTCGACGTCCGACGCCTTCCACCCGGCCTTCTGCAGCACCTTCTGGATCGCGCCCACCGGCGCGGTGGTGAACCACTCGGGCTCGTGGGCGTTGCTCGCGTAGGCGAGCACGCGCGCGAGCGGCTTCGCCCCGCGCTTGTTCGCCTCGGCCTCGGTCATCATGACGAGCGCCGCGGCGCCGTCGGAGATCGACGACGACGTGGCGGCGGTGACCGTGCCGTCCTTGTTGAACGCGGGCCTGAGCGACGGGATCTTGTCGAGCTTCACCGTGTAGGGCGTCTCGTCTTCCTTCACGACTTCCTCGCCGGCGCGCGTCTTCACGGTCACCGGCGCGATCTCGTCGGCGAACGCGCCGGACTTCTCGGCGTTGAGCGCGCGCTGCGTCGATTCCTTCGCGTAGGCGTCCATCTGCTCGCGCGTGAAGCCGTACTTCTTCGCGGTCTCGTCGGCGAAGTGGCCCATGGGCTTGCCGCAATAGGCGTCCTCGAGCCCGTCGAAGGCCATGTGGTCGAGCACCTGCTGGTGCCCATAGCGGTAGCCGCCGCGCGCCTTCGGCAGCAGGTGCGGCGCGTTCGTCATCGATTCCATGCCGCCGGCGACGACCACCTTCGCATTGCCGGTCGCCAGCTCGTCGTAGGCCATCATCGCGGCCTTCATGCCCGAGCCGCACATCTTGTTCACGGTGGTGGCGGGCGTGCTCTTCTCGAGGCCGGCCTTGAGCGCCGCCTGGCGCGCGGGCGCCTGGCCCTGACCCGCCATGAGCACGCAGCCGAAGATCACGTCATCCACCTCCGCGGGCTTCACGCCCGCCTGTTGGACCGCGGCCTTGATGGCGGTGGCGCCGAGCTCGGAGGCGGCGACCGCGTTGAACTTGCCCTGCATGGCGCCGATGGGGGTGCGCTTGGCGCCGACGATGACGATGCTTTCCATGGACGATCTCCTGGCTTACGCGGCCGACTCCTCGAACAGCTCGCGTCCTATGAGCATCCGCCGGATCTCGTTGGTGCCCGCGCCGATGTCGTAGAGCTTCGCATCGCGCAGCAGGCGTCCGGTCGGGAATTCGTTGATGTAGCCGTTGCCGCCGAGGGCCTGGATCGCGTCGAGCGCGACCTGCACGGCATTCTCGGAGGCGAAGAGCAGGCAGGCGGCGGCGTCCTTGCGCGCGGCGCGCCCACGCCCCTGGTCGAGCGCGGCGGCCACGCGGTAGCTGAACGCGCGCGAGGCCTGCAGCCTGGTGTACATGTCGGCGAGCTTGCCCTGCATCAGCTCGAACGTGCCGATGGGCTGGCCGAACTGGCGCCGCTCGTGCACGTAGGGCAGCACGGCGTCCATCGCGGCCTGCATGATGCCGATCGGGCCGCCGGAGAGCACGCAGCGCTCGGTGTCCAGGCCGCGCATGAGCACGCGCGCGCCGCCGTCCGCTTCGCCGAGCACGTTCGCGTCCGGGATCTCGCAATCCGAGAACACGAGCTCGCAGGTGTTCGAGCCGCGCATCCCGAGCTTGTCGAGCTTCTGCGCCGTGGAGAAGCCCTTCATGGCGCGCTCGACGATGAAGGCGGTCATGGCCTTCGAGCCGCGCTCCTTGGGCGCCGTGCGCATGTAGACGATGAGCACGTCGGCGTCGGGCCCGTTCGTGATCCACATCTTCGAGCCGTTGGCGATCCAGCGATCGCCGCGCCGCTCGGCGTGGCACGCCATCGAGCCCACGACGTCGCTTCCCGCGCCGGGCTCGCTCATCGCGAGCGCGCCCACGGACTCGCCGGAGCAAAGCTTCGGCAGGTACTTGCGCCGCTGCGCCTCGTTGCCGTTCAGGAAGAGGTTGTTCACGCACAGGTTGGAGTGCGCGCCGTAGGACAGGCCCACGGAGGCGGAGGCGCGCGAGACTTCCTCCATCGCGACGACGTGCGCGACGTATCCCAGGCCGGTCCCGCCGTACTGCTCCGGCACCGTCATGCCGAGCAGTCCCAGCTCGCCGAGCTTGCGCCACATGTCGGCCGGGAAGGCGTTGTCGCGGTCGATCGCCGCGGCCCGGGGGGCGAGATCGGCGTCGCACAGCCGCTTCACGGTGTCGCGCAGCGCGTCGAATTCCTCGCTGAGGTGCGTATCGAAGAGCATCGGCTCCCTGGCTCGATCGTGATCGCCCGGGTGTTTCCCGGGTTGCCCAAGCCGGCGCGCCTCGCGGAACGCCGGACGTTAATTATCGCTCATTTGGCGGCCATCCGGATCGCACCGTCGAGGCGGATCACCGCGCCGTTCAACACCTCGTTCTCCACGATCTCGCGCACGAGCGAGGCATATTCGTCGGGACGCCCGAGCCGCGGCGGGAACGGCACCTGCTGGCCGAGCGACGTGCGCACCTCCTCGCTCATGCCCTGCACCATCGGCGTGTCGAAGATGCCGGGCGCGATCGTCATCACGCGGATGCCGAATTTCGCGAGCTCGCGCGCGATGGGCAGCGTCATGCCGTTCACGGCGGCCTTCGACGCGCTGTATGCGGCCTGGCCGATCTGCCCTTCGAACGATGCGACCGAAGACGTGCACACGATGACGCCGCGCTCGCCGTTGGGCAACGGCGGTTGCACGCTCATCTTCGCGGCCGCGAGCCGGATCGCGTTGAACGTGCCGACCAGGTTGATCTTCACGGCGCGTTCGAAGCTCGCGAGCGAATGGGGGCCGTTGCGTCCGACGACGCGCTCGCCCGGCGCCACGCCCGCGCAGTTCACGAGGCCGTGGATCGCGCCGAACGCGGAGATGCATTCGTCGACCGCGGCGTGCATCGGCGCTTCCTCCGTCACGTCGCATTTCACGAAGCGCGCGTGGGCGCCGAGCTGCTTGGCGACCCAGGCGCCGGCGTCGTTCACGTCGGCGACGACGACCTTGCCGCCTTCGTCGGCGAGCATCTTGGCGGTGGCGGCGCCGAGGCCGGAGCCTCCGCCGGTGACGAGGAACACGTTGTTGTGGATTTGCATGGTCAGGGAGAGGCAACGGCGATGAGGGGAAGGTCGTGCTCGCGCGCCCACGCGACCCATTCGCTCGCGCTGCGCGTCTTGAAGCGCTCGCACAGCGCCTCGCGGTCGAGCGAAGAAACGCCCAGTGCTTCGGCGAGACGGCGCGCGAAGTGCGGCTCGAGCGCGGCGATCGCGATCCAGGCGTCGGCCGCGCAATACAAATTATAGCCGGGCAGTCCGCCACCGAGCATCCCGCCGGGCGCCGTGAGGCCATGCGCGAACGGCTGCGCGAGATACGCGGCCGCGTCGGCGAGCGCCACGAAAGCGCTGGCGCCCCTGCCGCCCGCGTGGCGCGCGTTCAGCAGCGCGAGCGCCGTCGACACGAGGCGCTCGGCGCCCGCCATGTCCGCGAACAGCGTGCGCGGAAGCTGCGGCGGCACCACGAGCCCGTGCTCGGCGAGATAGGTGAGGTCGTGGCCCGGGGTCTCGGCGTGCGGCGGCAGGTGCCCCGTGAGCGCGACATGGCACAGCCGCGGATGGCGCAGCGCGAGCGAGCCCGCGTCGAGCGCGAGGCGCGCGAGCGCCGAAGGACGCTGCGCGGTGACGAAGAGATCGGCTTGCGCGAGCAGCCCTTCGAGCGCCGCGCGGCCATGCGGCTCCTTGAGGTCGAGGCGGCGCACCTCGACTGCGGCGTGCAGGTCGGCATACCACTCGCTGCAGTATTTCGCGAACGGATCGCCGGCGGGCGGCTCGACCTTCGTGATCGTCGCGCCCAGGTCGCGCAAGCGCGCGCAGGCGACCGGGCCCGGAAGGTTCAGGGCCATGGTCACGACGCGCACGCCGGCGAGGGGGTTCAAGGCAACGGTCCGAATGGCGCGCCGTCCGCGCGGCTCGCGCCGATATACTGGGGCGCATCTTAATCCGCCCGTGCCCGCCTTGCTTCCCACGCTTCCGCCTTCGGTCACCGTGATCCAGCGCGGCTGGCTGAATTCGAACCAGGTCGTGCTGCGCTCGCCCGGGGACAACGTCCTCGTCGACTCGGGCTACTGCACCCATCGCGAGGACACGCTCGAGCGGGTGGCGGCCGCGCTCGAGCGCGAGCCGCTCGAGCGCGTCGTCAACACCCACTGCCATTCCGACCACATGGGGGGCAATGCGGCGCTCGCGAGCGCGTACGGCTGCCGCATCACGATCCCCGCGGGCGAGGCGAAGCACGTCGTGCCGTGGACGCCCCAGAGCGTATGGATGACCCAGTTCGACCAGCGCGCCGATCCGTTCCATTTCGACGACACGCTCGCGGCGGGCGACCGCTTCGTCGCGGGCGGACTCGAATGGCAGGCCCATGCGGCGCCCGGCCACGACATGGATGCGCTCGTGTTCTTCGAGCCGAAGCATCGCGTGCTGATCTCGGGCGACGCGCTGTGGCGCGAGGGCATGGGGTTCGTCTGGCCCGAGGAGGGCCGCAATCCGCGGATCGACGCAGCGCGCGAGGCGCTCGTCACGATCGAGCGCCTCCACCCCGCGGTCGTCATTCCCGGTCATGGCGTTCCGTTCGAGGACGTGGGCGGCGCGCTGGCGAGCGTGCGCGCGAAGCTCGATGCGTTCGAGCGCGACCCGGCGAAGAACGCCCGGCACGCGATCAAGGTGCTGTTCGTGTTCGCGTTGCTCGACAAGGAGACCATGCCGATCGCGCACGTCGCCGACTACCTGGAGCGCGTGCCGTGCTATGGCGATCTCGCGCGCCGCTTCCTGCGCATCGAGCCGGGCGAGTTCGCCGACCCCATGGTGGGCGACCTGCTGCGTGCCCGCGTGCTCGTGGAGAAGGACGGCGTCCTGCGCCCGGCGATCGCCGCCTAGCCGCTATTCGAAGCTGCGCAGGCCCTCGAGATCGAGGATGCGGATGTGCCCGTACTCGAGCTCGATCAGGCGCGCGCGCTCGAGGACCTGCAGCGCGCGGTTGACCCGCTGGCGCGAGACGCCGGTGAGGTAGCCGATCTCCTCCTGGGAGATGTGGATCCGCGTCTGCTGGTCCGGATACAGCACGGGGTTGAAGAGCGCCGCGAGCGAGCGCGCGACGCGCGCATCCGTGCCGAGCAGGCGCTGGTACTCGACCATCGCGATGAACTGCGACAGCCGCTCGTTCAGCTGCATGAGCAGGAAGCGGTTGAAGCCGATGTCCGTGCCGAGCAGCCACTCGAACGTCGTGCGCGGCATCAGCGCCATGCGCGTCGCGCGCAGCGTGCCGATGTCGTACTTGCGCGTCCGGTCCTTGAGCAGCGACCCCTCGCCGAACCAGCCGCCGCTCGTCACGCCGGTGAACGTTGTCGTCTTTCCGGCCGCGTTCACGCCGGTCATCTTGACCAGCCCCTCGACGACGCCGTACCAGTGCTCGACCGGCGCCCCCTTGCGGCAGACGTAGGCGCCGGCGGGAAAGTCGCGCACCTGCGTCTCGGCCAGCACGCGATCGAGCTGCCCGCGGGTGAGCGAGCGCGTCCAGAGCGAGGCGGCGAGGAGGTCGGCGAGGCTGTCCATGGCGCGATTGTCAACGAAAAGACACTTGCGCGCGGGCCCCAACGGCTACACTAGGCCGGAACGCGAGGAGGAGACTCGCCATGCCGATGGCCGCCGGGACGCCCGACACGTTCCCGAAGCTTCTGCTCCACCACGCCGCGACCCGGGGCGATCACCCCGCCATCCGGGAAAAGGACCTCGGCATCTGGCAGGCGTGGACCTGGCAGCAGGTTCGCGACGAGGTCGAATGGCTCGCCGCGGGCCTCGCGCAGGCGGGCCTCGAGCGCGGCGCGCACATCGCGGTCATCGGCGCGAACCGACCACGGCTCTACTGGACCCTCACCGCGGCGCAGGCCCTCGGCGCCATTCCCGTGCCGTTCTACGAGGACGCCGTGGCGCGCGAGATGACCTACGTCTTCCAGGACGCGGAGATCGCCTTCGCGGTGGTCGAGGACCAGGAGCAGGCGGACAAGCTGCTCGAGATCCAGCCGCAGTGCCCGCGACTCGCGCACGTCTGGTACGACGATCCGCGCGGGCTCAAGCGCTACACGCACCGGCAGCTCGCCTCCTACGAGACGCTGCGCGAGGCCGGCCGCGGCTACGCGCGCGAGCACCCGGATTTCTTCGCCGCCGAAGTCGCGCGGGGCCAGGGTGGCGATCCGGCCATCATGATGTACACGTCGGGCACCACCGGCCATCCCAAGGGCGTGGTGCTCACGCACGACAACCTCGTCCTTTCGAGCCGCGCGTACACCGAGCTCGAGGGCCTGACCGACGCCGAAGAGGTGCTCGCCTACCTGCCGATGGCATGGATCGGGCAGAACCTCTTCTCGTACGCGCAGTGGATGACCGTCGGATTCCGCATCAACTGCATCGAGTCGGCCGAGACGGTGATCACCGACATGCGCGAGATCGGGCCGACCTACTATTTCGCCCCGCCGCGCGTGCTCGAAGGGCTGCTCACGCAGGTGACCATCCGCATGGAGGACGCGGCCGCCATCAAGCGGCGCATGTTCCGCTTCTTCATGGACGTCGCCCGCCGCGTGGGCGCCGACCTGCTGGACGGACGCCCGGTCGGCCCCTGGGACCGGGCGCTCTACGGCCTCGGCAATGTCCTCGTCTACGCCCCGCTGCGCAACGCGCTCGGGATGTCGCGCGTGCGCGTGGCGTACACCGCGGGGGAGGCGATCGGCCCCGACCTCTTCGTGTTCTACCGCTCCCTCGGCATCAACCTCAAGCAGCTCTACGGCTCGACGGAGACCTCGGTGATGGTGTGCGTGCAGCCGAACGGTGCCGTGAAGCCGGACACGGTGGGCCCGCCGATGAAGGGCGTGGAGGTGCGCGTGCTCGACAGCGGCGAGATCATGCTGCGCTGCCCGGGGCTGTTCCGCGAGTACTACAAGAACGAGGCGGCCACGCGCGAGGCGAAGGACGCGGAAGGCTGGTTCCGCACCGGCGACGCGGGCTTCTTCGACGACACCGGGCACCTGCGCATCATCGATCGCGCGAAGGACGTGGGCAAGCTCGCCGACGGCACGCTCTTCGCGCCGAAGTACCTCGAGAACAAGCTCAAGTTCTTCCCGTACATCAAGGAGGCGGTCGCGTTCGGCGACGGGCGTTCCGAGGCGAGCGCCATGATCAACATCGACATGCAGGCGGTCGGCGACTGGGCCGAGCGCCGCTCGATCCCGTACTCGGGCTACACCGACCTGGCGGCGAAGGAGCCGGTGATCGCGTTGATGCGCGAGTGCGTCGAGAAGGTGAACGCCGATCTCGCGCGCGATCCCAAGCTCGCGGGCAGCCAGATCCACCGCTTCGTCGTGCTGCACAAGGAGCTCGACGCCGACGACGGCGAGCTCACGCGCACGCGCAAGGTGCGCCGCCGCTTCATCGCGGAGAAATACGCGGCCATCGTCGAGGCGCTCTACGCCGGGGTCGATCGCTGCGCGATCGAGGCGCAGGTGCGCTTCGAGGACGGTCGCACCGGGTCCGTGCGCGCGGAGCTGCACGTCGTCACCGCGCGCACGTTCGGGCGCGAGGCCGCCAAGCCGGCCGCCATCCGGGCGGACGAGAGCGCGAAGGTGGCGGCGTGAACCTGAACGAGCTCGAGCCGGGACTCGCCGAGCGCCGCATCGGGGACGTGATCCTCGCGCTCGAGGACGTCTCCCTCGCCTTCGGCGGCGTGAAGGCGCTCTCGGACGTGAGCTTCGACGTGCTCGAGCACGAGATCCGCGCGATCATCGGGCCGAACGGCGCGGGCAAGAGCTCGCTGCTGAACGTGATCAACGGCGTCTATCGCCCGCACAAGGGCGCGATCACGTTCCGCGGCGAGCGCCGGCACGCCATGGAGCCGCGGCACAGCGCGCGCCTCGGCATCGCGCGCACCTTCCAGAGCCTCGCGCTCTTCAAGGGCATGACGGTGCTCGACAACATCCTCGCCGGGCGCAACCTGCTCATGAAGTCGAACCTGTTCCTGCAGGCGCTGCGCGTGGGACCCGCGTTGAACGAGGAGATCGCGCACCGCCGGCGCGTCGAGGACATCATCGATTTCCTCGAGATCCAGCACGTGCGCAAGACGCCGGTGGGACGATTGCCCTACGGCTTGCAGAAGCGCGTTGACCTCGGCCGCGCGCTCGCCGCCGAGCCGCGCGTGCTGCTGCTCGACGAGCCGATGGCGGGCATGAACGTCGAGGAAAAGCAGGACATGTGCCGCTTCATCCTCGAGGTGAACGAGGAGTTCGGCACGACGATCGTGCTGATCGAGCACGACATGGGCGTGGTCATGGATCTTTCCGACCGGGTGGTCGTTCTCGACTACGGCAAGAAGATCGCCGACGGCACGCCCGACGAGGTGCGCGCGAACCAGGCGGTGATCGACGCCTACCTCGGAGTGAAGCACTAGCCATGACCGCCACCGCCCGCGTGCTCACCGGAGCCTTCTTCGCTCTCCTTGCGGTGGGTGCCGTCTTGCCGATGGTCACCGGCGTCGCCCATTTCCCGCAATGGCTCGAGATCGTGCTGGGCGGGCTCATGTCCGGCGTGCTCTATGCGCTCGTCGCCCTCGGCCTGGTGCTGATCTTCAAGGCCTCGGGCGTGTTCAATTTCGCGCAGGGAGCGATGGTGCTCTTCGCGGCCCTCACCCTCGTGCGCGTGATGGAACGGCTGCCCCTGCCGCTCGCGCTCGCCGTGACGCTCGCCGCGATGATCGCGATGGCGTGGGTGATCGAGCGGCTGGTGCTGCGCCCGCTCGTGAACCAGGACCCGATCGTGCTCTTCATGGCCACCCTCGGCATCACGTACTTCCTCGACGGCTTCGGCCAGTTCGCTTGGGGCAACAACGTCTACACCCTGAACGTCGGCATGCCGAAGGAGCCGAAGATCCTGCTCGACAAGGTGTTCGAGGGCGGCGTCCTCCTCGACATGGAGGATCTCATCGCCGCGCTCATCGCGGCGCTCCTGGTGGTGCTGCTCGGGCTCTTCTTCCAGAAGACCGCGACCGGCCGGGCGCTGCGCGCGGTGGCCGACGACCACCAGGCGGCGCAATCGGTCGGCATCCCGTTGAATCGCATCTGGGTGATCGTGTGGAGCGTCTCTGGCGTGGTCGCGCTCGTGGCCGGCGTCGTGTGGGGATCGAAGCTCGGCGTGCAGTTCTCGCTGCAGCAGGTCGCGTTCAAGGCGCTGCCCGTGGTGATCCTCGGCGGCTTCACGTCCATACCGGGCGCCATCATCGGCGGCCTCATCATCGGACTCGGCGAGAAGCTCTCCGAGGTGTACCTCGGGCCCTTCCTCGGCGGCGGCATCGAGAACTGGTTCGCCTACGTGCTCGCGCTCTTCTTCCTGCTGTTCCGCCCCGAAGGGCTGTTCGGCGAAATCCATATCGACCGGGTGTAGGCGAGGACGAGAACGTGATCTATCGCGAGACCGGCCAGTTCAAGACGACCTACGCGTCGGACCAACAGCTCTTCCCGATCCTGCAGGATCGCGTGTTCGTGATGGGCTTTCTGGTCTTCGCGTTCGCCGTGGTGCCCTTCATCGCGACCGAGTACCTGTTCCGCGCGATCCTGATCCCGTTCCTCATCCTCTCGCTGGCCGCGATCGGGCTGAACATCCTCGTGGGCTACTGCGGCCAGGTCTCGCTCGGCACCGGCGGGTTCATGGCGGTGGGCGCGTACGCCGCGTACAACTTCGCGATCCGCGTGCCGGACATGCCGCTGCTCGTCGTGTTCGTGCTCGCCGGGGCGTGCGCCACGGTGATCGGCGTGATCTTCGGCGTGCCGAGCCTGCGCATCAAGGGCTTCTACCTGGCGGTGGCGACGCTCGCCTCGCAGTTCTTCCTCGACTGGGCCTTCGCGCGGATTCAGTGGTTCACCAACTACTCGAGCTCCGGCTCGGTGAGCGTCCCGCCGCTCGTGATCGCCGGGCACGAGATCCGCGGGCCGATCGAGAAGTACCTGCTCGTGCTCTCGGTCGTGTGCGTGTTCGCGCTGGTGGCGAAGAACCTCACGCGCGGGGCGATCGGACGGTCGTGGATGGCCACGCGCGACATGGACGTGGCCGCGGAGGTGATCGGCATCCGCCCGCTCACCGCCAAGCTGTCGGCATTCGCGGTGAGCTCGTTCTTCATCGGCGTGGCCGGTGCGCTGTGGGGCTTCGTGTACCTCGGATCGTGGGAGCCGCTCGCCTTCGACGTGAACCGGTCGTTCGAGCTGCTGTTCATGGTGATCATCGGCGGACTGGGATCGATTCTCGGCTCGTTCCTCGGCGCGGCGTTCATCGTGATCCTGCCGCTCGCGTTGAACCAGATCCCGGCCGCGCTCGGCATCCCGCTTTCCACCGCGACGGTATCCAACCTCGAGTTCATGACCTTCGGAGCGCTCATCGTCTTCTTCCTGATCGTCGAGCCGCGCGGCCTCGCGCGCCTCTGGGCGATCGGCAAGGAGAAGCTGCGCCTCTGGCCGTTTCCCCACTAGCCGGACCCTGGCGTACAACGAGAGAGGAGACATCAGATGAAAATCGCATCGGCAAGAAAGGCGGCGCTTGCGCTCGCCGTCGCGGCATCCGTCGGCGCGGGCAGCGCGCTCGCGCAGTCCGGCAAGGAGATCTTCGTTCCCGCGCTCGTGTATCGCACCGGGCCGTACGCGCCGAACGGCATCCCGTGGGCCGACGGCTTCGTCGACTACCTCAAGCTGGTGGACGCGCGCGACGGCGGCGTGAACGGCGTGAAGATCGCGTTCGAGGAATGCGAGACCGGCTACGCGACCGACCGCGGGGTCGAGTGCTACGAGCGGCTGAAGAGCAAGAAGCCCGTCGCCTTCAGCCCGCTGTCGACCGGCATCACGTATGCCCTCACGGAGAAGGCGCCGAACGACCACATTCCGCTGATCACGGCAGGCTACGGGCGCGCCGACTCGGTGGACGGCTCGGTCTTCCGCTGGAACTTCCCGATGATGGGCACGTACTGGGATGGCGCCGACATCCTCGTGCAGCACGTGAAGGAGAAGGGCAGCCTGAAGGGCAAGAAGATCGCGCTCGTGTACCACGATTCGCCGTACGGCAAGGAGCCGATTCCCGTGCTCGACGAGCTCTCGAAGCGCGAGGGTTTCACGCTGATCAAGCTTCCGGTCACCTCGCCCGGCGTGGAGCAGAAGGCGACTTGGCTGCAGATTCGCCAGCAGCGGCCCGACTACGTGTTCCTGTGGGGCTGGGGCGTGATGAACTCGACGGCGATTAAGGAGGCGATCGCCGTGAGCTATCCGCGCCTGCAGATGTACGGCGTGTGGTGGTCCGGCGCCGAACCCGACGTGCTGCCGGCGGAGCAGGCCGCGAAGGGTTACAACGCCCTGGCCCTCGGGCACTCCGCGGAGAACAACCTGCCGGTCCACAAGGACATCATGAAGTACGTGTACGACAAGGGCCAGGGCACCGCCGCGGACAAGAAGGAAGTCGGCCAGGTGCTCTACAACCGCGGCCTCCTTTCCGCGATGCTCACCGTCGAGTCGATTCGCGCGGCGATGGGTCATTTCGGCAAGGGTGTGATGACGGGCGAGCAGGTGCGCTGGGGCGCCGAGCACCTGAACCTCGATGCGAACCGCCTGAAGCAGCTCGGCGTGACCGGCATGATGGTCCCCTTCCATACCTCGTGTGCCGACCACGGCGGCGCGCACTCGGCGCGCATCGAGACCTGGGATGGCGCCAACTGGAGCTACACCTCCAACATGTACACCGCGAACTACAAGCTGCTGCGTCCGATGGTGGAGGAGTCGGCGCTCAAGTACGCGAAGGAGACGAGCATCAAGCCGGTCGATTGCGCGAAGGAGAAGTGAGCGTCGCCATGAACGCCGTTGCCAAGCCCGCCCCCGCGCCATTGCTCGACGTGAACGGCATCGAGGTCATCTACAACCATGTGATCCTCGTGCTGAAGGGCGTGTCGCTGCAGGTACCCGAGGGGGGCATCGTCGCCCTCCTCGGGGCGAACGGCGCCGGCAAGACCACGACGCTCAAGGCGATCTCCAACCTGCTCGGCGCCGAGCGCGGCGAGGTGACCAAGGGCTACATCGCGCTCGACGGCGAGCACGTGCAGCGCCTCAATCCCTCGGAGCTGGTGAAGCGCGGCGTGATCCAGGTGATGGAGGGGCGTCATTGCTTCGCCCACCTCACGGTCGAGGAAAACCTGCTCACGGGCGCGTATACCCGGCGCGCGTCGCGTGCCCAGCAGCGCGAGGCCCTGGAGAAGGTCTACACGTTCTTCCCGCGCCTGAAGCAGCGGCGCGCCTCGCTCGCGGGCTATACGTCGGGCGGTGAGCAGCAGATGACCGCCATCGGCCGCGCGCTCATGGCGCATCCGCGCATGATCCTGCTCGACGAGCCGTCGATGGGCCTCGCCCCGCAGATCGTCGAGGAGATCTTCGAGATCGTGCGCAACCTCAATGCGGCCGAGCACGTGAGCTTCCTGCTGGCCGAGCAGAACACGATGGTGGCCCTGCGCTTCGCCGATTTCGGCTACATCCTCGAGAACGGCCGGGTGGTGATGGAAGGAACGGCTGCGGCGCTCTCCGATAACGAGGACGTGAAGGAGTTCTACCTCGGGATCTCCGGGGCGGGACGACGCAGTTTCCGGGAGACCAAGTACTACCGCCGCCGCAAGCGCTGGCTGGCCTGAGGCGCGCGGCGGAAGCGACGGGGATCGCGATGCCCTATTACGATGCGCTCGAGACCCGCGACCCCGGGTTGCGCGAGCGCGAGCTGTTCGAACGGCTGCCGGCCCAGATCGCCCACGCCTGGGAGCGCAGTCCCTATTACCGCCGCGCCCTCGAGGGCGTGGACCCGGCTTCGATCACCAGCCGCGATGCGCTCGCCGCATTGCCCGTGACCCGCAAGTCCGACCTCGCCGAGCTGCAGCAGGCGCAGCCGCCCTTCGGGGGCCTCAATGCGACGCCGGCCGACGGCCTCGCGCGCGTCTTCATGTCGCCGGGGCCGATCTTCGACCCGGAGGGACGCCGGCCCGATTACTGGCATGCGGCGCGCACGTTGTACGCGGCCGGTTTCCGCGCGGGCGACGTGGTGCTCAACTGCTTCTCGTATCACCTCACGCCGGCGGGCAGCATGTTCGAGACGGGCTTGCACCATCTGGGCTGCGCGGTGATTCCCGGTGGCACGGGACAGACGGAGCTGCAGGCCCGAGCGATCGCACACCTGAAACCGTCGGGATACGTCGGCACGCCGTCGTTCCTCAAGCTGATCCTCGAGAAGTGCGCGGAGCTCGGCTTCGCGAAGCCGTCGATCCGCAAGGCGCTCGTCTCGGGCGAGGCATTCCTGCCGCCGGTGCGCGAGTTCCTCGCCGCGCGCGGCATCGAGACGTTCCAGGCGTACGGTACGGCCGACGTCGGCATGATCGCCTACGAGAGCGCCGCGCGCGAGGGACTGATCGTGAACGAGCGCATGATCGTGGAGATCGTGCGCCCGGGCACCGGCGATCCGGTCGCCGAAGGCGAGGTGGGCGAGGTGGTCGTCACGCCCTTCAACCGCGACTACCCGCTCATCCGCTTCGCCACCGGAGACCTTTCGGCGGCGCTTGCCGGGCGCAGCGCGTGCGGTCGCACGAACATGCGCATCCGCGGATGGATGGGACGCGCCGACCAGACGACGAAAGTGCGCGGCATGTTCGTGCATCCCCATCAGGTCGCGGAGGTGTTGCGCCGGCACGGCCTGCTGCGCGGGCGGCTGCGCGTCGAGAACGAGGCCGGGGAGGATCGCGTGACGCTTTGCATCGAGCGCGCGGATGGCGATGCCGCGTTCGGTGCGGCGGTCGAGGCGACGGTGCGCGAGGTGATGAAGGTGCGCGGCGCGGTCGCCTGCGTGGCGCCGGGATCGCTGCCGAACGACGGCAAGGTGATCGAGGACGCGCGCACCTACGCCTGAAGCCGGCCGGCGAGGCGGGCTGCGGCACTGGAATCACCCCGGCCGGCCGTGCCGAATGGACCCCTCCCGAGGCCTCCGGCCCGCTCCGGGGGGCCCTCCACAACCCCCTGTTTTCCTGTCAGTTTTTTCTGATTTCAGCGTGCGACCCGGAATGATTCGAGCGGCCCACTGTCCATCGTTTGATCACGCCCGCTCGGGTGGGCTACACTAACCGGCTTTTGATGACCGGCCACGCGGCTTGCGGGCGATCATCGAGAAACCCAGCAGCGAGGAACAATGGCCAGCAAAGCACCAAAGACCCTGACCGAGGCCGAAGTCCTCAAGATGCCGAAGTCGGAATACATGAACGCGGCGCAGCTCAAGTTCTTCCGCGAGCGCCTGCTCGAGCTGCAGCGCCAGCTCCGGGAAAACGCGGGCGCGACCACCGAGCACCTGCGCGAGCTGTCGTTCGCGCCCGACCCCGCCGACCGCGCCACGCTCGAGGAGGAGCACGCGCTCGAGCTGCGCACCCGCGACCGCGAGCGCAAGCTGCTCAAGAAGATCGACGGGGCACTGCAACGCATCGAGGACGGCAGCTACGGCTACTGCGAGGAAACGGGCGAGCCGATCGGCATCCAGCGCCTGCTCGCGCGCCCGACCGCGACGCTCACGATCGAGGCGCAGGAGCGGCGCGAGCTCAAGCAGAAGCTCTACGGCGAGTAGGCGTCCGGCCCGCGGCGAAGGCCCCCGTGGCATGCGCCCGGGGGCTTTTTTGCTCGCGCGGAAATCGCGCGGGCGACAAGCGTGATTCCGGCCGTGCGGCCGGACCCGGGAACCTATAATCGGCGTCATCCGGGTCGCGGCGGCCTCGCGCCCGCGCCAGCCATCGGCGGGAACCGCGGCACACGCCGCAAGGCCCAACGCTCGGCGCGGCACGCAAGGCCGCGGGGTGCATGGAATTGAAGCCGCAGGAAACGCCGGCAGGCAGCGAGGCCGTGCTCCAGTTGCGTCGGGCACTGGAGCAGCGCACCCTCTCGGCGGTTTTCCAGCCCATCTTCTCGTTCCGCGAGGGGCGGCTCCTCGGTTACGAGGCCCTCGTGCGCGGGCCGCACGGCTCGCTCATCCAGACGCCGGGCGAGCTGTTCGCCGCCGCCGCCGACGACGGCCTCGCCCTCGAGCTCAATCGGCGCTGCATCCAGCGCATCCTGCGCGCCTACGCCGCGAGCGGGCTCGACGGCACGCTCTTCGTCAACGTTTCCCCGCAACTCGTCGTGCAGGGCGTGCACGATCCCGAAGCGGCCATGCGATTCCTGCGCGAGCTCGGTCTCGATCCGGGCAACGTGGTGATCGAGCTCACCGAGGACTATCCGGCGATCGATTTCCGCCTCGTGCACGACTCGCTGATGCTCTACCGCTCGCTCGGCTTCCGCGTCGCGATCGACGACCTCGGCGAGGGGTTCGCGAGCCTGCGCCTGTGGTCCGAGCTGCGGCCGGAGTTCGTGAAGGCGGACAAGCATTTCGTGACCGGCATTGCGACCGATCCGGTGAAGGTGCAGTTCCTGCGCGCCATCCAGCACATCGCCGAGAGCTGCGGCTCGCTCGTGATCGCCGAGGGCATCGAGAACGCCGCGGACTTCAAGGTCGTGAAGGACATCGGCATCGCGTGCGGGCAGGGATGGTTCATCGGCCGCCCCTCGGAGCATCCCGATGGCGTGCTTCCCGAGGAAGCGCGCCGCGCGCAGGCCGATCCGCGCGTGCCCGTGGTGCCCACGCCGAAGCTGCGCGCGGGAAGCGAGCCCCATGCCCTCGATTTCGTTCGCGCCGTCGAGCCGGTCGCGCCCCCGACGCCGCTCGCGGTGGTGCTCGAGCGCTTTCGCGCCGTGGCCACGCTCGCCGCCGTGCCCATCGTCGGCGCGGCCGGCGTCGAGGGGCTGGTGTCGCGCGAGTGGCTGGCGCGTGCCGAAGCCGCGGGCGCCGCTGCGGCGTTCCTCGCGCAGGCGTGCATCGAGCTCGCCGACCGCGCCCCGATCCGCGTCGAGGCGTCGCTCGATTTGTCGGCGCTGACGGCGATCCTCGTCGAGTCCGACGCTCACCGTTTCGCCGACGGGTTCGTGATCGTGGAGGGCGGCCGCTATCTCGGCATGGGAAACCCGCGCGACGTGATGCGCGCGCTGCAGAGCTGGCGCGTGCTCGCGGGGCGCTACACGAATCCGCTCACGCTGCTGCCGGGGCAGGTGCCGATCAACGATCATTTCGAGCGGTTGCTCGAGCGCGAGGTGCCGTTCACCGCGTGGTTCGTGGAGATCGACCAGATGCGCGGCCTCAATGACTCCATGGGCTTCCGCGAGGGCGACGCGCTGATCCGTGCGTTCGCCCGGCTACTCGAGGAGGCGTGCGCGCCGGGGCTCGATTTCGCGGGCCATGTCGCGGGCGGCCGCTTCGTCGTGCTGGCCCAAAGCGAGGATTGGCGCAATCGTTCGCAGTGGGTGCTCGAACGCTTCCCCGCCCTCGTCGAGGCGCACGTCCCGCGCGAAGCCTTCGAGCGCGGCTACTTCGTCGTGAAGGTGCGCGACGGCCGCCAGAGCGTGCGTCCGCTGCCGAAGCTCGCGATCGGCATCCTGCCGGTGCTGCCCGGCGTCTTCCAGACGCGCCACGAGGTGGTGTCGGCGGCCAAGCGGGCCGCGGATGCCGCGAAGGCGCTGCCCGGCAACGCGATCCACGTCGACGAGCAGCACGCCAACGCCTATCCGCAGTCGATGCTCTTCGACGCTCCCTAGATCAGGGCGAGCGGCGCCGCCACACCTGCCAGCGTTCGCGGCCGCCGGCGAAGGCCGCGATCGACTCGCGCGCCGGCCGGTCGTCGAGCCGCTCGAAGGCGGCCGCGAGCAGGCCGTCGAGCTCGTCCTGGCCATGGAGCGGGAAGGGCGGCCCACGGTCGCCCTCGCCCAGATAGAAGAATCCCGCGAGCAGCGCGCCGGGCGCGACGAGCTGCGCCACGCGCCTGGCCCAGTCGCGCCAGAGCCTTCGCGGCAATGCGCACAGGAACGCACGTTCGTAGACGAGCGCAAACGGCGCCTCGCTGATCGGCGCGAAGAAGTCCGCCCGCCGCACGCAACGCGTGAACGGTCCGAGCCGCTGTCGCGCTTCCTCGACGGCCCGCTGGCTGAAGTCGATGCCGACCACGTCCCAACCGCTCGCCGCGAGGAAGCGCACATCGCGCGCGCTGCCACAGCCCGGAACGAGCACCGGCCCAGGCGGGACGCGGCTTGCCACGAATTCGCGCACCTCCGGCGGCACGGCTCCCGCATCCCAGGGCGCGAAGCGCGCTTCATAGCGCACGTCCCAGAACGCGGCATCGGCCGGGTCGTGGCGAGGGAAGTTCGGCGGGTCCACGGGCGGATGGTAGCGCCGAACCGATATACTCGACGCGAGTTCCCGATTCCAATCCATGACGCGTCTCCTGTTCCTCGTGGCCGTGCTGGCGATGCTGGCCGGCTGCCAGCGCGCTTCGCAGACCGCCGCGCCCCGCCTTCGCCTCACTGCCTGCCACCTGCCGGGGGTCGATGGCGTGGCGCGTTGCGGCCGCTACCCGGTGTGGGAGAACCGCACGACCAAGGCCGGGCGGCGCATCACGCTGCACGTCGCGGTCGTTCCCGCCCGCCTGCGCTCGCATGAGCCCGATCCGATCGTGGTCTTCGCCGGCGGCCCCGGGCAGGGGGCGATTGCGCTCGCCTCCGAGGTGATGCCGCTCTTCTCGCGCCTGAACGATTCGCGCGACATCGTGTTCCTCGACCAGCGCGGCACCGGCGATTCGAATCCCCTCGATTGCGAGAGCGATACGGATGCGCCGCTGCAATCGCTGTTCGAGGATTCGCTGCCCGAGTCGCTGGTCGAGAAGTGCCTCGCCAGCCTCGACGCCGATCCGCGGCAGTACGTGACCTCGATCGCGATCGAGGACCTGGACGAGGTGCGCGCGGCGCTCGGTTACGACAAGCTGAACCTGTGGGGCGGCTCGTACGGCACGCGCGCGGCGCTCGAATACGTGCGGCGCCACGGCGACCACGTGCGCAGCATGGTGCTCGACGGCGTCGCCCCGGCCGACATGAAGCTGCCGCTTTCCTTCGTCGCCGACGGCGAGGCGGCGCTCGCGCGGCTGGTCGACGATTGCCGCGCCCAACCGTTATGTCTGGAGAGCTACCCCGACCTGGGATCGACGATCCTCGCCCTGCGCGGAAGGCTCGCGCGCCATCCCGAGCGCGCCGCGATCCAGGACCCGCGCACCGGCGAGCGCGAAATGATCGAGGTGACCCAGAACGTGTACCTGTCGGGCCTCTTTCGCCCGCTCTACGTCGCGGAGCTGGCCAGCCTCTTGCCGCTCGGCGTGCATGCGGCCGCCGACGGCGATTTCAATCCGCTGCTCGCCCAGAACCTCGAGTTCGCAGACGACGTCTCCGACAATCTTTCCCTCGGCATGCATTTGTCCATCATCTGCTCGGAGGACGTGCCGCGCATCACGCCGGCGGAGCTGGACGACGCGGGACGCTCGTTCTTCGGGCGCGCGCTCGTCGACGATTTCGTGCGCGCATGCCGGCATTGGCCGCGCGGAACGGTGCCGCGCGACTACTACGATCCCGTGCGCTCGAACGTGCCGGCGCTCGTGCTGTCCGGCGGCATCGACCCCGCCACGCCGCCGCGGCATGCCCAGGAGGTCGTGGCGACACTTTCCCACGCGCGCCATTTCGTCGCTCCGCACCTCGCGCACGGCGTGAGCCTGCACGGCTGCGCGCCGCGGTTGATCGAGCAGTTCATCCGCAAGGGCAGCGCCGATGGACTCGACGGGCGTTGCCTCGATCGCATCCCGCGGCCGCTCTACGTGCTTCCGCTCGGGGGCGGCTCGTGATCGTGGCGCAGGGGCTCGCGAAGCGCTTCGGCGACGTGCTCGCCGTGGAGCGTGTCACGTTCAGTGCGCCCGACGGTGCCATCACCGGCCTGCTCGGGCCGAATGGCGCCGGCAAGACGACCACGCTGCGCATGATCTCGACGCTGGTGCGCCCGAGCGGCGGCCACGCGGAAGTCGATGGGCACGACGTCGAGGGCGACGCGCTCGCCGTGCGCGGCCGGATCGCGATGCTGTCGGATGCGCGTGGATTGTACGGGCGACTCACGGCGCGCGAGAACATCGCGTATTACGCGGCCCTGCGCGGGCTCGACCCGCAGGCGAGCAGCGCGGCGATCGCGCGCCTGGCCGAGCTGCTCGACATGACCGAGCTGCTCGACCGGCGCACGGAGGGCTTCTCCCAGGGCGAGCGCATGAAGGTCGCGATCGCGCGCGCGCTCGTGCACGACCCGCCGAACGTCATCCTCGACGAGCCGACCAACGGGCTGGACGTGATGACGACGCGCAACCTGCGCGAGGTGGTCCGGCAGCTGCGCGACGCCGGCAAGTGCATCCTCTTCTCGAGCCACGTGATGCAGGAGGTCTCCGCGCTGTGCGACGAGATCGTGATCGTCGCGCGGGGCGCGGTCGTGGCGAGCGGCACCGCGCCCGAGCTGCTCGCGAGCAGCGGCCGCAGCAACCTGGAGGATGCGTTCGTGCAACTCGCGGGCGAGGCGCCGCGATGAGGCTCGCCTTCCTCACGGTGTTCATGAAGGAGTTGCGCGACGCGCTTCGCGACCGGCGCACCGTGCTCATGGTCCTCGTCGCGTCCATGCTCACCGGCCCGGTCACGCTCGTGCTGGTCGCGCATTTCGTCTCGGGCCTCGAGGAGCGCGCGGCGAGCCTGAAGGTCCATCTCGCCGGTCGCGAGCACGCCGCCTCCCTGGTGAACTTCCTGCAGCGCAACGACGTGGCGATCGATCCCGCGCCTGCGGACTACGAGGCGCGCGTGCGCGACGGCCGGCTCGACGCGGTGATCGTCGTGCCCGACGACTTCGACGAGCGCTGGCGCGACGGCGACGTGGCGCGGGTCGAAATCGTGTACGACGACTCGCGCACCGATTCCGGTCCGGCGATCCGGCAGGCCGAGCGCCTGCTCGCCGCTTTCAACCGCGAGACCGGCATGCTGCGCATGATGGCGCGTGGCGTGAGCCCGGACCTCGGCGATCCGGTCAAGGTCGAACGGGTGAACACGGCCACGCCGCGGCAGCGCGGCGCACTGCTGCTCTTCCTGATCCCGATGTTCGCGATCCTGTCGCCGCTGCTCGGCGGCATGGCGGTGGCCATCGACTCGACCGCGGGCGAGCGCGAGCGCGGATCGCTCGAGCCGTTGCTCGGCAACCCGGTGCGTCTCGGCCAAGTCGTCGCCGGCAAGTGGCTGGCGGCGTGGACGTTCGCGTGCGCCGTCGGCGTCCTCACCCTCGGGGGGTTCGCGCTCGCCACGGCGCTGTACGCGCAACGCAAGCTCGCCGCCTCGATGACGTTCGGCGCCCCGGAATTCGCGCAGTTCCTCGCCATGGTCGTGCCGTTCGCCGCGATGACCTCGGGGCTGCAGATGCTCATCTCCACCTACGGACGTTCCTACCGCGAGGCGCAGACGTACGTGAGCTATCTCGCCACCGCCATCTCGTTCGTTCCGGCCATCGTGCTGTTCGCCGGGCTCAAGGACGCGTCGTGGCAGCTCGGCGTGCCGGTGCTCGCGCAGCAAGTCGTGATGTCTCGCGTGGTGCGCGGCGACACCCTCGCAGTGGCCGATTGGGCGGTGCCTGCCGCAGTCGCGATCGCCATCTGCGCCGTTTGCATCGCGCTCGTGACCCGGCTGCTCGGCGAGGAGCGCATCGTGTTCGGCCGGCCATGAATGACCGCGCGCGCGTGCCCATCGATCTCGGCAGGCTCTTCGCGCCCGGCGGCCCGCTCGCGCGCGCGGTCGACGGGTTCCGCTATCGTCCCGAGCAGGTCGCGTTCGCGCAGGCCGTCCTCGACACCATCGAGTCGAGCGGCGTGCTGATCGCCGAAGCGGGCACCGGCACGGGCAAGACCTTCGCGTACCTCGTGCCCGCTCTGCTGGCCGGCGGGCGCGTGATCATCTCCACCGGGACTAAGACCCTGCAGGACCAGCTCTTCCAGCGTGACCTGCCGCGCGTGCGTGCCGCGCTCGGCGCGCCCGTCGACGTCGCCTTGCTCAAGGGACGTGCGAATTACGTGTGCCTGCATCACCTCGATGTCGCGGCGCGCCAGGGCACCTTCGCCGAGCGCCAGGAAGTGGCGCACCTGCACGCCATCCGGCGCTTCGCCGCCCGCACGATGAGCGGGGACCGCAGTGAATGCGCGGACGTGCCCGAGAATTCGGCCGCATGGGCGCAAGCCACGTCGACGCGCGAGAACTGCCTGGGCAGCGGCTGTGCCTTCTACCAGGAATGCTTCGTCATGCGTGCGCGCAAGCGGGCCGCGGACGCGGACCTGGTCGTCGTGAACCATCACCTGTTCTTCGCCGACGTGGCCCTGCGCGATGGCGGGGCGGCGGACCTGCTGCCCGAAGCGAACACGGTGATCTTCGACGAGGCGCACCACCTGCCGGACCTCGCGCGCCTGTTTTTCGGCGAATCGCTCTCGACCGCGCAGCTGCTCGAGCTCGCGCGCGACGCCGGCGTCGCGGAAGCGCGCAACGCGCGCGAGGGCAGCGACATCGGCGACGCCGCCGCCGAGGTCGAGCAGGCGGCGCGCGAGCTGCGCCTGGCGCTCGGGCCCGGAGCAGGCCGCCTCGCGCTCGGCGCGCTTGCCGACCGCGCCCGCTTCGATCGCGCGCTCGATCGCCTGGCCGGCGCGCTCGTGGCGCTCGTCGAACGCGTGCGAGCGCAGGAGGAACGCGCCGAGGAGCTGCGCAACGCGCGGCTGCGGGCGGAGGCCGCGCTCGCGCGGGTGACGGACTGGCGCGAAGCGGACGCGCGGCCGCGCGAGGACGCGTTCAGCGATCCGGTCCCCGCGAACGAGGTCGTGCGCTGGATCGAGGTTTACGCGCAATCGGCGGCGCTCTATGTGACGCCCCTGGACGTCGGCCGCATTTTCCGCGCTCAGCTCGAAGCAGCGCCGCGCGCCTGGGTATTCACCTCGGCCACGCTCTCGGTGAATGGCGATTTCTCGCACTACCAGGCGGAGATGGGCCTTTCGGAAGCACGCACCGTGAGCTGGCCCAGCCCTTACGATTTCGCGCGCCAGGCGCTGCTCTACGTACCCGAGGGGCTGCCCGATCCGAATACCGAGCGCTACGTGGAAGCGGTGATCGATGCAGCGTGGCCCGTCGTGCGCGCGGCGCGCGGTCACGCGTTCCTGCTTTTCACGAGCCTGAGGGCGATGGAACGCGGCCACGAGCGCCTGGCCGCGAAGATGCGCGCCGAGAGCGTCGACTGGCCGCTCATGCTCCAGGGCCGCGGCGCCAAGAACGAGTTGCTCGAGCGCTTCCGTCGCGAGCCGAATGCGGTGCTCGTGGGCTCCCAGTCGTTCTGGGAAGGCGTGGACGTGAAGGGCGACCAGCTGTCCGTGGTGGTGATCGACCGGCTGCCGTTCAATCCGCCGGACGAGCCCGTCCTCGCCGCCTGCATCGAGCGCATCCAGCGCTCCGGCGGGAATGCATTCATGGACTACCAGCTGCCGCGCGCCGTGATCACCCTGAAGCAGGGCGCCGGGCGCCTGATCCGCGACGAGAGCGATCGCGGGGCGCTGATGATCTGCGACCCGCGTCTGGTCGACAAGCCTTACGGACGCCGCATCTGGCGCGCGCTGCCTCCCTTCCGCCGTACGCGTTCGCTGGCGGAAGTGGAGGCGTTCTTCGCCGCTCGCGGGAGCGGGGTCACTGGGCCGGAATGAACTTCCAGCCGTCAGGGCACTGCGTCACCTTCGGGTAGTACGCCTTCGCCGATTCGCAGTAGTTGCGATACGCCGGCTCCTGGGTGGGCGCGCCGGGTCCCGGCTGCACCTGCGCGGTCTCCGGCGGCGGGGCGTTCGGCACCGCGCCGGGATCGCCGTAGGCGAGCGGCGGATAGTAATACGACGGATACCAGTAATCGTAGTAGTACGGGTAGCCGTAGTAGTACGGCCAGCCGAAGGCGACCGGCACTCCGAGATAGAAGCCCCAGCCGCCCCAGTAGCCGTGGTGGTGGCCGCCCCAATAGCCGCCATGCCAGTGGCTGCCACCGCTCCAATGGCCGCCGCTCCAATGGCCGCCGCCGCCCCAATGGCCGCCGCCGCCCGAATAGTGCCCGCCGCCGCCGTGCATCGCCGCCAGCGCGCTTCCCGCCGCGATCAGACTCCCCGCGGCGAGCGCCGCCACCAGGACCTTCGTCGTCGCTTTCATGAGCTTGCTCCTGTAACCGTCCCTGCGGGACATCGAACACCAACTTGATGAAACGGCTCGCGCTCCGTTCCGGATGACAAATAAATAAGCCGGAAATTCGCGCGTGTCTAGCTTGCCAGGGGCAACGTTAGTCGCGCGTCAAGCCCGCCGCCCTCGCGCGGCAACAGGTCGATGCGACCGCCGTGCAGGCGTGCGACGCGATCGGCGATCGCGAGGCCGAGCCCCGCGCCCGACGATCCGCTGCGCGCCTCGTCGCGCCGCGTGAACGGCTGCTTCAGTCGCTCGACCAACTCCGGCGGAATGCCCGGACCGCGATCGAGGACCTGCAGCACGGCAGCGCCGGGCTCCGTGCCGGTGCGCACGGTCACCTCGCCACCCGCATGGCGCGCGGCGTTCGCGAGAAGATTGTCGACGAGCCGGCGCAACGCAAGCGGCCGGCCCGCGAGCAACGGGACGGCGTCGAGCTCACAGCGCACGTTCATTCCGCCGCGTGCGGCGCGCTCGGCGCAAGCGCGCGCAAGCTCCGTGAGATCGACCCCGGTGAGGGGCTCGGACGCTTCGGTCCGCGTGAAATCGATGAACTGATCGATGATCGCGTTCATGTCGTCGAGATCGCCGACGATGCCGCGCAGCACGTGGGCATCGATGCGGCCCTCGAGCATCTCGACCTCGAGGCGCAGGCGCGCGAGCGGCGTGCGCAGGTCGTGCGAGATACCGGCGAGGAACGTCGCGCGCTCGCGCTGGCTCTTCTGCAGGTCTTCCTTCATCTGGTTGAAAGCGCGCGCCACGGCGCGGATTTCGGACGGGCCGGTCTCGGGCACGGGAGGTGGATCGCCGCCCTTGCCGAGCTTGGCCGCGGCGCGCCCGAGCTGCGCGAGCGGGCGGTTCAGCCGGAACATCAGGAAGAACGTGCCGGCGATGGCGATCGCGATGCCCGCCGCGCCCCACGCGATGAAGGCGAGCGTGGAATCGCGCTCGATGCGGCGGCGCGGGAAGGCGATCCAGAAGTCGCGCCCGCCCGCGGGAAGCCGGATCCACAGCTCGCGCGGCCGCCCGCCGCGGTCACGCAGCCGCGCAGCCGGCCCCGGTGCGTAGACCTCGGCTTGCGGCCCGAAAATCTCGCGCAGGCGCTCGCGGAAGAAGCGCATCGGCGGCAGGTCGCCCACCGGCTGCAGTCCCTCGCGCGGCGTGGCGGTGGCCATGCGGATCCCTTCCTTCTCCGCGAGCTGCGTCATGAACCGCTCCTGCTCGGCAGGCGTCATGGTGCCCATCGCCGCACCGATCGTCTTCAGGTGGCTCACGAAATGGCCCACGATCGCCGCGTGGCGCGGCTCGTCGACGAAGCGATGCAGCAGCCACATGGCGGTGGCTTGCGAGAGCACGAGCGCCGCCACGAGGACGATGAGCGTGCGCCAGAGGAGCGAGCCGGGGAAGAATCTCACTTCTGCGGGGCGCCGTCGGGCACGAACACGTAACCGAAGCCCCACACCGTCTGGATGTAGCGCGGCGACTGCGGATCCTCGCCGAGCAGGCGCCGCAGGCGCGAGACCTGCACGTCGATCGACCGATCGTAGCTCTCGTGCTCGCGCCCGCGCGCGAGCTCCATGAGCTTGTCGCGCGACATCGGCTCGCGCGGATGCAGGGCGAGCGCCTTGAGCAGGGAGAACTCGCCCGTGGTGAGCGGCACGGGCTCACCCTCGCGCGTGAGGGCGCGGCTGGCGAGGTGAAGCGCGAAGGGCCCGAACTCGACCACTTTCGCCTCGATCGTCGGCGCGCCGGGCGCGGGCGGCGGCGGCTGGCGGCGCAGGACCGCATGGATGCGGGCGACCAGCTCCCGGGGATTGAACGGCTTGGCGAGGTAGTCGTCGGCGCCCATCTCGAGCCCGACGATGCGGTCGACGTCGTCGCCTTTCGCCGTGAGCATGATGATCGCCACCTTCTCGCCCGCGGCGCGCAGCCGCCGGCAGATCGCGAGCCCATCTTCGCCGGGCAGCATGAGGTCGAGCACGACCAGGTCGTAACGGACCCGGGTAAGGGCGCGGCCCATCGCCGCCGCGTCGGGCACGGTGTCCACGGCGAAGCCCTGTTCGGACAAGTAGCGCTTCAGGAGGTCGCGCAGGCGCAGGTCGTCGTCGACGACGAGGATCTTCTGGCGGGGAGCGTTGGCCATGATGGGATCGTACCGGGGCGCAGGGCACGCTTCACCGGGCGTCGTAACGGAATGTTAACAGCCGGTAGCACGAAGGCGCGGCCCTTACAAACGATTACTTCCTCGCCGTCCGCGAGCGGCGACATGGCGCGTTGATCGCCTTACGCTGGCAGCGTCCGGGCCCATCGTCCAAGGAGATGCCATGAAGCACCTCGCTGTCCTGATCGCGTCCGGCCCGGCGGCTGCCGCCGTCGCCACCCGCGCTTTCGCGGGCGATCCCACTGCCCGACATCCGCTGCGCGATCGTTTGCATGCTGCCGATACGAAGGGCGACGGACGAATCAGTCGCGAGGAGGCGCAGGCGAATGGCCACGCCTCGCCGCGCATTTCGACCAGATCGACGCGAACGGCGACGCGTACATCACGCCCGAAAAACTGCGCGCCGCCCACGTGCGCCACCGAGGGCAATGCGCCGGCACGTGCGGTGGCGCGCGGAGCGTGAGATGCTTGCTCCTGCCATGCGCCTAGTCTTCCTGCTCCTGTTCTTCGCCGTTTCGGAGGCCGCGGGCGCGGCCCCCATCGGCTATGAAGCCGCGCGCCATCTGCTCGCGCGCACCGGGTTCGGTCCCACCGATGGGGAGATCGGCGACTACGCGCGGCTCGATCGCGCAGCCGCGGTGGATCGCCTGCTCGCCGGCGCACGCACCGAGGCGGTGTCCGCTCCGCCGGAGTTCGTGCAGGAGCCGTTCACGCCGCTGTCGAAGCTGCGCGGACTCGATGCCGAGGCGCGCAAGGCGTTCCAGCGTCATCTCGTGCAGCAGGGCATCGAGCTGCGCGAATGGTGGATCGGCGAGATGCTCGCCACGCCGTCGCCGCTCACCGAGCGCATGACGCTCTTCTGGCACAACCATTTCGCCACCAGCCAGCAGAAGGTGCGGCTCGCATCGCTCATGTATCGGCAGAACGTGTTGCTGCGCCGGGAGGCGCTCGGCAACTTCGCGCTGTTGCTGCACGGTGTGGCGAAGGATCCGGCGATGCTGGTGTGGCTGGACAACGCGCGCAGCCGGCGCGAGGCGCCCAACGAGAACTTCGCCCGCGAGGTGATGGAGCTCTTCACGCTCGGCGAAGGTCACTACACAGAGCGCGACGTGAAGGAAGCGGCGCGCGCATTCACCGGCTGGAGCGTGGAGCCGCAGACGGGCGAGTTCCGGTACCGGCCGTTTTTCCACGACGCCGGCGGCAAGACGGTTCTCGGGCGCAGCGGCCCGCTCGATGGCGACGACGTGCTCGATATCCTGCTCGCCCAACCGGCCACCGCCGAGCTCATCGCGAGCGAGCTCTGGCGCGAGTTCGTGTCGCCCACGCCCGATGCGGCGCAGATCGAACGCTGGGCGCGCATCTTCCGTGACGCGCACTACGAGATCCGCCCGCTGCTACGCGCGATCCTGATGTCCGACGCGTTCTGGGCACCCGCGAATCGCGGCACGCTGGTGAAATCGCCAGTGGAGCTGGTGGTGGGGACGCTGCGCACGTTCGATGTGCGCCCGGCCAACCTACGTCCGGTCGCATTTGCGTGCGCGGCACTCGGTGAGAACCTGTTCGCTCCGCCGAACGTGAAGGGCTGGCCTGGCGGCGACGCCTGGATCGATTCGTCGACGCTGCTGCGCCGGCGCCAGATCGTGGACCGCATCGTCGCCGACGGCATGGCGAGCTTCGTCACGCCGGCCGGGAGCGAACGGGCGGCCGGGGGAGACGCCGCCCGAATGCAGGCGCTGCTTCTGGCCACGCCCCCCGCGAATCCGGTATCGTCCCAGCTGTCCCCGCGCCAAAGAGTGCTTGCCTACGTGACCGATCCGGCCTTCCAGCTCAAGTGAGACCGATGGACCGACGCGACTTCCTGCGCTTCACCGCGCTGCTTCCGTTCTCCGGCCTGGCCCGGTTCGCGCGCGCCACCGAGGCTCGCGGGCGCCGCCTGCTCATCCTCGTGGAGCTCAAGGGCGGCAACGACGGACTCAACACCGTCATCCCGTTCGCGGACCCGGCGTACGCGCGCCTGCGGCCGCGCCTCGCCATCCCGCGCGAGCAGGTGGTGCAGCTCGCTGCCGCCACCGGGCTTCATCCCGCGCTCGCGCCGCTGAAGCCGATGTGGGATGCGAAGGAGCTCGCCGTCGTTCAGGGTGTCGGCTATCCCGAGCCGAACCTCTCGCATTTCCGGTCCATCGAGATCTGGGACACCGCCTCGCGCAGCGACCAGTACCTCGACGAGGGGTGGCTCGCGCGCGCCTTCGACGTGTCGCCGTCGCCCGCCGGTTTCGCGGCCGATGGCGTCGTCGTCGGCGGGAACGGCATGGGACCGCTGGGCGGGGGCCGCGCGCGCACGATCGCGCTCACCAGCCCCGAGCAGTTCGTGCGCACGGCCGCGCTCGCGCGCGACGACGTCCGACCGACGCGCAACACCGCGCTGGCGCACATCCTGAAGGTCGAGCGCGACATCCGCGTCTCGGCCGACCGCCTGCATCCGGGCCGCACTTTCACTACCTCATTCCCGGCGGGTCCCTTCGGCAACGCCATCGGCAGCGCGGCACAGCTCGCCGCGAATCCGGCGGGCATTGCGGTGATCCGTCTCTCGCTCGGCAGCTTCGACACGCACGCGAACCAGCTGGGCACCCAGGCGAACCTGTTGCGGCAACTGGGGGAAGGCTTGGCAGCGCTGCGCCAGGCCCTCATCGAGATCGGCCGCTGGGACACGACCGTGATCGCGACCTATGCGGAATTCGGCCGCCGTCCGCGCGAGAACGACAGCGGGGGCACCGACCATGGGACGGCAAGCGCGCATTTCGTGCTCGGTGGCGCCGTCCGGGGCGGCCTCTACGGCGCCGCCCCGGCGCTGGGGCAGCTCGACGGCAATGGCAACCTGCCGTACGCCGTCGACTTCCGGGCGTACTACGCGACGCTCCTGCGGCAGTGGTGGGGCATCGACCCCGCCGGAATCATCGGTGGGCGCTTCGAGCCTATCGCTTTCCTGTAGTCGCGCGTGCCCCAGCGCCGCCTAGAATCATCTTTAAGAAGATGATTTAAGCGTTTGACCGAAAAAAGAAATCGCGCCGCCGTGCGAATCGCATAAGTTGCCTTAAAAAAGCGCCGTAACTGGTTGATTTACCGCAGTTAATCCATTCAACCGAGTGCGCGCCGGTATAATCGAGCGATGAACCTGCTTGCGGTCGAGACGTCCACCGAACTCTGCTCCGTCGCGCTGCTCCGCGATGGCGAGCTGTTCGTGGAAGAGAGCTTGGCCGAGAACCGGCACGCCGAAATGCTGCTGCCCATGGCGCGCCGCCTGCTCGGGCGCGCGCGGCTCGGCGCGGGCGAAATGGACGCCTACGCATTTGGCCAGGGACCCGGGTCCTTCACCGGTATCCGGATCGCGTGCGGCTTCGTCCAGGGTCTCGCGTTCGCCGCGCAGCGGCCCGTAGTACCCGTTCCCTCGCTGCTCGCACTCGCAGAGCAATCGCGCGAGCCCCACGTCGTGGCGGCCCTCGATGCGCGGATGAACGAGGCGTACCTCGCCGCCTATGCGCGGCATGGCGAGGACTGGGACGAGGTCATCGCGCCGCGCCTCGCGGACCGTTCGACGTTGCCCGTACTGCCGGGCCGGCGATGGGCCGCGACGGGCAACGGGTTCGAGCGGTTGCCGTGGTTGCGCGACGCCTATCGCGAAGTGGTGGAGATGCGTTTCGGCGACGACCTGCCGCGTGCGGGCGCGGTGGTGCGACTCGCGGCGCGGCGTCTGGCGCGCGGTGCGCACGTTCCCGCCGAAGCAGCGGCGCCCCTATACTTGCGGGACAAGGTGGCACTCACGACCGAGGAGCGAAAGGCCCAGCGGTGAGCGCAGTCCCGATTCCGCAGATCCACTACCGTCGCATGCGCATCTCCGACCTGGCGGAAGTCGCCCGGCTGGAGAAGAGCCTGTACGCGTTCCCGTGGAGCCTCGGCAATTTTCGCGACTCGGTCACGGCGGGCTACGAGTGCTGGTCGGTGGCGCACGGGGAGACGGTGATCGGCTATGCGATCCTCATGATCGCTCTCGACGAGGCGCACCTGCTCAACTTCGCGATCGCCTCCGAATGGCAGAACCAAGGCGTGGGCCGGGCGTTCCTCGCGCACATCATCGACGTGGCGCGCGAAGCGGGCTGCCAGATCATCTACCTCGAAGTGCGGCCTTCGAACACCGCCGCCCGCCATCTCTATCGAAAGCTCGGATTCCAGCAGATCGCAATTCGCCCCGAGTACTATCCCGCGATGAGCGGCCGCGAGGATGCGCTCTTCCTCGGCCTGACGCTGTGATGGACGGTCGCGCTCTCGACGCGCTAGAGCTGGGCGCGGTGGCGAGCTTGTACGGACTGGAGCGTGCACCCGCGCGTGAGCACGTTGGCGACCCTTCGCCGACGTCCGCGCCCGCGCCGCACGGCGTTTCCGTTTCCGCGCTCGGGTGGGACGACCTGCGCCGCGCCGTGAGCGAGTGCAAGACGTGCTCGCTCTGCCGCCAACGCAAGCAGGCGGTCTTCGGCGTGGGCGACGCGGCGGCACCCTGGCTCTTCGTGGGTGAGGGACCAGGGGCCGACGAGGACGCGCAAGGCGAACCGTTCGTCGGCCAGGCCGGCCGGCTGCTCGACGGGATGCTGGCGGCCCTGCGCTTGCGGCGTGGCGAGGGCGTCTATATCGCCAACGTGGTGAAGTGCCGCCCGCCGGGTAATCGCACGCCGACGCCCGAGGAGGCCGCGGCATGCGCGCCTTTCCTCGACCGGCAGATCGCCCTCATCGGACCGCGGTTGATCGTCGCGCTCGGCAAGACGGCGGCACTGCGGCTTCTCGGGACCGAGGCGAGCCTGGGCAGCCTGCGCGGGCGCGTGCACCGTTACGGCGACACGCCGGTCGTCGTGACGTACCACCCGGCCTATCTTCTACGCAACCTCCCGGACAAGGCGAAGGCCTGGGAGGACTTGCTGTTCGCGCGGCGCGCCCTCGAAGCGCGCGCTTGAAAGGCGCACTGTCGGCCCCCATCCTTCGCCGCAGGCCACCGCATTGCGGCAAACAAGGAGAAACACGATGCGCAAGTTGCTCTGGGTCCTGTCGCTGCTCGCGGCGCTCACGCTCTCCGGATGCGGCTATAACGAGATCCAGTCCAAGGACGAGCAGGTGAAGGCGGCCTGGTCGGAAGTCCTGAACCAGTACAAGCGGCGTGCGGACCTGATTCCGAACCTCGTCGCCACGGTTCAGGGCTACGCCACGCAAGAAAAGGACGTGCTTCTCGGCGTCACGCAGGCGCGCGCGAAGGTCGGATCCGTGCAGCTCACTCCCGAAGCGGTCAACGATCCCGAAGCCATGAAGCGCTTCGCGCAGGCGCAGGGCCAGCTCACGAGCGCGCTTTCGCGGCTGCTGGTGGTGGCTGAGAACTATCCCCAGCTCAAGAGCGACGCCAATTTCCGTGAGCTGCAGGCGCAGCTCGAGGGAACCGAGAATCGCATCACGACGGCCCGCAATCGGTACATTCGCGCGGTGCAGGACTACAACACGCTCGTGCGCTCCTTCCCGGAGAACATCACGGCGATGATCTTCCACTACAAGCCCCACGAGACGTTCGCGGTCGAGGACGAGAAGTCGATCGCCGAGCCGCCCAAGGTCGACTTCACGCCCAAGTCCGCCGTGCCGGCCGCGCCCGCGGCGCCGGCCCCCGCGAAGTAGGGCCGAAATGCGACGCATCGTCGCGCTCGTCGCGATGCTCGTGGCGATCGCCGCGGCAAACTGCTTCGCCGCGAGCGCCGACGAAGCGCCCGTGCCGAAGCTCACCGCGCATGTGGTGGACCAGGCCGGCTTGCTGTCACCCGCGCAGCGCGACGCGCTCTATGCGAAGTTGCGTGCGTTCGAGGCGGCGCACGGCTCGCAGATCGCGGTGCTCACGATGCCGACGCTCAAGGGCGAATCGATCGAGGATTTCTCCACGCGCGTGACGGACCAGTGGCAGCTGGGTCGCAAGGGGGTCGACGATGGCGTGCTGCTCCTCGTCGCGAAGGAAGAGCACGGCATCCGCATCCAGACCGGCCGGGGCGTCCAGGGAACGCTCACCGACGCGCTCTCGAAACGCATCATTTCGGAGTTCATCACGCCCCGCTTCCGCGCGGGCGATTTCGCGGGCGGCCTCGATGCCGGGGTGGATGCGATCATGAAGGCGGTCGAAGGCGAGGACCTGCCGTTACCGGCCAAGGCGCCGGTGCCGCGCAGTTCCGCGTCCTATTCGGACTTCGTGTTCCTTGCGTTCTTCCTGGTCCCGATCGTCGCGATGATCCTCCGGTCGGTTGCCGGCAGGCTCGTCGGCGCAGGGCTCACCTCGGCGATCACCGGATTGGCGGCATGGCTCGTGCTCGGGAGCATCGCCCTCGGTGTCCTGGCCTTCGTGTTCACGTTCGTGCTCGCATTGTTCTCGGGGCTGCGTGTCACGCCACCGATGGGCCCGGGACGTTGGGGGGGCGGCTGGGGTGGCGGCGGTTTCGGCGGCGGCCTGGGCGGCGGGTTCGGTGGTGGCGGGGGCGGCTTCAGCGGAGGCGGCGGCACGTTCGATGGCGGCGGCGCCTCGGGGAAATGGTGATGCATCTCCGCCGCTTCCTGCGCCATGCCCTCATGAATCGCATCCGCGAGCGGCGCGCGTTTCCCGCATCGACGCTCGATGCCATCCAGCGCGAGATCGCCATCGACGAGCAGCACCATCGCGGGCAGGTCGTGTTGATCGTGGAGGCCGAGCTGAGCACGGGCCATCTCTGGCACCGCGTCGACTCGCGCACCCGGGCGAAAGAAGTCTTCGCGCTGCACGGCGTGTGGAATACCGAGGAGAACAACGGCGTCCTGATCTATCTGTTGCTCGCCGACAGACGGGTCGAGATCGTCGCCGATCGCGGCATCGATGCCCGGGTCCAGCCCCACGAGTGGCATGCGATCTGCCGGATGATGGAAAGCCATTTCCGGCGCGGCGAATTCGAGGCGGGCGGGGTGGCGGGCGTGCGGGCGGTCTCGGAGCTCCTCGCCAAGCACTTCCCGGGCACGGGCGCCAAGGGCAACGAGTTGCCCGACCGGCCGGTGCTCATCTGACGAGGGGGTTTGCCAACCCTCAATACACGAATTTCGGCGCGAGGGTACGATATGCGCCCCTCACTCTCCAATCGAGCTCCTCGATGGAACAGACGGTTCAGAAGGCGCTGAACCTGCTCGAGGCCCTGGTCCGTTCGGGGCAGCCGCGTCGTCTCACCGAGCTCGCTCGGCAACTCACCCTTACCAAACCCAACGTCTACCGCCTGTTGTCTACCCTGACGATCCTCGGCTACGTGAAGAAGGATCCGGTGACGACCATGTACTCGCCCACGATGAAGATCTGGGAGCTCGGCTCGCTCCTCGTGCGCGATGTCGACCTCGTGAGCGTTGCCCAGCCGCATCTGCGCAAGCTCGCGGCCGAGACGCGCGAGTCGGTCCAGCTCGCCGTGCTCGACTCCGGGTTCGCGGTCTACGTCGACAAGGTCGACAGCAGCCAGCCGCTCAAGGCGATGACCGCCATCGGCTCGCGCGTTCCGGCCGCGGTGACCTCGACCGGCAAGGCGCTGCTCGCGTGGATGACCAGCGAGGCGCTCGACCAGGCGATGCCGCACGTGAAGCGCTACACGCCGCTCACGCTCATGCGGCGTAAGGACATCGAGAAGGACCTCGAGGAGACCCGCCTGCGCGGCTATGCCGTGAACCGTGGCGAGTTCCGGCCGGGCGTATGCGGGATCGCCGCGCCGGTTCGCGACCGCACCGGCGGCGTCATAGCGGCCATCGGCATCTGGGGTGCGGAGAAGTCGATACTCGGCACCCGCCGAGACGAGCTCGGGCACCTGCTCGTGTCGTGCGCGCGCGACGTCTCGCGCGACCTCGGTTTCGTCGAGACGCAGCAGCAACCGGTCCCGGCGTCGGTCACCGCCGCCGCCTAGCGCCTGCGGCGCGTGGGCGCCTCGTCGCCCTCGAGCATGGCGGCGATCGCAGCGCGTTTGCCGCCGGGCGGGGACGCCGCTGGCGCCGGCTCCTGGCGCTGCCGCCGCATGATCGCGAGCCACACGGCGATGCCGGCGGCGAGCAAGGCAAAGGGGCCGATCCAGAGCAGAAGGGTGATCCCTTTGAGGGGCGGCTTGTAGAGCACGAAGTCGCCGTAGCGTTGCACCAGGTACGCGCGGATCTGGTCGTCGCTCTGTCCCTGCTTGATCATGTGGCGGATCTCGTTGCGCAGGTCGAGCGCGAGCGGCGCGTTCGAATCGGCGATCGTCTGGTTCTGGCACACCAGGCAGCGCAACTCCTCCCCCAGGTCCTTCAGCCGTTTCTCCACCAGCGGATCGGGATGCGCGACTTCGTCCGCCTGCGCGAGCGCGGCGCCGGCGAACGCCAGCGCGAGGACGGCGAGCACCACTTTCCAGAGCTTCATCCGTTCAGCTTCCTCACGAGCGGCATGATCTTGTTGTCGAGCGCCTCCCGCGTGATCGGCCCGATCTGCTTGTAGCGGATGACGCCGTCCTTGTCGATCACGAATGTCTCGGGCACCCCGTACACGCCGTAGTCGATGCCCACCTTGCCGTCGGCGTCGAAGGCGGAGAGCTGGTACGGGTTGCCGAAGCGCTGCAGCCATTGCGTGCCGTCCTTGCGCTCGTCCTTGTAGTTGAGTCCGATGATCGGCACCAGTTGCTTCTTGGACATTTCCACGAGCAGGGGATGCTCCTCGCGGCACGAGACGCACCACGAGGCCCAAACGTTCAGCAGCCAAACCTTGCCGCGCATCTGCTGCGGGTCGAAGGTCGCCGCGGAGTCGCCGAGCTCGGCAATATGAAAGGCGGGCGCCGGCTTGTCGATGAGCGGCGAGGGCACCTCGCGCGGGTCGCGCGTGAGCCCGACGGCGAAGAAGACCACCAGCGCGATGAAGAGGACGAGGGGGATCGCGAACTTGAGTTTCATGCGCGCGCTCCACGAGCCGCTGCCGCGGGCGCGCTGGCCGTCGCGCGCTGCAGGCGGTAGCGCCGATCGGACATGGCCATGAAGCCGCCGAGCGCCATCAGCACGCAGCCGCCCCAGATCCAGTCCACGAAGGGCTTGTGATAGACGCGTACACCCCAGGCGCCGCCGTCGACCGGCTCGCCGAGGGAGACGTACAGGTCGCGCGTGAGCCCGGGATTGATCGCGGCCTCCGTCTGCACCTGGCCCGAGGCCGCGTACTGCCGCTTCTGCGGCCGCAGTGTGAGGATCACATCGGGCGAGCCGGTGCGACGGATGTCGAACGCGCCTTCGATTGCCGTGTAGTTGGGACCCGGCACCTCGCGGGTTCCCTTGAACTCGAAATCGTACCCGGCGATGGTCACATGCTGCCCGGGCGCCAGGCGCAGGTCGCGCTCGGTCTCATAGCCCTTCACCAGCGTCACGCCGAGGATGAACACCGCGATGCCGATGTGCGCGAGGTGCATGCCGTACCACGAGGCCGATTGCGCGCGGAGCTTGCGCGGGATCGTCGGCTGCGGCGCCGTGCGCACGCGCTGCACCATCTGCCCGGCCGTCGCCGCGATCACCCAGATCGCGAGCCACAGGCCGAAGGCGACCATCGGCGACCAGCGCCCGAGGACGAAGGGCACGAGCACCGCCGTGAGCACCGCCACGCCGAATGCCCAGCGCAAGCGCACCCACAGATCGGGCAGCTGCGCCCGCTTCCAGCTCGCCACCGGACCGATCGCCATGAGGAAGATCGCCGGCGCCATGAGCGGCACGAACACCGCGTCGAAGTAGGGTGGCCCGACGGAGATCTTGCCGAGGTGCAGCGCATCGAGGAAGAGGGGATACAGCGTGCCGAGCAGCACGGCGGCCATCGCCACGCTGAGCAGCACGTTGTTGGCGAGCAGCATCGATTCGCGCGAGACCGCGTCGAAGTTGGTGCCCAGGCCGACCTTCGGAGCACGCCAGGCGAAGAGCGCGAGCGATCCTCCGACCACCGCCACGAGGAACAACAGGATGTAGATGCCCCGGCGCGGATCGGTCGCGAAGGCGTGGACCGAGGTGAGCACGCCCGAACGCACGAGGAACGTACCCACGAGGGAGAGCGAGAAGGCGACGATCGCGAGCAGGACCGTCCAGCTGCGGAAGGTGCCGCGCTTTTCGGTCACGGCGAGCGAATGGATCAGCGCCGTGCCGACGAGCCACGGCATGAAGGACGCGTTCTCGACCGGGTCCCAGAACCACCAGCCGCCCCAGCCGAGCTCGTAATAGGCCCAGACACTGCCGAGGCAGATGCCGATCGTGAGCGAGCACCAAGCGGCCGTCGTCCACGGCCGCGACCAACGGGCCCACGCGGCATCGAGGCGTCCCTCGAGCAACGCGGCGAGCGCAAAGGCGAAGGCCACGGAGAAGCCGACGTATCCCATGTAGAGCATCGGCGGGTGGATCACCATGCCCGGATCCTGCAGGAGCGGGTTCAGGTCGCGACCCTCCTCAGCGCCGGGAATCAGGCGCGCGAACGGGTTCGAGGTGAGGAGGATGAAGAGCAGGAAGCCCACGCTGACGAGCGCCAGCACGCCGAGCACGCGCGCGACGAAACGCTCGGGCAGGTGGCGGCTCAGTGCCGCGACCGCGAACGTCCAGCACGAGAGCATGAACGCCCACAGCAGCATGGAGCCCTCGTGCGAGCCCCACGTCGCCGCGAAGCGGTATTGCACGGGAAGATGCGAGTTCGAGTTCTGGGCGACGTTCATCACCGTGAAGTCGCTCGTCACGAAGGCGTATGCGAGCGCGGCGAACGCGCCGCTCACGAACACGAACTGGCCGACGGCGATCGGGCGCGCCGCGCCCATGAGGACGCGCCGCCCGGTGGCAGCGCCGGTGAAGGACAGGACGACCTGCGCGACGCCGAGGGCGAGCGCGACGATGAGCGAGAAGTGACCGAGCTCGGGAATCATTTGGCGGAGGCCCCCTGTCCGGCGAACGTGCTCTTGTCGATGTGCGCGCCGGCCTTCTTCAGTGCCTCGGCTGCCTCGGGCGGCATGTAGTTCTCGTCGTGCTTGGCGAGTACCTCGTTCGCGTGGAACACGCCGTCGGGGCCGAGCTTGCCCTGTGCCACCACGCCCTTGCCCTCCTTGAAGAGGTCGGGAAGGATCCCCGTGTACGTGACCGGGATGGCCTTCGCCGTGTCGGTCACGCGGAAGTGGACCGTGAGCGCATCCTTGTCGCGCACGACGCTGCCCTGCTCGACGAGCCCGCCGATGCGGAAGGCGCGGCCCTGTGGAGCTTCGTGGGAGGCGACCTGCGAAGGCGTGAAGAAGAACACGAGGTTCGACTGGAATGCGTTGAGCACGAGCGCGGCGGCCACCCCGAGGCCCGCGAGGCCGCCTGCGATCCACAAGGCGCGTTTAGTCCTGGGCTTCAAGGTCCCTCTCCTCTTCGATGCGCCGCAACGACTGGGCGCGGCGCATGCGCAGCGCGACGATCTCCACGAGGAGCGCGACGGCCGTCACCCCGTAGGACCACCCGATGTAGAAAACGTGGCTGTGATTCATGCCGCCTCGCCCTGTTCGACGTTCGCGGCGAGGGCGCGCACCCAGTGGGTGCGCCGCTCGCGCTCGAGGATGATCGATCGCACCCGGCTCATGGAGGCGCCGATCGCGTAGGCCCAGAACGAGAATGCCATCAGCAGCATGCCGATCAGCATGGTGACCTGCATCGACGTCCCCTGGAAATTGATGCTCGAGCCCTGGTGCAGCGTGTTCCACCACTTCACCGAGAGGTAGATGATCGGCAGGTTCACCACGCCGATGAGCGAGAGCAGAGCGGCCGCGCGGTCGCCGCGCCGCGGATCCTCGAAGGCGTTGGCCAGCGCGATGAAGCCGAAGTAGAGGAAGAGCAGCACGAGCTCCGACGTGATGCGTGCATCCCACACCCAGTACGTGCCCCATGTCGGGCGGCCCCAGAAGGAGCCGGTCCACAGCGCGACGAACGTGAACATCGCCCCCGTGGGCGCCAGGGCGCGCGCCATCATCGCGCCCACGCGCGTGTTGAACACGAGCGAAAGCGCGCAGTAGCACGACATCACCAGGTAGATGAACATCGACATCCACGACGCGGGCACGTGGATGAAGATGATGCGGTAGACCTCGCCCTGCTGCGCGTCCGTGGGCGCGAGGACGAGCCCGGTGTACAGGCCCGCGACGCCGAACAGGACCGCGGCGACGAACGCCCACGGCGCAATCCAGCCCGCGAGGCGGTAGAAGGTCGAGGGGGACGCGAAGTAGAACCAGTTCATGTCAGTCCATCGCGATGCGCACCGCGGCCGAGATCGCCGGCGGCAGGCCGATCGCGGCGACGATGAGTCCGGCGCCGAGGATCGAGAGGTGGGGCGTGGGCGAAAGGCCCGACGCCTGCGCTTCGGCCGCGCCGGCGCCGAACACCAGGATGGGCACGAAGAGCGGCAACGCGAGCAATGCGAGCAGCATGCCGCCGCCGCGCGCTCCGAGGGCGAGCGCGGTGCACGCCGCGCCGAGCAGCGAAAGCACCGGCGTGCCGATGAGCAGCGCGGCCGACAGCGCGAAGAGCGTGTCGGGCTCCAGGCCATATTGCAGCCCGAGCAGCGGCGAGAGCAGGGTGATCGGCAGGCCGCTCGCGAACCAGTGTGCGGCCACCTTGCCGACGACCCAGCCGGACATCGGCAGCGGCGACAGCGTCATCTGCTCGAGCGAGCCGTCGGCGTAGTCGGTCGCGAACATGCCGGGCAGCGACAGGAATGCCGCAAGCAGCGCACACACCCAGATCACGCCCGGGCCGATCCGCTGCAGCAACTGAGGCTCCGCGCCGACGCCGAGGGGAAAGAGCGAGGCGACGAGCACGAAGAAGGCGATCACGAGGAACGTCTCGCCCGGGTGCCGCAGCGTCAGGCGCACGTCACGCCCGAACGCCCACGCGAACGCCGCCGTGAAGGATGCGCTCGAAGCCGGACGGGCGAGGGGCTGCGCGAGGACGTTCATCCGATCCTCAGCAGGCGCGCCGGCTGCGGTGCGAGATCATGGTGCGTGGCAACCAGCGCAAGCCCACCCGTCGCGAGATGGCGCTCGAGCAGCAGCTCGAAGAGGCGCTGGCCGGCGTCGTCGAGCGCGGTGAGGGGTTCGTCGAGTGCCCAGAAGATCGCCGGATCGAGGATGAGGCGTGCCAGACCGATGCGGCGGCGTTGTCCGGCCGAAAGGCGTCGCGCCGGCAGCTTGCGGCGCTTGTCGAGCCCGACGTCGGCCAGGGCGGCGCGCACGGCGCCTGCAGGAGCGCTCACGCCGCGCAACGCGAGAGCCGCCTGCAGGTTCTCCTCCGCGCTCATGTCGTCCTTGATGCCGGGAAGGTGCCCTCCATAGAGCAGTGCCGCGTTGAACGGGCCCCGCGCTTCGGACATCGGCTCGTCGTCCCAGCGGATCTCGCCCGCGTCCATGCGCGTGAGGCCG
Source organism: uncultured Burkholderiales bacterium (assembly GCA_964403515.1). GTDB lineage: Bacteria > Pseudomonadota > Gammaproteobacteria > Burkholderiales > Usitatibacteraceae > Usitatibacter. The sequence goes on along the minus strand of CAYOGL010000029.1, from coordinate 11,892 downwards.
GCCACGCAGCGCAGCAGCGTCGTCTTGCCGCTCCCGTTCGGGCCGCGCACGGCCAGCCACTCGCCGGGTGCGATGTCGAACGACACGTCCCGGAACAGCGTGGCGGGTCCACGGGAGCAGGTGAGCCCGCGCGCCCGCAATCGCGCAGCGCTCATGGAACCACCTTGTCGACCACCACCTGCACGTCCTTCGCGCCCGGCTTGATGACCGCGCTGGTGCCGAGCAGGTCGCCGGGTTGCGGATTCGCCGTGCCCGAATGCGAGATATGCGCCTCGATGCGCACCGCGTCGAACGCGGAAAGCTTCATGTTCGGCGCCATGGCCTGGGTGTCGTCCAGCGCGAACTTCATGGGCAGCTCCCCGGCCGTGCCGCGCACGACGGCGAGCGGAACCTTCGGCCCCTCGGCCGCGCGGGCCAGGATGAACAGCGTGTCGGAGGGCTTCACTTTCGATGCCACGTCGGGCGCGAGTCTCACCGACCCGGTCACCGACTTGCCCTTCGTCGCCGCGACGGGCGTGCCACCGGACGGCGCGGCAACCGGCGCGCTGGCGGTCGCGAGCGGCCTGGACGCCTCGGGCAGCGCCACGCCGGCGCTCTTCGCGCGTTCGCGCACCTCCTCCATCACGGCTTGCGTGCGCTGCGCGTCCTCGGAACCGGGCGGCAGCTCTGCGGCGAGCGCCTGCCAGTAGCCGAGCGATTCCTTGTAGTCCCCCGCGTCGAGCGCGGCCGTACCCGCGAGCGCGAGCGCTTTCGGATACTTGGGATCGAGCTTGAGCGCCTGCCGGATGAGCTCGTACGGCCGTCCCGCGAGACTGCGCCCCTGGACCATGCCGAGCGCGTCGGCATAGTCCGAGAGGACACCGGGGTCGGCCGGCGCGATCTTCAGCAAATGCTCGTACGCGGCGACCGCCTCGTCGAAGCGACCGAGCGCGGTCATCGAGCGCGCCAGCAACGACCATCCCTGCACATCGTCGGGCCGCTCGCGCACCTTCTTCGCCAATGCGTCGACCATCGCCACGATCTGCTTCTCGTCCGTCGCCTCGTGGGCGAGAAGCTGCGGGTTGGTCGCGGCCGGCGTACCGACCGCGAGATAGAGCCCGAATGCGAGGGCGGGCAACGCGACGGCGACCGTGGCGGCCGCAAGCCAGGGCCTGCGCCCCATCGGCATGGGTTCGTCCGCGGCGGGCGCCTGCAGGTCGTCCTCCGCGCGTTGCACGAGCTCGGAGAGTGCTTCATCGCGCGCGTCGGCCGGCAGCGCGCCGTTGGCGACGTCCGCCTCGATCTCCCGGCGCTGGCCGCGCAGGACCGCGAGGTTCGCCTCGACCACCGAAGGCCCCGCCGCAGCCCGTGGACGCAACAGCGGCACGAGCACGAAGGCGAGGGCCACGGCCGTCATGACCGAGGCGAGGAGCCAGAAAACGACCATGGGGGAAGAGGCCGGAAATCGCTGAATTGCGAGCAGAAATTATACCGAACCGGGGGGGGCCCTCCCGTTTGCGGTAGCGCAAGGAAAGCCCGGTTAGCAGGGCCTGCTGGGGCCCCGAATGACGCCGGAATCTTGAGCCGGCACAACGATCCTGCGTTATCGAACCCGCCGGCGCCAAGGTGAACTGGCGCCGCGGCCGGGGCTCCAAACCGCTTTGCCATGTCATCCATGCGCGCCTTCCGACACCTCGCTCCAGCCGTCGTCCTCTTCTCGAGTCTCGGCACCTTCGGCATGAGTGACGTCCACGCGATCGCTCCTTACAAGGACATGGGTCTCTGGGTGTTCGACGACCCGCGCGTGGGCCTCGAGCGCGAGCCGTTCGTGAGTGGCGCCGACACGATGATCGACCGCGCGGTGGCCGGCATCCCCGGCGCCGAGCATGGGTTCATCTTGCTGTTCTCGCGGACGCCTTTCCCGGCCTCTCAATTGCGGCTGCAGTGGCGCCGCAGCGAGGGCGGCGGCGACTGGTACTACTCGCCGGAGCTCGGTATGGAAGGCTGGCTTTGCCCGGCGCTGTTGCGCTATTTCCCGCACCCGCCGCGGCAGATCTTCGTGCAGGTCAAGCCCAAGGCGGCTTGAACCATGCCGCCCGGCGTTTTCCGAGCATTCGCGCTTCCCGAGCGTGGCGTCGCGCGGCGTGCGCGCCGGCGCGCGCTCGGCGTGCTCGCGCTCGCCGTGGCTGCGCTTGGCGCATGGAAGCACGAAGCCCTGCTCGACAAGGTGCTCGACCTGCGTTACGGAGCAACCGCGCGCATGCCGGCCGGGCCCGCGCCCGCGGATCCGGTCCAGGCTCGGTTGCAGGATCTGGGCGTGCTCGTCCAGCTCCCGGACATCGATCGCAGCTTCGACGCGACGGCGCGATCGCGTTTCGCGCGCGACGTGCAGGCGCTGGGGGATCGCGCCGCGCAAGCCACCCCCGCGCAGTTCTTCCTCGGTGTGGCCGCGGCCGTCGCGCAGTCCGGCAACGCGCACACGAACGTCGATGCGCGCTCGTGGCGCGCGATCCTCAACAGCCTGCCCGTGCGGCTCGCGTGGTTTCCCGATGGCCTGTACGTCGTCGCCGCGGCGGGACAGGAGCACGGACTGCTCGGCGCGCGCGTCGAACGCGTCGACGGGCTCGATCCGCGCGTGCTCGAGCAGGAGGCGGCGCGTTTCTTCGCCGGCACGCCCGAATTCGTGCGCACGCAGAGCACGCTCCTGATCGAGTCTCCCGAGGCGCTGCACGCGTTGCATCCCGATGCGCCGGCGGACCGCTGGACCGCGGAGATTGTCGGCGCCTCCGGACGCGCCGAGCGCGTGGATGTCGCGGCCCTGGCCCCGCGCGATGCGCCCGCCGCGACGAAGCCGGGCTGGCTCCTTTCGCCGCAGGTCGCCGCGCGCGAGCGCCCCGGACGCTGGAGCGGCGTGCTCGAGCATGTGCCGGTTCCACCCAGCTTGCGCGGCGATCCCGCGCGCGTTTACGCCGCACGCATCGGCGATGGAAGCGTCTTGTACCTGCATCTGTGGCAGGTGCGCGACCAGGCGCCGGGATCGCTCGAGGCGCAACTCGAGGCGGCCCTCGGGACCGAGCAAGAGCCGCGCTGGTCGCGCATCGTGCTCGACCTGCGCGACGACGCCGGCGGCGACTATCCGACCGTGTATGCGGGCATGAAGGTGCTCGGCCGGCGGCTCGCGCCCGACGGGCGCCTCGTGGTGCTCGTCGACAACACCACGTTCTCCGCGGCGATCATCGCGGCAGTGCTCGCGCGCCACTTCACGGCGCCGCGAGCGGTGCTCATGGGCGATGCCGTCGGCGACCGGCTGGCTTTCTGGTCGGAAGGCACGCCGATGGTGTTGCCGCGCTCCGGCATCCGCATCGGGGTCTCGACCGGCTACCACGACTGGCGCGACGGCTGTCATGCGTGGCGGTGCTGGTGGCCGAATTTCTTCTACGGGGTGGGCGATGGCCCCCTCGAGCCGATCGAGCACGTGCCCTGGCGTTTCGCGGACTATCGTCGCGGCGTCGATCCCGTGCTCGAGCGGGCATTGCGATGAGGCGGCCGTGATGACGAAGCTCGTGTGGCGCGCTCTTTTCGCCTCCCACGGCATGATGCGGCTGGAATAGCGATGGCCGCGGCGCCCGGACTCGACCACCTGTTGCGCCTGCTCGCCGAGCAGACGCAGGAGCACGCGCTGTTCTTCCTCGACACCGACGGGCGCGTGGCGTGGTGGGGACCGGGCGCCGAGCAGATCTTCGGCCATTCATCCGAGGAGATCGTGGGCCGCCACGGGGCGGTCCTGTTCGTTCCGGAAGACATCGACGCCGGCGTGCCGCAGCTCGAGCTCGACATCGCACGACGCAACGACGCGGCCGAGGACGACCGCTGGCAATTGCGCAAGGACGGCTCGCGTTTCTGGGCCGTGGGCGCGATGGTCTCGCTCAAGGAGGCCGACGGGTCGCTTGCGGGGTTCGCGAAGATCCTGCGCAACCGCACCGACCTGCGCGAGCAGATCGACACGTTGCGCAACCACGCGCTCGCGCTCGACCAGGCGGCGCGGCGGCGCGACGCGTTCATCTCGACGCTCTCCCACGAGCTGCGCAACCCGCTCGCCCCGCTCGCCAACGCCGTGCAGATCATCCGCATGTCGATGCCGGCCACCCCCGAGCTCGAATTCGGCGTGAAGGTGATCGAGCGCCAGATGGACCTCATGCGCCGCCTGGTCGACGACCTGCTCGACATGTCGCGGATGAACGCCGGCAAGATCGAGCTCAAGCCCGTGCGCCTGTCCCTCGCCGAAGTGCTGCGCGAAGCCGCCGAGGCGGCGCGGTCCCTCATGGTCGAGCGTCGCCACGACCTGGAGCTCTTGCTCGCCGCCGGGCCGGTCGAGGTCGAAGGCGATCGCGACCGGTTGCAGCAGGTCTTCGTGAACCTGCTCAACAACGCCGCGAAGTACACCCCGCCGGGCGGCCACATCTGGCTCATGGCCTCGATCGAGGGCCACGAGGCGGTGGTGAAGGTCGAGGACGACGGCATCGGGATCCCGCACGAGATGCTGCCGCGCATCTTCGACCTCTTCACGCAGGTCGAGTCGGCGAAGTCGTACTCGTCGGGCGGCCTGGGGATCGGGCTTTCGCTGGTGAAGAACCTGGTGGCGCTGCACGGCGGCAGCGTGCAGGTGCGCAGCGACGGCGTGGGCAAGGGCTCCGAGTTCACCGTGCGCCTGCCGCTCGCCGCTGCGCTCAGTGCTTCGCCTCCCCGATGAGGCGGTCGAGGTGCGGATCGGCGCGGTGGTTCGCGGCATTCCAGCGCATCACCAGGTACATGGTGCCGGAGACGAACAGCCCGAAGATCACCACGACCGAGTGGATGCGCAGGTCGAAGCGGATCATCAGCGAGTAGAGCGCGAGCATCACGAGGATGCTCACGTTCTCGTTGAAGTTCTGCACCGCGATGGAATGCCCCGCCGACATGAGCACGTGGCCGCGATGCTGCAGCAGCGCGTTCATGGGCACCACGAAGAATCCGGCGAACGCCCCGATCAGGACGAGCAGCGCGTAGACCGCGGGCATCCACTTGAGCGACACCATGCTCACCACCGCCACGCCCATCGCGATGCCGACCGGCAGGACGCTCACGGCGCGCTTGAGCGGCACGAGCTTCGCGGCGAGCACCGCGCCGATCGCCACGCCGAACGCGCTCACGCCGGAGAGCATCGCCCCACGCTCGAGCGGCATGTGCAGCTGGCGCTCGGCCCAGCGGATCACGATGAACTGCAGGCAGGCGCCGGCGCCCCAGAAGAGGGTGGTCACGGCGAGCGAGATCTGCCCGAGCTTGTCGCGCCACAGGATCACGTAGCAGCGCGAGAAGTCGGTGAGCAGGCGCAGGGGGTTGCGCTCCTGGTGCGGGTAGCGTGCGCCGGTGTCGGGAATGAACAGCGTGAACACCGCCGCGATGAGGTAGATGAACGCGATCACCGCGACCGCCGCCTCCGGCGGCGTGTCGATGCCGGTATCGATGAACGGGATGTCGATCGACAGCAGCGCCTGCGAGACGCGCGGGCCGATCAGCATGCCGCCGACCACGTTTCCGAGCACGATCGAGGCGACGGTCAAGCCCTCGATCCAGCCGTTGGCCATGACCAGCTTTTCCGCGGGCAGCAGCTCCGTGAGGATCCCGTACTTCGCGGGTGAATACGCGGCCGCGCCGAGCCCGACCACGGCGTACGCCAGCATGACGAGCCAGTACGCGGGGATGTTGCCGATGGCGAGGTTGTCGTTGAAGAGGATGAGCACGCAGCCCAGCACCTTCACGGCGTTCGTGACGAACATCACGCGGCCCTTGGGCATCGAGTCGGCGAAGGCGCCCACGAGGAACGCGAGGACGACGTACGAGATGGTGAAGAAGAACTTGAGCAGCGGCGTGAGCCACGCCGGCCCGTCGAGCTGCGCGAGCATCGCGATCGCCGCGATCAGCAGCGCGTTGTCGGCGAGCGAGGAGAAGAACTGCGCCGCCATGATGATGTAGAACCCACGCTTCATGGCGGTGGCTTATACCATGCGCGGCGTCACGCTCCGGACGCGTGCAGCGTCCACCACTCGCGGAACGCCGCGGGGGGCAGGGCGGGGCTGATGACGTGGCCCTGCGCCAGGTCGCAGCCGGCCGCGGCGAGCGCCTCGCGCAGCTCCGAAGTCTCGACGCCTTCGGCGCATGCGAGCAGCCCGAAGTGGTGCGCGAGGTCGATGGCGCTGCGCACGACGGCGCGATCGCCGGTGTCCTTCAGCATGCCGGCCACGAACGGCCGGTCGATCTTCAGCTCGTCGACGGGCAGCTTGCGGAAGGCGCCGAGCGAGGAGAACCCGGTGCCGAAATCGTCGACCGCGATGCGCACGCCGAGCCCCTTCAGCCGCGTGAGCACGGCCGACGATCGTTCCGCGTCGGCGATCACGACGTTCTCGGCGATCTCGAGCGTGAGCTGCGCCGGCTCGACGCTCCACGTCTTGAGCGTCTGGTCGACCACGCCCGGCAGCTCCACGTCGTTCAGGCAGGCGACCGACACGTTCACCGCGAGGCGCAGCGAGCGGCCCGCCGCGTTCCATTCGGCCGCCTGGCGCAGCGCCGCGTTGAGCACCCAGAACGTGAGCGAGCCGATGAGCCCGGTGTTCTCCGCGATGCTCACGATGCGCGCCGGCGGCAACTGGCCGCCGCGCTCGAGCGGCCAGCGCAGCAGCGCTTCGGCGGCTAGCGGCCGGCGCGTGGCGAGGTCGACCTGCGGCTGGAAATGCAGCTCGAGCTCGTTGGCGCGGATCGCGCGCTCCAGATCGAGATCGAGGCCGCGGTAGACCTGCGTCTCGACCGCGTCGTCGCCCTGGAAGACGTGGTATCCCTCCTCGCGCTTGGCCGCGATGTGGCGCGAGACGTCGGCGGCCATGAGCAGCGCGGCCGGGTCGTGCCCGTGCTCCGGCAGTGTGGCGATGCCCACGCAGGGACGCAGCACCGCGGAGCCGCCCTCGTGGGCGATCGGGCGATCGAGGGCGCGCAGCAGCTTCACCGCCGCGAGGACCGCCTGGCTCGGGTGCGCGAGGCGTGGCAGCAGCACGCACACCTGCTCGTCGCTGATCGCGGCCATGCGGTCCTCGGGCCGCAGCGCCTTGTGCAACCGGTCGAGCACGAGCGACATGGTGACCGCGGGGCTGGGCCCGCGCAGCAGGGCGTGAAGCCGGTCGACGCGGCGCAGCTCGAGGATCAGCACGGCGAGCCGGCCTTCCGTCGCGCGCGCGATCGCCGTCTCGCGGTCGAGCAGCCGCAGCAGGTCCTCCCGCGTATAGGCGCCGTCCGCTTCCTCGATCGGGACTTGCGGCGTGCCGGAAGGAGGGCTGTCGGCCACGGCGCGTCAGCTCAGGTAGTAGTCGCGCAGATCGAGGCCATAGGCGCCGATCGGAAGCCCGCGCTTGATGAAGACCGCCTCCTCGCCGACCTTCGGGTCGTAGAGGAGGTCGATCATGCCGGGGTGGGCGACCGGCGTCTTGTCCGGCCCGGTCACGACGAGCACGCGCGGCTTGAGCCGGCGCAGCTTGTTGTGCGAGACGACGACCGCGACCTCGCCGGTCGAGAGCTCGATCAACGATCCGACCGGAAACACGCCGACGGAAGACACGAACTGCTGCACCAGCGGCTCGTGGAAGAAGTCGCCGCCCCAGCCCGTGATGCTGCGCAGCGCCTCGTACGACGAGACCGCGGCCGCGTAGGGGCGGTGGTTGGTGAGCGCGGCGAAGCAGTCGACGATGCCCGCCATGCGCCCCACGACGCCGATCTCCTCGCCGAGCAGGCCGTGGGGATAGCCGCTGCCGTTCATGCGCTCGTGGTGCTGCGCGATGCCCTCGAGCACCTCCGGGTGGAAGTTCTGGGTCTGCGACAGGATGTCGATGCCGTGCTGCACATGCGCCTTCACGGCCTCGAATTCCTCGGGCGCGAGGCGGCCCTGCTTCTCGAGCAGCGGCTTGGGAAGGCGGATCTTGCCCACGTCGAGCAGCAGCCCGACCTGCGCGAGGATCGCGAGGTGCGTCTTGGGAAAGCCGAGATGGCGCCCGAACGCCGTGAGATACACCGAGACCTGCAGGCCGTGGCCGTAGGTCCCGATGTCCTGCTCGCGCAGGCGCGCGACCCACATCAGCGCATCGGGGTTGCGCACGATGCTGTCGACCATGTCGTCGACGATCTCCTCGACGCGCTCGATCTCGAAGCTCTGCCCGAGGCGGATGTCGGAGACCAGCTTGTCGAGCAGGTCCTGCGACTTCGCGACGACCTCGCGCGCGCGCGGCACCTCCTGCTCGACGTTCACCTGGTCGACGTAGGTGGTGATGGTGACGCCGGGCGGGGCGAGAGCGGCGCGCGCCTCGAACTCCTGCGGTGTCTCGGGCGGCGGCGGGGGCGGCGGCGCGCTCGGCGCTTCGCGCGCGGGGCGTGCTCCCCCGTTGCCGCGCATGCGGCCGAAGAGGCGCCCGAGGAAGCCCGATCCGGAGCGTCCGTCGTCGGGTCCGGCCCCGTCGCGCCGCAAGGGACGGCCCGGCGCGAGGGCGTCGATCTTGATCACGCGCGGCGGCTCCGACGGCACGCGTCCGGGGGAATCGTCGGGCGCGCGCGCTTCCGCGGTCGCCTTCGCTGGCGCGGCGGTGCTCGTGCGGCTCGCGGTCGCGTTCGCCGTCTCGCGGCGGCCCGCGCCCGACGCTGCCGACGGCGGCGCCTCGTACTGGTCGCCGGTCGAACGCGCGCGATCGATGATCACGTACTCGCAATGCGCGCGCAGCGCGCCGATCTGCTCCTCGTCCTCGATGAGGAAACCCTGCAGCAGGAACGGCGTGTCGACCCACGGCCGATCGAGGTCCGCCACGAACATGCCGACCTTGAGCTCGTGGGTGAAGACTTTCGTAGCCATTCCCGCCATTCTAAGGGATGGGCGCGGTTGTCACATCGTCCCTATAATTGCGGGGCGCGGTCCGCCCTGCGCGCCTTTCCGATCGATCCACCGTCAAGCGACCTTGTCCCGAATCCTCGATGGCTTCCGCGTGCTCGACCTGAGCCGCGTGCTCGCCGGCCCCTGGGCCACGCAGAACCTCGCCGACCTCGGCGCCGAAGTGATCAAGGTCGAGCGTCCCGGCCACGGCGACGACACGCGCAAATGGGGGCCACCGTTCCTGCGCGACCGCGACGGGCGCGACACGCGCGACGCGGCCTATTACCTCGCGTGCAACCGCGGCAAGAAGTCGATCACGCTCGACATCGCCAAGCCCGAGGGCCGGCGCATCGCGCGCGCGCTCGCGGCCCGCAGCGACGTGCTGGTCGAGAACTTCAAGGTGGGCGACCTCGCGCGCCACGGGCTCGACTATGCCGCGCTGCGCGAGGACAACCCGCGCCTCGTGTATTGCTCGATCACCGGGTTCGGGCAGGACGGCCCGTATCGCGACCGTCCCGGCTACGACTTCATGATCCAGGGGCTCGGCGGCCTGATGAGCGTGACCGGCGAGCGCGACGACCTGCCGGGCGGCGGACCGCAGAAGGTCGGCGTGGCGGTCGCCGATCTCTTCACCGGCATGTACGCGACGAGCGCGATACTCGCCGCGCTCCTGCATCGCAGCCGCAGCGGCGCCGGACAGTACATCGACATGGCGCTGCTCGACGCGCAGGTGGCCATGCTCGCGAACCTGAGTTCGAGCTACTTCGTGTCGCGCGAGACGCCCGGGCGCATGGGCAACGCGCACCTGAACATCGTGCCTTACCAGGTGTTCCGCGCGGCCGACGCGTTCCTCATCGTCGCGGTGGGCAACGACGGCCAGTTCGCCGCTTTGTGCCGCGTGATCGATGCGCCCGGGTGGCCGCGCGACGCGCGCTTCGCCACGAACGCGGCGCGCGTGGGCCATCGGGACTTGCTGGTCGGGCTCATCGCCGAGCGGCTGCGCCGCAAGCCCGCGCGCGAGTGGCTCGCCGCACTCGAGGCGGCCGGCGTGCCGTGCGGGCCGATCAACGACCTGCAACAGGCGTTCGAAGATCCGCAGGTGCGTCATCGCGCGATGGAGGTGCGCATCCCGCATCCGGCAGCCGGAGAGGTGCACGTGGTGGCGAACCCGATGAAGTTCTCGGCGACACCGATCACCTACGAGTCGCCGCCGCCGCTGCTCGGCGAGCATACCGAGCAGGTGCTGAGCGCCACGCTGGCCATGAGCGGTGAGGAGATCGCGCGGCTGCGCGCCGAAGGCGTAATCTGATCGTCGGCGAGCGCGCCGTGCGGGCCGTTTGCCGCAGATCACTTTCGCCCCCGGGGGGCCACCGGTAGACTGCGTCAGCGGCCGCCCGGCCGACATGGAGGATGTCCAGTGAAGGCCACCGACATCGCAGTCCCCGACTATTTCCACAAGGTCGTGGACTGCCAATGGGCATGTCCCGCGCACACTCCGGTCCCGGAGTACATCCGCCTGATCGCGCAGGGCCGCTACGCCGACGCGTACATGGTCAACTGGGAGTCCAACGTGTTCCCCGGCATCCTCGGGCGCACGTGCGACCGGCCCTGCGAGCCCGCGTGCCGGCGCGGGCGCGTCGAGGAGAACCAGGGCGAGAAGCCGCAACCCGTGGCCATCTGCCGGCTGAAGCGCGTCGCGGCCGACTACAAGGACGACATTCGCGAGCGTTTGCCGAAGCCGGCCGCGAAGAAGAACGGCAAGCGCGTCGCCTGCGTCGGCGCCGGCCCAGCATCGCTCACCGTGGCACGCGATCTCGCGCCGCTCGGCTACGCGGTCACCGTGTTCGAGGCCGATCCGCGCGCCGGCGGCATGATCCGCTCGCAGATCCCGCGCTTCCGCCTGCCCGAATCGGTGATCGACGAGGAAGTGGGGTACGTGCTCGATCTCGGCGTCGACTTCCGTCCCGGGCATCGCATCGAATCCCTCAAGTCGCTGCTCGGCGAAGGCTACGACGCCGTGTTCGTGGGATCCGGCGCGCCGCGCGGCCGCGACCTGCGCATTCCCGGGCGCGAGGAAGCGGCCAGGCACATCCACATCGGCATCGACTGGCTCGCCAGCGTCTCCTTCGGGCACGTCACGTCCATCGCGAAGCGCGTGATCGTGCTGGGCGGCGGCAATACCGCGATGGACTGCTGCCGCTCGTCGCGCCGCCTCGGCGGCGAGGACGTGAAGGTGATCGTGCGCTCGGGCTTCGAGGAGATGAAGGCGAGCCCGTGGGAGAAGGAGGACGCGATGCACGAAGGCATCCCGATCCTGAACTACCACGTGCCCAAGGCGTTCCTGCACGACAAGGGCCGGCTCACCGGCATGTCGTTCGAGAAGGTGCGCGCGGTCTACGACGACAAGGGCCGGCGCACGCTCGTGCCCACCGGCGAGCCCGACGCGGTGTTCGAATGCGACGCGGTGCTGATCGCGGTGGGACAGGAGAACGCGTTCCCGTGGATCGAGCGCGACAGCGGCATCGAGTTCGACAAGTGGGGCATGCCCGTGGTCGACGCGGCGACGATGCAGTCGACGCGCCGCGACGTCTTCTTCGGCGGGGACGCGGCGCTCGGTCCCAAGAACATCATCACCGCGGTGGCCCAGGGCCACCAGGCGGCCGTGTCGATCGATCGCCTGTGCCACGGCGAGGACGCGCACGAGCGGCCCGCGCCCGGTGTGACGCTGCGCTCGCAGAAGATGGGCATCCACGAATGGAGCTACGACAACCAGGTCACGCCCGACCCGCGCCACAAGGTGCCGCTGCGCGAGCTGACCATCGCGTTGAAGAACATCCGCGAGGAAGTCGAGCTCGGGTTCGACGTCGAGCTCGCGCTCAAGGAAGCGCAGCGCTGCCTCAACTGCGACGTGCAGACGGTTTTCACCGCGAAGCTGTGCATCGAGTGCGACGCCTGCATCGACATCTGTCCCGTCG
>CAYOGL010000028.1:0-57681 GCA_964403515.1 uncultured Burkholderiales bacterium | reverse complement strand
TTCGGCTTCACGATGAAGGCGCGCATGGAGATCCTGCGCGTGTTCGGCCCCGCGATCGCCCCGTTCAACGCGTGGCTCATGCTGCAGGGGCTCGAGACGCTGCCGGTGCGCATGGACCGCCACTGTGCGAACGCGCTCGCGGTGGCGAAATTCCTGCAGGGCCATCCGAAGGTCGCGTGGGTGAGCTATCCGGGCCTGCCGGGCAGCCGCTACCACGCGCTCGCGCAGCGCTACCTGCCGAAGGGCGCGGGATCGCTGCTGTCGTTCGGCATCAAGGGCGGGTTCGACGCGGGCGTGAAGTTCATCGAGGCGCTGCAGTTCGTGAGCCACCTCGCGAACATCGGCGATGCCAAGTCGCTCGTGATCCATCCCGCGTCGACCACGCACCGCCAGCTCTCGGAAGAGGAGCAGGTGAAGGCCGGCGTGCCGCCCGACATGGTGCGCCTGTCGATCGGCCTCGAGACGCTCGAAGACATCCTCTGGGATCTCGATCGCGCTCTTTCCGCTTCCTGATCATCGGGGACGGACCCCAAATTTCCGGTATTCGACGATTGGGGTCTGTCCCAATCAGCGCCCAATCAGCGGCGGTGGGTGGAGGCGGCCGCTTCCTGGGTGGCGACGCGGAACATCGTGGCGTCGATCCATTCCGCCTGGGAGGACACGCGCACGAAACGATCGGCCGAAGCGCCGGGCGCGGGCGGGAGCGCGAGGCCGGCGACGAACAATCCCTGCCTGGTCTCGACATAGGCCGGCGCGCCCGACTCGTCGGCAGCGACGGCGCCCTGCAGGTCCGACGCTTCGTCGCCCGACTTGATGTCCGCCTCGAGCAGCGCCGGCGCCACGCGATCGATCGTGTTGATGCCGCCGCGCGCCTGGCCGAGCCCGCGCGAAGGCGCCGCGCCGATGTGGCCGGTCGAGCCGTGGCCCACGATCACGATGCCCTTCCCCCGCTCGTCGGCCGCGCGATAGATCGGCGTGGGCGCGACGCCTTCGACCGGTTGCCGCAGGAAGATGAGCGCCAGCGCGTCCTGGCCGCCCGGCTTCCAACCCGGGGGCAGCAGCACGGCGCCCACCGCGTAGCGCAGCCCCGCGATCTCGAGCGCCGCATCGCGCCGGTCGCGCAACGCCGCGGCATCGCGCGCGAGCGCGAGGATCCATCGCGGCGCGATGAGCACGCCCTCGCCGGTGCCGGGGCGCAGTGCGACCGCCGACGTGTAGCGCGTGGCGAGCTCGAGGTACTCCGCGTCGTCCCGGTCGGCGCGGATGAGCAGCGCGCCGGCGGGCAAGGCGAGGGCGAGGAGGGCCGATGCGGCGGCGAGGCGGGCGGTTCGCATGGCGGCAGTGTAGTTTGACTTGCGCGCCGGCGCCGGCTTAGCATGGAATTCAAACGAGCGTTTGAATCGGGCGTTTCACATGGCCGCCTCCCGCCAGCGCAAGCCGGTCGCCCCCGAGGCGACCTCCCCCGGCACCCAGACCCGCATCCTCGACGCCGCCGAGCTGCTGTTCCTCGGGCACGGCTTCGAGGCGACCAGCCTGCGCCAGCTCACCGCGAGCGCCGGCGTGAACCTCGCCGCCGTGAACTATCACTTCGGCTCGAAGGAGGAGCTCTTCCAGGCGGTGCTCACGCGCCGGCTCGACCCGATGAACCAGGAGCGCATCGAGCGCCTCGAGAAGCTCGAGCGCGAGTGCGGCGGCAAGCCGCCCACCTGCGAGAGCGTGCTCTTCGCGATGCTGATTCCCGCGCTGCGGCTCGCCCGCGACGAGAAGCGCGGCGGCAAGAACTTCCTGCGCCTGCTCGGCCGCGCCTACGCCGATCCCGCGCCCTTCATCCGCCGGTTCCTGTCGCAGCAGTACGCGGAGATGATCGGCCGCTACAAGGAGGCGTTCCTGCGCGCGTTGCCGCACCTGTCGCGCCAGGAGCTCACCTGGCGTCTGCATTTCGTGATGGGCGCATTGTCGTATACGCTCGCGGGCACCGACGCGCTCAAGCTCTTCGCGCAGGTGGGCGCGGCGGAGAACGACGAGCTGCTGCTGCAGCGCCTCGCGCCGTTCCTCGTCGCGGGGCTCAAGGCGCCGCCCATGGCGCAGGGCCGCAAGCTCGAGCTCGTCGCCGGAGAATGAAACGGAGCACACCATGATCCTCGCCCTCATCGCGCTCGCGCTCGTCATCGTCGCGGCGATCCTCGCCTACCATCGCGCGCCCGGCATCGCGTGGTCGATCGCCTTCGCTCTCGCGGTCGGCGCGGCGCAATTCACCCACGCCGCCGGCCCCGGCGTGTCGATCGCGCTGTGGGTCGTGGTCGGCGCATTCGCCGCGCTCGCGGTCCTCAGGCCCGTGCGCCGGGCGCTCCTCACCGCGCCGCTTTTCCGCGTGTACCGCAAGATCCTGCCGCAGGTCTCGCAGACCGAGCAGGAAGCGCTCGACGCGGGCTCGGTGTGGTGGGACGCGGAGCTGTTCGGCGGGCGCCCCGACTGGAAGAAGCTGCTCGCCTATCCGGCGCCGTCGCTCTCCGCCGAGGAGCGCGCGTTCCTCGACGGTCCCGTCGAGGAGCTCTGCGGGATGCTGAACGAATGGGAGATCACGCACCGGCGCATGGACCTCACGCCGGAGACGTGGAAGTTCATCCGCGACCACGGCTTCCTCGGCATCATCATCCCCCGGGAATACGGCGGCCTCGGTTTCTCCGCCTACGCGCACACCGAGATCATCACCAAGATCGCCACGCGCAGCGGCACGGCGGCCGTGAGCGTCATGGTGCCGAACTCGCTGGGGCCGGCGGAGCTCCTCATCCACTACGGCACCGCGGCGCAGAAGAGCCACTACCTGCCACGGCTCGCGAAGGGCGTCGAGATCCCTTGCTTCGCGCTCACCAATCCCGAGGCCGGATCGGATGCGGGCGCGATCCCCGACTTCGGCATCGTGTGCAAGGGCATGCACGAGGGCCGCGAGGTGCTCGGGCTGCGCCTCACGTGGGAGAAGCGCTACATCACGCTCGCGCCGATGGCCACGCTCCTCGGGCTCGCGTTCAAGGTGTTCGACCCGGAACGCCTGCTCGGCGGCGAGGAGAACCGCGGCATCACGCTCGCGTTGATCCCGACCTCGCATCCGGGCGTGCAGATCGGGCGGCGCCACATCCCGCTCGCGGCCGCGTTCCTGAACGGGCCCACGTGGGGCAAGGACGTCTTCATCCCGCTCGACTGGATCATCGGCGGGCGCGAGCAGGTGGGCAACGGCTGGCGCATGCTGATGGAGTGCCTCGCGGCCGGCCGCTCGATCTCGCTGCCGTCGCTGTCGATGGCGGCGGGCAAGCTCGGCAGCCGTGCGACCGGCGCCTACGCGCGCATCCGCTCGCAGTTCGGCCAGCCCATCGGCCGCTTCGAGGGCGTCGAGGAGCCGCTCGCGCGCATCGGCGGCAGCACCTACCTCATGGACGCGATGCGGCGCATGACGATGGTCGCGCTCGACTCGGGCGAGAAGCCGTCGGTCATCTCGGCGATCTGCAAGTACCACATGACCGAGCGCATGCGCCAGATCCTGAACGACGCCATGGACATCCACGGCGGCAAGGGCATCGTGATGGGCCCGAACAACTACCTCGGCCACGGCTACGAGACGGTGCCGATCGCGATCACCGTCGAGGGCGCGAACATCCTCACGCGCTCGATGATCATCTTCGGGCAGGGCGCGATCCGCTGCCACCCGTTCGTGCTGCGGGAGATCGATGCCGCGCGCACGAACGATCTCGCGGCGTTCGACCGCGCCCTGTGGGGCCACCTCGCGTTCACGCTCTCGAACGCGGCGCGCGCCCTGTGGCTCGGCCTCACCGGCGGCGAGGGCATCACCGTTCCCGGCGCGCCCGAGACGCGGCGCTACCTGCAGATGATGACGCGCTTCTCGTCGGCCTTCGCGCTGCTCGCCGACGCGTCGATGTTCGTGATCGGCGGGCAGTTGAAGCGCAAGGAGAAGATCTCGGCCCGGCTCGGCGACATCCTCTCGCTGCTCTACATCGCGTCGGCCACGGTCAAGCGCTTCCACGACGAGGGCTGCCCGAAGGACGACCTCCCGCTGCTCACCTGGGCCATCCACGACAGCTTCTTCAAGCTGCAGGTCGCCATGGACGGCGTGCTCGCGAACTTCCCGAACCGCGCCGTCGCCGCGTGGCTGCGCATGCTCGCGTTCCCGAAGGGCCTGACGCTCGATGCGCCGCGGGACGCGGGCGGCTCGAAGGTGGCGCAGATCCTCATCACGCCGGGCGCGGCGCGCGATCGCCTCACGGCCGGCGCGTACATCCCGGCGAAGGAGGACGACGTGATCGGCCGGCTCGAGTTCGCGATGCAGGCCGCGATCCGCGCCGACCCGATCGAGGCGAAGGTCCGCCGCGCGCAGCGCGAAGGCAAGCTGCCGCAGGCCACGGTGGCCGAGCGCCGCCGCGCCGCGCTGCAGCAGGGGATGATCACCCAGGCGGAGCTCGACGATCTCGTGAACGCCGACCGCTTGCGCCGCGAGGTCATCAAGGTGGACGATTTCGATCCCGCCGACGTGATGCGC
Source organism: uncultured Burkholderiales bacterium (assembly GCA_964403515.1). GTDB lineage: Bacteria > Pseudomonadota > Gammaproteobacteria > Burkholderiales > Usitatibacteraceae > Usitatibacter. The sequence goes on along the minus strand of CAYOGL010000028.1, from coordinate 53,132 downwards.
GGGATGCCCATGGAGGAAGGATGGCCGTCGCCGGACTCGCGCCGCAAGGTCGTCGCCGCGTCTACGTAGTCGACGGCGCGCGCACGCCTTTCCTCAAGGCCAGGACCGGCCCCGGTCCGTTCGCCGCTTCCGATCTCGCCGTGCAGGCGGGACGCGCGCTGCTGCTGCGCCAGCCGTTTCCCGCCGGCACGTTCGACGAGGTGATCCTCGGCGCCGCATTGCCTTCGGCGGACGAGGCGAACATCGCGCGCGTGGTGTCGCTGCGCCTGGGCTGCGGCGAGAAGGTGCCCGCGTGGACCGTGATGCGCAATTGCGCCTCGGGCCTGCAGGCGCTCGACTCGGCGGCGGTGAACATCCTCGCCGCGCGCGCGAACCTCGTCCTCGCCGGCGGCACCGATGCGATGAGCCATGCGCCCTTGCTCTTCGGGCCGGCGATGACCACCTGGCTCGCGCAGTGGTATGCGGCGAAGGGCGTCGGGCAGAAGGCGGCGCTCGCCACGCGCTTCCGCCTCTCGTATCTCGTGCCCGTGATCGCGATCCTGCGCGGCCTCACCGACCCGGTCGTGAAGCTCTCGATGGGATCGACCGCCGAGATCGTCGCGAAGCGCTTCGGCATCACGCGCGCGATGATGGACGAGTACGCGGTGGAATCGCACCGGCGGCTCGCCTTCGCGCAGGACAACGGCCATCTCGCGGAGATCGAGCCGATCTACGACACCGAGGGAAAGGTCTACGCCGCGGATGACGGCGTGCGGCGCGACTCGAGCGTGGAGAAGCTCGCGAAGCTCAAGCCCGTCTTCGACCGCACCTACGGCAACGTGACCGCGGGCAACAGCTCGCAGGTGACCGACGGCGCCGCGATGCTCGTCATCGCATCCGAGGAAGCGGTCGAGGCGCACGGCCTGAAGCCGCTCGGGCGCATCGTGGACACCAACTGGGGTGCGCTCGATCCCGCGCAGATGGGGCTCGGTCCCGTGCACGCGATCACGCCGCTGCTGATGCGGCACGGGCTCGGCTGGGACGATATCGACGCGGTCGAGATCAACGAGGCGTTCGCCGCCCAGGTGCTCGGCTGCCTCGCCGCGTGGGAGAGCGCCGACTATTGCCGCGAGCACTTCGGGCTCGACCACGCGTTCGGGCGGCTCGACCGCGCGAAGCTCAACGTCGACGGCGGCGCCATCGCCCTCGGCCACCCGATCGGCGCCTCCGGCGCGCGCGTGGTGCTGCACGTGCTCAAGGTCCTCGAGCGCACCGGCGGCAAGCTCGGCGTCGCTTCCCTCTGCATCGGCGGCGGCCAGGGCGGCGCGATGCTGCTGGAGCGCGTGTGACCGGGGGAGTGACGGCAAAAAATCGGGAACGCAGATGAACGCAGATGGAGCGCAGATGAACGCAGAAGGGCGATAAGGAGATGGTCGGCATCGGCTCCAAGCGTGTTGCTGCGATTGTCTTGCTTGGGCCTGGGCCACTCTTTTTTGTCTGCGTTCATCTGCGTTCGCCTTTTCTGCGTTCATCCGCGTTCCAAAGCCTTTCGCTCGAACAACTCGAACAATGGACCTGAAGCACTGGAAGCTCGAGGTCGACGCGGAGAACCTGGCGTGGGTGACGTTCGATCGCGCGGGGAGCTCGACGAACACCTTCTCGAGCGAGGCGTTGCGGGAGCTCGGGCAGCTCGTCGACCATCTCGAGAAGATGCCGCCGCGCGGGCTGGCGATCCGCTCGGCCAAGGACAACGGCTTCGCGGCAGGCGCGGACATCGACGAGTTCACCGCGATCCGCAACGTCGACGAGGCGCTCGCCTTCGTGCGCCTCGGCAACGAGGTGTTCGACCGCATCGAGCGGCTCGGCTTCCCGACCGTCGCGCTCGTGCACGGGTTCTGCATGGGCGGCGGGACGGAGCTCGCATTGGCGTGCCGTCATCGCGTGCTCGACGACGGCCCGAAGACGCGCATCGCGTTGCCCGAGGTGATGATCGGCATCGTGCCGGGGTGGGGCGGCGTGAAGCGGCTGCCGCGCGTGATCGGCGACGCGCCCGCGCTCGACCTGATGCTCACCGGCCGCGCGATCGACGCCCGGCGCGCGAAGAAGCTCGGGTTCGCGAGCGCCGTCACGCCGCGCCGCCACTTCGACAACGCCGCGCGCCGTTTCCTGCTCGAGTCGCCGCCCGCGGCCTTCGCCCCGCTCGCCGCGGCGATCACGGGCTGGCCCGGCGTGCGCTCGATCGTGGCGCGCATCTCCGGGAACAAGGTGCGCGAGCGGGTGCGGCGGGCGCATTACCCGGCGCCGTTCGCGATCCTCGACGTCTGGAAGGACTTCCGCGGCGACGTGCTCGCCGTGCCGCCCGAGCATCCGGCCTCGACCCAGAGCCTGTTCTTCCACCCGACGACGCGCAACCTCATCCGCCTGTTCAAGCTGCAGGACCGGCTGAAGGACTTCGGCAAGCGCGACGGCGCGCGGGTCGAGCGCGTGCACGTGATCGGCGCGGGCGCCATGGGCGGGGACATCGCGGCGTGGTGCGCTTCGAAGGGCATGACCGTGTCGCTGCAGGATCTGGCGCCCGAGCGCATCGCGCCGGCCATCGCCCGCGCCGCGTCCCTCTACCGCAAGCGCCTGAAGCAACCGCACCTGGTGCGCGCCGCGCTCGACCGGCTCGTCCCGGACGTCGCGGGGCAGGGCGTCGCGCACGCGGACCTGGTGATCGAGGCGATCGTGGAGAACGCGGAAGTGAAGCGGCGGCTCTACGCGCAGGTCGAGCCGCGCATGCGCGCCGATGCGATCCTCGCCACGAACACGTCGAGCATTGCCTTGCAGCAGCTGGCCGAAGGCCTCGCGCGCCCCGAGCGCCTCGTCGGCCTGCACTTCTTCAACCCGGTGGCGCAGATGATGCTGGTCGAGGTCGTGCAAGGCGCGCGCACGGCGCCGGAGGTGATGCGCGCCGGCCAGGCATTCGCGCGCGCCATCGACAAGCTGCCGCTGCCGTGCAAGTCCGCACCCGGTTTCCTCGTGAACCGCGTGCTCTCGCCCTACCTGCTCGAGGCCATGCTGCTGCTCGACGAAGGCGTCAGCGCCGAGACGATCGACGCGGCCGCGCGCGACTTCGGCATGCCGATGGGCCCGATCGAGCTCGCCGACATGGTGGGGCTCGACGTCGCCTGGGCCGTGGGCCAGGAGCTCGCGCAGCCCGGCATGCCGGTGCCGAAGGCGCTGCAGCGCAACGTCGAGGCGAAGCGCTTCGGCAAGAAGACCGGGCAGGGCTTCTACACGTGGGCGAACGGGAAAGCGCGCAAGGGCGCGGCGACCGCGGGCGTCGATCTCGCGTCGCTGGCCGACCGCATGGTGCTGCCGATGCTCGACCAGGCGGTCGCATGCGTGCGCGAAGGCATCGTCGCAGACGCCGACCTGTGCGACGCGGGCGTGGTCTTCGGCACCGGGTTCGCGCCCCATCGCGGCGGTCCCATCACCACGATCCACGCGCGTGGCAAGGCCGAATGGCTGCGCGTCATGGCGGGGCTCGAGCGCACGCTGGGCCCGCGCTTCACGCCCGACCCCGGGTGGGGAACCATCTGACGCGATGGAGCTGCGGGACACCGCGCTCGCCACGGACGGCTACGAGCTCGCGGTGACACGCTTTCCGGCGGAAGGGCACGCATGGGCCACGCTCGTGTTCGCGGGCGCGATGGCCGTGCCGCAGGATTTCTACGCGCCGTTCGCGCGCTTCCTCGCGCAATCCGGCATCCACGTCCTCACCTTCGATTACCGCGGCATGGGCGCCTCGCGTCCGCACGATCTGGCCGCGCTCGACGCGGGCGCCGCCGACTGGGGCGAGAAGGACCTCGAGGCGATGCTCGCGCAGGCGCGCCGTGCCGCCCCCGAGCTTCCGCTCGCGGTGGTGGGGCACAGCCTCGGCGGACAGATCCTCGGCCTCGCGCCGTCGAATGGCGCCGTGCGTGCGGTGGTGAACGTCGCGGCGGGCTCGGGCTACTGGCGGCTGAACGACCGCATGCCGCTGCGGCTGCGCATCTTCTGGTTCCTGCTCGTGCCGATCGCCACGCCGCTCTTCGGCTACTTTCCCGGCCGCGCGCTGCATGCGATCGGCGACCTGCCGGCCCGCGCCATGCGCGAGTGGCGCCGCTGGTGCCTCGACCCGCGCTACATCCTTTCCGAAGGCGAGCGGGCGCGCGCGGGCTTCGATCGCGTGACGGCGTCGATCCGCTCGTATTCGTTCTCCGACGACGACATGATCACGCGCCGCGCCGCGCGCGCGCTCGACGATTTCTACCGCAACGCCCGCATCGAGGAACGGCACGTCGTGCCCTCGGACCTCGGCGAGAGGCGCATCGGCCACTTCGGCTTCTTCGCCGAGCGCAGCCGCGCCAACCTGTGGATCGAGGCGCGCGACTGGCTGCGCGCCCGGCTCGTGCCCGCGGGCTAGCGCGAACGGCGCGAACGCGCGAGCGCGGCGACGCCGCAGTGCGCGAGGAACAGCCCCACCCCGAACGCGCCGTACACCGCGACGAGAGCCACGCGCGAAAGGCGCTTCTCGAAGCCCGGACGCAACCGGGGCGGCGTGAGCTCGAAGTCCACCAACGCGGCCACGGCGCTCGTCGCCGCGCATGCCGCGACCTCGCCTCCGACACCGAGGCGGTCCGAGCGTCGCGGGCGCAGCGCTTCGTAGAAGAACGCCCAGAACACCGAGGCGAGGTGATGGATCCCGTAGCCGACCACGGTGTGGCGCGCGCCGAAACCGCGCACGTACGCGGCGCCCGGTCCCCAGATCCATTGGCTCGGCCCGTTCAGCGGCGCGGCCCCGTCGCGCAGCTCGCGGCGGCCGAACGCGATGAGGGCGAGCGAGGAGAGCACGCTCGCCCACGCGCCCGAAACCACCGCATCGTGCGCGATGCGCCGCAGCACCGGCACGTTGGCGCGTCGGGTGGTGTCGTCCATGAAGGGAAACCTGTGGGCCGGGCCGGTGACGAAGGTTGGAGAGGAGGCCCATGACGAGAGTTCCGGATGCTGGCGAGCGCGGCGAGCCGACCGTGCTCGTGATCGGCGCGCGCGGGTTCCTCGGCCGGCACATCGCACGCGCGCTCGAAGCAGCCGGCTGCCGCGTGGTGCGGGGAGCGCGTCCGGCAATCGACTTCGCCCGCGACGCGCAGCCATCGGCCTGGGCGACCCGGCTCGCGAACGTCGATGCCGTGGTGAATGCGGTCGGCATCTTCCGCGAACAGGGCGCGCAGACGTTCGAGGCGATCCACGTGCGCGGTCCCGTCGCGCTCTTCCAGGCGTGCGCCGCAGCGCGCATCCCGTGCGTGCAGATTTCGGCGCTCGGCGCCGACGCTCGCGCGCTGACCCGTTTCCTGCAAAGCAAGAAGCGCGCGGACGATGCGCTGCTCGCGCTCGACGTGCCCTCGGCCGTGCTGCAACCGTCGCTCGTGTTCGGCAACGGCGGGGCAAGCGCGCGTCTATTCACGGTGCTCGCGAGCCTGCCGCTCGTGCCGCTGCCTGCCGGCGGCCGCGAGCGCGTGCAGCCGGTCCACGTCGACGATGTTGTCGATGCGGTCGTGGCCGTCGTGCGCCGCGGCGTGTACCCACGGCGTCGCATCGCGCTCGTCGGACCCCGCGCGCTCACGCTGCGAGAGTTCCTGTTCGCGCTGCGCGCCGCCCTGGGGCTGGGCCGTGCACCCAGCGTCTCGATCCCCGCGCCGCTCGTCGAATTCGGCGCCCGCATCGGCAGCGCGCTCGACCTCATGTTCGATGCGGATGCGTGGAAGATGCTCGAGCGCGGCAACACCGCCGACGCCGGCGACATTGCGGCGCTCCTCGGGCGTGAGCCGCGCACGGTCGATCGCTTCGTCGCGCCCGACGATCGCGACGCGCTCGCCACGAGCGCGCGCCTCGCGTGGCTGCTTCCTGTCGTGCGCGCGAGCCTCGCGTTCATGTGGATCGCGGCGGGCGTCGTGTCGGCCGGCCTGTACCCCGTCTCCGCGAGCCTCGCCTTGCTCGCGCGCGTGGGGGTGCACGGAGCGCTCGCCTCCGCGATGCTCTACGGCGCGGCGCTGCTCGACGTCGCGCTCGGCGTGGCCACGCTGGTGCTGCGCCGTCGCCGGGGACTGTGGCGCGCGCAGATCGCGCTCATCGTCGGCTACACGGCCATCATCACCGTGGCGCTGCCCGAGCAGTGGCTGCATCCGTTCGGCCCGGTGGTGAAGAACCTGCCGGTCCTCGCCGCGATCATCGTGCTCTACGCGCTGGAGAAGCGATGAGCGCCTACCTCGTCGTGAAATGGCTGCACGTGCTGTCGTCGACGATCCTCTTCGGCACCGGCATCGGTTCCGCGTTCTACATGCTCGTGGCCGTGCTTCGCGGCGAGCCGCGCCACGTGCTCTTCGTCACGCGCTACGTCGTGCTCGCCGACTGGCTCTTCACCACGCCGGCCGTGATCGTGCAGCCGCTCACGGGCTTCTGGCTGGTGCACCTGGCGCGCATCCCGGTGGATTCGTTCTGGATCGCCGCCTCCATCGGGCTCTACCTGCTCGCCGGCGCGTGCTGGCTTCCCGTGGTCTGGATGCAGATCCGCATGCGCGAGATGGCGCGCGTGGCGGTCGAGCGCGGCACGCCGTTGCCGCCGCGTTGCGCGCGCTACTTCGGCGCCTGGGTGGCGCTCGGGATCGTCGCCTTCCTCGCGCTCGTCGTGGTGTTCCTGCTCATGGTGTCGAAGCCGGTCTGAGCGTCTTGCCTTGCGCCGGGCGGGCGGCTAGCATTTGCGCCGGTCCACGTCGCCCAACCACCGGAGATGCCATGAAACCGACGATCCTCGTACTCGCATCGATCTGCGCCGCCTCGGCGCTCGCCGTGGCCGCCGCCGACAAGGCGGACGGCAAGAAGGAGCTCACGCCCCAGCAGCAGCGCATGGCGGAGTGCTCGAAGCAGTCGAAGGGCATGAAAGGCGAGGAGCACAAGAAGTTCATGAGCTCCTGCCTGAAGGGCGAGCAGTCGGCCATGACGGCGAAGCCCACGCAGCAGGAGAAGATGAAGAGCTGCAACGCGGACGCGAGCGCGAAGAAGCTCAAGGGCGACGATCGCAAGAAGTTCATGAGCGACTGCCTGAAGGGCTGACGCCGCTTCGCCGCACGCGAAAAGGGCGGGGAAGTCCCCGCCCTTTTCTTCGCCCTCGAGGCGCGCTTGCATCGACGGCGGCGCGCTCTCGCCCCGGCTTCGCGCGCCGCTCCGCGCGCCGCAACCGTCCTTCAGAACTGCTGCCACTCGTCGCTCGCGCGGGCGCCCGCCGCGGCACCCGCCATGGCGAGCGCGAGCGAGGACTTCACGTCGCGTTCCGCGAGCCGATGGATCTTCTCGGGCGCGGCCGCGGGCATCGCGGCGGCCGCTGCGGTTTCCCCGCCGCCGGCCAGCTGGAAGGCGCTCACCGCGGCGAGGAGCGCTTCGGCCTGCGCTCGCAGCGCCTCCGCCGCGGAGGCCGATTCCTGCACGGCGCTCGCGTTCTGCTGCACCACCTTGTCCATCTCGGTCACCGTCTTGTTCACCTGCTGCACGCCGCGGCTCTGCTCGGCCGAGGCCTCGGCGATCGAGCGCATGAGGTCGCCGACCTGCTTCACGTCCGCGACGAGCGTCTCGATGGTGCCGCCCGCCTGCTCGACGAGCTTGCGGCCGTTGCCCACGCGCTCGACCGAGGCGGCGATCAGCTTCTTGATCTCCTTGGCCGCCTCGCCGCTGCGATGCGCGAGCGAGCGCACCTCGGAAGCGACGACCGCGAAGCCGCGACCCTGCTCGCCGGCGCGCGCCGCCTCGACCGCCGCGTTCAACGCGAGGATGTTGGTCTGGAACGCGATGCCGTCGATGACGGAGGTGATCTCGGAGATCTTCGTCGCGCTCTCGCTGATCTCGCCCATCGTCTCGACCACGCGGGCGACTTCCGCGCCGCCCTGCTCGGCGCGCCTCGACGCGTTGTGCGCGAGCTTGTCGGCCTGCACCGCGTTGTCGGCGTTCTGCCTCACCGTCGTGGCCAGCTCTTCCATGCTCGCGGCGGTCTCCTCGAGGCTCGAGGCCTGCTCCTCGGTGCGCGTGGACAGGTCCGCGTTGCCCGCGGCGATCTGGCGCGAGGCGATGCCCACCGCCTCGGCGGCCTGGCGGATCGTGCCGACGGCTCGCGCCAGATCGTCGCGCATCCGGCGCATCGCCGCGAGGATCGCGCGATCGTCGCCCTGGCCCGCGCGGACTTCCTCGGTCAGGTCGCCGGAGGCGATCGCGCCGGCCACGCGCGCCGCGTAGGAGCGCTCCCCGAAGTTGCGCGCGATGCCGCGGATGATCGCAACCGTCGCGAGGAGCGCGAGCAGCACCGCGACGACGGCGAGGATCACGATCACGACCACCGAACGCGACTGCGCCCCGTGCGCCGCCTTCGCCTCCGACTCGATGCTCGCCGTCTGGAACTCGACGAACGAGCTGATCGCGTCGATGTACTTCACCTGGAGCGGGCGCAGCTTCGAGATCATCACGTCCTTCGCCGTCGAGTAGTCGCCGCGCGCCACGCGATCGAGGAAGTCCTTCTCGACCGGCTCGTACTGCGTGCGCGCCTCGACGATGCCGCGGAAGAGGTTCTTCCCGGTCTCCTCCTTCACGAGGGCCTCGATCTGCGCCTCGAGCTCCTCGACCGCGGCGACGTTGCGGCGGATGTCGGCGATGTCGCTGCGGATCTCGGCCTCGTCGTCGAGGATGAGGCTGTCGCGCATCAGGCGCGAGCTCTGCAGCAGCGTCTCCACCGCGCGCGCGGACAGCACGATCTTCGGCACGCGCGAGGCAGCGAGGCCGTCGATCTCGCGGGCGAGCGCGTTCATGCGCGCGATGCTCGCGACCATCAATGCCGCGAGGATCAGGGTGACCGCGCCGAGCGCGAGGGCGACGCGTGTCGACGTCTTCAGGTTCAGGCGTTTCATGGCCGCTCCCTGGGGGCGAAGGGTGGCGGGAATCGGAAACGGGGCGCCGCGCGGGCGCCCCGCGCTCGCGTTACTTGCCGGCCTTGGCGACCTCGACGCGGAACTGGTCGACGACCTGCTTCACCTTCGGCGCGGGCGAGCCCAGCGTGACCAGCCCGAGCGGACGCTCGACCTTCTTCGTCTGGATGACGCGCAGCTCCGCGGCGTTCACGAAGTTGCCGCCCACGCCGCCCACGCCCGCCGGATCCTTCGCGACGAGCTCGGCCACGCGCTTCACGGCGGTCAGCGAGCGCACCGACGGGCCGTATTCGGCGCCGCCCATGACCACCTTCTTCACCATCGCGCGCGTGCCGCCGGTGACGGCGTCGGAGTACACGACGATGGGAAGATCCTTGCCGCCGACTTCCTTCCAGTTCGTGATCTTGCCGGTATGGATGTCGCGCAGCTGCTCCCACGTGAGCGAGGTCACGGAGTTGGACGGGTGGACCACGAACACGATCTCGGCCTTGCGGATCTCGTGCATCTGCAGCCGGGATGCATCGATCGACTTGCCCGCGACCTGCGCGGCGGCCACCGCGATGTCGAGGGGCTCGGACACCATCGCCGCGTCGGCCTGGCCGTCGGCGAGGTCGACCAGGCCCTTGCCGGTCGCGTTGCCGACGATCTCGAGCGTGTGGCCGGTCGCGCTCTGCACGGCGGTGCGATGGGGGTTCACGACGACGTCGAGGACCGTGGTCGCGCCGTGCAGGCGGACCACGTCGGCGCAAGCGAACGGGGCGACCGCGAACAGCAATGCGGCGACGAGGAGTTGCGGTTGGAGGCGTGCAGGCATGCTCTTGTCTCCCTGGGGGCGGATGAAGGAAGCGGCGCTTTGCGGCGCCGTTTGCATGCCTGCGACTCTTGCGTAGTGGCCGCGCATCCGCTGTGCGCTATTTCACGAGCCTTGCGTCAAGCTGAATTGCAGATGAAATGATGTCGATGCGCGAACATGCGTTGCGCGCCCGCACGGGCGGTCACTCGCGGATGCGCACTGCGGTCAGTTGCGCGCGAACTCGGCGCGGATGTAGGCGAGCACGCGCCGCACGTCCTCCTTGTTGAGCACGCCGTCCCACGGGGCCATCGCGGTGCCTTCCACGCCGTAAAGGATCGAATTCGCCAATCGCGCGTCGTCCAGCGTCGCCATCGTCGCCGCATCCGTGAAGTTGCGCGGCGGCGGCGACAGGTGCGTGGCGAGCGGCGTGCGCGCGTCGCCCGCTGAGCCGTGGCACGGCACGCAGTATTGCGCGTAAATGCGCGCGCCCACCGCGCGGTCGAGCATCGCCGGCGTGGTGCGCGCGGGCGGGGGCTGCACGAGCGTGCGGACGTAACGCATCACGTCGATGATCTCCGCCGGAGCGAGCTGCTCGCCCCGGCCGCCCATCGCGGTGCCGGGACGCCCGCGGTAGATCGCCAGGTACATGCGGCCATCGTCGATGCGTGCCATGGCCACCGGGTCCGAGAAGTTGCGCGGCGGCGGATCGAGGACTCTGGCGGCCGGCGTGTCAGCGCGCCCGTCCACCCCGTGGCAGTACGCGCATTCCCTTTCATAGATGCGCCGCCCGACCGCGATGCTGATCTGCTGCGCCGAGCGGTTGCGATCGATCTTGGCGAATCCGTGGATGTAGTCGATGACGTCGCCGATCTCGGTCTCGCTGAGGACCTGCTTCCAGCCCGCCATGGCGGTCGCGGGCCGACCCTGCGTGATGCTCGCGTACATTCGGTCGACCGTGACGCGCGCCATTTCGACCGGGTCCGTGAAGTCGCGCGGGTGCGGCTTCAGCAGGCGTGCGACCGGCGTGTCGGCTCTCCCGTCGACGCCATGGCACACGGCGCAGTGCCGCTCGTAGAGCGTCTTGCCGCGTTCCTGCGCACTGGCGTTCGGGCCCTGCGCATACGTGACGAGCGCCGCGAGCGCGGCGAGGGCCGCCGCGGTGATCGGCGTCCATGGTTGCATCGCCTGCCTCCTTTCCGCGCACCGGGTGCCACGCTCGATGCGACGCAAGACATTCACGAGTGCTGCGCGTTCGCGCGGCAAGTCTTGCGCGAAGCTGAAGAAGCGCAACTCCATCAATAGATTCCGGCCGGGATCCGTGCGTCCGGTTGATTGGCATCAACCGGATCGGTTTAAGCCATCGATATGGTCGATTCCCAGATTCGAGAGAAGCGGGAGCAACGATCATGATTCCGGAGCTGGGACATTTCGCGCTCATCCTCGCCGCGATCGCGGCGGCGATCCTCGGCTCGCTTCCGCTCTTCGGCGCCGCGGGCAGGATCGCGTCCTGGATCCGGCTCGCGCGCCCGGCCGCGCAGGCGCAGGCGCTGCTGGTCGTCATCGCGTGGGGTTGCCTCGCGGCCGCGTTCGTCGGCAACGACTTCAGCGTGGCGAACGTCGCGGCGAACTCGAATTCGCAGCTTCCGTTGTTCTACCGCGTCGCCGCGACCTGGGGCTCGCACGAAGGATCGATGCTCCTGTGGGTCCTCATGTTGTCGCTGTGGATGCTCGCGGTGACGCTGCGCAGCCGCCACCTGCCCGCGGAGCTCACCGCGCGCGTCCTCGGCGTGATGGGCCTGGTGAGCTTCGGCTTTCTGCTGTTCGTGCTGGTCACGTCCAACCCGTTCACGCGGTTGTTGCCCGCTCCGGGCGAGGGTGCGGACCTCAACCCGCTGCTGCAGGACCCGGGCATGATCGCCCATCCCCCGCTGCTCTACATGGGCTATGTCGGCTTCTCGGTCGCGTTCGCCTTTGCGCTCGCGGCGCTGCTCGGCGGTCGGCTCGATGCGACGTGGGCGCGATGGTCGCGCCCATGGACGACGGTCGCGTGGAGCTTCCTCACGCTCGGCATCGTCGTCGGCAGCTGGTGGGCGTACCACACGCTCGGCTGGGGCGGCTGGTGGTTCTGGGATCCGGTCGAGAACGCATCGCTCATGCCGTGGCTGGCGGGTACCGCCCTGCTGCACTCGCTCGCGGTCACGGAGAAGCGCAACGCGTTCAGGAACTGGACCGTGTTGATCGCGATCTGCGCGTTCACGCTGTCGCTGCTTGGGACCTTCCTCGTGCGCTCGGGCGTGCTCACTTCCGTGCACGCTTTCGTGAGCGACCCGCGTCGCGGCGTGTTCATCCTCGTCTTCCTCGGGCTGGTCGTGGGGGCCTCGCTGGTGGTATACGCGACGCGCGCGCCGCGCGTCGGCGCGGGCGGGCGTTTCGCGCCGGTGTCGCGCGAGTCCATGCTGCTCGTGAACAACGCGCTGCTCCTCGCGATAGCCGGTTGCGTGCTGCTCGGCACGCTCTACCCGCTCTTCCTCGACGCGCTCGGACTCGGCAGGATCTCGGTGGGCGCACCGTACTTCGACGCGATCTTCGTGCCGATGATCGCGCCGCTGCTCGTTCTCATGGGCGTCGGCCCGCTCGCGCGATGGAAGGAAGCGTCGACGCGCGAGCTCGCCCGGCGGCTCGCCCCGCTTCTCGCGGCGTGTGCGCTGTTCGCTTACGCGGTGCCGTTCGCGATGGGCGGCTGGAGCATCGGTGTCGCTTTCGGGCTGCTGCTCGCGGCATGGATCCTCGGCACCACGGTCCTCGCGGTGCGCGAGCGCCTGCGCCACAGCCGTTCGCTGCGCGCGCGACTCGCGCAGCAGCCGCCGGCATTCTGGGGCATGGTCCTCGCGCATGTTGGCGTCGCCGTCTTCGTCGTCGGAGTGACCGTGCTGAAGGGTTACCAGATCGAACGCGACGTGCGCATGGCGCCGGGCGATACGCTCGCACTCGGCCGGGACACGCTGCGCTTCATAGGCGTGAGCCTGGAGACCGGACCGAACTATCGCGCGGCGCGTGCCGAGCTCGTCCTCGAGCGCGACGCGCGTGAAGTTGCCGCGCTCTATCCCGAGAAGCGGCGCTACAACGCCGGCGGGATGCCGACCACGAACCCGGCGATCGCCGGCGGCGTGCTCGGCGACGTGTACGTGGCGCTCGGGGAGGAGGCGCCCGGCGGTGCCTGGGTCTTGCGCGTGTACTGGAAGCCGTTCGTCACGTGGCTCTGGACGGGGTTCGCCCTCATGGCGCTCGGCGGATTCGTCGCCGTCGCCGATCCGCGGTATCGCTGGCACGGGCGCCGGGCCGAGCAAGGCGATGGCGAGCCTGCGGTCGCCGTGCTGGCGGGGTCGCCATGAGGCCGCGCGCAGCACTTGCCGCGTTCGTCGCCGTGGCGTGGCTGCCGCTCGCCGGCCACGCGGCCGAGGCGGTGGCGACCGAGCAGGACCCGGTGACGTCGGCGCGGGCCGTGGCGCTCGAGAGCAAGCTGCGCTGCCTCGTATGCCAGAACGAATCGATCGCGGAATCCCACGCGAGCCTCGCCGCGGACCTGCGCGGTCAGGTGCGTCAGCAGATCGCCGCCGGACGCAGCGACGACGAGATCATCGCCTTCATGGTCGCGCGCTACGGCGATTTCGTCCTCTACGATCCGCCGTTGAAGCCGACGACGCTGCTGCTCTGGATCGCGCCGGCGCTTCTTCTCGTGGCGAGCGTCGCGGGCCTCGCGCGTCACGTGCGCCGGCAAGGCGCGACCACGCCGTCAAGCGATGAAGCGCGCGAGCGCGGCGCGCGCTTGCTCGCGCAAGCCGCCAAGGAGCCGACATGATCGCCTTCGTCGCCGCTGCGGTGGTGCTCACGCTTGCGTGTCTCGGCTGGATCGTTCGACCGCTGCTGCGCGACGGCCGCCGCGCCGCGCCTTCGCGGGAGGCGTCGAACCTCGCGATCCTGCTCGACCAGTTGCGCGAGCTCAATGCCGACCTCGCCACGGGCGAGCTTTCGCCCGAGCAGTACGCGAAAGCGCGCGGGGAGCTCGAGCAGCGCGCGCTCGAGGAAGGCAGCGCGTCATCGGCTCGAACCGCCGCCGCGGAGGCGCCCGACACGGCGACCGCCGCGCTGCTCGCGCTCGCGCTTCCGTTCGCGGCCGCTGCCCTGTATCTCGCGCTCGGCACGCCGGCCGCGCTCACCTCGGGGACGCAAGCGGCGAGCCCGCCCGCCCCGCATGCGGTATCCGGCGCGAGCCTCGAGAGCATGGCCGCCGCGCTCGCGCTTCGCCTGCAAAGCGAGCCGGACGACGCCGCGGGGTGGGCGATGCTCGCGCGCACCTACGTCGCCCTGAGGCGCCTGCCGCAGGCGCTGGATGCCTTCGGCAAGGCGATCGCGCTCGCGCCGCGCGATGCCGATGCGCTCGTGGACTATGCGGACGTGCTGGCCGCCGCCTCCGGCGGGCGCCTCGCCGGACAGCCGCTCGCGCTCATCGAGCGTGCGCTCGCCATCGAGCCGCGCCAGGTCAAGGGCCTGCTGCTGGCCGGCAAAGCCGCGTTCGACGCGGGGGACTACGCGCGGGCGATCGGATACTGGGAAAGGGCCCGTGGCGCCGTATCACCCGATTCGCCGCTGGCACAGGCGATCGATGGCAGCCTCGACCGGGCGCGCCGCGGGGCGGCCACGCCGCGGGAGGATCGACGATGAAGACGACCGCGGCGACCTCCGCCCTGGACGGCGCGATCGCCAAACGACCGAAGGTCTTCGCCGCGCGTCCCGCGTTCACGCTGCGCACCAAGGCTATCCTCGCCCTGTCCGCGATGGTCGTGTACGTGGCCATCTTCGCGCTCTACGTCCTGCACGACCGCGAGAAGCTGCAGCACATCATCCAGGAGCAGGAATACGTCTACTCGCGGCAACAGGCGCTCATCGAGGTGAACGTCGCGATCACGCACTCCATCGTGGAGCTGCAGTACCTGCTCTCCCCGGGCAGCCAGGAGGATCGCGAGACGAACGTGCGGCTGGACCTGAGCGTGATCGAGAACGCGCTGCCCGAGCTGCAGCGGCGCAATCCCAGCTTGTCCGACGCGATCGCGCGCTTTCGCCGCGCGGCGGGCGAGACGCAGGTGCGCTGGGCACGGGAGCGGTTGCCGGCGCTGCGCGACGCGGAGCAGGCGCTGAACGCGCAGATCGAGGACCTCGAGGACACGCTCGCGAAGGAGCACGTGTCGCTCGCCGGCCGCTACCGCGAGGCGAACCGCACGATCGCGGTGGCGTGGCTCGCCAGCAGCATCCTCGGCGTCGCGCTCTTCGGCAGCATCGTCACGCTGTTCTTCACGCGGCTCGCCGCCGACGTGAAGAAGCTCGAGGCGCGCGCCGTCGCGGTGGTCGGAGGCTACCGCGGGCCGCCCCTCGAGGTGCGGCGCAGCGACGAGGTGGGCGGGCTCATGCACGCCGTGAACGGCATGCAGTCGGTGCTGCGCGACTGGGAACGGCAGCAGGAGATCTCGCGCCAGCAGCGCTTCCACCAGGAGAAGATGGCCGCGGTCGGATCGCTCGCGGCCGCGGTCGCGCACGAGGTGACCAATCCCATCGCGGCGATCGCCGGCATCGCGCAGCACCTGGTCGACACGACGCGCGAGCCGTCCACGCCGACGGAGGCGATCTGGCGTTCGCATGCGCAGATGATCGTCGCGCACACCGGGCGCATCGCCGGGATCATGCGCCAGGTGGGCGACGTCGCCTCGCACCGCTCGCCGAAGCCCGAGCTGCTCGACCTGAACGCGCATGTCCTCGCCACGTGCAACTTCATCGGCTACGACAAGCGCTTCCGCGGCATCGAGCTCTCGACCAGCCTCACGGCCGGCCTGCCCGCCGTTTACGTGGTGGCCGACCATCTCACGCAAGTGCTGATGAACCTGCTCATCAACGCCGCCGACGCGATGGAGCGCGTCGAGGGTCGTCATCCCGCCATCCGCGTCGCCACCCGCGCCGCGCCCGACGGCGTGATGCTGGTCGTCGAGGACAACGGATCCGGCATGGCGCCCGAGGTGCTGAAGCAGGCGTTCGGGGAGTTCTTCACCACCAAGCCGGCGGACAAGGGCCGGGGCATCGGGCTCTTCCTCTGCCGCGTCCTGATCGAGGAGATCGGCGGGCGCATCGAGCTCGCTTCCGAGGCGGGCCGCGGGACGACGGCCACGGTGCTGCTGCCGACGAACGGCGTGGCCTCCTGACCCGAGGGCGGAGCGTGAACGTCCTGGTCATCGACGACGAACCCGCGCTGCGCCAGATCCTCGCCGCCGCGTGCCGCTCCGCACGCTACTCCGTCGACGAGGCGGGCGGCGTGATCGAGGCGAACGAGAAGCTCGCGCGCGGCGACGTCGACGTCGCGCTGTGCGACATCAAGATGCTGGACGGCGACGGCATCGACCTGCTGCGCACCAGCCGCGCCGCAGGCATCGACACGACGTTCGTCATGGTCACCGCCTTCGCATCGGTGGAGACGGCGGTGGAAGCGCTGCGCGCCGGCGCGTTCGACTACATCATCAAGCCGGTGCGCACCGAGGAGGTGCTCAACCGCCTGTCCCAGATCGAGGCGCTGCGCGGCCTGCGCGAGGAGAACAAGGCGCTGCGCCGCGCCGTCTGCGAGCGCTCGCCGCGCTATCGCTTCACGTCGCCGGCGATGGCGGAGGTCGAGCGCCTCGCGGGCAAGGTGGCGCCCACCGACAGCACCGTGCTCATCCTCGGCGAGAGCGGGACGGGCAAGGGCGTTCTCGCGCGCCAGATCCACGACCGCAGCGAGCGCTGCGAGCGCGCGTTCGTCGCGGTGAACTGCGCCGCGATTCCCGAGCAGCTGATGGAGAGCGAGTTCTTCGGGCACGTGCGCGGCGCCTTCACCGGCGCCGACCGCGCGCGCAAGGGGCTGCTGCTCGAGGCGGACCGCGGCACGCTGTTCCTAGACGAGCTGGGCGAGCTGCCGCTGCACATGCAGACCAAGCTGCTCACGGCCATCGAGGACAAGGCGGTGCGCGCGGTGGGCAGCGAGCAGGTGCGGCCCGCGAACGTGCGCCTCATCGCCGCCACGAACCGCGACCTCGGCGAGCTGTGCCGCCAGGGCAAGTTCCGCGAGGACCTCTTCTTCCGCCTGAGCTTCTTCCAGATCACGATGCCGCCGCTGCGCGAGCGGCAGTCCGATCTCCCGGGCCTGATCCGCTTCCTGCTCGCCGCGCACAAGCGGGTGAACCGCGCCTCGAAGGTCACCGCGATCGATCGCGATGCGGAGCAGAGGCTGCTCGCCTATCGCTGGCCCGGCAACGTGCGCGAGCTCGAGAACGTGATCGGCCGGGCGTGCATTCTCGCCGAGGGCGAATCGATCCGCGTGGTCGACCTGCCCGCGGCGCTTGCCGGCGGCGAGCGCCCCGCCCCTGCGAGCGGTGGCAACGGCGATGCCGGTGGCGAGCTGCGCGAGCGGGTGCGCCGGTTCGAGGGCCAGATCCTCGTGCGCGCCGTGAGCGACGCGGGCGGCGATCGCAAGCTCGCCGCGCAGCGGCTCGGCATCAGCTTGTCCAGCTTGTACCGCAAGCTCGAGGAGCTCGAGCAGCCATGAGACGCGTGCCAGCGCGCCCTTTCCCTTCGTCCCCCATTCAGGAGCCTGCCGTGTCCCGCATCCTTTCCCTCGATCCCCGCAACGCCCGGCACGCCTTGGCCGGCGCCGCAACGGCGGTGTGGCTCGCCGTGCTCGCCGGTTGCGCCACCACCACCGCGCCGGAGTTTCCGCGCCTCGTCTGGCCGCCGGCGCCGCAGGAGCCGCGCATCCGTTTCGAGCGTTCGCTGTTCAACGACCAGGACCTTGGCCGCGACGCGACCTTCAACGAGAAGCTGGTCGAATTCCTCGCCGGCAGAAAGCCGCCGGAGAATCGCATCGCCGAGCCGCTCGGCCTGGCCGTGTCCGACGATGGCAACCGGCTCTACGTCTCGGACTACGCGCAGCTTGCCGTCTTCGTCTTCGACTTCGAGAAGAAGACGTTCACCAAGATCGGCAAGGACGAAGCGCTCGCACGGCCCGTGGGCGTCGCGCTCGACGCGGCCGAGAACCTGTACGTCGTCGAGCAGGAGAAGCGCGGCATCAGCGTGTTCGACAAGCAGGGCAAGAGCATCCGCTTCATCAGCGATCCGTCGATCGTGCGCCCGACCGGGGTCGCGCTCGACCGGACGCGTGGCCGCATCTACCTCGCGGACACGGCGCACACCAAGACCGAGGAGCATACGGTCAAGATCTTCGACCTGCAGGGCAAGCTCGTCGGACACATCGGGCACGGCAAGGGCGCGGGTGACGGCCAGTTCATGTTCCCGACCTACGTCGCCGTGGACAAGCAGGGCCTGGTGTACGTGACCGACACGCTGAACTCGCGCGTGCAGGTGTTCGACACCGAGGGCAAGTACGTGAAGCGCTTCGGCGAGCGCGGCAACAGCTGGGGCATGTTCGACAAGCCCAAGGGGGTCGCCACCGACAGCTTCGGCAATGTCTACGTGGTCGACTCGGGCTGGAGCAACGTGCAGATCTTCAACCAGAAGGGCCAGGTGCTGCTGTTCTTCGGCGGGCGCGGGCCGATTCCCGGCATGCTGCAGAATCCGGCGCCCATCGCGATCGACGGCCACGACCGCATCTACGTGGGCGACTACCTCAACCATCGGGTGGAGGTCTACCAGCTGCTGAACACCACCGCGGCGGACAGCTTCGCGGGCGATGACGGAGGCCCCCGCACGGCGAGCGCCAAGAAGTAGACGCGGCGACAAGGCGATGGGCGAGCTCGCGATGCGGAGGCTGCTCCGGCTCCTCCGCCCGGAGAAGGTCTTCGCCGCGGTGGCGGGATGCGCCGTCGCGGCGGCGGTCATCGGCATCGCCCCGCGCACCACGCTCGCCGGGCTGCTCGAGCCCGGTCCGCCGCCGAAGCCGGTCGTGCGTATGCCGCGCCGCCTGCCGTACAAGAAGCCGACCCCTTTCCAGATCGTCGAGCTCAAGCCCGAGGCGCCGCAGACCGACTGGGCCGGCAAGCTCACGCTGCTCCCGAAGGACAAGAACGGAGCGACCGACTGGGTCAGCGCGATCGACCAGAAGCTGATCACGCCGAAGCCGGGCATCGACGAGAAGGCCGAGGACCAGCCGGTGCTCGAGCTCGACGTCGAGCTGCAGCCGAAGGGCATGCCGCCCGAGTTCAAGGCCACCTATCCGCACAGGATCCACACGACGCTGTTCGCCTGCGACAACTGCCATACGGCGATCTTCCAGATGCAGGCGGGGGCCGACGCCATCACCATGGAAAAGATCTTCGCCGGCGAGTACTGCGGGCGTTGCCACGGCAAGGTCGCCTTCGACCCGGCGACCAATTGCGTGCGCTGCCACCGCTCGATGCCTCAATGAGCCGCGACCTTCGCCTCCTCGTGATCGTCGCCTGCCTCGCGCTGCCCGTGCCGGGCGCGCACGGCGAATACGGCGACATGGTGTTCAAGCGCGAGGGACCGCCCACCGGCGTGCCGGTGGCGGTGTTCCCGCACTACGTGCACCGCATGCAGTTCAAGTGCTTCGTCTGCCACGAGAGCGTGTTCGCGATGAAGGCGGGCGCGAACCCGGGCATCACGATGGAGGCGATCCAGGCGGGCAAGTTCTGCGGCAAGTGCCACGACGGCAAGACCGCCTTCCAGTCGACATTCAATACCTGCCCGCGCTGCCATCTGGAATGAGACCGGCCGGACCGATGCGGCGCATGGACGCGACCACCGCCTGCGCCGTGCTGCTGCTCGTCGCGCCGCACGTCGTCGCGCAGTCGTTCGCGGATTTCCACGCCGGGCGCTGGGAGGGCGCGATGGGCTTCGGCTACCTGCGCGATCACGAGCAGGTGCAATCGCAGGACGGCGCGCCATCGACGAGCTTCGACCGCAGCCGCTGGAGCGAGGAGGTGAGCGTGGCCAACCGCGGGTTCTTCTTCCTGGATCCGCGCTTCGCCTCCGGCTCGCTCGGCCTGGCGCTGGGCCTGGTGCAGGACCGGGAGACCGACGACGGCGCCCGCGCCTCGGTGCGGACGAAACTGGTCGGGTACGAGCTCGAGACGTCGTTCCTCGAGGCGCTTCCGTACAACGCGCGCCTCTTCGCGCACCGCACGCAGCAGGCGCTCACGCAACCCTTCGGGCGCACCGATTCGACTTTCGAGAACCGCGGAGCCGCGCTGCACCTGCGCGAGGACAGCCCGCTGCGCGACAGGGGCTTCCCGTACCTCAGCGCCGACCTGCTCTTCGAGCAGCAGCGCACCGCGGAGACCACCACGAGCGTGCTCGGGCAGTCGTTCCGCCGCAACGCCGTGCACAACAGCCTCGGGCTCGATGCGCACAAGGGCTTCGAGACCGCCGATCTCGACGGCCGCTACGAGTTCACCGACCTGAGCGATGCGACCGCCGCACAGACGAGCTTCCAGAGCCACACCGGTACGCTCGACTACAGCCTCGATTTCGGCCCGACCCTCAACCGCCGGTCCGACACGCGCCTGTTCGCGTACACCCGAAGCGGCGTGAGCCCGACGACGCTGCTGACCGCGAACGAGGACGTCTCCATCGCGCACTGGAGCAACCTTTCGACGAATTATCGCTACTCGTTCGCGCGGACCCATACGCTTGCCGGCGCGACCACCGGGCACGACGCCGCGTTCGGCGTGAGCTATGCGCCGTACCGCAACCTCGACGTCGACGGCCAGGCGTTCGGCTCGCACGAGCAGCTCACCGTCGGCATGCGCGAAGGCTACGGGGCGCTGGGCGACTTCCGCTATCGGCATGGCGTGCTCTGGAACGGCAACCTCGAGCTGCACGGCAGCGCCCGCTACCGCGTCGACCGCAACCGGCTCACGGCCTCGCTCGTGAACGTGGTCGACGAAGCGCAGACCGCACCGGCGCACCTCGGGGCGGGCGCGGGGTTTCTGCTCGCACAGCCTTTCGTACTCGGCGCGTCGGTGCAGGTGGTCGACCTGCGCGGCGGCGCGCGCGTGCCGGCCCTCCTCGGCATCGACTACGAGCTCGTCGTCGAGGGCAACCGCTTGCGTGTCGTGCCGTTGGTGACCAGCCCGCTCATCCAGCCCAACGATCCGCTCGCCGTCACGTACAGCTACCAGATCGACCCGAGCATCTCGTTCAGCACCACGACGCGCTCGGTCGGCGCGAGCCTCGGCTTCAAGTGGGTCGACTTCGCATGGGAGCACAACCAGTCGGACGAGAAACTGCTCGCGGGCGAGGACAACGGCCTGCTGCAGGACGTGCGACAGGACAGCGCGAAGGTGGATCTCCACGGCACGTGGCGAAGGTTCGAGGGCCACGCCGGCACGACCTTCGATCGCTATCGATCGCAGCGCCTGGACTACTCCGGCGAGCGCTACGATGCCGCGGCGACGTGGCGTGCGACGCGCAACCTCATGTTCGGCCTGAACGCCTCGCACGCGGCGACCGACTTCACGCTGCCGGCGCATCGCACGCGCGCACTCTCGGCGCAGCTCTCGTACGACTGGCACCTGCCGTGGGGGTTCGCCGCGAACGGCCTGCTGGCCCGGCGCAGCTATGCCGACACGCTGCAGGCGACCGAGACCATCACCGAGGCGCGGCTCGGCGCGCGCGTCAATTACGGCAAGTTGAGCGTGTCGGCCTCGCTGCTGGGGGCCGAGCGCCAGCGAGGCGGGTCGAGGACGAGCAACCGCGGCATCGACATCACCGTGAACCGGCGATTCTGAGAGGGGCGGACATGACTGCTGCGATCATTCGGACGGTGGCGCTGGCGTGCGCGCTCGGGACGGCGGGATGCGGCGCGCCGGCGCCTTCGGCCGAACGCGAGAAGGTCGAGGTGGAGCGCGTGTGGCCCGCGCCGCCCGCCGCGGCGCGCATCCGCTACGTGCGCAGCTTCTCCATGCCGCGCGACCTGGGCATCGCGAGCTCGCTCCTCGACCGCATCGCCGATTCGTTGACCGGCGCGCACGAAGAAAGCCTCGTGCGTCCGACCGGCGTGGCCGAGCGCGACGGCGTGATCTATGTCGCCGATCCGGATGCGCAGACGCTGTGGATCATCGATCCCGAGCGCCGCCGCTTCCGTCGCGTCGACGGGCGCGGCGGCGTTCCCTTCGTCTCGCCGGTCGCGGTGGCCGTGCGGCCGGATGGAGCCGCCTACGTGGCCGACAGCGTCGCGAAGAAGGTCTTCGTGGTGAGCCGCGACGGCGCGCTGCTCGCCACGATCGAGGGCCCAAACCTCGAGCGGCCGGCCGGCGTGGCGTTCGACGCGGTGCGCGCCAGGCTCTACGTCGCCGATTCCGCTCGGCATCGCGTGGAGCTCTACGGAGCCGACAACCGTCTCGCCGGCACGTGGGGGCATGCCGGGACCGGCGATGGCGAGTTCAACCATCCCACCCACGTCGCGGTCGCGCGTGACGGCACGCTGCTCGTCACCGACGCGCTCAACTTCCGCGTACAGGCCTTCGACGCGGACGGAAAGTGGCGCTGGAGCTTCGGGCGCCACGGCGACGGCTCGGGCGATCTCGCGGCGCCGAAAGGTGTCGCGGCGGACGGGGCGAGCCACGTCTTCGTGGTCGATGCGCTGTTCGACACCGTGCAGATCTTCCGCCCCGACGGCACGTTCCTGCTCGCGTTTGGCGACAAGGGCGGCGGCCCGGGCGAGTTCTGGCTTCCGAGCGGCGTCTTCGTGAGCGACACGGGACGCGTGTACGTCGCGGACGGGTACAACCATCGCATCGAGGAATTCGCGATCGAGGCCGGGGGGATGGAGCCATGAGCGCGCGCGCCGCCGCACGCATCTTCGCCGTGGCCGTCGCGTTCGCCGCCTGCGGGCCGGCGTGGGCACAGACGGGCATTGCGCGCACGAAGCACAACCTCACCGCCACCGGGCCGGGCCTCGTGCGCAGCTCCGCGCAGTCCGGGACCTGCGCGTTCTGCCACGTCCAGCACAACGCCGCTCCCACCCGCGGCCTGTGGAGCGGCAAGCTGCCCGCGGTCACGTACCAGATTTACGCGAGCAGCACGCTGCGCGCGCACGTCGACCAGCCGACGGGTAGCTCGCGCCTGTGCCTGTCGTGCCACGACGGCGTGCTCGCGATGGCGAATCCGCGCACGGTCGCGAAGACGAAGGACGCAGGCTGGCTCGGGCGCCTGACCGGCCGCAGCGACCTCGGCCGCGACCTGTCCAGCAGCCACCCGATCTCCTTCGTGTACGACAGCGCGCTCGCGCTGCGCCGCGGCGATCTGGCCGATCCCGCGACGCTGCCCGCGACGGTGCGCCTCGACGACAAGCGGCAGGTTCAATGCACGAGTTGTCACGATCCGCACGAGGACCGGCAATCCGATTTCCTGCGCGTGGAAAACCGCTCGGGCGCGTTGTGCCTCGCCTGCCATCGCCCGAAGGGATGGAAGAGCTCGGCGCACGCGACCTCGGGCGCGACCTGGAATGGCCGGGGAGCGAGCCCGTGGCCCGAAAGCGCGTTCGCATCGGTGTCCCAGAACGCGTGCCAGTCGTGCCATCGGTCGCACGGTGCGGCGCATCCCGAGCGGCTGCTCGCGCGCGCCGACGAGACCGCGAACTGCACGGTGTGCCACGCGGGCTCCGTGGCCGCGAAGAACGTGGCCTCGGAGTTCCTCAAGCCGCTGCACCATCCGATCGACGAAAGCGCGTGGGTGCACGACCCCGCGGAGAGCCCGCTGAACATGCCGCCGCACGTCGCGTGCGCCGATTGCCACAACGCCCACGCCGCGAACGGCGCGCCGGGAATCGCCCCGGCCGTGCCCGGCAGCCTGCGCGGCGTGGCGGGTCTCACGCTCGCGGGCACGCCGGTCGCCGAGGCCACGTTCGAGTACGAGGTGTGCGCGAAATGCCACGGCGTGCGCGAGCCGACCTCGCCCGGCATCCTGCGCCAGAGCGGCACGCGCAACATCCGCCTGAAGATCGATCCGTCGAACGCGTCGTATCACCCGGTCGCCACGGCGGGCGCGAACCGGGGCGTGCGCGGGCTCGAGCCCGGCTATACCGTCTCGAGCCTCATCACGTGCACGAGTTGCCACAACAACGACGACTGGACGCCGGGCGGCGCGAGCCCGCGCGGCCCGCACGGCTCGCGTTTCGAGCCGCTCATCGCGCGCGAGTACCAGATGAACGATCCGAACGTCGAGTCCTACCAGAACTACGGGTTGTGCTACGGATGCCACAACCGCACGTTCCTCATCACCGACCAGGCGGGCACCTTCAGCCACAAGCTGCACGTCGCCGATCGCAAGGCACCGTGCGCCGCCTGCCACGACGCCCACGGCTCGCGCGTGAACGGGCATCTCATCGACTTCATGCTGCGTGACCGCACCGGCAAGCCGGTCGTCTCGCCGTCGAGCACGCAGCATCGCCTGCAGTACGTTTCGCTCGGACCCGGCCGTGGCCAGTGCTACCTCAGCTGCCACGGGGTGAACCACGAGCCGAAGAGCTACCCGTGAGCCCCCTCGGGGCGCGCGGTGCGAATTCCCAATTCCTAGCAAATTCCGCGGCAAATTCGCAGCGGCGCGAATTCCGGCGTGGCCGCGCGCGCTTCCGCAGGCGCCTGACGGCGCGTCGCGCTGGGGAATTCCCCGTGTGATCAAGCAATTGCGTCCGCATGGCCATGGGCCCGGCCCGCTCCCGCGGTTCTGGCACGCCCCCTGCAGTCTGAGCGTGGAAAACGCGCTTCATCCACAACGCTCACTGGAAGGGAGACCTCATGAACCTCAAGCAACTCGGCCGGGCGATCGCGGAAGCCGTCGCGATGGCGACGCTGTTCCTCGTGCCGGCCATGGTGTCCGCGCAGACGCCCGGCGCGGGACTGCTCGGCACCAACCACGACTTCGCCAGCGGCAGCGGCAACCAGATCCCGAACGCGCTCGGCGCCGGGCAAGTCGGCCTGTGCACGTACTGCCATACGCCGCACAAGGCGCTCGCCACGAAGCTGCTGTGGAACCACACGCTGTCGTCGAACACGTTCAGCTGGGACGTCGCGGCGACCACCGCCGGCACGACGTTCCCGACGGTCGTCGGCAACACGTACAAGGGTCCGTCGACCAAGTGCCTCGGTTGCCATGACGGCAGCGTGGCCGTCGGCGACATCGCCTGGTACAAGGAGCAGGCCTGGCCGACCCCGAGCGCGCTCGTGAACTACGCGACGGCCGCCTCGGCGACGCTTCCGTCCTCGGGTGCCGTCCTCTCGACCTTCAAGATGGGCAACCTCGACGGCACGGGCAGCTCCACCAACCAGTTCCTGATCGGTCCGAGCGGCAACATGGCGGGCAACCACCCGGTCATGATGCCGTACCCGTTCAACAACTCGGGAAGCACGTACAACACGTCGACGACCGGCGCGCAGATCGTGCTGACCGAGTGGCAGGCCGATCCGACGCAGAACCAGACGACGGCGCACATCCGCCTCTTCAACGACGATGGCAGCGGCAACATCACCGCCGGTGCAGTCGCCGCGAAGACCGGCATCGAGTGCCCGAGCTGCCACGACCCGCACAACAAGCAGGCGGTCGACAACTGGTTCCTGCGCGGCATGGCGCAGGGCAGCACGCAGGCCGACGGCTACATCTGCCTGCAGTGCCACATCAAGTAGGCGAACCCGGAAGGCCGGCACTCTCGCGGTGACCGGCCTTTCACCTTTCCAATTTCCCACTCCCGACCAAGGAGATCCTCCATGAATCGACGCATCGCGGCACGAGGCCTCGCTGCCGCTTCCCTCTTCCTCGGCACGACTCTCGCCTGCGCCGCGGCGATCGACGATACGAAGGCGAAGAGCCTCATGACCGCCGGCGGATGCACGACGTGCCATGCGGTCGACCACAAGGTCGTCGGCCCCGCGTTCAAGGACATCGCCGCGAAGCGCAAGGCCGAGTCCGGTGCCGTCGCGACCCTCGAGAAGAAGGTCCGCGCCGGTGGCAAGGGCGATTACGGAGCCATTCCCATGCCGCCGAATGCCGAAGCCAAGATCAACGACAGCGACCTGCACGAGCTGGTGGAGTGGATCCTGACGAAATGAACGGCGCCGCGCCTGCCCGCAACGATGCATCCTGCGCGCGGGGCGCGGGCCTCGCCGTCGGGCGGTCGCGCTGCCGCGTCGACGCGGGCGAGCTGCACGAGCACCTGGTCACGCAGTTCGATGCGATCCGGCCGCGCGGCTGCGCCTGCAGCGTGCCGCGGCCGATCCGCGTGTCGTCGGTCGAAGCCGGCGCCCCCAACTGGTGGCTCGGCCCGGTGGCCGCGTGCGACCGCGGTTGCGGCCCTTTCCTGCGCTGGCTCTACCATCGCGTCAGCGAGGCGTTCGAGCTGCGCGACTGATGGCGCCCGCGGCGCGCCTAGTCCGCGCGCCGTGCGACCAGATCGATGAGCGCGGACATGCCGCGGTGGGCCGTGCCTTCGTCGATGACGTCGTCGTGCGCGGCGAGATGCACGATGTCCCAGTCGGCGAAGAGCGTGCGCAGGAGCTCCTCGGTGTAGAGGTTCTCGTCCTGTGGCGGCCCGCCGGTCTTGTAGCCGAGCTGCTGCGGGCGATAACCCTGGAGCAGCAGCAAGCCGCCCGGGGCCAGCGCATCCCCGAAGCTCGCGAAGATGCGCGCGCGCTGCGCCGGCGCGAGGAACTGGATGAAGATCGCGACGACGACGTCGTAGCGCGCAGCCTTCCAGTCCCACTCGAAGATGTCGGACACGTGGTAGTCGACCTTCACGCCGGCTTCGTCGGCGAGCATGCGCGCCTTGGCCACGCCCACCGGCGAGAAATCGAACGCGGTGACCGCGAGCCCCTGCCGCGCGAGCCACACGCTGTTCCGACCCTCGCCGTCGGCCACGCAGAGCGCGCGCATTCCGCGCTCCAGGCGCGCGGCCTGGCTTTCGAGGAAGAGGTTGGGACGCTTGCCGAACAGGTAACCGTCGGCCGTGGAGAAGCGGTTGTTCCAGCGCTCCAGCTGCGCCGGGTCGTACGAGAACGCGGGCTCGGCCATGGCAATCGCGATCGGAAAGGGTGCGCAGTTTAACGCGGCGACGCGAACGGAGTAGAATTCAAACGCCCGTTTGAATCCGCCCGCGCCATGACGCAACTTCCCGAAGGCGAGCAGCCCGTCCTGCGCATCGTCCCCATGCCGGCCGACACCAACGCGTTCGGCACCATCTTCGGCGGATGGGTGATGTCGCAGGTGGACATCGCCGGCAGCATCCCCGCGTGGGAGCGTGCCCAGGGCCGCATCGTCACGGTCGCGGTGAACTCGTTCGTGTTCCGCGAACCGGTCTTCGTGGGCGATGTCGTGAGCTTCTACGCGCGCGTGCTCCGGGTGGGCCGCACGTCGATCACCGTCGACGTCGAGGTGTTCGCCGAGCGCCGCCGCGACGGCAAGAGCCGCATCGTGCGCGTGACCGAAGCGCAACTGACCTACGTCGCCGTGGACGACCAGCGGAAGCCCCGCCTCGTTCCCGGCGGCACCGTGGAGGTGTGAGATGAGCGAGACGACGCTGGAACCCGGCCTGCGGCAGTCGCAGCCGGCACGCAGGACCGAGGCGGCACGGCCGGCGCAGGATGGAGAGGGCGCGATGCTCGTGCGCCAGGCGGCGGTGCTGGGCGCGGGCGTGATGGGCGCGCAGATCGCGGCGCACCTCGCGAACGCGCGCGTGCGTCCGATCCTCTTCGAGCTCGCGGCCGAGGGCAAGGACCGCAACGCGAACGCGCGCAAGGCGATCGAAGGGCTCGCGAAGCTCGAGCCCAGCCCGCTCGCGACCAGGTCGGTCGCGGAGCAGATCGTGCCGGCGAACTACGACGAGCACCTCGCGCGGCTGGCCGAGTGCGATCTCGTGATCGAGGCGATCAGCGAGCGCATGGACTGGAAGAAGGCGCTGTTCGAGAAGGTGGCCCCGCACCTCGCGCCCGACGCGATCTTCGCGTCGAACACCTCGGGGCTTTCGATCACCGAGCTCGCCCGCACCCTGCCGTCCGCGGTGCGCAAGCGCTTCTGCGGCATCCACTTCTTCAATCCGCCGCGCTACATGCGGCTGGT
Organism: uncultured Burkholderiales bacterium; assembly: GCA_964403515.1. Taxonomy (GTDB): domain Bacteria; phylum Pseudomonadota; class Gammaproteobacteria; order Burkholderiales; family Usitatibacteraceae; genus Usitatibacter. Next base: position 25,274 of record CAYOGL010000028.1, on the reverse strand, counting down.
CGAGCTCGTTCCGACCGCGGACACCGACCCGGCCGTGCTCGACCGGCTCGAGACGTTCCTCACGACCACGCTCGGCAAGGGCGTCGTGCGCGCGAAGGACACGCCGAACTTCGTCGCCAACCGTGTGGGCGTTTTCTCGATGCTCGCGGCGATGCACCACACACAGGCGCTCGGCCTCGGGTTCGACGAGGTCGACGCGTTGACCGGGCCGGCCATCGGGCGCGCGAAGAGCGCGACCTACCGCACCGCGGACGTGGTGGGGCTCGACACGATGGCGCACGTCATCAAGACGATGGCGGATACCCTGCCGAACGACCCGTGGGCCGCGTACTACAAGTCGCCGCACTGGCTCGCGCAGCTGGTGGCCAAGGGCGCGCTCGGGCAGAAGACGCGCGCCGGGATCTACGTGAAGAAGGGCAAGGAGATCCAGGTCCTCGACCTCGCGCGCGGCGACTACCGGCCCGCGGCGGGTGCGATCGCGCCCGAGGTCGCCGAGATCCTGAAGGAGAGGAACCCGGCGCAGCAGCTCGCGAAGCTGCGGGCGAGCACCCATCCGCACGCGAAGTTCCTGTGGTCGGTCTTCCGCGACGTCTTCCATTACTGCGCGGTGCACCTCGCCGAGATCGCGCATTGCGCGCGCGACGTCGATCTCGCGATCCGGTGGGGCTTCGGCTGGAAGCGCGGGCCGTTCGAGTCGTGGCAGGCGGCGGGCTGGAAGCCGGTGGCCGCGTGGATCGGCGAGGACATCGCGGCCGGCAAGTCGATGGCGAACGTGCCGCTGCCGGCGTGGGTCACCGACGGGCGCGACGGCGTGCACGCGCCGCAGGGCTCGTATTCGGCCGCCGACGGCACGCTGCACGCGCGCTCGCCATTGCCGGTGTATCGGCGCCAGCTCTTCCCCGAGCAGGTGCTCGGCGAAGCGCCGCACGATCGCGGCGCCACCGTGTTCGAGGACGACGCGCTGCGCCTCTGGCACCAGGGCGACGGCATCGCGATCGCCTCGTTCAAGACGAAGATGCATTCGGCGGGCACGCCGCTCCTCGAGTCGCTCACCCGCGCGATCGACGAGGCCGAGCGCGGCTTCGATGCGCTGGTGCTGTGGCACGAGCCGCCCTTCGCGGTCGGCGCCGACCTCAAGGCGGCGCTCGAGGCGCTCGAGGCCGGCAGGTACGACGAGGTCGACCGCATGATCGCGCTCTTCCAGTCGACGACGCAGCGGCTCAAGTACTGCCTCGTGCCCACGGTCGCGGCGGTGGAAGGCTTCGCGCTCGGCGGCGGCTGCGAGTTCGCGATGCACGCGCAGCGCGTCGTGGCCGCGCTCGAGAGCTACATCGGCCTGGTCGAGGCCGGCGTGGGGCTGCTGCCCGCCGGTGGCGGCCTGAAGGAGCTCGCGGTGCGCAGCGCCGCGTGGGCCAAGGGCGGCGACGCCTTCCCCGAGCTGCAGCGCGCCTTCCGCCAGGTGGCGATGGGCGAAGCCTCGAAGAGCGCCGAGCACGCGCGCGAGATGGGCTACCTGCGCGAGGCCGACGTCGTCGTCTTCCATCCCGCCGAGCTGCTCTACGTCGCGAAGCAGGTGGCGCGCGGCATGGCCGAGGCCGGGACGCGCCCGGCGTTGGCGCCCGCGCAGGTTCCCGTCGCCGGCGATACGGGCATCGCCACGCTCAGGATGCTCGCGGTGAACATGAAGGAAGGCGGCTTCATCTCCGGGCACGACTACGAGATCGCCTCGCGCATCGCGGAGATCCTGTGCGGCGGCGCGATTGAGCCGGGCAGCAGGGTGGACGAGAAGTGGCTGCTCGACCTCGAGCGCCGCCATTTCGTCGCGCTCGCGAAGACGCCGAAGACGCAGGAACGCATCGAGCACATGCTCAAGACCGGCAAGCCGCTGCGCAACTAGAGCCGAACGCAGATGAACGCCGGTGGATCCCGGGAAACGCCAGCCATCGCGACGGGCGAAGGAGAGTGAGATGAGCAAGCAAGTACAGGATGCGTATATCGTGGCGGCCGTGCGCACGCCCGTGGGCAAGGCACCGCGCGGCATGTTCCGCAACGTGCGGCCCGACGACATGCTCGCGCACGTGCTGAAGGGCGCGGTCGCGCGCGTGCCGGGGCTCGACCCGAAGGACATCGCCGACGTGATCGTGGGCTGCGCGATGCCCGAGGCCGAGCAGGGCATGAACGTCGCGCGCATCGGCGTGCTGCTCGCGGGCCTTCCCGACAGCGTGCCGGCGATGACCATCAACCGCTTCTGCTCGTCGGGTGTGCAGGCGGTGGCGCTCGCGGCGGACCGCATCCGCACCGGGGATGACGACGTCGTGGTCGCGGCCGGCACCGAGTCGATGTCGCTGGTGCCGATGATGGGCCACAAGGTCGCGTTGAACGACGCGGTGTACCGCAACGAGAACGTGGCGATCGCCTACGGCATGGGCGTCACCGCGGAGAAGGTCGCCGCGCAGTGGAAGGTCTCGCGCGAGGACCAGGACGCGTTCGCGGTCGCGAGCCACCAGAAGGCGGCGCGCGCGGTGTCCGCGGGCGCCTTCCGCGACGAGATCGTGCCCTACGACATCGACGACGCGCAACCGGACCTGGCCCACGGCGAGATCGTGCACCTGCGCCGCCGCGCCGAGGCCGACGAGGGCCCGCGGCCCGACACGACGCTCGAGGCGCTCGCGAAGCTGCGCACGGTCTTCGCCGCACGCGGCACGGTGACCGCCGGCAACAGCTCGCAGATGTCCGATGGCGCGGCCGCCGTCGTGCTGATGAGCGAGCGCGCGATGCAGCGCTACGGCGCGAAGCCGCTCGCACGCTTCGCCGGCTTCGCGGTCGCGGGCGTCCCTCCGGACATCATGGGCATCGGCCCGGTGAAGGCGATCCCGAAGGTCCTGGCCGCCCACGGCGTGAAGCAGGACGACGTCGACTGGGTCGAGCTGAACGAGGCGTTCGCCGCGCAGTCGCTCGCGGTGATCCGCGAGCTGGGCCTCGATCCCGGGAAGGTGAACCCGCAGGGCAGCGCGATCGCGTTGGGGCACCCGCTCGGCGCGACCGGCGCGATCCGCACCGCCACGCTCGTGCACGGCCTCAGGCGCGCGGGCGGCAAGTACGGCCTGGTCACGATGTGCATCGGCACCGGCATGGGCGCCGCAGGACTTTTCGAGGCGCTGCATTGATGGCACGATAGGCCGCGAAAAAACGAACGGCCGCGCGCGGCGTCCGCGCGGCCGCAACAACGAAACCAGTGGAGGAACCGCCATGACCCGCGCTTTGCGTTACCGCGTCAAGCCGCTCGCGCTCGCCCTCGCCCTGCTCGGCGCCGCACCGGCCTTCGCCCTGCAATTCGACTTCGACAACGGCCTGAGCGCCAGCCTCGACACGACGGTGAGCTACGGCATCTCCGTGCGCGCGTCGAGCCGCGATCCCGCCCTGATCGGCATCGCGAACGGCGGCACCGCGCGCTCCGTGAACGGCGACAACGGCGACCTCAACTTCGACAAGGGCCATCCGTTCGCCAACCTGGTCAAGGCGACCTCCGACCTGGAGCTCAAGTACCGGAACTTCGGCTTCTTCGGCCGCGGCACCGCGTACTACGACTTCGACCTGCACGACAGCGACAAGCTGGGCGAGACCGGCAAGAAGCGCCTGGGCAAGGACGTCGTCGGCCTCGACGGCTTCGTGAGCGCGGCGTTCGAGCCGGCGGGCAAGGTGCTGCACCTGCGCGCCGGCCGCCAGGTGATCAACTGGGGCGAGAGCACGTTCATTCCGGGCGGCATCGGGGTCATCAGCCCGGTGGACCTGTCCAAGCTGCGCAGTCCGGGCTCCGAGCTCAAGGAGGCGTTCATCCCGACCACGGGCGTGTGGGCGAGCCAGGAGATCACGAAGAGCGCCACGCTCGAAGGCTTCTACCTCACCAACTGGGACAAGATCCGCCTCGATCCGAAGGGCTCGTACTTTTCGGACAACGACGTCCTGTCCGAGGATGCGGACCGGCTGATCCTGTCCTTCGGACGCCGCCACGACGATCGGGCGCCGCCCACCAACTTCGTGCCGCCCGGGATCCCCGTGATCAGCGCGACCGCGGCCGCGCTCTACGGGCCGTTCGATCCGGCCGCCTCGTTCTGGATCCCGCGCGCGAACGATCGCAACCCGAGCGACAACGGCCAGTACGGCGTCGCGCTGCGCTACTTCGCCACGCAGCTGCACGACACCGAGTTCGGTTTCTACTTCGAGAATTATCACAGCCGCACGCCGATCCTCAGCACGACCGTGGGACAGCTCACGCACGGCGGCGCCACCTCGATCCTCACGGGCGGACCGCTGATGGCGCCGATCTGCGCGAACGCGACGCTGTCCGGGGCCGGCCTCTGCCATCGCGGGCTCGCCAACTACTTCGCCGAGTATCCGGAGAACATCAAGCTCTACGGCCTGAGCTTCAACACCGCGGGACCCTGGGGCGTGGCCCTGCAGGGCGAATACTCGTACCGACCCAACCAGCCGCTGCAGCTCGAGAGCGCCGACGTGGTGCTCGCGGCGCTCGGCTTCCCGAACATGATCACGGGCTTCACGCAGATTCCCGGCGCGCCCATCGGCGCGACCGCCGCGGCGCTCGTTCCCGACGGCACCTACATCCAGGGCTATCGCCGCGTGAAAATGAGCCAGCTGCAGTTCACGGGCACCAAGTCGTGGCCGAACCTGCTCGCGTCCGACAACCTCGTCGTCGTGGGCGAGGTGGGCATGGACTTCTTCCACAACCTGCCCACGGATGTGAAGTTCAACGGCGCCGCGAACTACCTGCCCGTGACGCCGTACGGCGCGCTCATCTCGCAGGCCTACTCGGTGCAGCCCGGCGGCTTCGTGACGAGCACGTCGTGGGGCTACCGGCTGCTCGGCCGCCTGGAGTACAGCAACCTCGTCTTCAACGGCAACGTCTCCCCGCGCGTCGCGTTCTCGCACGACGTGCACGGCTTCGGGCCGGTCTTCAACGAGGGCGTGAAGTCGCTCTCCGTCGGCGCGTCCTGGGAATACCAGCGCAAGTGGCTCGTCGACGCGCAGTACACGACCTACTTCGGCGGCAAGACGTTCTGCGGCACCGACGTGGTCCCGCCGGGCGCGGCACCGATCCCGCCGGGCCAGCCCGCGAGCTGGTGCTCGAGCGCGAACCCGCTGAGCGACCGCGACTTCTACTCGATCTCGGTGAGCTACTCGTTCTGAGGCGCACCGTGAAGAAAACGCACTGGGAGGAATCCATGCTGCTGGCCACCTCGAAGAAAACCTGGGCTGCCCTCGCGGTCGCCGCCGCGTTCGCCACGCCGGCCGCCGCGCAGCTCTCGGCCGCCGACCTCGCGAAGCTCGGCACCACGCTCACGCCGCTCGGCGCGGAGAAGGCGGGCAACGCCGCGGGCACGATCCCCGCATGGGACGGCGGCATCACCCGGCCGGTCGCCGGATACAAGGAAGGCGGCCACTACCCGGATCCGTTCGCGTCCGACAAGCCGCTCTTCACCATCGACGGGAAGAGCGTCGACAAGTACAAGGACAACCTCACGCCGGGACAGGTGGCGATGCTCCGCAAGTACCCGGACTACAAGATGGTCGTGTATCCGACCCGGCGCACCGCCGCGTTCCCCGCGTGCCATTACGAGGAGACGAAGCAGTGCGCGGCGAAGGCGAAGCTCGCGCCCGGCGGCAACGGCGTCGACGGCTGCAGCGGCGGCGTCCCGTTCCCGATCCCGAAGGACGGCACCGAGGCGATCTGGAACACGCTGCTGCGCTACCGCGGCGAGACCTACGGCGTGGACTGGGCGCAGGCGGCCGTCACGCGCGACGGCAGCTACGTGCCCGTGAAGTTCCAGTACGAATACGACTTCCAGTACGGCGCGTGCCTCACGAAGCAGCCCTCGCAACGCGAGCCGAACCTGATCCTGAACTACCTGCAGGTCACGACCGCGCCCGCGCGGCTCGCCGGCTACATCCTGCTCGTGCACGAGACGGTGAACCAGGTGAAGGAACCGAGGAGCGCGTGGACCTACAACCCCGGCCAGCGCCGCGTGCGCCTCGCGCCGAACGTCGCCTACGACAACCCGGGGACGGCCGCCGACGGCCTGCGCACCAACGACGACTTCAACATGTTCAACGGCGCGACCGACCGCTACAACTGGAAGCTCGTCGGCAAGAAGGAGATCTACGTCCCGTACAACTCGTACGAGCTCGACAATCCGAAGTACAAGTACCCCGACATCCTCAAGGCCGGCCACATCAACCAGGACCTCGCGCGCTACGAGCTGCACCGCGTGTGGGTCGTGGACTCGACGTTGAAGCCCGGCATGAGCCACATCTACTCGCGCCGCACGTTCTACATCGACGAGGACAGCTGGGCCGTGCTCGCGATCGACGCGTACGACGGGCGCGGGCAGCTGTGGCGCGTGGCCGAGCAGCACAACTACAACTGGTACAACATCCCCATGTGGTACGCGGGCCTCGAGGTGCACAACGACCTCGAATCCGGCCGCTACATCGCGATGGGGCTGCGCAACGAAGAGAAGGTGATCTACGAGCCGCTCAAGCGTACGGCCGCGGACTACACCCCGGCCAACCTGCGCGGCATCGGCACGCGCTGAACGCGCTCGCGCCGCCGCGCGCGGCGTGACGAGGGTCTTCGCCGCGGTGGCGACGGCGGGCGCGCTCGCGCTCGCCGCCGCCGCGGTCCCCGTCGGCGACATCCTGCCCGCGTCCGGGCCGCTGCCCGCGGCGACGGTCGCGCGCCTCGTCCTGGTCGATGCGGCGCGCGCGGGATCGCGCGTGATCGCGGTGGGCGACCGCGGCTACATCGTCTTCTCGGACGACGGCGGCGCGAGCTGGAGCCGCGCGCGCGCGCCCGAGGCGCCGATGCTCACCGCGGTGCAGTTCGTCGACGCGAAGAACGGCTGGGCGGTCGGCCACGATTCGGTGATCCTCGCCACGCGCGACGGCGGCGAGAGCTGGACGCAGCAATTCTCCGCGGCCGCGGAAAACCGCCCGCTCCTCGACGTGCTGATGCTCTCGCCCGAGGCGGGCATCGCCGTCGGCGCCTACGGCGCGTACTACGAGACGAGCGACGGCGGCGCCCACTGGGCCGCGCGCCGCATCGCCGAGGGCGATCGCCACTACAACGGCATCGTGCGCCTCGCCGGGCAGCGCCTGGTGATCGTGGGCGAGGAGGGCACGATCCTCGCCTCGGAGGACGCGGGCCGCACCTGGTCGCCGCTCGCCTCGCCGTACAAGGGCTCGCTCTTCGGCGCGGTGGTCGCGGCGGATGGCGCGATCGTCGCCTTCGGCCTGCGCGGGCACATCTACCGCTCCGGCGATGGCGGCCGCAGCTGGCAGGCGGTCGACAACGCCTCGAGCGCGACGCTGATGGGCGGCACGCGCCTCGCGGACGGCACGCTCGTGCTCGCGGGCGCGGCGGGCACCGCGCTCGTGAGCCGCGACGACGGGCGCTCGTTCGTGCCGCTCGCGACCGGCTCCACGCGCATCTTCTCGACCGCCGTGGGCGACGGCGGCGAGCGCGTGCTGCTCGTGGGCGAGGACGGCGCACGCGCGCTGCCGCTGCCGGGTCGCGCTCGATGAAGCTCGCCCGCTTCATCGACGCGGTCTCCGCGGTCATCTTCGGCTGGCGGCGCGTGTGGCTGGTGCTCTTCGCGCTGGTGACGCTGCTCTTCGCCGCCTCGGCCTCGCGCCTCGCCGTCGACGCCGGGTTCAACAAGATGGTGCCGCTCGAGCACCCGTACATGAAGGTGTACCGCCAGTACGAGAAGCAGTTCGGCGGCGCGAACCGCATCGCCATCGCGCTCATGCAGCAGGAAGGCGACATCTTCACGCGGCCGTACATGGCGAAGCTGAAGGCGCTCACCGACGACGTCTTCCTGCTGAACGGCGTCGACCGGCCGAGCGTGAAGTCGCTCTTCACGCCGAACACGCGCTTCATCGAGGTGATCGAGGAGGGCTTCGCCGGCGGCAACGTGATCCCGGCGAACTTCCAGGGCACCGACGCGGACCTCGCCACGGTGCGCTCGAACGTGAACAAGTCGAGCGAGGTGGGGCGCACGGTCGCGACCGACTTTTCCGGCGCGCTCGTCGTCGCGGGGCTGCTCGAGATCGATCCGCAGACCGGCCAGCGCCTCGACTATTTCGACTTCGCGCGCAAGCTCGAGGAGCTGCGCGCCAGGTACACCGGCGACGGGCAGACCGTGCACATCATCGGGTTCGCGAAGGCGGTGGGCGACATCCGCGACGGCGCGCGCGGGGTGATCGTCTTCTTCGGCGTGGCGTTCGCCATCACGCTCGTGCTGATGCTGTGGTTCGTCAAGGACGTGAAGCTCACCCTGGTCGCGCTCGCCGTGGCGATGCTGCCGGTGCTCTGGCTGCTCGGCACGCTGCCGCTGCTCGGCTTCGGCATCGATCCGCTCTCGATCCTCGTGCCGTTCCTCATCTTCTCGATCGGCGTCTCGCACGCGGTGCAGATGACCAAGACCTGGGAGCGCGAGGTGGTGGGGGGCGTGGACAGCCTCACCGCGGCGAAGCGCGCGTTCGCGAAGCTCTTCATCCCCGGCACGTTCGCGCTGCTCACCAACGTGCTCGGCTTCGCGGTGATCATGCTGATCCCGATCGCGATCGTGCGCGAGCTCGGCATCACGGCCTCGCTCGGTGTCGGCTGGATGATCCTCACGAACAAGGTGCTGCTGCCGCTGCTGCTGTCGCACCTCACGCTCGCGAAGCCCGTGCTCGCGCGCGAGGCGTACCAGGAGAGCCGCGCCGACCGCCTGTGGCGCGCGGCCGCGCGCTGCGTCGAGCCGCGCCGGGCGACCGCGATCGTGGCCACGGCGGCCGTCGTGCTGGGGCTCGGCATCGTGCAGACGCACCGGCTCAAGATCGGCGATTACGGCATCGGCGTGCCCGAGCTGCGGCCCGACTCGCGCTACAACCGCGACAACGACGTCATCGCGCGCAAGTTCGCGATCGGCGTGAACACGCTCGGCGTGGTCGCGCAGACGCAGGGCGTGCAAGGCGCGTGCACGAACTACGAGATCATGAGCGCGATCGACCGCTTCGACTGGTTCATGCAGAACGTCCCGGGGACGCAGTCGGTGATCTCGCTCGGGGCGCTCGCCAAGGTGGTGAACGCGGGCTTCAACGAGGGCAACATCAAGTGGCGCCAGCTGCCGCGCGATCCGCAGGTGATGGCGCAGGCGGTCACGCCGATCGACACCTCCACGGGACTGCTGAATCCGGACTGCAGCGCGATGCAGATCCTCGTGAACACCACCGACCAGCAGGGCGAGACGCTCGCGCGGCTGGTCGCGGCGGTCAAGTCGTACGTGGCCGCGCACCCGACGCCGCACCTTTCCTTCGAGCTCGCGACGGGGAACATGGGCGTGGCGGCGGCGACCAACGAGGCGGTGGCGCGCGCGCGTTGGCAGATGAACTTCGCGATCTTCGGCGCGCTCTTCGTGATGTGCATGGCGATCTTCCGCAGCCTGCGCGCCACGCTGTGCATCCTCGTCCCGCTCGCGATCGTCTCGGTGCTGTGCGAGGCGCTGATGCCCGCGCTGGGCATCGGGCTCAAGGTCTCCACGCTGCCGGTGGTCGCGCTCGGCGTGGGCGTGGGCGTCGACTACGGCATCTATCTTTACGACCGCATCGAGCTGCACCTCGAGGAGGGCAAGCCGCTCGCCGCGGCGTTCTTCGAGGCGTTGAACGAACGCGGCACGGCGATGGTCTTCACGGCGGTCACGATGACGATCGGCGTGGGGACGTGGGCGTTCTCGGCGCTCAAGTTCCAGGCCGATATGGGCGTCCTGCTGGCGTTCATGTTCTTCCTCAACATGCTGGGAGCGATCTTCCTGCTGCCGGCGCTCGCTTCGTTCCTGCTGCGCACGCGCCACGCGCCCGCCGCGGCGGACAGCGCGCTCGCGGCCGGGACCGAACGCTGATCGCATGGACCGCACGTTCCTCACGCTGGGGGCGCTCGTGATGGCGATCGGCGTCGCGCTCGGCGCCTTCGCGGCGCATGCCGCCAAGGGTGCGGCGCATCCCGATGCGGCGCGGCTGCTCCAGACCGCCGTGCTCTACCAGCTCGTGCACGGCCTCGGCATGGTCGCGGTCGCGCTCGTCGCGCGCAGCGGCCTGTCGGCGTGGCTCGCCGCGGCCGGGACGCTGTTCGCGCTCGGGATCGTGCTCTTCTGCGGCGCGCTCTGGTATCTCGCGCTGACCGGGCGCTCTCCCGGTCCCGTCGCGCCCGTCGGCGGGCTCGCCTTCATCGCCGGCTGGGCAGCGCTCGCCGTCCACGCGCTCCGCGCTTGAAATGACTAGAGCAGTGAAACCACACGCCTTGACCCGCCAGGCAAGCAAGGCAGGTCGCGTCAGCGACCGGGCTTGCTGACCACCGGCGCCGCGGGCGCCTCGTTCACCACGAGCTGGAAGACGTCGGGTCGCGCGTAGTGGCCCGAGACGTCGAAGTCGAACTTGCCGCGCGCGATCTCGCCGAGGTCGAGATCCGCGCTGAGGATGGTCTCGCCCTCGAAGTCCGGCCCCGCGAGCACCTGGCCGAGCGGGCTCACGATCGCGCTGCCGCCGCGCATGATGACCGCGTCGGGCGAATCGCCGAGCGCCATGCGCACGCTCGCGGGGAAGTCGCGCTTGCGGATGAACTGGCACGCGGTGAGCACGAAGCAGCGCCCCTCGAGCGCGACGTGGCGCATCGAGGGCAGCCACGTGTCGCGATCGTCGGCGGTCGGCGCGCAGTAGAGCGCGACGTTCTTCGCGTACATCGCCATGCGCAGCATCGGCATGTAGTTCTCCCAGCAGATCACCGCGCCGATGCGCCCGTAGGGACTGTCGACCGCGGTGAGCGTCGAGCCGTCACCGAATCCCCAGATCATGCGTTCGAGCGCCGTGGGCATGAGCTTGCGGTGCTTGCCGGCGAGCGCGCCGTCGGGCCCGAAGAAGAGCACGGTGCAATAGCACGTGCCGCCGTCGCGCTCGATCACGCCGATCACCACGTGCACGCCGTGCGCCTTCGCCGCTTCGCCGAGGCGGCGCGTGTGCGGCCCGGGCACCGGGATCGAGGCCTCGAGGTAGAGGCGGAATTCCTCGCGTCCCTGGGGATCGCGCGCGCCGACCACCAAGCCGTAGTTCAGTCCCTTCGGGTAGCCCGGAACGAAAGCCTCCGGAAAGACGATCACGCGCGCGCCGCGCTGCGCTGCCTCGCCGATGAGGCGCACGGCCTTGTCGACGCACGCGTCGGCGTCGAAGGGCACGGCGCCCGCCTGCACCACCGCCGCGCGCACCGTGCGCGCATTGTCGCTGGATCCCATCGCCTCTCCCCGCGCCTTGCGCGCTATTCGAGCGTGACCGCGTCGCCCTCGGCGATGCGGCCCGGTTCCTCGACCACGAAGTTCATGCCGAACATGATGCCGAACTCCTCGCTCTGACGGTATTCGCCGAGCGTCGCGAGCGGCTCGGGGCCGCGCACCTCGCCGGTCGACTGGTCGGTCGTCGTCACCTGGCATCGCCCGCACGGCTTCGCCGCGCGCAGCCGCGCCTCGCCCACGCGGATGCGCGACCAGCCGTCTTCCGCGTACGCCGGCGCCCCGGCCACCATGAGGCTCGGCCGGAAGCGGTTCATCGGCAGAGTCACATGGCCGCGCCGGGCGAGTCGCGCATTGAGGTCGTCGAGCGAGGACTGGCCGATCACGAGGAGCGCATAGCCGTCCGCGAAGCTCACGAGCCGGCCCGGACCCGCGTAGCGCTCGTTCGAGTAGCGCTGCGTCCCCTCGGGCATGTAGACGAGGCGGCAGTCCTGCTCGAGACATTCGGAGATCCACGCGTTCGCCGCCGGCGGCGCCACGAGCGCCTCGCACGTGCTCGACCAGACGCGCACCGTGGCGGCCGGCGCATTTCCCGGCGTGACGAGCTCGAGGGGCTCCGCGTCGGGAGCGGCGAGGACCACGGCGCCCGGCGCGAGGTCGGTCCAGATCGTGGCCATGCGCGGATGCTCGCGTTGCGACATGAAGCGGCCGTGCGCGTCCACGACCATCCAGCGGCGGTCGTGCTCGAGGCCGCGCGGCGTGCAGCGCGCGCGCTCGACGGGAATGCCCTTGAGGCCCTTGACAGGATAGACGTGGAGGGACGAGACGGTGAAGGCCAAGGCGCGATCCGATTGTGTTCGACGACGAGCAAGGGTACCTTACGCCGACGCTTCGACGAACGGAGGCTGCGGTCATGACCCTGTGGGACAAGCTGCGCGGCGAGCTGGTCGACATCGTCGAATGGCTCGACGACACGCACGACACCTTGGCATGGCGCTTCGAGCGCTACCAGAACGAGATCAAGTACGGCGCCAAGCTCGTCGTGCGCGAAGGCCAGGGCGCCGCGTTCGTCGAGGAGGGCAAGCTCGCCGACGTGTTCAAGCCCGGCACCTACACGCTCACGACGCAGAACCTGCCGATCCTCGCGACGCTCAAGGGCTGGAAGTACGGCTTCGAGAGCCCGTTCAAGGCCGAGGTCTACTTCATCTCGACGCGCAAGTTCACCGACCTCAAGTGGGGAACGCCGGGGCCGGCGATCATGCGCGACAGGGAATTCGGCCTCGTGCGCGCCACGGCGTTCGGCCTGTACGCGATCCGCGCGAAGGACCCGGGCGTGATCGTGCGCGACCTCGTCGGCACGGAAGGCCGCTTCACGGTCGAGCAGGTGCAGGACAACCTGCGCGGCAAGATCGGGCTGCGCATCAAGGAGGTGCTGCCCGAGCTCGGCATTCCGGTCGTCGAGATGTCGGCGAAGATCGGCGACATCGGCGCGCGCCTGCGCGACCGGCTGCAGGCGGAGTTCGAGACGCTCGGCCTCGAGCTCGTCGAGGTGCAGGTGCAGGACATCGGCCTGCCGTCGGAAGTCGAGAAGGCGATCGACGCGCGCGGCGCGATGGCCGCCATCGGCAACGTGCAGGCGTACGCGCAGTACGAGGCGGCGAGCTCGATCCGCGACGCGGCGAACAATCCCGGCGGCGCGGCGGGCGCCGGCGTGGGCGTCGGCGCGGGCATCGCGATGGGCGCGCAGATGATGAACGCCATGGGCGCGGGCGTGGCGGGCTCGCCGCCGCCGGTACCGGGCGCGGGCGGATTCCACGTCGCCATCGCCGGCAAGGCGAGCGGTCCGTTCGACGTGGCCGCGCTGCGCCAGCAGCTCGCGTCGGGCCAGTTCTCGCGCGACTCGCTCGTGTGGAGGAACGGCATGGCGCAGTGGATCCGCGCGGCCGAGGTGCCGGAGCTCGCGCCGCTCTTCGCCGACGTCCCTCCGCCGATCCCGACCTGAGGAAGCCGGGGCGCACGCCATGAGCGACGCCGCGGTCGGGCCCGTCGCCGGGGAAAGCGCGACACGCGAGTTCCCGTGCACGCATTGCGGGGCGAAGCTCGCGTTCGCGCCGGGCACGAACAAGCTCAAGTGCCCGTACTGCGGGACGGAGAACGCGATCGCGCTCGCCGGCGGCACCGTCGGCGATGCCGATTACGAGGCGACGCTCGCGCGCCTCGAGAGCGAGGCGCCGACGCACGAGGAGGAGCGCGTGCGCTGCTCGAAGTGCGGCGCGGACCAGACGCTGGGCGAGGGCGTGTTCGCGGGCGCCTGCGCGTTCTGCGGCGCGCCCATCGTCGAGGCGGGCTACGCGCATCGCCAGGTCAAGCCCGCCGGCATCCTGCCCTTCGCCGTCGAGAAGGCGCGCGCGCAGGAATCGTTCCGCGACTGGCTCAAGCACCGCTGGCTCGCGCCGTCGGATCTGCGCCGCTACGCCCAGACCGACGCGGCGCTCACCGGCGCGTACCTGCCGTTCTGGTGCTACGACTGCCGCACCGCGACCGACTACACCGGCGAGCGCGGTGACGATTACGAGACCACGGAGAACGTGACCACGCGCAACGCCTCCGGCGAGACGGTGACCGAGGCGCGGCGCGTGCGCCACACGCGCTGGACGCCCGCCTCGGGGCACGTCGGCCACTTCCACAAGGACGTGCTCGTGTTCGCGGCCGCGGCGATGCCCAGGCTTGCGCTCGGTCCGCTCGTGCTGCACTACGACCTCGGCGCGCTCGGGCGCTGGAACCTTGCGGCGCTCGTCCCGTACCAGCCCGAGTTCGTGAGCGGCTTCCAGGCGCAGGCCTATCGCGTGGGACTGCGCGAGGCGTTCGTGCTGGCGAAGGAGCAGATCGATGCCACCGTGGAATCGCTCGTGCGCCAGGACATCGGCGGCGACCACCAACGCATCGCCTCGCTCGCGACGCGCTACGCCGACATCGGCTTCCGCCACCTGCTGCTGCCCGTGTGGACGACCGCGTACCGGTATCGCGATCGCGTCTACCACATCACGGTGAACGGCCAGACGGGCGAGGTCTCCGGCGAGAGCCCGAAGTCGTGGTGGAAGATCGCGCTCCTGGTGCTCGCCGTGATCGCCGCGATCGTGGCGATCCAGGTGCTCGGCACCCACAAGTAGCGGCCGCCGCGCGGGCGGCCGCTCCGGCGCTCACACCTGCTCGAGCATCTTCTCCGCGCTCGACACCTCGTACTTGCCCGGCGCCTCGACGTTGAGCGACTTCACCACGCCGTCGTCCACGAGCATCGAGAAGCGCTGGCAGCGCATGCCCATGCCGCGCGCGACGAGGTCGAGCTCGAGGCCGAGCTTCTTCGTGTAATCGGCGCTGCCGTCGGCCATGAAGCGGATGCGGTTGCCGGCCTTCTGGTCCTTGCTCCACGCGCCCATCACGAACGGGTCGTTCACCGAGAGGCACCAGATCTCGTCCACGCCCTTCGACTTGAGCTTGTCGTAGTTCTGCAGGTAGCTCGGCACGTGCTTCGCCGAGCACGTCGGCGTGAATGCGCCGGGCAGGCCGAAGATGGCGATCTTCTTGCCCTTCGCCTCCTTCTGCACGTCGAACGTGTTGGGCCCGATGCTGCAGCCCTCGCGCTCGGTCTCGATGAACTCCTGCAGCTTGCCCTCGGGAAGCCGGTCGCCGACCTTGATCGTCATGTGTCTCTCCTTGTTGTGGTTGAATCACGCCGCGGCGGAGACCGCGCGCCGGAACCCGGCGAGCGCGATTCCCGCGGCGATGAACGTCCCGCCCAGGGTGCGATTGACCCACCGCAGGTGCGCCGGTTCCTTCATCACGCGCATCACGCGCGCGGCAAGCGCCGTGTAGCCGGTCATCACCACGAGATCGACCGCGAAGGTGGTCGCCGCGAAGATCGCGTATTGCGCGAGCTGCGGGCGCGACACGTCGATGAATTGCGGCAGGATCGCCGCGAAGAAGATGACGCCCTTCGGGTTGGTGATGTTCACCAGGAAGCCGCGCACGAACACCTGGCGCGGCGTGCGCGCCGAGTCGTCGCGGTCGCGCTCGAACGTGCGCGGGCGCGAGCGCCACGTTACGATGCCGAGGTAAAGGAGGTAGGCCACGCCCAGCCACTTCACGAGCGCGAAGAGCGTCTCCGAGGTGAGCAGGATCGCGCCCAGGCCGAGGGAGACGATGGCGACGAGGATCGCATTGGCGACCTGCATGCCGACCCCGTTCCAGAGCCCGAGGCGCAAGCCGTGGTTCAGCCCGCTCGACAGGCACGAGAACACGCCGGGCCCGGGCGTGAGCGAGAGCACGATCGTCGCGGCGAAATAGGTCAGCCAGAGGGTGAGGCTCATGGGGGTCGCGCTCGTCGCCGGCGGGCTCACGCCCCGCCCGAGCGAAACGCGCATTCTACCGCGCGCGCGTGGCTACCTTTGTGAAGGCGCTGGAACCACGGATGAACACGCATCAAATGCATTGGAACCACGGATGAACACGGATGAACACAAATGAGTGCTCCGTGCCATCGGATCAGTGCCAAGTTGCCGCTGTATCCTTCGTGAACCCCATCCTTCTTCATCTGTGGTTCCAAACGCCTTACTTGTCCGTCTCGGGATCGGGGATGTGGTTGAAGGCGATGGCGAGCCCGCCGCGGTCGCGCGCCTCGTGCGCGCTCGCGAAGTACACCGCCTGCTTGCCGAAGCGCGCGTTCAACCGGTCGAGCGCGGCGTAGAGGGCGCGCGAGCGCTCGTCGGCGGCGAAGAGCGAGCCGGTGTGGTTCGCCTCGGTCACCAGGCCCGAGTAGGCGATGCCCACGCGCAGGATCGTGCGAGCGTTGCCGGGGCGCTTCGCCCACAGCTTGTCGAGCGCGTGCAGGAAGGTCTGCGTGTCCTGCGTGTCCACGAGCCGCATCTCGGCGCCCCAGTGGCCGCCGTCGAGGTACTTGATGTCGATCGAGAGCCGCGTCGCATAGCACCCGGCCTTGCGCAGGCGCATCGCCGCCTTCTGCGCGAGGCGGTTCAGCACGGCGAAGGCGTGGCGCGGGTTGCGGCCCTCGGGGCCGAGCACGCTCGAGTGGGAGATCGAGCCCAGGTCCGCGGCGTGCTCGTGCTGCGCCTCGCCGCGCAGGCGGTCGTACATCACCTCGCCGCCGACGCCGCCCCAGATCGCCCGCAGCTCGTCGCGCGAGCGCGCGCACAGCTCCTGCACCGTGCGGATGCCGTGGCTCGCGAGGCGCTTCTCCATCTGGCGGCCGACGCCGGAGAGCGCGCGCACGGGCAGGGCGAAAAGGCGCTCGGGCAGCTCGCGTTTCTCGATGAGCACGAGGCCGTCGGGCTTCACCAGGTCCGAAGCGGTCTTCGCGATGAAAGTGTTCGGCCCGATGCCGATGGACGTGCGCAGGTGCTCGCCCACGCGTCGCGCGAGCGCCGCCTTGACGCTGCGCGCGAGCTCGAGCGCGCGCGCCGGCTCGCGCCAGCGGCCCGTGAGCTCGCAGTCCATCTCGTCGATCGACAGCACCGCGCGCACCGGGACCACCGCGTCGACCGCGGCTACCGCGCGATGGTGGTAGTCGATGTAAAGCTCGTGGCGCGCGATGACGAACTCGATCCCGGGACAGAGCCTTCGCGCCTCCGCCACCTTGGTGCCGGTCCTCACGCCGAAGGTCTTGGCCTCGATGCTCGCGGCGATGCACACCGTCGTGTCGGCGAGCATGGGCACCACGCCGAGCGGCCGGCCGCGCAGCCGCGGCTCGACCTGCTGCTCCACCGAGGCGAAGTACGAGTTGAAGTCGACCAGCAATGACCGCAGCGTCATCCGGTCACCCTCCCCGCCGGAAGTTGTGCGTCCCGTTCAGCGCGGCATGGCCATGGGGCGGTCGGTCGCCTCCATGAACTTGCGGCGGAAGACGAGGGGATCGGCGATGTTCGGCAGGGGCTCGATCGAGCCGCCGGTGCCCGTGATGAGGATCGTGCCGAAATTCAGCAGCCGTCCCCAGACGCCCTGCTCGACGCGCACCGCCTCGACCTTCGAGAGGTTGATCTCCACGGTGTTGCGCTTGATGAAGCCGAACTTCGCGATCACGCGCTTGTTGGTGATGGCGAGCTCGGTCGAGTGCACGCGCATCCACGCGGCGAAGAGGAAGAAGAGGCCGACCACGACGACGAGCAGCACGATGCCGAGCACGATGAGGCCGAACTGCGACCACCACGAGATGCGCGCGCGGTGCAGCACCGTCTCGCCGGGAACGAGGGATTCGTCGATGTAGGACATGTCAGGCGAGGTCGGTGCGCTCGATGAACGCGGCGACCACGGCCTCGAGGCCGCGCGCATCCTCGTCGTCGAAGCGGCCGGTGCGGGGGCTGTCGAGGTCGAGCACGCCGGCCACGCGCGCGGCGGCGACGATGGGCACGACGACCTCGCTGCGCGAGGCGCCGTCACAGGCGATGTGCCCCGCGAACGCGTTCACGTCGGGAACCACGATCGTGCGCCGCTCGCGCGCCGCCGTGCCGCACACGCCGCGGCCGAGCGGGATGCGCACGCACGCGGGCTTGCCCTGGAACGGGCCCACGAGCAGGTCGCCGGAGTAAGTGGACCAGTAGAAGCCGGCCCAGTTCAGCTCCGGCAGCGTGTGGAACACGAGCGCGGCCAGGTTCGCCGCGTTCGCGATGCGGTCGCGCTCGCCTTCGAGCAGCGCGCGCGCCTGCTCGACGAGCGTCGCGTAAAGCTCGGCCTTCGTGGCCGCGGCGGGCGTCTTCAGGGCGAACATGGAGGGCTCCGGACGGAGTCCCAGCATAGCAAAATCGGGCCCGGCGCCCGCGGGAACGAACGGCGCCCCGCGCGGCCGTATAATTTCCGCCCTCGCCGTGCCGGGCATCCGCCAGATCGGCCATGCTCCTGTCCGACCCCCGCCCCGAATCCTCGCCGCTCCACCCGGACGCGGCGCCCGTTCCCGTCGCGCCGCAGCGCCGCAAGGTGTTCGCGAAATTCGGCGACCGCCGTGTCGATCCGTATTACTGGCTGCGCGACAAGGAGGACCGCGAGGTCATCGCGTACCTCGACGCCGAGAACCGCTACGCCGAGGCGGTGATGAAGCCGCTCGACGGCTTCCGCGAGTCGCTCTACGGCGAGATGCTCGCCCGCATCCAGCAGACGGACGAGACCGTTCCCTACCGGCACCGCGGCTACTGGTATTACCAGCGCGAGGTGCAGGGCCTGCAGTACGCGATCTACTGCAGGCGCAAGGGCTCGATGGACGCGCCCGAGGAGATCCTCCTCGACGAGAACGCGCTCGCGAAGGGCCGCGCCTATTTCGCGCTCGGCGTGCTCGACGTGAGCCCCGACGGCACCCAGCTCGCCTACAGCGTCGACTACACCGGCTTCCGCCAGTACACGCTGCACGTGAAGGACCTGGCGAGCGGCGAGGCTGCGCGCGCGACGGCGGCGCGGGTGACCTCCACCGCGTGGGCGGCCGACAGCGCGACCCTCTTCTACGTGGAGGAGCACGAGACCACGAAGCGCAGCTATCGGCTGCATCGCCTCACGCTCGAGGGTGACGACAGCGTCGTGTACGAGGAAGCCGACGAGCTCTTCGACCTCGGCGTATGCGACTCGCGCAGCGAGGCGTTCATCGTGCTCTCCTGCGTGAGCAAGGACACCTCCGAGATCCGCGTGCTGCCGTCCGGCGAGCCGCGCGGCGAGCTGCGCGTGCTGCTGCGCCGTCGCAAGGGCCACGAGTACTACGTCGAGCACCGCGGCGACGAGTTCTTCATCCGCACCAACGATCGCGGGCGCAACTTCCGCCTGGTGCGCGCGCCGGTCGCCGATCCGAGCCCGCGCCGCTGGCGCCAGGTGCTGCCCCACCGGCCGCTCGTCATGCTCGAGGACGTCGAGGTCTTCCGCGATTTCTGGGTGGCGGTCGAGCGCGATCGCGGGCTGCTGCGCCTGCGCGTCACCGACTTCGCCACGGGCAAGGGCCGCCACATCGCGTTCGACGAGGCGGTGTACTCGGCGCAACCCGGCACCAACGCGGAGTTCGACACCGACCGCTTCCGGTTCATCTACGAGAGCCTGGTCACGCCGCGCTCGGTCTACGAGCAGGTCGTGCGCACCGGCGAGCGCATCCTGCTCAAGCGCTACCCGGTCCTCGGCGGCTACGATCCGGCGCAATACGCCTCGGAGGCGATCACCGCGACCGCGGCCGACGGCACGCGCGTGCCGATCTCGCTCGTCTACCGCAAGTCGTCGCGGCGGGACGGGCCGCAGCCGCTGCTGCTCTACGGCTACGGCGCGTACGGCATCCCGATCGATCCGTACTTCAGCTCCGCGCGCGTGTCGCTGCTCGACCGCGGCATGATCTTCGCGATCGCGCACGTGCGCGGCGGCGGCGACCGCGGGCGGCTCTGGTACGACGACGGCAAGCTGCTGCGCAAGAAGAACACGTTCACCGATTTCATCGCTTGCGCCGAGACGCTCGTGCGCCGCCGTTACACGGCGCCCGACCGGCTCGTGATCCAGGGCGGCAGCGCGGGCGGCCTGCTGATGGGCGCGGTCGTCAACATGCGGCCCGACCTCTTCCGCGCGGTCGTCGCGCAGGTGCCGTTCCTCGACGTGGTCACCACGATGCTCGATCGCTCGCTGCCACTCACCGTTCCCGAGTACCTCGAGTGGGGCGACCCGAACCGGCCCGGCTACTATCGCTACATGCGCTCGTATTCCCCCTACGACAACCTGCGGCCCGGCGGGTATCCCGCGATGCTCGTGGAGACGTCGCTGAACGACAGTCAGGTGATGTACTGGGAGCCCGCGAAGTACGTGGCGAAGCTGCGCACGCTGAAGACCGACCGCAACCCGCTCCTGCTGCGCACCATCATGGAGGCGGGGCACGGCGGCGCCTCGGGCCGCTACGACGCGCTGAAGGAGCTCGCGTTCACGTTCGCCTTCGTGCTCGCGGCCGTGGGACTCGCGCGCTAGCTTGGGCACGATCCGGCTCTTCGCCGCGTGCGTGGCGATCTGGGGATCGACGTGGCTGGCGATCACGTTCCAGCTCGGGCGCGTGGCCGCCGAGGTGAGCGTGTTCTACCGCTTCCTCCTCGCGTCGTTGCTCGTGTTCGCCGGCTGCGCGCTGCGCAAGGCGCCGTTGCGGCTGCCCGCGCGCGCCCACCCGTGGATCGCGTTGCAGGGCGTGCTCATGTTCAGCGTGAGCTACGTCTACGTGTACTACGCCGAGCAGAACGTGGTCTCGGGGCTGGTCGCGGTCGGCTACTCGGCGAGCCCGCTGCTCGCGATGCTCGGGATGCGGCTCTTCTTCCGCACGACGATGACCGACGCGATGATCGCCGGCTCGATCCTCGGCATCGCGGGCATCGCGCTCGTTTTCTGGCCGGAGCTCGCCCAGCTCACCGGCGACCGGCGCACGGCGCTCGGCGCGTTCTACACCATCGTCGCGGTGGTCGTTTCGTCCCTCGGCGCGCTCGTCGCGCACCGCAACCAGGACGCGCGCCTTCCGTTGTGGCCGACGATGGCGTGGGGCATGTTCTACGGGGCGCTGTCGTCGCTCGCGATCGCGCTGGCCCTCGGCCGGCCGCTCGCGTTCGAGGCCACGTGGGGCTACGTGCTGTCGCTCGCCTACCTCGCGCTGTTCGGCTCGATCGCCGCTTTCGCCGGCTACCTCACGCTCATCAAGCGCATCGGCGCGGCGCGCGCGGGCTACATCGGCGTCATGGTGCCGATCGTGGCGCTGCTGGTCTCCGCGGTCTTCGAGGGCTTCCGCTGGCACGCGGTGACGGTGGTCGGCATCGCGGTGAGCGTGGCGGGCAACGTCATCGTGCTGCGGCGCAAGGCCGCCGCCGGCGCGTGATTCAGAGGTTGAGGACGACCAGCTCGACCACGCCGTTCACAAACTCCTTCGAGTAGCCGGCCTCGGTGAGCGACGACTGCAGGGCGCGCGCGAGCCGCGACTTCTTGTAGAAGTTGAGCCGGTTGCCGCGGCTGAAGGCCTTCGTCTCGAGGATCACGCGCTCGAGCTTCTTCATGCGCTTGCCGATCTCCTTCTTCGAGGGATCGCGGTCGCTCGGCGGGATGAGCCGGCGGATCTCGGCGGCCGTGGCCTGCGCGAATTGCACGGCGGCGCGCGCGTCGAACCAGCCTAGTAACATGGATGGGCCTTTTTCCCCGGAGTTGGGCGAACAGATGGGAATTCTAGGCCGACTGCTGTCCGGAAAGAAGGATGCGGCGGCGAAACCGGGCGCGGCCGGGCCGAACGAGGCGGCCGACGCCCACATCGTGCAGGGCCAGCGTCTCGAGGACGAGCACCAGCTCGCGGCTGCCGAGAGTGCGTTCCGGCGGGCCGTTTCGTGCGCGCCCGGCTATCCGCGCGCGCACCTGAACCTCGGCAACGCGTTGCACAAGCAGGGCAGGCTCGAGGAGGCGGCGCAGGCCCATCGCGAGGCGGCGCGGCTCGATCCCGCGTACGCGCCGGCGCATTTCAACCTGGGCACGGTGCTCCTCGCCCTCGGCGATACGGCCGGGGCGAGGACGCACCTCGCGCAAGCGCTCGCAACGCGGCCCGACATGGCCGATGCCGCGGTGCTGCTCGCGGAAGCGTGCGACCTCGAGGGCGATGGCGAGGGCGCGCGCCGCCACCTCGAGGCCGCGCTCGCCATCGACCCGCGGCTCGCGGGAGCGGCGGCGAACCTCGGCGTGCTGCACGTCGAGGCGGGCCGCATCGCCGAGGCGCGCGCCGCGTTCGAGAACGCGCTCGCCATCGATCCGCGCAACGGCCCGGCGCTGTGCGGCATGGGCCGCATCGCGATGATGCAGGGCGATGCCGCGCGCGCCGCCTCGCTGTTCCAGCAAGCGAGCGCGCTCGACCCGGCCGACCTCGAAGCGTGGACCTCCTATCTCTTCGCGCTGAATTTCCGCGGCGATCTCGATGCCAAGGCGATCGCGCACGAGCATTTCCGCTTCGGCGATGCGTTCGCGCCGGCCGTTCCGGCGCCGCGCGGGCGCGTGCGCGCGCAAGGGCGCCGGTTGCGCGTGGGCTACGTGTCGGCGGATTTCATGAAGCATCCGGTGGGCCTCTTCATGCGGCCGGTGCTGCGCGAGCACGATGGCGCGGGGTTCGAGACGTTCTGTTACTCGAACGGGACGCGCGAGGACGAGGTCAGCGCCGAATTGCGCGGGCTCGCCGGCCATTGGCGACCGATCCGCGGCCGCAGCGACGAGTGGGTCGCGGAACTCGTGCGCCGCGACGGGATCGACATCCTCGTCGACCTGTCCGGGCATACGGCGCACAACCGCCTCGGCGTCTTCGCCCGGCGCGCGGCCCCGGTGCAGGCGACCTGGCTGGGCTACCTCAACACCACGGGCCTCACGACGATGGATCATCGCATCTGCGATGCGCGGACCGATCCGCCGGGAACGACGGAAGCGCTGAATCGCGAGACGCTGGCCCGCATGCCGCACAGTCAGTGGTGCTACGCGCCGTACTACGAGGTGGCGCCCGGCGCTGCGCGCGCCGACCCGGGCGAGCGCATCGTGTTCGGCGCGTTCAACCAGTTCGCGAAGGCGAGCGATGCCTGCCTCGACCTGTGGTGCGAGGTGCTGCGCGCGCTGCCCAGGGCGAGCTTGCGGGTGCACGCGGTTCCCGAGGACGCCGAAGACGCGTTCCTCGAGCGGCTCGCGCGCCGCGGCGTGCAAGCGTCCCGCGTCGCGTTGCGCCCGCGGCTGGGCATCCTCGAGTACTTCGCCGCCATCGCGGACGTGGACATCGCCCTCGACTCCTATCCCTACAACGGCGCCACCACCACGCTGGACACGTTGTGGATGGGCGTGCCCGTGGTCGCGCTCGCGGGCGAGCGATCGATCAGCCGCGGCACCTACAGCATCTGCGCCGGCGCGGGACTCGACGAGCTGCTCGCGGATTCGCCCCGCGCGTGGGTCGAGCGCAACGTCGCGCTCGCGCGCGATGCCGCCGCGCGCGCATCGCTGCGCCAGTCGCTGCGCCCGCGGCTCGAGCGCTCGCCGCTCATGGACGCGCGGCGCTTCACCCGCGATCTCGAGGATCTGTACCGGCGCATGGCCGCGGGAGCCGCGGGCTAGTGGCGGCGATCGCGTTGCCCGGTTACGCCCCGCCTGCACGCCGCAAGCGCATGTCGCGGCGCTTCCTCGCGGCGCTCGCGCTTTCCGTGCTCGCGCATCTCGCGTTCTTCGCCTCGCCGCTGCACGTGCGCGAACGCGAGCCCGATTTCCGCATGCCCGGGCCGATGGTGGTCGAGCTCGAGGCGCCCCGGGTGCAGGTGCCCGCCGGCCCGCTCGAGCCCGCGCCCGCACCCGCGCCTCAGCCGGTCGTGCGGCCCCATCCGCATCCGGTCCACGTCGCGCCGGTCGTGCGCGCGGCACCGCCCGCGGTGCACGCGGAACAGCCCGTCGTGCCGCCGCCCGTGGCCACGCCGCGTCCGGCGCCGCAGGTCGACATGCTCGCGATGATCAACGCGCGCCGCGAGCGCCGGCGCGAGAGGCAGGCGCAGGAGGAAGCGGCGGAATCCGCGGCCGAGCGGCAGCGCGGCGCGGGCGGCGTCGATGCGGGGCTCGCGGCGCTCAACCGCAACCTGCAGACGCTCGCGGGCGACGACGGCACGGGCGGCATCTTCCAGATCCTCTCGAAGGGAACGCTGAGCGCGGAGTTCGCGTTCAACGGCTGGCAGCCGGGCATCCATCGCCACTGGCGCGAGGTGATCGACGTGCGCATCGGCCCCGACGGCGACCTCGATCGCGCGATCGTGCGGCGCATGATCCAGCTGATCCGCGGCCACTATCCCGGCGATTTCCAGTGGGAATCGCGGCGCCTCGGGCGGCTCGTCACGCTCTCCGCTCGCCCCGAGGACCAGGAAGGCCTCGAGGACTTTCTGTTGCGCGAGTTCTTCGATACCCCGACGGTCAAGCCCTCGCGTCAGTGAAGCGCTCGAGCGCGCGCGTCGCGTCGCGCCGCACCTTCCATTTGAACGGCGCGAACCAGCCGAGCGCCGCACCCAACGCACCGTGCGCCTGCGCGGCCCAGCCCCAGAACGAGAAATGGTCGTAGTGGCGCGCGATGCGGCCGCCGCGGAAGCCGAACATCGAACGCACGCGCAGCTCCACGGGACGGCCGCCCTCGACATAGCGCACCCGCCAGCGGGCGAGCGCGCCGTCGGCGTCGCCGCTCACCTGCTCCACCGCGACGGACATGCCGGGTTGGCGCGCGAACCGCAGCCGCCAGAGCTCGGCGACGGCGGCGCCGCGCACTTGCGGGTAGAGGGGATCCGAGTAGAAGATCCCGGGGTGATAGCAGCGGGCTGCCCCGTCGGCATCGCGGTCGGCGAGGCGGGCCAGCAGGTCGCGGACGAGGGCTTCGTGGGGGTGCATGGGGGGCGACGGGACCCTTGACCCGAGTCAAGGCCCGCCCATTCTGGGGCCTTTTAAACTTTCGGGGATGGCCTTGGGCATCCCGCCCCGCCGGGCCGCGAGCCGTTTTCTAGGAGATCTTCCCATGGTTGCTACGGTCGCCCCTGAGGCGAAAAAGAAGTCTGTACCCAGCGATATCGAAATCGCCCAGCAGGCGACGATGAAGCCGATCGGCGAGATCGCCAAGAAGCTCGGCATCCCCGACGACGCGCTCGTGCCCTTCGGCAAGTACAAGGCGAAGGTCGCGCTCAACTACATCGACACGCTGAAGAGCAAGGCCAACGGCAAGCTGATCCTCGTCACGGCGATCAGCCCCACGCCCGCCGGCGAAGGCAAGACCACGACCACGGTCGGCCTCGGTGACGCGCTGAACCAGATCGGCAAGAACGCGATGATCTGCCTGCGCGAGCCGTCCCTCGGCCCGGTGTTCGGCATGAAGGGCGGCGCGGCCGGCGGCGGTTACGCGCAGGTCGTGCCCATGGA
>CAYOGL010000027.1:0-66363 GCA_964403515.1 uncultured Burkholderiales bacterium | reverse complement strand
GCCCATCGACATGATGACGAGGATGATCAGCGTGCCGCGGGAGACGAAGTCGCCGCCCCGCCACAGCGCGTCGAGGCCGTAGGGGTTGGTGACGACCTCGTGGTCCGGGCTCGCGGCTTCGGGCTTCGCGGGCGCGGTCGCCGCGGGTGTCGCGGATCGCGCGGCCGCAGCGGCGGGAGTCGCCGGCTCTTCGGCGCGAGCGGCCGGCGCGGCGACGCCCAGGAGCGCCGCGACGAGCAGCGCGATCACGGGATGCAGCATCTTCATGGTCGATCTCCAGGGAATGGCCGAGTGGCCGTGAACGTCAATCCTTGAGGCGGAAGCCGATCTCGTACTCGCCGATCCACGGCTCCGGCTCGGGCTTGAACCGCCATTGCGCGAGCGCGCGCACGACCTCGCCATCGAAGATGCGATTGCTGGTGTGGCGGATCTCCACGCGCGCGACCGATCCGTCGGACGCGACGTACACCCACGCGGTCACCTCGCCGCTCAAGCCTTCCTTGATCGCGCGGTGCGGAAACACCGGCTCGACACGGGAGATCGGCTTGTACTCGTGGCGCACCGCGGGACGCGCGGGAGGCGGCGGCGCGGGCGGCGCGCGATACACCGGTTGCGGCGGCGGCTGCGTGGTGACCGCGGTGATCGCGGGCGCAGGCGCTGCGGCCGGCTGCTGGATCTCGATCTCCGGCGGCGGGATGTAGGGCGGCGGCGGCGGCGCGAGCTTCGGCGGCGGAGGCGGCGGCAGCTCGGGCGGCGGCTTGCGGATCTCCTCGATGATCTTCGTCTCGAGCGGCGCCTTGACCACTTCGACGACCTTGTGCGCGAGGCCGGAGACGAACGCCCATCCGAGCAACAGGTGCAGCAGCAGCACCGCGGCGAGGCCGGGCGCGCGGCTCCCGAGCAAACCGCGCGCGGAATAGGGCGGCAGGCTCGCCATGGCTCTACTCGGCCGCGGCGCCCGCGGCCAGCTCGCCGCGACCCGTGCGGGCGCGCATCGCAGCGCGCACCGGCCCGAGCGCGAGAACGTCGTCGAGGATCGCGCGCAACCGCTCGAAGAGCAGGTCGAATTCCGCGGGTCCGTAGCAGAACGCGGGCGCGAAGCCGAGGATGCCGTCGCCGAACGCGCGGAACACGAGGCCCTTGCGATAGGCGATGTCGGTGATCTGCTCGGGCAGGTTCAGGCCCGGGTCGAACGGCTGCCGGGTCGCCTTGTCCGCCACGAGCTCGATCGCGCCGAGCAGCCCGCGGCTGCGCGCATCGCCCACGAGGGGATGCTCGAGCAGCGCGCGAAGGCCCTGCTCGAAGCGCGGCGTGCCCTCCGCGACACGGCGCAGCATGCCGTCCTCGTAGATGCGCAGCACCTCGAGCGCGACCGCGGCGCTCACCGGGTGCGCCGAATACGTGTATCCGTGGCCCACGGGCGCGCCGGCGTGCGCACCGTCGGCGATCGCCTGGTAGATGGCATCGGAGAACATCACCGCGCCCATGGGCACGTAGCCCGAGGTGAGGCCCTTCGCGAACGTCATCAGGTCCGGCTGCACGCCTTCGGCCTCGCAGGCGAAGATCGGGCCGGTGCGGCCGAAGCCGGTGATGACCTCGTCGGCCACGAACAGGATGTCGAGCTCGCGGCACGCCTCGCGCATCGCGGCGAGCCAGCCCTTGGGCGGGACGATCACGCCGCCCGAGCCTTGCACCGGCTCGCAGAAGAAGGCGGCGACGTTGCCTGCGCCGAGCTCGTCGACCTTCGCGCGCAACGCCTTCACCGACGCGGCGATGAGCGCCTGCGGATCGGACCCCGCGGGATGCCGATACGGATTGGGCGAAGGAAGGTAATGCTGCGTGGGCAGCGGCAGGTCGAAGTTGGTGTGGAACGCCGCGAGCGCGGTGAGACCCGCGCCCATGGACGAAGAGCCGTGGTAGCCGCGCTCGAGCGCGAGGAAATGCTTCTTGCGCGGCTTGCCGATCGCGTTGAAGTAGTTCACGACCAGCCGGATCGCGGAGTCGACCGCGTCCGAGCCGCCGAGCGTGAAGTACACGTGCCGCAGCGACTTCGGCGCGATGTCGACCAGCTTCGCGGCGAGCCGGATCGCCGGCTCGCTGCCGAAGTCGAAGTACCCGGTCGCGTAGGGAAGCTTGCGCATCTGCTCCGCGGCCGCCTGCACGACGCTCTCGTGCCCGTAGCCGATGTTCACGCACCACAGGCCGGAGAACGCGTCGAGCACCTCGCGCCCGTCGATGTCGCGCAGCCACGCACCGTGGCCGCTCTCGAGGATGGTGACGCCGCGGCGCTCGTGCGCGCGTGGGTTGGAGACCGGGTGCATCAGGTGCCGTCGATCGAGGTCGACGAGGGATTGCTTGCTCATGGCGGGCGTCGGTTTGTCGATGCAGCCATGTTAGGCGGCGACGCGCGGCGTGAACTTGCATTGTTCGGCGCGCAAAGGGGCCGCGCGTTGCGTTTCGCGCGGGCAATACGAATTTCGTGCTGCGGCTGTCCGGTCGGCCTTTCCTAATAGCCGCGCGTGCGGTCGACGAGCCCCTCGAGCGGAAGGCCTTCGCGCTGGCGGCGAAGGTTGGCGAGCAGCGCCTCGACGGCGGTCGCCGGTTGCGTCTCGGAAGCGATGTGCGGGGTGATCACGACGCGCGGGTGATCCCAGAACGGGTGCTCGGGCGGGAGCGGCTCGGGATCGGTCACGTCGAGGATCGCGGCCGAGAGCTGGCCGGCGTCGAGCGCGGCGAGCAGGTCGCGATCGACGAGGTGCGGGCCGCGCCCGACGTTCACGATCGCGGCGCCGCGCGGCAGCTTCGCGAACAGCGGCGCGGCGAGCATGCCGCGCGTCTCCCCGGTGAGCGGCAGCAGGCAGACGAGGATGTCGGTGCGCGCGAGAAAGGTGTCCAGCGCCGCGTTACCCGCGTAGCACTCGATCCCCGCGATCGCGCGCGGCGTTCGGCTCCATCCCGCGCACGCGAAGCCGAAGGTGGCGAGCTTCGCGAGCACCGCCTGCCCGAGCACGCCCAGGCCGAGCACGCCCACGCGCCGTGCGCCCGGCGCGGCGACGGGCAGCGGCGACCATCGATGCGCACGCTGCTGCCCGGCATAGGCGATGGTGTCGCGATGCAGCGTGAGCACCGCATGCGTCACGTACTCCACCATGCCCTCGACGATGCCGGGCTCGACCATGCGCACCACCGGGAGCGCGGGTGGCACGCTCGCGAGATCGAGCTGGTCCACGCCCGCGCCGACGCAGAAGAGCACCTCGAGGTTGCGGTAGCGCTCGAGGTCCGGCGGCAGCCGCCACGCGACGAGATGCGTGACGTCGGCGGGATCGCCCACGTCGGGCCAGATGCGGAAATCGATCTCCGGCGCCTTCTCGGCCAGCAGTCGCGCCCACACCTTGCCACGGGCTTCGTCCGCCTTGTACACGAGGCGCACCGCGCTCATCCCAGCGCCTGGTTCACGACCGCGAAGGCGCGCACGCTCCAATCGCGTGCCGGCTCTTCGCCGTAGATCATCGTGTCGACCGTTTCGACGCGCCTGAGCCCGAGCCCCTCGAGCCATTCGTCGAGATGAGCGGCAGCGTCCACGTCGACGCGGATGAAGCTGCGCGGGTGCGTCGAGGCCCAGTAGGCGATGAGCGCGCGCGCGGCCTGCGCATCGGGGGCGACCACGGGCCCCACGAGATAGCCCTGGCCGAAGCGGCGGAAGAGCGAGAAACCGACGGGATCGCCGCGGCCGTCGTCGAGCACGATGCCGTCGGCGAATTCGAGCAGCGCGCGGATCACACGCGTGCGCGAGACGCCGGCCGCGCGCGTGGCGAGCTCCTCGAGCAGCGGCGCGTCGCTCGCGCCCATGGGGCGCAGGCGCTCGCCGCGCGGCAGCTCCACCGGTCCGACGCTGCCGCTCACGCCCTGATGCTGGTGCACGCGGCCGACGGTGCGGAAGCCGAAGCGCTCGTAGAGCGGCCGGCCGACCGCCGTGGCGTTGAGCATCACCGAGCGGCCCTCGAGATCGGTCATCGCGAGCTGCATCAGTCGCCGGCCGATGCCCTGGCTGCGGTGCGAGGCGGCGACGATCACCATGCCGAGCGAGGCGAAGTGCCGGTCGTGCTTCCAGTACAAGAGAGTGCCGACGAGCTCGCCATCGGCGATCGCGACGAAGCCCGCGCCGAGCGAGCGTGCGAGCAGCCAGTCCTGCACGCGATGGGGCCATCCCACTTGCTGCGAGAGACGGTGAGCGGCGGCGACATCGCGGCGGGCGAACTTGCGGAACTCGATCTCCTGCCGGGCGCGCCTGCGCAGCACTCGGGGACTCCTGGGATGGCGATGGCGCGCGACGCGCGGGACACCATCATCTCAAAAGGAGGCCGCAAACTATGCTGAGTCGCGGCTCGAAAACAGCTTTTTCTTCGCCTCTTCGGCGGGTATTAAATGGGCACTGCGGGCCGCTTCATGCTGCAATCGCATCGTCGAGTCGACAGAGGAACCCGGTGTGAACAAGAGACCCAAGTACATCAGCTTCGATTGCTACGGAACGCTCACCAATTTCGCGATCGGCGACATGACGCGCAGGATGTTCGCCGATCGCGTTCCGGCCGAGCGCATGGACGCGTTCGTGAAGGACTTCCGCTCGTATCGCTTCGACGAGGTGACCGGAGCATGGAAGCCGTACGCCGACGTGCTCGCCTCGGCGCTCGAGCGCACCTGCCGGCGCTGGAAGCTCGCCTACAAGCCGGAAGAGGGACGCAAGTTCTACGAGGCCGTGCCCACGTGGGGCCCGCATCCGGATGTCCCCGCGCCGCTCGCGCGCATCGCGAAGGAAATCCCGCTCGTGATCCTCTCGAACGCCGCGAACGAGCAGATCCAGAAGAACGTGGCCAAGCTCGGCGCTCCCTTCCACGCGGTGTTCACCGCCGAGCAGGCGCAGGCGTACAAGCCGCGCTACCGCGCCTTCGAGTACATGCTCGACCAGCTCGGCTGCAGCCCCGACGACATGCTGCACGTCTCGTCGAGCCTGCGCTACGACATCATGTCCGCCGACGACCTGGGCTTCAGGAACAAGGCGTTCGTCGCGCGCGGGCACGACTTTCCGAACCCCGCGTACAACTACCGCGAGATCCGCGACATCGGCGGGCTGCCCGAGCTCGTGGGGCTGTCCGCGCTCGTCGGCACCTGATGAAGCCGTTCTCCTACTGGCTCGATACGGCGCCGCCCTTCACCGGCGCGCCGGCGGGCCCGTTGGAGTCGCAGGCGAAGGTCGACGCCGCGATCATCGGCGGCGGCTTCACCGGATTGTCGGCCGCGCTCGCGCTCGCGCGGCGCGGCGCCTCCGTCGTCGTGCTCGAGGCCGGGCGCATCGCGGGCGAGGGCTCCGGGCGCAACGGCGGGCAGTGCAACAACGGTGTCGCGTACGACTATCCCGGCCTCGTGAAACGCTTCGGCGAGGACAAGGCGCGCGCGATGTACCGCGACTTCGACGCCGCGGTCGACACGGTCGAGCGCATCGTGCGCGAGGAGGCGATCGCCTGCGACTTCGCGCGCACCGGCAAGTTGAAGCTCGCCGCGAAGCCCGGGCACTACGCGGGCCTCGAGGCCACGTTCGCCATCCTGCGCGACGTGGACACGGCGCTCGAGCTCGTTCCTCCGGGGCGCATGCACGAAGAGATCGGCTCGGACGCGTTCCACGGCGCGTTGCTGCAGAAGAAGAGCGCGCAGATGCACATGGGCCGCTTCGCGATCGGGCTCGCCGAGGCGGCGGCGCGACGCGGCGCGCGCATCTACGAGAACGCGACCGTCACCGCGCTCGAACGGCTCTCGGGGCGAAGCCATCGCGTGCGCACCTCGCGCGGAACGGTGGAAGCTTCCCAGGTGCTGGTCGCCACGGGCAGCTCGAGGCCGGGGCCGTTGTCGTGGTTCCGCCGGCGCATCGTGCCGGTGGGCAGCTTCATCGTCGCGACCGAGCCGCTCGGCGCGCAGGCCATCGCGAAGCTGCTGCCCCATCGGCGCAACTACGTGACCACGCGCATCATCGGCAACTATTTCCGCGCCACGCCCGATGACCGGCTGCTCTTCGGCGGCCGCGCGCGCTTCGCGATGTCGGGCGCGACCTCGGATGCGAAGAGCGGCGTCATCCTGCGCAAGGCGATGCACGGGGTTTTCCCGCAGCTTCGCGATGTGCGCATCGACTACTGCTGGGGCGGGCTGGTCGACATGACGGTCGATCGCCTGCCGCGCGCCGGCGAGCATCGCGGGCTGCTGTATTCGATGGGATACAGCGGGCACGGCGTGCAGATGTCGGTGCACATGGGCCAGGTGATGGCCGACCTCATGGGCGGTCGCGTGCGTGCGAGCCCGTGGCTCGAGCTCGACTGGCGCGCGATCCCCGGCCACTTCGGGGACCCGTGGTTCCTGCCGCTCGTGGGCGCCTATTACCGCGTGCAGGATATGCTTTACTGACGACGGAGAGTCGACGATGGAAGCGAAGCCGATCGCCCAACCGCGCCTCGACGCGGACGATGCCGAGCGTGTCGCGGCCGCGCTGGCCGCGGGCGTCTCGCGCCGCGACGTGCTGCGCCTGCTCGTGGCGATGGGATTGTCGACCGCCGCCTCGAGCCTGTTCCTCGCCGCGCCGCATGCGCGCGCGCAGGGCGCGCCGAAGCGCGGCGGGCGCGTGCGCGTGGCCACCGTCTCGATGTCCACGGCCGACACGCTCGATCCCGCGAAGGGATCGCTGTCGACCGACTACACGCGGCAGTACATGTTCTACAGCGGGCTCACGCAGCTCGACGCGAGCCTCGCGCCGCAGCCCACGCTCGCGGAGGAGATCCGCAACGAGCATGCGCAGGTGTGGACGTTCAAGCTGCGCAAGGGCGTGCATTTCCACGACGGCTCGCCGCTCACGCCCGCCGACGTCGTGTACTCGCTCAACCGCCACAAGGATCCCGCGGTCGCGTCGAAGGTGAAGACGGTCGCCGAGCAGTTCGTGGAGGTGAAGGCGGCGGGCCCCGACTCGGTGCAGGTGCGCCTCGCCACCCCGAACGCGGACCTGCCGGTGATCCTGGCGGCGTCGCATTTCCTCATCGTCAAGAACGGCATCACGGATTTCACGACGACCGCGAACGGCACGGGACCCTTCAAGTGCAAGGAGTTCAAGCCGGGCGTGCGCACCGTGGGCGTGCGCAACGAGAATTTCTGGAAGCCGGGCAGGCCGTATCTCGACGAAGTGGAGCTCCTCGGCATCCAGGACGAGCCCGCGCGCGTGAACGCGCTGCTCTCGGGCGACGTGCAGCTCATCGCGGCCGTCTCGCCGCGCTCGAGCGCGCGCGTGAAGTCCACCGCGGGCTGCGCGATCCTGGAGACCAAGTCGGGCCTGTACACCGACCTCGTGATGCGCCAGGACGCGATGCCCACGAGCAACCCGGACTTCGTGCTCGCGATGAAGTACCTGATGGACCGCGAGGAGATGCGCTCGGCGGTCTTCCGCGGCTTCGCCGTGATCGGCAACGACCAGCCGATCCCGCCCTCGCACCGCTACTACAACGCGCAGCTGCCCCAGCGGCCCTACGACCTCGATCGCGCGAAGTTCCACCTGCAGAAGTCGGGCATGGCCGGCAAGTCCATCCCGGTGGTCGCGTCGGCCGCGGCCGAAGGCTCGATCGACATGGCGGTGCTCATGCAGCAATCGGCGCAGAAGGTCGGACTCAAGCTGGCGGTGAACCGCGTGCCCGGCGACGGCTACTGGTCGAACCACTGGATGAAGCATCCGCTCGGGTTCGGCAACATCAACCCGCGGCCGAGCGCCGACCTGCTGTTCACGCAGTTCTTCAAGAGCGACGCGCCGTGGAACGAGTCGGGATGGAAGAACGAGCAGTTCGACCAGCTCCTGCTCGCGGCGCGCGCCGAGGCCGACGACGCGAAGCGCAAGCAGATGTACGGCGACATGCAGGCGATCGTGCACGACAAGTGCGGCATCGGCATCCCCGTGTTCATGAGCTACATCGACGGCTTCACCGACAAGCTGAAGGGGCTCACCTCGATTCCGCTCGGCGGGCTCGGCGGCTACATGTTCGCCGAATCCGTGTGGCTCGATGGCTGAAGCGAGCCTGGCGGCCGCAGCCCCGGGCCGCGCGGCGGGGAGCGCCTCGAGCGTCTCGGTGCCCGCGCTCGTCGCGGGCCGGCTCGCCGCCGGCGTGCTCACGCTGCTGCTGGTCTCCGCGTTGATCTTCGTGATCACCGCGCTCCTGCCGGGCGATGCGGCCGAGGCGGCGCTCGGGCAGGCCGCCACGCCCGAGGCGGTCGCCGCGCTGCGCGCGCAGCTCGGGCTCGACCAGCCCGGATACCTGCGTTACCTGCATTGGCTCGCGGGGCTCGTCCACGGCGATCTCGGCCGCTCGATGCTCGCCGGCTTGCCCGTCACGCAGCTCGTCGCGACACGGCTGCCGAAGTCGCTCGCGCTCGCCGCGGCGACGACGGCGCTATCGGTCCCCATCGCGCTCACCATCGGCATCCTCTCGGCGATGTGGCGCGGGCGGCTCGCCGACCGGGCCTTGAGCCTCGCGACGCTCGGGATGGTCGCGGTGCCGGAATTCCTCGTCGCGACCATCGCCGTGCTCGTGTTCGCGGTGAAGCTGCGGTGGCTCTCCGCGCTTTCGAACGCGCAGGATATTGCGACCCCGGCGCAGTTCCTGCGTGCGTACGCGCTGCCGGTGCTCACCCTGTGCTTCGTGGTCATCGCGCAGATGGCCCGCATGACGCGCGCGGCGGTGATCGACCAGCTCGCGGCGCCCTACGTCGAGATGGCGGTCCTCAAGGGCGTGCGGCCGGCGCGCGTCGCGCTCGCGCACGCGCTGCCGAACGCGATCGGCCCGATCGCCAACGCGGTCGCGCTGAGCCTCTCGTACTTGCTCGGCGGCGTGGTGATCGTCGAGACGATCTTCAACTACCCGGGGCTCGCGAGCCTGATGGTCGACGCGGTGACCAACCGTGACATTCCCGTGGTCCAGGCGTGCGCGATGATCTTCTGCACGGGCTACCTGCTGCTCGTGCTCGCCGCGGACCTGTGCGCGATCCTGTCCAACCCGAGGCTGCGCCACCGGTGAAAGCGCTCGCCGCGGCCGCCTGGCGCCAGGTCCGATCGCTGCCGATTGCCGGGCGCATCGGGCTCGGGTTCGTGCTCTTCTGGATCGCGATGGCGCTCGCGGGGCCGGCGCTCGCGCCGTACCCCGTGGGCACCGTCGTCGATGCGGACGTGTTCGGCGCGTTGAGCTGGAAGCACCCGCTCGGCACCGACTACCTCGGCCGCGACATGCTCAGCCGCATCCTCTACGGCGCGCGCTTCACGATCGGGCTCGCGCTCGCCGCCGCGGCCGCCGCGAGCGCGACGGGTACCACGCTCGCCCTCGTCGCCGCGACCGCGGGCGGCTGGATCGACGAGGCGATGAGCCGGCTCATGGACACGCTCATCTCGATCCCGAGCAAGATGCTCGCGCTCGTGATGGTGGCCGCGTTCGGCGCCTCGCCCGCGTTGCTCATCCTCACGGCGGCGATCAGCTACACCCCGGGCGCCTATCGCATCGCGCGCTCGCTCGCGGTGAACGTGCAGGCGCTCGAATACGTGCAGGCGGCGCGCGCGCGCGGCGAGGGCCTCGCCTACATCGCGGGCGTCGAGATCCTGCCCAACATGGTGAACCCGATGCTCGCCGACTTCGGCCTGCGCTTCGTGTTCGTCGTGCTGCTGCTCTCCGGCATGAGCTTCCTCGGGCTCGGCGTGCAGCCGCCCGACGCGGACCTGGGCTCGCTCGTGCGCGAGAACATCTCCGGCCTGTTCGAGGGCGCGCCCGCGGTGATCCTGCCCGCCATCGCGATCGCCACGCTCACCGTGAGCGTGAACCTGCTCATCGACGCCATCTCCGGGCGCGCCACGCGGCTCGCGGAGCAGGGATGAGCGCGCTGGTGCAAGTCGAGGGGCTGCGCGTGGTGGCGCGCGACGCGTCGGGCGCCGAGACGCCCATCGTGAAGGATGTCGGCTTCGCCATCGAGCGCGGCGAGGTGCTCGCGCTCATCGGCGAATCGGGATCGGGCAAGACCACGATCGCGCTCTCGCTGCTCGGATACGCGCGCGCCGGTTGCCGCATCGCCGGCGGAACGATCCGCATCGGCGACGTGCGCGTGCTCGAGCTCGATCGCGCGGGGCTGCTCGGGCTGCGCGGCGGCAAGGTGGCCTACATCGCGCAGAGCGCCGCCGCGGCCTTCAATCCCATGAAGCGGCTGATGGACCAGGTGATCGAAGGCGCGCTCGTCCACGGCACGCTCTCGCGCGCCCAGGCCGAGGCGAAGGCGGTCGCGCTCTTCGAGGCGCTCGCGCTGCCGCAGCCGGCCACGATCGGCTCGCGCTATCCGCACCAGGTCTCGGGCGGCCAGCTGCAGCGGCTCATGGCGGCCATGGCGCTCATCACCGATCCCGAGCTCGTCGTGCTCGACGAGCCGACGACGGCGCTCGACGTGACCACGCAGATCGAGGTGCTGCGCGCCTTCAAGAAGGTCGTGAAGGAACGCGGCGCGACGGCGGTCTACGTGTCGCACGACCTCGCGGTGGTCGCGCAGATGGCCGACAAGATCCTCGTGCTGAGCGACGGCGAGATGCGCGAGTGCGCGGCGACCGCGGACGTCCTCGAGCGGCCGCGCCATCCCTACACCCGCAGTTTGCTCGCGGCCGTCACGCCCCGCGTGCGCACCGATGGCGAGGCCACCCAGGCGCCGCCTTTGCTCGAAATCCGCGGGCTCGTCGCCGGCTACGGGCGCGTGGGCGACGACGGGCTGCCGGCGGTGCGCGTGCTCGAGGACGTCGACATCACGCTCGCGCGCGGGCGAACGCTCGGCGTCATCGGCGAATCCGGCTCGGGCAAGACGACGCTCGCGCGGGTCGTGGCCGGGCTCGTTCCCGCGGCACGCGGCACCGTGCGCTTCGACGGCAAGCCGCTCGCCACGGACCTGCGCCACCGCGACCGCGACTGCTTCCGGCGCATCCAGATCGTGTTCCAGAATGCCGACACCGTGCTGAATCCGGCGCACACCGTGGAGCGCATCCTGCTGCGGCCGCTCGCGTTCTATCACGGCGTGCGCGGCGATGCGGCGCGCAAGCGCGTGGCACAGCTGCTCGAACGCGTGAGGCTGCCCGCGAGCATCGCCACGAGCCGCCCCGGCGAGCTTTCCGGCGGCCAGAAGCAACGCGTGAACCTCGCGCGCGCGCTCGCCGCCGAGCCCGACCTCATCCTGTGCGACGAGGTCACCTCGGCGCTCGACACGGTCGTGGGCGCGGCGATCCTCGATCTCCTCGCCGCGCTGCGGCGCGAGCTCGGCGTGTCGTACCTCTTCATCAGCCACGACATCTCCACGGTGCGCGCGGTCTGCGACGACGTCGTGGTGCTGTACTCGGGAAACAAGGTCGAGGCGGGAAGCTGCAAGTCGCTCGCGGCGCCGCCGTTCCACCCTTACGCGGACCTGCTCGTCGCCTCGGTTCCCGAGCTGCGACCGGGATGGCTCGAGGGATTGCCATCGCGCGTTGCGGGTAGCCTGCCGCCCATCGGTGAGCGCGCGCCGGGTGTGGCGCTGTGCAGCTTCCTCGATCGATGCCCGCTTCGCATCGACGGCGTGTGCAATCGCGAGCCGGCGCCGCGGCAGGCGCTCGGCAACGGCAAGGAGATCGCCTGCCATCGCGGCGCGGCCGACCTGCTGCGCCTGCAATCCACCGAGCCCGCGCAACTCGCGCGCCGCCAGCATGCCTAGCGAACGCAACGCACGCGTCGTGATCGTGGGCGCCGGGCCGGCGGGCACGCGCTGCGCCGCGACGCTCGTCGCCGCGGGGCTGCGGCCCATCGTGGTCGACGAGGGGCGGCGCGACGGCGGCCAGATCTATCGCCGCCAGCCCGAGGGCTTCACGCGCGGGTATGCGGCGCTCTACGGAACGGAAGCGCACAAGGCCGAGGCGCTGCATCGCGCGTTCGACGCGCTGCGGTCGTCGATCGATTACCGCCCGGAGACGCTCGCGTGGAATGTCGCGGCGGGCGAGCTGCACGTGGTGCGCGACGGAGCAAGTGCCGCGCTCTCCTACGACGCCCTCGTCATCTGCCCGGGTGCCACCGACCGCATCATGCCGATGCGCGGTTGGAACCTCGCGGGAACGTACAGCCTCGGCGGCGCGCAGATCGCCCTCAAGGCGCAGGCATGCGCCATCGGCCGCAACGTCGCTTTCGTCGGAACCGGCCCGTTGCTCACGCTCGTCGCGAGCCAGTACGTGAAGGCGGGCGCACGGGTCGCGGCGGTGCTCGATACTTCGCCGTTCCGGCTGCGCATCGCCGCGCTGCCGCGGCTTCTCGCGCGCCCGGGGGTGCTGCGCAAGGGGCTCGCGCTCACGGCCACGCTGCGGCGCGCGCGCGTGCCGGTGTTCCACGGCGTCGAGCCGCTGCAGATCGAGGGCAGCGCCGAGAGCGGCGTGCGGGCGGTCGCGTTTCGCGATGCGCGCGGGCAACGTGGCACGATCGAGTGCGATGCGGTCGCGCTCGGTTATCACCTGCGGCCCGAGACGCAGCTCGCCGACCTCGCCGGATGCGAATTTCGTTTCGATGCCGCCACCCGCCAATGGCTGCCGCGCGCCGACGCCGACGGGCGCAGCAGCGTGCGCGGCGTGTATCTCGCGGGCGACGGCGCGAGCGTGCTCGGGGCGGACGCCGCGGAGGCCGCGGGCGCGCTCGCAGCGCTCGCGGTCCTGCACGATCTCGGCGTCGCGATCGATGCGCGCGCGCTCGATGCGCACCGCGCGCGGCTCGCGACGATGCGTCGCTTCGCGAGCGGCCTCGCGATGGCGTTCCCGTGGCCGGCCGCGGCCGCGGCGAAGCTTCCCGACGACGCGGTGCTGTGCCGCTGCGAATGCGTGACGGTGGGCGAGCTGCGGCGCGACGTGCGCGAGAAGGAAGCGCGCGAGGCCAACCGCGCCAAGGCGTTCACGCGCGTGGGCATGGGGCGCTGCCAGGGACGCTACTGCGGACATGCCGCCGCGGAGGTGATCGCGGACGCCGCGCGCGTGCCGCTGGAGAGCGTCGGGCGCCTTCGCGGCCAGGCGCCGGTCAAGCCGTTGTCGATCGCGACGAAGCCGGAGTAGGTGCGGTGCGCGGCGCGCGGCGCCGGGCCGAGCGCGAGCGCCACACGATGATGCCGGTCACCAGCTGCAGAATCGGCGCGAGCCCCGCGAGCACGAGCAGCGCACGATACGGCCATCCGATGAGGCGCCCGGTGTGCAGCGGATAGAGCCACTCGAACATCCTGCTGCCCGGCGCGAGCGTGGCGAGCGGGCTCACGCGCAACACCTTCGCCGTCGCGGGATCGACATCGACGCGGTTCATGCCCTGCGTCTGCTGGTCGCCGGGCGCGAGGCTGCGCACCCGAACCGCCAAACCTTCCTGCACCAGCACGCGCGACACGCGCCCGGCGGGAAAGGCGCGCTCGGCGGCGGCCACGATCTCGTCGAGTGGCCGCGCGAGGCCCGGCCGCACGGCGGGAGGCGGCGGGCGATCGGCGCTGCCTGCGAGCGCATTCACCAGCCCGCTCGCCGCCACGTCGTACACCATCGATACGCCGATCACCGCATTCACCGCGAGGATCGCCGCGAACGTGACGCCCACGCAACGATGCAGGTCGTAGCTCACGGCGAGGCGATTGCCCTGGAGCCGGATGCGCAACGCGCCTTTCCACGAGCGCGGCCACCAGAGCACCACGCCGGAGATCGCGAGGAAGAGGAGCGTCGCGCCGGCGAGCGCCACGAAGACCTTGCCCGCGTCCCCGGCGAGCAGCCGCGAATGCAGGCGGAAGAGGGTAGCGAAAGGCAACGCCTCGCGGGCCTCGTCGGCGACGACGCGTCCGTCGTGCGGATCGACGTAGACGTCGCGCTCGCCGCGCGGCGAATGGATGTCGACCTCCCAGGCACGATCGGGATGCGGCGAGGGAATGATCTCGAAGCGGCGCGCCGCCGGCTCGAGCGTGCGCGCGGCCTCGAGCGTGCGTTGGTACACGCCGCTTGCGGGTGAGGCGGAGCCGACGACCACCGCCGGCGTGACGATCGCCGTGAGCTCGTCGCGAAAGACGAGCGTGCTGCCCACGAGCGTGATCAGGGCCGCGAGCGACCCGAGCGTGAGCGCGACGTTGCGATGCCAGCGGACGAGGCCGGGTGCGATCACGCGGCTTCGGCGAGCAGCGCCTGCTCGGCGGGCGTGTACGGCAATCCGAGCGAGTCGGCGACCGCCGGATGCGTGACCTGCCCGCGCGCGATGTTGAGGCCGTGGCCGAAGTGCGCGTCGTCGCGCAGGGCGCGCTTCCAGCCCTTGTCCGCGAGCGCGAGCACGAAGGGCAGCGTCGCGTTGTTGAGCGCGAGCGTGGAGGTGCGCGCGACGGCGCCCGGCATGTTCGCCACGCAGTAGTGGATCACGCCGTCCACCTCGTAGATCGGCTCCTCGTGCGTGGTCGCGCGCGAGGTCTCGAAGCAGCCGCCCTGGTCGATCGACACGTCGACCAGCACCGCGCCGCGCTTCATGCGCCCGAGCAGCTCGCGCGAGATGAGCCGCGGGGCGGCGGCACCGGGGACCAGCACGGCACCGATCACGAGATCGGCCTCGACGACCGCGGCCTCGAGCGCCGAGCGCGTCGAGAAGAGCGTCTTCACCGCGGGACCGAAGCGCGCATCGAGCCGGCGCAGCACGTCCACCGAGCGGTCGAGGATCGTCACGTCGGCGCCCGCGCCCGCCGCGATCTGGGCCGCATTGGCGCCCACGACGCCGCCGCCGAGGATCACCACCTTCGCGCGCGGCACGCCCGGCACGCCCGCGAGCAGCACGCCACGCCCGCCGCGGGAATTCTCGAGCGCGCTTGCGCCCGCCTGGACCGACATGCGACCGGCGACCTCCGACATCGGCGCGAGCAGCGGCAGGCCGCCCGCCTGCGAGGTGACGGTCTCGTACGCGATGCAGATCGCGCGGCTCGCGAGCAGCTCCTTCGCCTGAACCGGATCGGGAGCGAGGTGCAGGTAGGTGAAGAGCACCTGGTTCTCGCGCAGCTGGCGGCGCTCGTCGGCGAGCGGCTCCTTCACCTTCACGATGAGATCGGCGCCCGCGAAGATCTCCTCGGCGGTCGCCACGATGCGCGCACCGGCCGCGCGATAGTCGTCGTCGTGGAAGCCGATCGCGGCGCCGGCGAGCGTCTGCACGCGCACCTCGTGGCCGTGATGGACGAGCTCGCGCACGCTGTCGGGGGCGAGACCCACGCGGTACTCGTGGACCTTGGTTTCCTTCGGGATGCCGACGATCATCGGGATGCTCCTGGGGCGGGGAGGGGATGACGACAGCATAGGAAAGATCGGCAGCGCATCGCGCTGAATCTAGCCCGTGCGGCGCGACTTTCGTTCGTTTTCGCGGCGCCGAACCCGCACAATCGGTTGCCGACGGCCGGTATATTGGCGAGCATGGAGAACGAGGCTTCCGCCCCGCGGTTCGTGCGTCTCGCCGAGAAGGAGCGCCCGAGGGTGCCGTTCGAGCTCGACGGGCGCACGTGCTACGCGCTCGAGGGCGACACGCTGCTGGTCGCGATGCTCGCGAACGGCGCGGCGCTGCGCACCTCGGAGTTCGGCGACGGCCGGCGCGCGGGCTTCTGCATGATGGCCGCGTGCCAGGACTGCTGGGTCTGGACCGCGGAGGGCGAGCGGCTGCGCGCGTGCTCCACGCCGGTCGCGCCCGGCATGCGCATCCGCACGGAGGGCTCATGGAATCCCGAACCAGCGACGTGATCGTCGTCGGCGGGGGCATCATGGGCACCTCCGCCGCCTACTTCCTGCGCACGCGCGGCGTGTCCGTGACGCTCCTCGAGCGCGGGCTCTGCGGCCAGCAGGCGAGCGGCGTGAACTTCGGCAACGTGCGGCGGCAGGGGCGGGCGCTCGCCGAGATTCCCCTCGCCAATCGTGCCCGCGAGATCTGGTCGAGGCTGCCCGAGCTCGTGGGCGACGACTGCGAGTTCATGCCGGTCGGCCACCTGCGCGTGTGCTATCGCGAGGAGATCGCCGAGAAGTTCGCGAGCTACGCGGCCGATGTGCGCGTGCTCGGGCTGGAGCTCGAGGTGATTTCCCGGCGCGCGCTGCGCGAGCGCTTTCCCTATCTCGGCCCCGAGGTCGTGTGCGGCTCGTATTCGCCGATCGACGGCCACGCGAACCCGCGGCTCGTGAGCCCCGCGTTCGCGCGCGCGGCCAAGCGCCTGGGCGCGGCGGTGCACGAGAACACCGAGGTGCTCGCGATCGCCAAGGCGGGCGACGACTTCGAGGTCGAGACGGCGAGCGCGGGCCGCTTTCGCGCGCCGATGCTGCTGCTCACGGCGGGCGCATGGGGGGGCAAGTTCTCCGCGGCGTTCGGCGAGCCCGCGCCGCTCGCCTTCCACGGCCCGCAGATGTCGGTGACGGAGCCCACGACCTATTCGATCGCGCCGAGCCTCGGCATCTCCACGCCGCATGATGCCGAGAGCGTGTACCTGCGGCAGATCCCGCGCGGCAACGTGATCATGGGTGGCGGAATCCGCGGCCCAGCCGATCCCGCGACCTCGCGCGCCGCGGTGCTTCCCGCCAACACGCTCGCGCAATTCACGCAGGTCTGCCGCCTCGTGCCCGCGCTCAGGCGGCTGCGCATCATCCGCGTGTGGTCGGGCGTGGAAAGCTATCTTCCCGACGAGCTGCCGATCATGGGGCCGAGCACCCGGGTCCCGGGCCTGTACTACGCGTTCGGATTCTGCGGCCACGGCTTCCAGATCGGGCCCGGCGTGGGCGACGTGATGGCCGAGCTCATGCATCGCGGCCACACGACCACGCCGATCGCGGAGTTCTCGATGGCGCGTTTCCAGCGCGCGGCGGTCGCGGCCTAGCGCGCGGAATTCTGCGGCGCGGCGCGATTTCGACCGATTCGCCTTCGGCCGACCCCGCACACCAGCACATTGTTTCGGCGCTTCGCCCCTAGACTTTCCCCCATCGGCGAATGACCGCCTTCCCGGAGGACCGCACGATGAAGACCCTCGCGAAACTGGCCGCCGTCGCGCTCGTCGCGGCCGCCGCGGCGCCCGTCACGGCGGATGCCCACGGCTTCTGGTTCGCCCAACGCTCGAAGCAGATGGCGATGGTGTTCGGCGTCGGCGCCGACGACCTCGACATGGTGCAGCGCATGCCGAAGATCACCAAGTTCGCGGCCTACGACGCATCGGGCCACGAGGTCGCCTCGAAGCTCACGGTCACGGGTCCGATCGTGCTCGTCGACATGACGAACAAGCCCGCCTTTCTCACCGGCGTGATGAACTACGGCCTG
This sequence comes from uncultured Burkholderiales bacterium, assembly GCA_964403515.1. GTDB lineage: Bacteria > Pseudomonadota > Gammaproteobacteria > Burkholderiales > Usitatibacteraceae > Usitatibacter. The sequence continues at coordinate 48,991 of CAYOGL010000027.1, read as the reverse complement.
TGGACGAAGACGCCCGACGGCGAGTGGTATGCGAAGGGCAAGGACGAGGTTCCGAACGCCATCGTCGCCGAGCAGAACTACAAGTACGGCGTGCGCATCGTCGAGCCGTTCACGGGACCGGTGCCGCTGCTGCCCGGCCAGCGGCTGCAGATCGTGCCGGTCGCGAACTCGTTGCCCGAGAAGATGGGCACGCCGATCAAGCTGCGCGTGCTCTACGAGGGCCAGCCCGCGAAGGGCGCGCGCGTGATGGAGGATTGGGTGAACGACCCGGACGCGAAGGGCGTGGAGACGGATGCCGACGGCATCGTCACGATCCCGGTGCGCAACCAGGGCCTGAACGTCATCGTGGCGGTGTTCAACACGCCGCCCGAGGATCCGAAGAAGAGCAACACCGTCGAGCACCTCGCCACGCTTTCGTTCGTGCTGCCGCACGAGCCGGAATAACTCCTCCCCGTGGGCCGTGTCGCCGCGGCTTCGGCTGCGGCGATTTTTTTGTGCTTCCTCCCTTCGCCGAGGAGGTCCGCGACGCTCGCTGCCGCGTTCTCCCTCTCCCTTGGGAGAGGGTCGGGGTAAGGGTCGCCTATCGAGCAGACGATTTGCCGCTTAGGCATCATTCATGTTCGAACACCCCCACCGGCGGGCACTCGTTGGGAGAAGCGACTATGCGCGGCTTTGACAGGCGGCACATGTTGTTTGCCATGGCGGCGGTTCCGGCGTCGAGCTTGATCCTTTCCCGGCGATCCGCTGCGGCCGACCTGCCGAGGGTCGGCCTCGTACATCCAGGGCCCAAAGGCCCGATTCCATCGGTCAGCGCTGTGGTCGCGGGTATGGCGGCATTGGGCCATGAAGATGGACGGACCGTTGCCCTCGAGTATCGGTACGCCGAAGGGAAGCTCGATCGATTGCCGTCGATCACGAGAAGCCTGGTTGAGCAGAACGTGTCGGTGATCGTCGCAGTTGCGGGAGAGGCGCTCGTGGCCGCGGCACAAGTTACGAAGACGGTGCCCATTGTGAGCGCCACCGCGGGCGGCGACTTCGTCGGGATGGGTCTCATAAGAAGCTGGGACCGCCCAGGCACCAACGTGACCGGCATGAACTTGATCGCCGAACCGGCAGCGGCAGGCCGCGTAGAGATATTGGCGAAGGTGGTTGCGGGGGCGAGAACCGTGGTGGTTCTGGTCAACCCTTATCCTGGCAACGAGGAGCTGCTTGGGACCATGCGAGCCGCGGCCTCGAAGGCAAACATCAAGTTGGAGACCTTCGACGTCAGCAAGGCGGAAGAACTTGAGCCTGCAATTGTCGACGCCAAGCAGAATGGTGCTGATGCCGTGACGAGCCTGCAGGGACCGTTCTTCTTCTTCCAACGCAAGCTGCTCGCCGACCTCTGTCTAAAGCACAGGATTCCCCTTGCCATGAGCGAGGCGCTGTCAGCGGAAGCAGGAGCCTTGTTGCAGGTCAATCCCGATGTCCCGGGCTGTGCCAAGCGATGCGCCAGCTTCGTCGATATGATCCTGAGAGGCGCGAGTCCGGGTGATCTCAAGATCGAGCGATACAGCCGATATGACGTCGTACTCAATCTCCGGACGGCGCAAGAGCTGGGAATCAGCCTCCGTCCGGAGAGCATCGAGGGATCGGCGGTGATCGCCCGATAAAGGAGACGTTGATGCACGAGGGATCGTGTCATTGCGGGGCAGTTCGGATGACGCTGCCCTCTACACCGGAAGTCGCTACTGCCTGCAATTGCTCCAAGTGCCGGCGCATCGGCGGGCCGTGGGTCTACTTCGAGTTCGGCTCGGTGAAGATCGAAGCCGCTCCCGAGGCCACTGGAGCGTACATCTGGGGAGACAGAACGCTGCGGACCATCTTCTGCAGGACCTGTGGGTGCGTCACGCACTGGGAGCCGCTGCAGCCGACCCCGGGGTGCAGGCAGGGCGTGAACCTTGGAAACTTCGATCCGAAACTCATTGCGTCCGTGCGCGTGCGCAGGTTCGATGGCGCGGATACCTGGGAGTTCATCGACGAATGAGCACATCACTGCAAGATCGCGGCCGCAATCCTTTCGAGTGCTGCATCGCGCCCGGCCATGAAATCGGCGAAGGAATTGCGAGCGGGGATCGCGACATCGAGGCTGCCGACGTCGGCGGGGAAGAGCTTGTCCAGCACGAAGCAGTCACGGTCCATCCAGGGGCAGCCCCGTGCGAGGTCGTGCCGCGCAGTCGAAAGGTAGAGTTCCGCTCCGTTGGGAGGGAGATCGACGCCCAAGCCCTCCGCCCAGAACTGCAGGCGATCTCCGGCGGGTTCGCCCACGACGACCGCACGGCCGTTCGCGAAGTGCTTGAGCCGCGCTGCGAGAATGAGGCCGGCCGAGAACGTGTTCGGGCCCGTGATCACGAAGATCCTGCCGTCGCGGGGAATCGCCGCCGCAAGTGACGGCGCGAAGCGGCGCGCGAGCATATAGTTGCCGCCCCAGTCGAAGCGCAGGTCCACGATCGCGTGGCGAGCGCCCTTTTCGATGGCCTCGGCCACGGCGGCCTCGAGGAAGGCGGGCAGGTCGACCTGCGGCGTCGAGTTGCTGCCGTTCAGGCGGATGTACTCGGCTCGCAGATCCGCGAGCCATGCGCGCGCGAACGGGCTCGGGAGGTCGCGCAGGTATTGCGGCTTGACCACGATGGCGTCGCCCGCGCGTTGCCATGCCTTCGTTCCGAACGACTCGTCACCAGGAAGGAGGTGGCGGAACTCCCGGAACGCATCACCCGGCGGCGGATCCGCCTGCACGGTCACGGCGAGGCTCGCGCGCCGTCCGCCGGGCTTCTGGTAATCGACGAGCAATGTCGAGTCATCGCGCGGAGCGCCTAACGCGGACAACGTCGCGGGCGACGTGAACAGCGTTTCGCTCCGGTAGCGCCGCCAGCCCTCCACGCCCGGGACGTAACGGTGCAGCAAGCGCAGCAGCTCCTCGGGATCGCGGCCATTGAGCGCCAGGACCCGCGTGCCGAGAAGCGGCTCGAGTCCCGGCGCAGCCTTCACGACGTAGAGGCCGTCCGCGAACCAGTGCAGGCGCAGCGGGACACGCTTCAGCTTCGGGTCGATGACAGTCGAGTGCGCATTGTCGAAGAGCGCTAGCGCTCGCGAATACTCCAGCGCAAGACGCTCGTAGGAGAGCCCATCGGACAGCGGGTAGAGCTCGCGGATGAACTCCTCGAAGACGTTCATTTGCGCGGAGGTGCCGCTCCTCTCGTTCGCGCGGACGACATCGCGGAAAAGGACCACTTGCGTCCGATGGGGCGATATTCCCGTCGCCGGGGCGGGCACTTCGGCGCCGCGGAACGTGCGCACGAGTTGCCCGGCTCCGATGAGGAAGAGGAGGGCCGCCGCGAGAGCCGCGATGGCGAGAAAGGCCGATAGCCAGATCCGTAGCCGACGCATCCGGGAAAGGATACGGTACGATGGCTCTCGCGCCGCCGAGGTTCCCCCGGACCTGGCCAGCGCTCTTGCGCGCAACTCACGGGCGCAGGCCTTCTTCGATGCGCTCGACCGCGCCAATCGCTACGCGATCCTCTGGAGAGTGCAGACGGCGAAGAGGCACGACACCCGCGCGCGCCGCATCGAGCAGCTCGTCGCCCTTTGCGCGGCGGGTGAGACCCTCCACCCTGGCACCCGGAAGCGCTCGCCGGGGAAGAAAAGATGAACCCGCCCGGTCAAGCTGCGTAGCCGAGCACCGCCTTGGTCTCGAGGTACTCGTCGAGGCCCGCGGCGCCGTACTCGCGCCCGTTGCCCGACTGCTTGTAGCCGCCGAACGGCGCGAGGGCGCTCCACTCCGGATAGTTGATGTGCACCTGGCCCGCGCGGATGCGCGCGGCCACGCGGCGCGCGTGCTCGAGGTCACCCGATTGCACGTAAGAGCCGAGCCCGTAGATCGTGTCGTTGGCGATGGCGACCGCCTCGTCCTCGTCGCGGTAGGCCTGGATGCACAGCACCGGACCGAAGATCTCCTCGCGCACGATGCGCATGTCGCGCGTCACGCGCGAGAACACGGTGGGCCGCGCGAAGAAGCCGCGCGCGAGGTGCGCCGGCCGTCCCGGGCCCCCGGTCACGAGGCGCGCGCCTTCCTCGATGCCCGATCCGATCATCTCCTGCACCTTGCGGAATTGCGCGGCGTTCGCGAGCGGTCCGGTCGTCGTCCGTTCGTCCCACGGGTCGCCGACCACGAGCGCCTCGGCCGCGGCCTTCGCACGCGCCTCGACTTCCTCGAGCCGGTCGAGCGGCACGATCATGCGGGTAGGCGCGCTGCACGATTGCCCGCAGTTGCGGAAGCCCGCGGCGATGCCCTTGACGACGGCGGTGGCGAAATCCGCGTCGGGAAGCAGGATGTTCGGCGACTTGCCTCCGAGCTCCTGCGTGACGCGCTTGACGGTGGGGGCCGCGGCCTGGGCGACCAGCACGCCCGCGCGCGTGGAGCTCGTGATCGAGACCATGTCCACGTCGGGATGGGACGCGATCGCCGCGCCGACGGTGGGCCCGTCGCCGTGCACGAGGTTGAAGACGCCGGGCGGCACTCCTGCCTCGTGCATCACCTCGGCGAAGATGCGCGCCGTGAACGGCGCGAGCTCGCTCGGCTTGAGCACCATCGTGCAGCCCGCCGCAAGCGCCGGCGCCACCTTCGAGGCGATCTGGTTGAGCGGCCAGTTCCACGGCGTGATGAGGCCGCACACGCCGATGGGTTCCTTGCGCACCAGCGTCGTGCCCTCGAGCCGCTCGAACGCGTAACCACCGAGGACCGCGATCGCCGCCTCGAGGTGCTTGCGCCCGTTGGGGATCTGCGCGGTGCGGCCGTAAGTGACGGGAACGCCCACCTCGCGTGCGAGCGCCTCGACCAGGTCCGCCTCGCGCGCGCGATAGGCCTCGAGAATGCGCGCGAGCAGCGCCCGGCGTTCCTCGCGGCTCGTGAGCGAGAAGCTCGCGAACGCGCGACGCGCCGCGGCGACCGCGTGATCCACGTCGGTGGCATCGCCGCAGGCGACCTGCCCGAACGTTTCCCCGGTAGCGGGATCGACGACGTCGAGCCGAAGGGGCGAAGAGGGCGCGACCCAGCGACCGTCGATGTAGTGACGGTCGGCCCTCTGCAGTGCCGTTTCGTTCAGAAGTAACGCACCCATGTCTGGTTCGTGGTCCTCTTGAAGCGCGCGAAGGCGCGGCAGGGGTAGTAGAGCAGGGGCACCATCGCCGCCGAGATCAGCCACACGGGCCAGAAGTGGTCGAGGCCGAAGCGCGCGCCGTGGTTGGCGCCCACCAGCGCGACCATCAGCTTCTGCAGGGCGAGGAGCGTGTAGAGGTGCAGCAGGTAATAGAACATCGGCGCGCCGCCGAAGGTCGCGAGCATGCGCGTGAACGCGTTGTGCACGCTCTCGAGCCGGGCCATCAGGATGACGCCCACGCCGAGGGTGAGCAGGAGGAAGTCGAGCGACGGCGGGTACTTCGTGAAGTCGAGCCACGACATCGCGGTGTGCAGGAGATCCGGACCGTGCACCCACGGGAGCGTCACGCCGTAGATGTTCAAGCCGCGCAGCACGACGAGGAGGGCGAGGCTCGCCGCGCCGGCGATCACGAGCGTGCGCGAGCGCGTCGTCGCGTCGGTCGTGCGCGCATACAGCGGCCCGGCGAGGTAGCCGGCGATGATCACGCCGATCCACGGCAGCAGCGGATAGCTCACCTTCACCTTCATCGCGCCCTCGGCGACGAGGAAGCCGCGGTCGTGCAGGATCGTCCACGGAACGTAGCCCGCGCTTCCCGGAGCGAACGAGATCGGCGTGAGCGCGTTGTGCGCGAACACGAGGGCGATGGCGATCGCCGCCAGCAGCCCGCGCGGCAGGCGGTGCAGCAGCCCGAGCACGATCATGCAAAGGCCGATCACCCAGATCACCTGCAGGTAGATGGTGTACGGCAGCGTGCCGGACCACGCGAAGCTCACGAGCGTGATCTCGAGGACGATGAGCAGGAGCCCGCGCTTCACCAGGAACGCGGTCGCAGGGCGCGGCGTGCCCGAGGCGGGATTCGCGTAGAGCCACGCGCCCAGTCCCGTCAGGAACACGAACATCGGCGCGCAGAAATGGGCGCCCAGGCGGCTGAAGAAGAGCGCCGGCTCGGTCGTGCCCACGTCCATCGGATCGGTCACCTGCTTGTGCAGGTAGAACGTCTCGCGCACGTGGTCGAGCAGCATCACGACCATCACCAGCCCGCGCATCACGTCGATCACCTCGATGCGCGAACGGGCCGGTGCGGCCGCGTGCGCGCGCGACGCGGCGTAGTCGAAGGGGACGGAGGCGGCGGTGGTCGGATTCGTCATGGCTTCGGGTACGGTCACCGGTCCCGCCAACGATAGTCCGCCCGCCGCAGATTATTCTGCCGCATGCCGCGAGCCGGCCGGAGGATTGCTGCGAAATGGCCCTCGTATTCGGCAGATTCCGAGATTGCCGGGAGGCGGCGAAACGACTATCTTCGGCTTCATTGCCCCGCGGCATGAAATGCTGCCGCACCGACCGGAACCGGGTGTCCCATGACCGAAGGCGTGAAGCTGGACCGGATCGACATCAACATCCTCGCCCACCTGCAGCGCCACGGCCGCATCACCAACGTGGAACTCGCCGAGGCGGTGAACCTCTCGCCCAGCCCGTGCCTCATCCGCGTCAAGCGCCTCGAGAAGGCCGGCTACATCGTGGGCTACAACGCGCACGTGAACATCGCGAAGCTCGGCGAGACCGTGACGGTGTTCACGCAGGTCACGCTGTCCGACCATCACATGGAGGACTTCGCGCGCTTCGAGGCGGGCATCCGCACCGTCGACGAGGTGATCGAGTGCCACCTCATCAGCGGCGGCTACGACTACCTGCTCAAGTTCATGACGCGCGGCATCGCGCACTACCAGTCGCTCATCGAGAGCATCCTCGAGCGCAACATCGGCATCACCAAGTACTTCAGCTACATCGTGATCAAGTCGCCGATCGTGAAGATGTACTACCCGCTGGTTAAGCTCTTCGGGCCCGAGGGGTCGCGGGGCTAGGGCGGCCGCGCGATTCATCCGCAGCAAATCTTACCGGCGGACCCCGCGGACGCGATTTCGGTCGCGATGCGACATATCGCCCGCCGCTTCTCCCAAGCAAGGTGTAGACCGCATGGACCTTTTTGACTACGCTAGGGGGAAGCCCTTCTGAGGAGGAGGTCCCATGCCGAAGCAATCGTCCGGTCGCCGCAAGTTTCTCAAGGCGGCGGGTGCCGCATCCGCCGCGCTCGCCTTCCCGTACATCCGCACCTCGTATGCCGCCGGCTCGCTCGCCGTCGGCTTCTGGGACCACTGGGTCCCCGGCGCGAACAACGCGCTCACCGAGGTCTGCCAGAACTGGGCGAAGAAGGAGAAGGTGAACCTCAAGATCGACTACATCACCACCCAGGGCAACAAGCTGCAGCTCACCGGCGTGAGCGAGGCGCAGGCGCGGGCCGGCCACGACATCATGGCGTTCCTCTGCTGGGACGCGCTCGACAAGGCGAGCTCCCTCGAGCCGGTGGACGACGTGATGTCCTCGCTCGAGAAGGAGAACGGCAAGGTCATCGCGGCGATGGAGTACCTCGGCAAGAGGAACGGGCACTGGATCGCGGTGCCGTCGCCGACGGGCACGCAGGTGAAGCCGCCATGCGCGCGGCTCTCGTTGTGGAAACAGGCCGCGGGCATCGACTTCCAGGCCATGTACCCGGCCGGCCAGAAGCCTACCGCCGCAGCGGAAAACTGGACGTGGGACGCGATGCTCAAGGCCGCGCCGAAGCTGCAGAAGGCGGGCCACCCGATCGGGCTCGGCCTCGGCCAGACGCCGGACTCGATCGACTGGACCGGCTCGCTCTTCCATTCGTTCGGCGCGGACCTGGTCGACGCGAAGGGCAACATCCTCGTCAAGAAGAACGACGCGGTGAAGCAGGTCCTCGAGTACATGCAGCAGCTCGTGAAGTACATGCCGCCCGACATCTTCGCGTGGGACGACGCCTCCAACAACAAGTACCTCATCTCGGGCCAGGGCTCGCTCATCATGAATCCGCCCTCGGCATGGTCGGTGGCCAAGCGCGACAACCCGAAGGTGGCCGAGGACTGCTGGACCTTCGCGATGCCGAAGGGTCCGAAGGGCCGCATCGTGCCCTACCAGCCCATCATCCTCGGCACGTGGAAGTTCTCGAAGAACAAGTCCGCGGCGAAGAGCCTGCTCCACGAGCTGTGGCAGCGCGCGAACGTGGAGAAGCTCGATACCGCTTCCAACGGCTACGACGTCCCGTCGTTCGCCTCGATGAACAACTTCAAGATCTGGGAAGAGGTCGGGCCGCCCAAGGGCACGGTGTACCACTACCCGCCGCGCGAGGACCAGGAGATGTGGGTCTCGGGCGCCCCGGCGCCGGTGAACGTCGCCAACCAGATGTACGTGCAGTCGATCATGACGAAGATGATCGCCAAGTGCACGCAGGGCGGCGAGTCGATCCCGAAGACGCTCGACTGGGCGGCTTCCGAGCTCGAGGGGTACGCGCGCACGTAGCGCCGGTTCCCCGCGCGCAGCCTCGGCAGCCCCGATGGCCCTGGTCCTTCCCACCCAGCGGGCCGCGAAGCGCGGCGGCTTGCGTCGCCTGGCGCGGCGCAAGTCGACCGTCGCTTTCGCGCTCGCGCTGCCGTTGATCGTCCTCATCGCGGCGCTCGTGGTGTACCCGGCGCTCTACTCGCTGCACCTCGCCACGCTGAACAAGTCGATGGAGCACTTCGTCGGCCTCGGGAACTTCGAGTTCCTGTTCAAGCGCGACCTGTTCTGGATGGTGGTGAAGCAGTCGTGCATCTTCGCGATCACGGCGGTGATCTTCAAGGCGTTCACCGGCTTCGTGCTCGCCCACTTCGTCCACAACATCCCGACGAAGAAGCAGCGCAAGTGGCGCGGCATGCTGCTCATCCCGTGGGTGATCCCGCCCGCGATGAGCACGCTCGCCTGGTTCTGGCTGTTCGACCCGTCGTACAGCGCGTTCAACTGGATCCTGAACCAGTTCCACATCGCGAACGTCGACTGGCTCGGCACGCCGAACTGGGCGCGCTTCTCGGTGATCCTCGTGAACGTGTGGTACGGGGCGCCGTTCTTCCTCATCATGTACCTCGCGGCGCTGAAGAGCGTGCCCGAGCAGCTCTACGAGGCGGCCGAGATCGACGGCGCGAACTGGTGGCAGAAGATCTGGTACGTGACGCTGCCCATGATGCGCAACATCATCTCGATCACCGTGCTCTTCTCGCTCATCGTCACGTTCGCGAACTTCGACATCGTGCGCATCCTCACCGCCGGCGGGCCGATCGACCAGACGCACATCTTCGCCACCTGGGCGTTCAAGCTCGGCATCGAGGGCAACGACATCCCGCTCGGCGCGAGCGTCTCGCTGTTCATGTTCCCGATCCTCGGCGTCGCCGCCTGGTTCATCCTGAGGGACATCAGCGCCCGGGGACAGGAAGGATGAACGCCATCGCGATCCCGCGGCGGGCTGCGAAGACGGGAAGCATCAGCAAGGACCGCAAGAAGGCGCTGTACTGGTCGTACTTCTTCCTGATCCTCTTCGTCGTCTTCTTCCTCACTCCGCCGCTGTACATGTTCATCACGTCGCTCAAGACGAGCGGCGAGATCGCCGAGGCGAAGTTCCCGTGGTGGGTGTTCCACCCGACGTTCGAGAACTACCACAGCCTGCTCGCCTCGCAGGATTACCACGACTTCTTCGTGAACTCCGCGCTGGTGTCGCTCTCCACCGTCGTGGTGACGATGCTGATCAGCATCCCGGCCGCCTTTTCGCTCTCGCGCATGAAGTTCTGGGGATCGACGGTGCTCGCCACCGGCGTGTTCCTCACCTACCTCATCCCGGAGACGCTGCTCTTCATTCCGCTGTTCAAGATCTTCTCGTGGGTCACGGACGCCACCGGCATCGAGCTCATCAACCACTGGTGGGTGCTCATCATCGTGTACCCCACGCTCACGGTGCCGTTCTGCACCTGGATCATGATCGGCTACTTCGCCAGCATCCCGAAGGAGCTCGACGAGGCCGCGCTCATCGACGGCGCGGGATGGCTGCAGGTCCTCACGCGCATCTTCATCCCGGTGGCGCTGCCGGGCATCATCGCCGCGACGATCTTCGCCTTCACGGTCTCGTGGGCGGACTTCCTCTATCCGATGGTGTTCACGACCTCGGCGGACCAGCTCGTGCTGCCCGCCGGCATCGTCACCACGCTCATCAAGGGCGACGTCTTCGACTGGGGGCGCATCATGACCGCGGCGCTGCTCGGCGCGATGCCGCCGCTCCTCATCTACGCGTTCCTGATGGACTACTACATCGCGGGGCTCACCGCGGGTGCCACGAAAGGCTGAGGATGGCGCAAGTCACGCTGCGCAAGGTGGAGAAGAAGTACGAGGAGACGCCGGCGGTCTGCGGGATCGACCTCGACATCCCCGACAAGGAGTTCGTCGTGCTGGTCGGCCCCTCGGGCTGCGGGAAGACCACGACGCTGCGCATGATCGCGGGCCTCGAGGACATCACCGCCGGCGAGATCGCGATCGGCGGGGAGGTGGTGAACGACATCCCGCCCAAGGACCGCGACATCGCGATGGTGTTCCAGAACTACGCGCTCTATCCGCACATGACGGTATACCAGAACATGTCGTTCGGGCTGCGCCTGAAGAAGACGCCGAAGGAGGAGATCGACCGGCGCGTGCAGAACGCGGCGCGCATCCTCAACATCTCGCCGCTCCTCGACCGCAAGCCCAAGCAGCTTTCGGGCGGCCAGCGCCAGAGGGTGGCGATGGGGCGGGCGATCGTGCGCGACCCGAAGGTGTTCCTCTTCGACGAGCCGCTCAGCAACCTCGACGCGAAGCTGCGCGTGCACATGCGCACGGAGATCAAGAAGGTGCACCAGCAGGTGCGCACCACGACGGTCTACGTGACCCACGACCAGGTCGAGGCGATGACCCTCGCCGATCGCATCGTCGTGATGAACGCGGGCCACATCGAGCAGGTCGGCTCGCCGCACGAGCTCTACCACCGGCCCGCCACCAAGTTCGTGGCCGCGTTCATCGGCTCGCCCGCGATGAACATGATTCCGTGCGGAGTGGAGGAGGGCGCCGGCGGCTTGCGCATCCGCCTCTCCGACGAGCTCGCCTTCGCGGTACCCGAGGAACGCGCCGAGCGTTATCGCCCGCACGTTGGCAAGCAGAAGCTCCTCTTCGGCGTTCGCCCCGAGCACATCATCGAGCGGCGCCCGCACCTCGAGCCCGGCCAGCAGCCGTTCGAGGCGAAGCCGGTGGTGGTCGAGCCGATGGGCAGCGAGTCGCTCGTCTACTTCGTCATCAACGGCGTCGAGGTCTGCGCGCGCGTCAATCCCGACTGCGGGGCGACCGTCGGCGCGCCGCTGAAGCTCGTCGCCGACCTGCGGCACGTTCACCTCGTCGACGACGAGACCGGCCGGGTGCTCTGAGAGCGGCTGGCCCGGCGCGCGAGCCAGACGCACGCGACGCCGAGCAACGAGACGAGCGACAGCAACGCGAAGCCGCTCGCATAGGTGAGTCCCACGCGTTCGTGGAGCGCGGCGAACGCGGGCGGCACGATGATGACCCCGGCGTACGTGAGCACGAGGCTGCCTCCGGTCGCGTAGCCGATCGTCTCCTTCGGGCTGAGGCGCGAGATGACCGCCATGTACACGCCGTTCCAGCCGACCGCGCAGAAGCCGAAGGCTGCGGACGAGATGAAGACGGCGAAGAGCGGCCAGCGCGGCGCCATGGCCGCCGTTGCGAGCGCGCCGAGGGCCGCGAGCAAACCGTTCAACATCAGCGCCAACCCGCCCGAGCGCACGCGGTCCGCGATCCAGCCCCACGCGAGTCGCCCGACCGCGCCGCTCGCGTGCGTGATCGAGAGCACCGTTCCCGCGACCAGCAGCGTGAGGCCGATGTCGCTCACGAGGTAAGTGGCGAGGAAGCCGGTGAGCGACAGCTGCACGCCCGAGTAGAGGAACGACGCGGCCGAGATCCAGCGCAGCGGCCGGTGCCGCCAGACGAGCGCGGCGCTCGTGACCATCGACGAAAGCACGGGCGCCTGCGGCTCCCGGTCGGTGTCCCACGCTTCGCGCACGACCCCGATCGCGACGCCGAGCGCGGTGAGGAGCAGCGCGCACGCCGCGAGCGCCGCCTGCCAGCCGAGGGCGAGGGTGATCGGTGGCGCGATGAGTCCCGAGAGGATGCCGCCGATCGGCACGCCCGTCTGCTTGATCGAGTAGAGCAGGTTCATCCCGCGCTTCGAGGGAATGCGCGCGAGGAGATGCGAGGCCGCCGGGTTCGGGATGCCGTAGCCGACGCCCATCGCGATCGCGCCCGCGAGCAGCGCGGCGATCGATCCCATCGCCGACATGGCGCAGCCCAATGCGATGAGCCACAGCGAGAGCTGGCTCGAACGCACGGCGCCATGGCGGATCACCAGCCCGCCCGCGGCCGCCGCCGACACCATGGCGCCGAAGAAGACGATGCCGACCTGGTAGCCGATCAACGCGGGGCTCACGCCGAGCGCGTGACCGGCCGCCGGCGCGACCGCCGCCAGCGCGAGCACGCCGAGCGTGGAAAAGGCTTGCGTCGCCGTGGTCAGCGCGAGCACGGGACCGACCGCAAGCTCCGTCATCGATGCAGGTGTGTTCGGTGCAGTTGCCAAGAGGATCGCTTCCGGTCTTTGTCCGCAACGATACCGCGGCTGCGTGCGAGCGCGCGTTTTCCCGTACACTGGCCGCACAGGATCATCAAGCAGCGAAGTTGCAGTCCTTTCCCTGCCGTCCATCCGGGCGGATCGAAGCGACATTTCCCTTCCTTGGTCATCGTGAGCCGCCGCGCGGCCGGGTTCGCCCGCGCAATCAGCGAGGCACCGCCTTGGCCAAGCCCATGAACAACCTCGAGCTGGTCGAGCGGCTGTGCGCCGCTTCGTCCACGTTGCGCGAGGCGCGCCGGGTCCACGTGCAGCACTTCGGCACCCTGATTCCGCACGTCTACATGGCCACCGTGCTTGCCCGCGTCGGCCAATGCCTGCTCATGGGCTCCGAGCACGCGCGCGCGCATCATCGCGACGAGATGGAAGGCATCGTCTCCGCCCTCGAGCTCGGCATGAAGTCGGGCGATCGCGAGACGCGCAACGTGATCGCGATCTCGTTCGTGCGCGACGGGGAAGTCGAGCTCTTCTTCGACGAGCTGAGGAAGTGGCTCGGGCCGAAGACGCTGAACCAGGTGCGCGGCCGCTAGCCTTCCCTGCAGGAAAGGCGCCGGCGTTTCGCCCGCGTTCCGGCCGGCGAACGTTCGCCCGCTGACGCCGCTCCAAGCGCGGAGAGTGCGCGGGAAAGCGGAGCGATGATCAACGACCTCTGGTACAAGAACGCGGTCATCTACTGCCTGAGCGTGGGCAGCTACCTCGATTCCAACGGCGACGGCGTCGGCGACTTCCAGGGGGCGATGCGCCGGCTCGACTACCTGCAGGGGCTCGGCGTGACCGCCGTGTGGCTCATGCCGTTCCAGAAATCCCCCGGCCGCGACGACGGCTACGACGTCTCCGATTACTACATGGTCGACCCGCGCTACGGCACGCTCGGCGATTTCGTCGAGTTCACGCACGCGGCGCAGGAGCGCGGCATGAAGGTGATCATCGACCTGGTGGTGAACCACACGTCGAACGAGCACCCCTGGTTCCAGGAAGCGCGCAGCGACCCGGCTTCGAAGTATCGCGACTGGTACGTCTGGTCGAAGAAGAAGCCGCGGCATGCGAACGAGGGCATGGCGTTTCCCGGCGTGCAGAAGAGCACGTGGACGTGGGACAAGGAAGCGCGGATGTACTACTTCCACCGCTTCTACGATTTCCAGCCCGACCTCAATACGTCGAATCCGCGCGTCCAGGCCGAGATCCTCAAGATCATGGGCTTCTGGATCCAGCTCGGCGTCTCGGGCTTCCGCATGGATGCGGTGCCGTTCGTCATCGCGACGAAGGGCGCGGACGTGAAGAAGCCGCTCGAGCAGTACGACATGCTGCGCGAGATCCGCGAGTTCCTGCAGTGGCGCGAGGGCGATTCGATCATCCTCGCCGAGGCGAACGTGCTGCCGGACACCGACATGCAGTACTTCGGCGAATCCGGCGAGCGCATGCAGATGATGTTCAACTTCCAGGTGAACCAGAACCTCTTCTACGCGCTCGCGACCGCCGATGCCCGGCCGCTCGTGCGCGCGCTCGAGAGGACGAAGGTGCGGCCGCCCACGGCCCAATGGGGCAACTTCCTGCGCAATCACGACGAGCTCGATCTCGGCCGGCTCACGGAATCGCAGCGCGAGGCGGTGTTCCGCCAATTCGCGGCCGACAAGTCGATGCAGCTCTACGACCGTGGCATCCGGCGGCGACTGGCGCCGATGCTGAAGGGCGATCGGCGCCAGATCGAGCTCGCCTACAGCCTCATGTTCACGCTGCCCGGCACGCCCGTGCTGCGCTACGGCGACGAGATCGGCATGGGCGACGACCTCACGCTTCCGGAGCGCAATTGCACGCGCACGCCGATGCAATGGTCGACGGAGCCGAACGCCGGCTTCACGAAGAGCGAGAAGCCCGTGCTGCCCGTGATCGATCACGGCCCTTACGGCTACCAGCACGTGAATGCGGCCGACCAGCGCCGCGACCCCCACTCGATGCTCAACTGGACCGAGCGCATCATCCGCATGCGCAAGGAAGTGCCCGAGATCGGCTGGGGAGATTTCGAGGTGCTCGACACCGGCACCGCGTCGGTGCTCGCCATGCGCTACGACTGGCGCAACAACTCCGTGCTATTCGTCCACAACCTCGACGCGAAGCCGCGCGAGATCGGCTTCCACACGGGCCTGAAGGGCGATGCGGGTGACCTGCTCGTGAACCTGCTCACACACGATCACAGCCGCGCCGGCAAGCGCGGCCGCCACGACGTCCTCCTCGAGCCGTTCGGCTATCGCTGGTATCGCATCGGCGGGCTGGACTACCTGCTCAAGCGCAGCGAGATCGACGGGACCGCTGGGTGATGACCGTCTCCGCGCATGCTTGTTGCGCGCTGTAAGAATCGAGTTAACGAATGTTGACGTCGCGAGCGTTTTGGTTGCAGACTCCGCGCAAACCGGGGCGGCAGATCCTGGGTGGACGGAGGGCGCATGATGCGGCGCGTGTCTCGAAATCCTTGGCAAGTTGCGATTGGCGGCCCCCCGGCGGCCACTCGGTTCGCGTCCCGGACGCTTCTCGGCTTGGCGATCGGAGTCTTCCTCGGCGCGCTGCCGATGGCGGGCGGCTGTGTCCAACCCGCGGTTTCCACACCGACGTATTCCCGTGACGAGACCGAGCGCGCGGCCCTGATCGCGCGACGCAACCAGTTGCTGGTCGAGCTCGAAAGGAACCGTCGCCTGCAGCAGCAGGCGGTGACGCCGGAGCAACTCGAGGGGCTGCGCCAGAGAGAGGCAAAGATCCTCGAGGAACTGGCGGCGACCGAGAGACGCTTGCAAGGCCGCTGAGCATCACAGCGGCTGCACCCAACGCGAGAAGGAGGACCCGATGAATCGGATTCGCAGGATTGTCCTGTTGGCTTTGATCATCCCCGCCTGCTTCCTCCCCGATGCGATGGCGCAGGTGCCCGCCCACCCGGCCGGTACGATTTGCTTCACCCCGAAGTTCTGGTGCTGGGCGAATCCGCCAGGTCCGCCGGGCGCGCGTTGCAGCTGCCCCACACCGTTCGGTCCGGTCCCCGGAGTGCTTGGATGAGATAGGGGGCGCCATGCAAACGCATCGCGACGGCATCGTCGATGTCGAGGAGCTCGTGAACGATCTGCGCAGAGGTGTGGGCTATGCCACGCGAGCCGGGCTGCTCCACGACAACTCGCTGCTCGACGTGGCGAAGTGCTGGGAGGACACCGAAGGAAGATCGCAGGCGGACACGTATGCGCTCGTCGCGGCACGCAACCGGCTTTCGCAGCTCATCGCGCCCATCACTTTCACCGACTTGAGCGGAGGAAGAAATCCGTTCGACGAGGCCAACCAGAAGATCGGCAAGCGCCTGCAGTTCATCCTCACGATCGCGGCGCTCGTCGTGCTCATGCTGATCGGCTTCTACATGCACGCGGTGCAGCGCGAGCAGGCCGCCATCCTCACGCTCCAGGACATCCAGAGCCTGCGGCCGCTCGAGAAGCTGCATTCCCTGCGCAAGATGGCCCAATGGGAAAACCCGCTGGCCTCGCCCACGACCCTTTACGACGAGTACCACCAGCGGGCGAGCGAGCTGCATGCGATCAAGGAGCGCATCGAAAACGTCTACCTGCAGGCCGTCGAGGCGGTGGCGATTCCGCTGTTTCCATTCGAGCGGTGGCTGCAACCGTCGGCCGGCTCTCCGCCGGTGCCGCCCGATACGGGCGCGGTGGTGAAAGCGGCGGCCCCGGCGAAGCCGGAGAAGGGCGAGCCGGTGCAAGTCGCCGTGATGTCCGTTTCGGCGGGGGCCGGCGCCGACTCGAAGAGCGCCGTCCCGGTTCAGCCGGCTGCCGACGTGGTCAACCTGCCCGACGTGTGCAGGACCGACCCCAGCGGCAGGATCCAGCTGGCCGGGGAGGCCGCGGGTTATCCGGAATGGATGAAGATGGCGCTGCTCGATTCGATGAACGACTTCTGCTTCCAGGTGCGCGTGTTGTCGCCGGGCGGCGATGGCGCGCTCCTCAATGAAAATTTCTCTCCCCTCAATTTCATCGGGCCGCTCAAGGACAAGGCGTCGTTCCGCACGGAGTGGTTCCTGCCGTTCCTTTACGGCCTTCTCGGAAGCATCGTCTTCCTCATCCGCAATATCGCGAACGTTCGCACCCCGGCGATGGATTGGCTGCCGGCGCTGATGCGCATAGCGCTCGGTGGGGTCGCCGGCATCGTGGTGGGGTGGTTCTCTTCGACCACCGCTTCGTCGCTGCAGGGAGCGAGCAGCCTGTCGATCCCCTTCATGCTGGCATTCCTCACGGGATACGGGATCGACATTCTCTTCACCATGCTGGATCGCATCAGCCAATTGGTCGAGCAGGCCGCGGGACACAAGGCGCACGCGTAGGCATTTCGCAGCAACAACGGGACGCAGATCCCCGAGGGAGGAAGGCGCAATGAAGAGCACCGGATTGCGGGCGGGCAGGCTCGCGTCTTTCGGGGCCTGTCCGCTGGGGTGGAGCGTTGTTGCATGCACGCTGAGCCGCTGCTCCTCGTTGGCCGCGGTCGTGCTCACGCTCGCCGCCTGTGGCACCGCCACCATCCGCCAGGCGCATGAGATCTCGGAGGCCGGCAAGGCTTACTCGGGCGCGATGGTCGCGCTCGCCGACGTCACGATCGATCGCGCGATCGACGAATCGGCCGCAGGACTGGAGAAGCAACGGGCGGTAGGCTGGGGCGTCGTCTCCGTCGACGATCAGGCGGGTGCGTTGGAGCGTGATCGCATCATCGTGGCGCGGCTTGTCCACGACATCTCGATCTTCAAGGCTCATTCCGCCCGTCTCGGTGATTACTTCGACGCTGTCGGAAAGCTGGCGGCCGAGCCGGCAAACGAAGGCTACGCCACCGCGACGAAGGACTTGGCAACCAGCGTGGGCGCGCTGGGCACCGCGCTCGAGAACACGAGCATCGTGAAGTCGGTCCACGTCACAAGCGCCCAGGCCGCCGCGATCGGCACGATCGGTGGCGCGATCGGCGACTGGTACGAGGCCCGCGCGGTTCGCGCCGTACTCGATCGCGACAGCACGCTCATCGCTTCGCAACTCGTGCTGCAGCGCAAAGCACTCCAATACTTCGGAGACATCGTCGGCTCCGCCGATGCGCTTTCCGCCGCGAATTTCTACCGCACGAAGGTGCGCGATCCATTCGTCAACGGGTATCCGAGCAAGGTCGGCGCTCATGTAGACCCGCCCGCATTGCCGGACGAGTGGAAAGGCAACTACGCGACGGCGGCCAAGGCGAACGACGTCGTGGCGCAGATCGAGGACGCGAAGAAAGCCTCGGACAAGTTCGCGAAGGCATGGGACGAATTCGCCCACGGAACCTGGACGACCGCCGATCTCGTCGGCGACCTGACCCGGGTCCGCGACACCTTGCAGGCGGCGCAAAAGGCGCACGAGAACCGTCACGAGTAGCGAAGGGAGGACGACATGGCTGCGGCGACCGCTAACGACCTGGTTTCGGATACCCTCGCCACGCTTCGCGAGATCTACGCGAAGCTCGACGCGATCGATACCCGCGACATGGATGTGGGCGAGCAGAGGCAGTGGTTCAACCAGTACTCGACGATCCGCCAGGCCATCATGACTCTCGAGGCCGCGGACATCGAGGACCTCAACGCCCAGGCGGCCAAGCAGGCGGCGCAGCTCTCGCGCGCGATCGACCAATGCGATGCCTCGCTGCACGGCGTGCAGGAGGGCGAACAGATCATCTCCGCCGTGAGCACGATCCTCGGCAGCGTCACCGCGCTTGTCGCGCTCTTCGGCTGACAGCGGGAGACGATCATGCCGACACCCAAGCAGGTCATCAGCAGCGCGCTCGACCTCGTCCAGGCGAGCCCGCACATCCCGAACGACGAGAAGCAGAAGATCGCCGAGACGCTCAAATCGGCCACGTCCCCACTCGAATGGGATCCGTGGATCTATCGCCTCGTCGTCTCGTTCCTCGGCGCGGCGGCGCTCGCGACCGTGGTCGGTTGCCTCATCCTCGCCGGGTTCGAGGCGGATGTCCCCCAAGGCGTCGTCGCTCTCGGCTCCGCGGCGGTGGGCGCATTGGCCGGATTGCTCGCACCAAGTCCCTCGGGCGCCAATCACAAATAACGCATTGCCCGGCGCGCGCGCCGTGAGCGGGGAGGGAGGTTCCATGGCCTTCGCCAACGACCCGATCAAGCACGTCGTGGTCCTCATGCTCGAGAATCGCTCGTTCGACCACGTGCTGGGCGACCTCGCGCGGGTGCAGCCGGCGCGCGGCATCGAGGGCGTGACCCCGGGAAACTACTTCAGCAACCCGAACCCCGCGACGCATCAGTCGGTCCTCCAGCACGCCGGCGCGACACCGCAGCTGCCGAAGAAGCTCGATCCGAAGCACGAGTTCGAGGACGTGGCGACGCAGATCGGCAACGCCGCACCGTACATGCAGGGCTTCGTGACGGACGCCGTGAACAAGCTGCAATCCGCCGATCTCGGCGCCGAGCAGATCGGCGACGAGATCATGGCGTTCTTCGGGTGCGGCGACTACAACACCGCCGATGCGTTGCCCGCGATTCACGCGCTCGCGAGGAACTTCCTCGTCTGCGACAACTGGTTCTCGTCGGTGCCCGGGCCGACGTGGCCCAACCGCTTCTTCGCCCTCTGCGGGACTTCCGGCGGCTTCCTGAAGATGCCCGAATCCGCCTTCGATGTCGGGCCGGCGCTGCGGCCCTACACGATGGACACGATCTTCAACCGGGTCCTCGAGGGAGGGCGCACCTGCCGCATCTACCACCACGGCGTCGGTCTTTCCATGCTGTTGCGCTCGACGTGGAAGATCGCGAACGCCTACGAGGACTTCCAGGGATTTCTCGACGCGACGGATCCGGACAAGCCGGGAACGCTACCGGACCTTTCGTTCATCGAGCCCGACTACTTCGGCGAGCAGCAGAACGACCAGCATCCGCCATCGAACATCCTGCGCGGCGATGCGCTCGTGGCCCAGGTGTACAACGCGATTCGCCGCAACGAGTCGCTGTGGAGCCAGACGCTGCTCGTCGTTCTGTACGACGAGCATGGCGGCTTCTTCGACCATGTGCCGCCGAAGAGCACGCAGGCGCCGGACGACAAGGTCGGCGACCAGGCCGACTTCAATTTCGGGTTCACGCAGCTCGGCGTTCGCGTTCCGGCGCTGCTGGTCTCTCCTTATGCGCCCGTCGCCGTCGACAAGACGCTCTACGACCATACGAGCCTGCTCGCCTACCTCTGCCGCAAGTGGGATTTGCCGCCGTTAGGCGACCGCTGCGACAAGGCGAACTCGTTCGAGGCCCGCTTGCTCGCGCAACCGCGCGCCGAGGCCACGCCCGTCTCGATCGACTCCATGACGCTGCCTCCGCAACGGGATCTCGACGTCGGCACGGATCCCACCGACAGCCAGAAGCACATCGCCTGGGCGGTCGATTACATCGCCGCGTATATCGACGGCGAGAATCCGGCGCCGGCGACCCGCGCTCTCGAGGAGAACGTCGTCAAGGGTGCGCCCGAGGTGAAGGCGAAGTTCGGTCGCATCCTCGAGCGCCTGAAGTCGATCGCGCCGCCGGCCGACGCGGTTCCACCTTCAGTAGCCGGCGCGGCCACGTTCGCTCCCGAGGGAACGATCGGCGCACGGCCGGGAGCCGCGTTGTTCGCGAAGGCGGTGGCGAGCGGGGAGCCGCTGCGCGTGTTCATGGTCCATGGCGTGGGCCACGGCGATTCTCCCGAGGCCGGGGCATGGAAGGATCAATGGATGAGCGCGTTCCGCGCGAGCGCGCAGAAGGCCGGCTATCCGGACCCCGGCGGCATCGAATTCGTCTTCGCTTCGTTCGACGCCATCTTCGACAAGTACCCGCTCGATGCGTGGACCATCGCGCACGGCATCTTCATCCTCGGGCGCGATGCGGCGAGCCCGCCACCCGGCTGGGCGCCGCGCGAGCTGCGCACGCTCGACTTCACCGAGACGGTGCGGTGGACGGCCGGCATGGTGGTGCAATGGATCGAGAATCCATCGCTGCGCGACGAGCTGAACGACGCGCTCCTCACGCAGCTGAAGAACGTCGACCCGCATCTCGTGTGCGCCCACAGCCTGGGCTCGCTCGCCTGCTACGACCTCTTCCGCCGGCTGGTGGCCACGAAACAGATCGATGCGATCAACGGCCGCAACCTGCTCACCTTCGGCTCGCAGATCGCCAATCCCGCCGTGCAGGGCGTCTTCGGCGGGCGCATCGCGCCGGTGTACGACGCGGATTCCGGCGCCGGCATCGACCAGTGGTTCCATCTCTACAACCCGCACGATCACGTCTTCACGTGCCCGCTGCCTGGCGGCGACGAGCGCACGCATTCGCTCGACGCGCCATTCGATATCCCGGGCGACCTCCTCAACCACGACGGCGCGGCGTATCTGGCGAACGACGTGACCGCGAACGCAGCATTGCCGCACCTGCTGCCATCGGCGACGGTCGCGACTCCACGCCAGCTCGCACCCGCGGTGATGGCGCGGGCGATCCGCTCGCGCCGCGCGGTGCTCGTGGGAATCAACGAGTATCCGAACCCGGAATGGCACCTTAACGGTTGCGTGAACGACGTCTACCTCGTGAGCGCGGTCCTGCAGGAATGCGGCTATCCGCCCGAGTCGATCCGCGTGCTGACCGACCAGCGCGCCACGCGTGCCGCGCTGCTCGAGCGACTCGACTGGCTCGCCGACGGCGTGCAGGAAGGCGACGAGCGGGTGTTCTTCTACTCGGGGCACGGCGCGCAGATGCCCGTGTACGGAGCGGCCGGCGAGCCCGAGCGCCTGGACGAGACGCTGGTGCCGGTGGACTTCGACTGGAGCGTCGATCACGCGTTCCGGGACAAGGAGTTCGCTCAGTACTACGCGCACCTTCCGTACGGCTGCACGTTCCTGACGATGCTCGATTGCTGTCACGCGGGCGGCATGACGCGCGGGGCTTTGCGCGTGCGTGGCATCGATCCGCCCGATGATGTGCGGCATCGCACGCTCAAATGGAACCCGGAGCACCAGATGTGGGTCGCGCGCGACTTCGTCGAGAAGCCCGTCGATGCGCACGACCGTCCCGTGCGTTCGTTCAGCCTCGCGCCCGATGCGGAGCACGAGTTCCTGGATCATCGGCAACGCACGCTGGGCGTGGCCGCCGCGCGCCGGCCGCCGTCGCCCAGCCAGTTCGAGCAGGCGACCAAGACCTACGACCACCTGGGACCGTTCATGCCGATCCTCATGTACGCCGCGCGCCAGGACCAGCTCGCCGCCGAGTACGAGCATGGTTCGGTCTCGCAAGGCGCCTTCACTTTTTGCCTGGTCAAGAACCTGCGCGACAAGAAGCACCGGCGGGCGCCGCCGACCTTCAAGTCGGTGGTGACCGACGTGCGGCTGGAGCTTCGTGCGTTGGGCTACCAGCAGGACCCCGAGATCCTCGGTCCGAGCGCGAAGCTCGCCGAGCACGTTCCGCTCGATCGATGGCGCACGGAACGGCCGTAAGCGCTTCGTCGACGCTCGCGATCAGGAAACCGCCGCCGCCGTCATGCCAATGCGGCGTGCGACGCGCGCGAGCGCATCCGCATCGCCGAAGCCGCCCGATTTCGTGACGAAGGCGAGCGGCCGGTCATTTACGGTGATGCGGCCGAGCGCGATGCCGGGCTCGAGCTCTCCGCTCACGATCGCTTCACGCACGCCGAGCGCTGCGAACGTCGCGAATGCGGTATCGCCGCCGACGATCGCGAGCGTCGACGGCTGCAGCTCCTCGACCGCGCATGCGGCCGCCAGGCCGAGCTTGCGCGCGACGGAAGCGGCGCTCGCCTCGGCGCCCGGGCTCGCATCGGGCCGAATGACCCAGGCATTGGACGAGGTGCCCGCGTCAGCGCCGCCCCGCATGCGCCTCACGGTGTCCTCGATCTCGCGGTCGGTCGCATTCACCGGAAGGAGCAGCTCGTTCGCCCCGGCACGGCGCAGCTCGGCGACCTGCGCCGCGCTGATGCTCGTGCGCGAGCCGACGATGAAGAGCGCGGGGCCGGCGGGTGGCGCAGCGGGCTCATGCGAGGGCGTTCGCGCGCGGGATTCGCGCAACGCATCCGCGATCGCCAGCCCGAGCCCCGCCGCGCCGACGACCAACGCGTCGCGCGCATTCGCGACTGCGAAACGCGCGATGGCCCCGAGGTCCGCATCGCTCTCGGCATCCACCACGTACGCGTGGAGGCCGGGCGCGACGCTCAGCGAACGGAATGCCTCGGGACGCAAGCCGTGAACCGCCATGTCGCGGCACTGGGCGCGCAGGATCGTGGTCAGGCGCTCGCGCGGCGGCGGCGACAGCGCATCGCGGCCGAACGGCGTCTGATGCAGCGGCACGCCGCCGATGAGCACCTCGCCGTCGCGCAACGTGCGACCCAGGCGTGGCACCGCGGGACAGACCCACGCATGGCGCCGTCCGCTCGCGCGCATCGCGGCCTCGATCTCGGCGGCGACGTTGCCGCGCAGCGCCGAGTCGATCTTCTTGAACACGATGCGCGGGGCGTGCGCGGCGATAGCGCGTACGGCGGAGTCGACACGCAAGGCCGCGACCCCGGCGCCGACCTGCCGGCTCTCGGTCGTGGTCGCGAGGACCGCGACGTCATCCATCATGCCGCCCGCCGCCGACGGGTCGAGCAGCAGGCGCGTGGCGAACCCCACGGAAGCGAACGGGGCGGCGGTGTCGAGCGCGCCGGTGAGGTCGTCGGCGACGATCGCGACCCCGAGCCGCGCGTCCATTACCTCGTCGCGACGGAGGCCGAGGGGGCTTGCGCGTGGCCGGCGATGTGCCGCGCGTAGGCGATGGCGGCGAGCATGTTCTCGTGGCGCGCCACACCCTTCCACGCGATGTCGAACGCGGTGCCGTGGTCCACGGACGTGCGCAGGATCGGCAGCCCGAGGCTCACGTTCACCGTCGTGTCGAACGCGATGAGCTTGGTCGGGATATGGCCCTGGTCGTGGTACTGCGCGACCACGAGGTCGAACTCGCCGCGCATGGCGCGATAGAAGACCGTATCGGGCGGGATCGGTCCGCTCACCTGGATCCCCTCGCGCCGCGCCGCCTCGATCGCCGGCACGATGCGCTCCTGCTCGTCGGTGCCGAAGAGGCCATTCTCGCCACAATGGGGATTGAGGCCCGCCACCGCGATGCGGGGATGCGCGATGCCGAGGCGCTTGCAGTGCGCGTCGGCGATGCGGATCGTCGCGAGCTCGCGCTCGGTGGTCGCGCGCTTCACGGCCCCGGCGAGCGAGACGTGCGTCGAGACGTGGATGGTCGAGAGCTTCTCCGAGGCGAGCAGCATGAACGACGACTTCGCGCCCGTGAGATGCGCGAGCAGCTCCGTGTGCCCGTCGAAGTGGTGGCCCGCCGCGTGCAGCGCTTCCTTGTTGATGGGCGCGGTCACGACCACGGCGATCTCTCCGGCGAGCGCCGCCTTCACCGCGCGCTCGATGTACGCGTAGCTGCAAGCGCCCGAAGCCGGCGTGATCTTCGCATCGACCACGGCTTGCGCGTTCGGGACCGCGACATCGACGACCGGCACCGCGCCCTCCGGAGCGGGGCCTGAACCGGCAACGAAGCGCAGGCCCGTCTTCACCAGGGCGTTCGCGCGCTCGAGGAACGACAGGGTCCCGAACACGACCGCCGTGGCGCGTTGCGCCGGCGGCAGCTCGGCGAGCGCGCGGCAGATGATCTCGGGCCCCACGCCCGCGGGATCGCCGAGGGTGATGCCGATGCGCGCGGAGGGCGAGGGCGCTTTCATGGGGGAGTCAGACATTGCGCTGCGGCGTCATTGCGGCACCATGTGCGCGATTCCAGCGACGCGGGTCCATTTCGCCGTTTCCGATTGGATGTAGGCCGCGAATTCCTGCGGCGTGTCGGGTGCGGGCTCCGCACCCTGCGCCGCGAGCTTCTGCTTCACCTCGGGCATCGCGACGACCTTGCGGATCTCGGCGTTCAGCTTGTCGACGATGTCCTTCGGCGTGCCCTTCGGCGCGAGCACGCCGACCCAGACGCTCACCGCGAAATCCTTCGGCCCGCCGGATTCCGCGACCGTCGGGATGTCCGGCACGAGCGCGGAGCGCCTCGGGCTCGACACGGCGACGGCGCGCAGCATGCCCGACTTGATGTGCGGAAGCGCGGCGGGAAGCGTCGGGAACATCATCGGCACCTGGCCCGCGATCACGTCGGTCATCGCCGGGCCGTCGCCCTTGTACGGCACATGCACGAGGTTGATGTCGGCCATGCTCTTCAGCAGCTCCACCGTGAGGTGGTTCGACGTGCCGTTGCCCGCGGAAGCGTAGTTGATCGAACCGGGCTTCTGCTTGGCGAGCGCGATGAGCTCCTTCACGCTGTGCACCGGGAACTTCGGGTTCACGACGAGGATGTTGGGCGACGCGGCGACGAGCGCCACGGGCGCAAAGTCCTTCGTGGGATCGTAGGGCAGCTCCTTGTACTGGCTCGGCGCCATCGCGATGTTGCTCACGCTGCCGAGCAGGAGCGTGTAGCCGTCGGGCTTCGACTTCGCGACGATCTCGGCGCCGATGGTGCCGCCGGCGCCCGCGCGATTGTCGACCACGACGGACTGGCCCAGGTCCTCGCCCATCTTCTGTCCGATGATGCGTGCCACGATGTCGTTGATGCCGCCGGGGGCGAAGCCCACGACGAGGCGGATCGGCTTGTCGGGATAGGCGGCCGCGGCGAGCGCGGGAACGCACGCGAGCGCGATCGCGGCGAGGGCCGCGCCGGCCGCGCGAAGCAACGGTTTCATGACAGGGTTCCTCGGCAGGAAGGGTGAGGGCTCATGCGAGCATCGCCGAGCGCTTCTCGATGCGCATGTGCGGCTCGCCCGGCGGGATGCTCACGGGAACGCCGTCGCGCTGCAACCGCTCGCGCACGGCCTCGACCGGAAGCTCGCTCCAGTCGTCGTGGCCGGAGCGCGCGACGATCGCGGCGAACGTGCCGGCCGCCTGGCCCTGCAGCCCGATGGGCGCCATGTTGCGCGCGAACTTGTCGACGTCGTGGGTCATCGAGGCGCAGCGCCCCGCGACGACGAGGTTCGCCACGGAGTCGGTGACCATCGCGGAGAGCGGGAACTCGAAGCGCATGAGCTTCAACGCGAGCTTGCGCGCCCACTCGTCGGATGCGGAGCCCTCGTGGCCGACGTCGGGCCCGTGGATCTCGGCGGTGCCGTAGTCGACCGACGTCATGACGGCGATCGAATCGGCGAAGCGCCGTCCGCTCGCGAGGTCGTCGTAGGTGAGCGTGTAACGGCCGCGGATGCGCCGCGTCTCGCGCACGCCGAGATAGGCCGACGTGTCGACGAGGAAGCTCGCCTCGAATCCGGGGAGCAGCTCGCGGCAGACGCGCACGATGTCGCGCAGCTGCCTGCGACCCTCGATCTCCGCGCGGGTGATGTCCGCCGCGTTGGTGCCGTCCACGTTGTACATGCGCGTGCTGTTGCAGATGAGCACCGCGCGGTCCGCATGCTCCTTCGGGTTCACGCCGCTGAAGCGCAGGTAGTTCACGGGCGCGGCCGGGTCCATGAGGCGCATCTTCTTGGCCTTCTCGACGATCGAGAAGAAGCCGTCGATGCGCACGATGCCCTGCTCGAGGTCGACCACGCGGCGGCCGTCGTCCTGGGAGAAATCGCCGGGATGCGTGTCGATGTACTGCTTGAAGCGCGCGAGGTCGACGTTGCCGATGCGGCCCATCACCGTCGTCGGCCGCATGGCGCCGTCCTCCTCGCGCCCCTTCACGAAGGGCACGCCCGAGCGCGCGGCCACGTCGCCGTCGCCCGTCGCGTCGATCACGGCCTTCGCGAGCACCACCTGGCGGCCCGACTTGTTGTCGACGATCGCGCCGACGATGCGTCCGTCGCGCACCAGCGGCTCGGAGACCCACGTGTAGAGCAGCACCTCGGCGCCGGACTCGAGCACCATGTCCATCGCGGCGAGCTTGTACGCCTCGATGTCCCACGGCACGACGTCGCCGAGCCCCGCTCCCTGCTCGGCGGCGAGCCGCGTGAAGAACTCGCGCGGGAATGCCGCGAGCTCGGAGGCGGGAATCACGATCAGCCCCATCGCGGAGCCGGTCGCGGTGCCGCCGAGGAACCCGGCGCGCTCGATGAGCAGCGTCTTCGCGCCGTTGCGCGCCGCGGCGACCGCCGCGGCGATGCCGGCCACGCCGCCCCCGCACACGAGGACGTCGACGTTGCGCGCGATCGGCAGCTTCTGCTCGCCGAGCACCACTTGGTCATGCTGGATCTGGAACAAGGAACCTCCGGTGGGTCTAGGAACGGGCGGCGCGGGCGCGCTCGGGGGCGCGCGGCGCGGCGGCGCGGGGCGCGGCCGGGCGCTGCTCGGGAAAACGGCGATAGTAGGACTCGATATAGCCCAGCTTCGCCACGCGGATGTGCTCGCGGCAGAGCCCGACGAGGCGGTCGCCGTCGCCGTCCTGCAGCGCGCGGATGATCGCCCAATGCTCGTCGCGCGAGCGCGTGACGTGGTCCTGGTGGGTGATCGCGAACGAGCGGATGCCGTGCGCCCGCTGGCCGAAGTGCTCGATCGCGCCCGTGAGCTCGGCGTTGCCGCAGCCGGCGAAGAACGCGCGATGGAACTCGATGTTCGAGCGGAACGCCGCCTTGAGGTCGCCTTCGCGCGTGGCGCGGTCGTGCCGCCGCTGGATCTCGACCAGGGCCGCGATGAACTGCGGGGTGGCGTTGCGCTTCACCTGCCGCGCCGCGGCGGTCTCGAGCAGCTCGCGCACCGCGTAGATGTTCTCGACCTCGGCGGGGGTGAGGGCGCGCACCGCCGCACCGCGGTTGGGCTGGCGCTCGACCAGCCCCATGCGCTCGAGCTGGGCGAGGGCCTCGCGCACCGCGTGGCGCTTCGCGTCGAACCGCGCGATGAGCGCATCCTCGATCAGGCGCTCGCGCGGGTTGAGGTGCCCGAGCACGATGTCCTCCTCGAGGCGGTCCACGATCGTGCGCACGACCGGCTCGGACGAGCGGCCGTTCCGGGCGGGGGGACGCGCGGGGGCGCGGGCGGCGCGAGGGGGCATGGATCGATTGTGCGCCGCGGCGGCGTGCCGGTCAATAAAATTATTGATAATCGCGGCCGCCCCGGGGTTTCCACGCTCTCCATCCGGCACGGTCGGCCCGGCGAGCGCCGCCGCACACGCGCGGTCTCAGCAGTTCGGACACGCCGCCCTTCGGCCGCGCAGGAGCGCTCCCGCCATGGATACCCGTTCGACACTCGCCGACGTCTTCACGCCCTATCGCATGGGCCCGCTGCAGCTGAAGAATCGCCTGGTCATGGCGCCGCTCACGCGCAGCCGCGCCGAGGAGGGCAACGTCCCTTCGCGCTACGCCGCGACGTACTACGCGCAGCGCGCGGGCGCGGGGCTCATCATCACCGAAGCGACGCAGGCGGCGGCGGGCGGACAGGGCTACATCGCCACGCCGGGCATCCACACGGACGCGCAGGTCGAGGGCTGGCGCAAGGTCACGGACGCCGTGCACCGCCGCAGCGGGCTGATCTTCGTGCAGCTCTGGCACGTCGGTCGCATCTCGCACCCCGACTTCCTCGGCGGCAAGCTGCCGGTCGCGCCCTCGGCGATCCCGCCACGCGGCGTGCAGACGTATACCGCGAACGGATTGCAGGACGTGCCGACGCCGCGGTCCCTCGAGACCGACGAGATCCCGGGGATCGTGGAGGAGTTCCGCCAGGCCGCGAAGAACGCGCAGGCCGCCGGGTTCGACGGCGTCGAGGTGCACGGCGCGAACGGCTACCTGCTCGACCAGTTCCTCGAGGACTGCACCAACCGACGCACGGACCAGTACGGCGGCAGCGTCGAGAACCGCGCGCGGCTGCTCTTCGACGTGATCGCGGCGGTGTCGAGCGTGTGGGGAAACGAGCGCGTGGGCGTGCGCCTTTCGCCGGGCGGCACCTTCAACGACATGTGCGACTCGCGCCCGCTCGAGACGTGGGGCTACGTGATGCGGCGCGCGGCGGCGGTCGGCCTCGCCTACGTCCACCTGATCGAGCCCCCGACGCAGACGGGCGAGCACGCGTTGCCGGACCTCACCGCGCGCGCCTTCCGCCCACTCTATCCCGGCACGCTCATCGTCGCCGGCGGCTACACGCTCGAGCGCGCGAACGCGGTGCTCCAGTCGGGGCTCGCGGACCTCGTCGCCTTCGGCCGCATGTTCCTCGCGAATCCCGACCTGGTCGAGCGGTTCAGGCGCGCAGCGCCGCTCAATCCGCCGAACGAGCAGACGTTCTACGGCGGCGGAGCCGAGGGCTACATCGACTACCCGGCGCTCGGCGAGGCGAAGGCCGCCTAGCGCTCACCAGAGCTTGCGCGTGACGATGCGCGAGTAGCGCTGGTAGGTCCAGTACGACCACGCCCAGTCGATCATCACGACGATGCGGTTGCGGAAGTTGATGAGGAAGTAGATGTGCGCCCAGAGCCACACCCACCACGCAACGAATCCCGAGAGCTTCACGCGCCCGAAGTCCGCGACCGCCGCGCGGCGGCCGATGGTCGCGAGCTGCCCGTAATCCCTGTAGCGGAAGGGTTGCGTCGGCTTGCCGGCGAGGCGGCGCAGCACGTTGCGCGCCGCGTGCGTTCCCATCTGCTTCGCGCCCGGAGCGATGCCCGGCACGCCTTCGACGGCCGCGAGGTCGCCCACGACGAACACTTCCGGGTGGCCCGGCACGCAAAGGTCCGGCTCGACGATCACGCGGCCGCTGCGATCGAGCGGCGCACCGAGGCAACGGCCGAGCGGCGAGCTCGCCACGCCCGCCGCCCACACCACGGTCTTCGCGGCGAGCCGGTCGTCGCCCAGGGCCACGCCGTTCTCGTCCACGCCCGTGACGCGCTTGCCGAGCCAGACCGTGACGCCGAGGCCCTCGAGCTGAGCGACCGCTTTCTCCGACAGGTCGCGCGGATAGGCGGGAAGCACCCGATCGCCGCCCTCGACCAGCACGACGCGCGCGTTGCGCGGATCGTAGCGACGGAATTCCCCGCGCAGCGTGTGGCGCGCGATCTCGGCGATCTGTCCGGCGAGCTCCACGCCGGTCGCGCCTGCGCCGATCACCACGAACGTGAGCCACGCGGCGCGTTTCGTGGCATCGGTCTCGCGCTCGGCGCGCTCGAAGGCGAGCAGGATGCGGCCGCGGATCTCGAGCGCGTCGTCGAGCGTCTTCAACCCCGGCGCGTGCGGCGCCCAGTCGTCGTGGCCGAAGTAGCTGTGCGTGGCGCCCGTGGCGACGATCAACTGGTCGTACTCGATCTCGCTCGCATCCTCGAGCTTCACGGCGCGGCGCGCGGGATCGATGTCGATCGCCTTGGCGAGGAGCACCGTGGTGTTCTGCTGCGCGGCGAGGATGTGGCGCACGGGCGCGGCGATGTCGGGCGAAGACAGGCCCGCGGTCGCCACCTGGTAGAGCAGCGGCGTGAAGAGGTGGTAGTTGTGCGCGTCGATCACCGTGACGTCGGCGCTCGCCTTGCGCAGCGCCTGCGCCGCCCACAGGCCGCCGAACCCGCAGCCGAGGATCACGATGCGCGGGGCGGCCACGGCCTCAGCCGCCGTCGAGGTGCGCCGTCTCGATCTCGCGTGCCGCGAGCGCCTTGGCGAACGCGCCGTTCAGCCCGGCCACGTACGCCGCATGCACCTCGCGCGCCGCGACCTTCGTGCCGCCGAACGCGAGGTCGCGCGTGGCGCACGCGTCGTGCGCGAGCAGGCACTCGAAGCCGAGATCAGCGGCGGCGCGGGTCGTGATGTCGATGCACATGTGCGTCATCATTCCCGCGATCACCAGGCGCTTCACGCCGTCGGCGCGCAGCAGCTCGAGCAGCGTCGTCTCGCGGAAGCCGTTCGGGAAATGCTTCGTGACCACCGTTTCCGATCCGAGCGGCTGCACCGACGGATGGATCTTCACGCCCTCGGTGCCCGGGAGGAAGAAGGTCGCGCCCGGGCGGGTCGACACGTGCTGCACGTGGACCACGCGCCCGTTGCGTGAGCGGAACGCATCGAGCAGCCGGGCCGCTTCCGCGGCCGCCGCGTCGCTGCCGACGAGCTCCATCTTGCCGCCCGCAAAGTAGTCGTTCTGGATGTCGACGATCACGAGCGCGGTGCCGGGCTTCATGGACCCTCTCCCTGAGCCTCCCCCGAGGGGGACGGAACGACTTGTCGGCTTCCCACGAGGGGCCGGAGCCCTCTAGTTCTTCTGCGTCACGAATTTGCTGACGAGGTAGCCGTCGAAGGTCTCGATGCCGCCCTCGCGCCCGTAGCCGCTGTCCTTCACGCCGCCGAACGGCGTCTCGGCCACCGCGAGCCCGAGGTGGTTGATCGTCACCATGCCGCTCTCGAGCGCATCGCCGAGCCTGGTCGCGTTGCGCGTCGAGGACGTGAACGCGTACGCCGCGAGCCCGTAGGGCAGGCTGTTCGCCCGCTCGATCGCCTCGTCGAGCTCCTTGAAGCGCTTCAAGCCGAGGATCGGGCCGAACGGCTCCTGGGTCATCAGCTTCGAATCGTCCGGCGGCTCGACCACCACCGTCGGCTCGAAGAAGTTGCCCTTGTCGCCCATCTTGTGGCCGCCGGCCACCACCTTCGCCCCGCGCGCGTCGGCGTCCTCGACGAAGCCCGCGATCGCGGGCACGCGGCGCTTGTGCGCGAGCGGTCCCATCTTCGTTTCCTTCTCGAGCCCGGGCCCCACCTTGAGCTTGGAGACCTTGTCCAGGAAGCGCGCGACGAACTTGTCGTACGCCTTGTCCTGCACGTAGAAGCGCGTGGGCGAGATGCATACCTGGCCGGCATTGCGGAATTTGGACGCGGCCATGATGTCGGCGGCGGCCTCGATGTCCGCGTCCTCGCACACGATCACCGGCGAATGGCCGCCCAGCTCCATGGTGCACGGCTTCATGAGCGAGCCGGCCATCGCCGCGAGCTGCTTGCCCACGGGCACCGAGCCGGTGAACGAGACCTTGCGCACGATCGGCGAGTGGATGAGGTAGGTCGAGACCTCGCTCGGCACGCCCCACACGACGTTCAGGCACCCGGGCGGCAACCCGGCTTCGTGGAAGAGGCGCGCGATCGCGACCACGGCGCTCGGCGCATCCTCCGGTCCCTTGATGATGATCGTGCAGCCCGCGCCGAGCGCCGAGACGATCTTGCGGATCGCCTGGTTGAAGGGGAAATTCCACGGCGAGAACGCGGCCACCACGCCGATCGGCTCCTTCAGCACGAACTGGCGCACGCCCTCGGCACGCGGCTGGATCACGCGCCCGTAGATGCGGCGCGATTCCTCGGCCGCCCATTCGGCATGCTCCGAGCACGCGTTCACCTCGGCCACGGCTTCGGCGAGCGGCTTGCCCATGTCCATGGTGATGTTGTGCGCGATGTCCTGGGCGCGCGCGCGGGCGAGCTCGGCCACCTTGCGCAGCACGCGGCTCCGGTCGATCGGCGAGGACTTGCGCCACGACTGGAATGCCTTCTGCGCGCTGGCTAGCGCGTGGTCCAGGTCTTCCTTCGTCGCATGCGGCAGCTTGCCGATCACTTCGTCGGTGGCCGGGTTCACGATGTCCTGCTCGCGGCGGCCGCCGCCCTTCAGGAACTCGCCGTTGATGTAGAGGCACAGGTCTTCGTACATGGAGTCGGGTCGCGGGATGGGAGGGAATCGCCTATTTTAAGGGGTTGCGGTCCACGCCGCCCGGATGGTCCGCATGGCCCATCGTTCCCGCCCCGGCCCGTCCCCATTCACGCTTCGATGGAGTCCCATGGAAACCCTTGAATCGCCGCGCGGGCCCGAATCGCCCGCGGCCCGCGTCGTCGCGTTCGCCCTCGTGTCGCTGCTCGCCGCGTGCGCCGCGCCGCCGCCGAAGGTCACGCCGTCCGAGGGCCGCGCGTTGATCGAGCGCCACCTGCCCGCGAAGCTCGCCGACAAGGAAGGCTGGGCCGAGGACATCTACACGCCGATGACCGTCATCGGGATCCCGCTGAATGCGCAGAACGTGTGCGCGGTGGTCGCGATCACGGAGCAGGAGAGCGGCTTCCGCGCCGATCCCGCCGTTCCCGGCCTGCCGAAGATCGCGTGGGCGGAGATCGAGCGCCGGCGCGAACGTCTCGGCATTCCGCGGCTCGTGCTCGATGCGGCGCTGTCGCTCGAGTCGTCGAACGGCAAGACCTATCGCGAGCGCATCGATGGCGTGCGCACCGAGCGCGACATGAGCGACATCTACGAGGACTTCATCGCGCGGGTGCCGTTGGGCCGGCGCTTCCTCGAGGACCGCAACCCGGTGCGCACCGGAGGGCCGATGCAGGTGAGCGTGGTCTTCGCCCGCGAGTACGCGCACGAGAGGCCGTATCCCTACGCGGTGACCGATTCGATCCGCGACGAGGTCTTCGGCCGGCGCGGCGGCATGTACTTCGGGATCGCGCACCTGCTCGACTATCCGGCGCCCTACGGGGGCGACGACATCTACCGCTTCGCCGACTTCAACGCCGGGCGCTATACGAGCCGCAACGCGGCGTTCCAGAACGCGCTCGCACGCCTCACCGGCCGCAAGCTCGCGCTCGATGGCGACGTGCTTCCGCGCGATCCCGATGCGCCGCCGGGCGAGACCGCCGCCGCCGCGTTGTCCGCCGCCCGCACGCTGGGGCTCGATGCGGACGCGGTCCGCCACGATCTCGCGCTCGGCAAGCGTCCCGAGTTCGAAGGCACCGCGCTCTATCGCCGCGTGTTCGAGGCCGCCGATGCACGCGCGGGACGGGCGCTGCCGCGCGCGATGCTGCCGGTGATCGAGGTGCGCAGCCCGAAGTTCTCGCACCGCCTCACGACCGCCGGCTTCGCGCGCCGCGTCGCCGCGCGCCAGCGCGAGTGTCTCGCGCGACGATAGTTGGGGTCCGTCCCGATTAGAGGGAGCCGGTGGTGGAGGTGGGCGCGCCGTCCGTGGCGTTGCCGTTCACGCGGTTGTTGCCGAAGGAGATGATCGCGCCGCCGCCCGCGGGCTCGAAGCCCACGTTGTTGCGCGTCACCACCGTGTTGGAGACGCGAATGGTGGCAAGCGAGCCCGAATGCACCCCGGCGAGCGCGTTGCGCGAGGCGACGCAGTTCTCGAGCATCATGTCCACCGCGCGCGAGGTGCCCACGGCGACGAAGCCGCTCGCGGTGCCTTCGGAAGCGATCGTGTTGCGCACTTCCACCGAGGCGCCGTCCTCCGCGCGCACGCCGCGCAGGTTGCCGGTGAGCTCGACGGCCTCGATGACCGCGTTCGCCGTTCCGCTCGACGTGGGCTGCACGAAGATGCCGCCGCCCGCGTTGTTGTGGATCGCGCTGCGCGTCACGAACAGGTTGCTCGCCGCGTTCGGCTGGAAGTAGATGCCCTGCTGCGAGAAGTCGTCGATCGTGACGTTCTCGACCACGAGGCGCGCGCCGCTGAGAAACGAGATGCCGTTGATGCCCGTGCCGAGCCCGATCACCGAGAGGTTGCGCAGGATCACCACGTCGCTCGTGCCGGCGGCCACCACGATGCCGTTCGTTCCCGAGACGAGCACCGAGGCGTGCGTGCCGCGGCCGTTGATCGTGATCGCCTTCGTGATCGTGACCGCGCCGTAGCCGCCCGGGTCGAGCGCATCGATCTCGCCGCCCGCGGCGGTCTTCGAGATCGCGCCCGCGAACGTCTTGCACGGCGCCGTGCGGCTGCAGGGGTTCGCGTCGTCGCCGACGCCGGAGACCCAGGTGCGCGACGCCTGCGCGTGCGCATGGGATGCGGCGAAGAGCAGGGCGGCGAGGAGAAGCGCGGTTCCCGACAAAGAGCGCTGGAGCGTCATGGTTCCTCCGTGCGAGGAAAAGGGGAAATGCGGCGCGACCGCCCGATGATGCCCGGCGCATCGCGTGAGGACAACCGCTTCGCGAGGATTTTTTCGCAACCGTCGCCGCTCGACGACAGGTTCGTATCGCCACGCGTGGCGCGCGCGAAATTCTTTCCGCTTTCGCCGCGCCGCGTCAGAAATTCACGTTCGCGCGTCCCTTGAGCTGCAGGATGTCGCGCGCCTCGTCGGAGGTCGCGACCTGCAGGCCGAGCCCTTCGATCACCTGGCGCGCGGCGCGCACTTGCTGCGCGTTCGATTCGGCGAGCTTGCCGGGGCCGATCCAGAGCGAGTCCTCGAGCCCGACGCGCACGTTGCCGCCCAGCGCCACCGATTGCGTGGCGATCGGCATCTGGTTGCGGCCCGCGCCGAGCACGCTCCACACGTACTGGTCGCCGAAGAGCCGGTCGGCGGTGCGCTTCATGTGCGCGACGTCCTCGGGATGCGGGCCGATGCCGCCGAGGATGCCGAACACCGACTGGATGAAGAACGGCGGCTTCACCAGGCCGCGATCGGCGAAGTGCCGCAGCGTGTACAGGTGGCCGATGTCGTAGCACTCGATCTCGAAGCGCGTGCCGTTCGCCGCGCACGTCTCGAGGATGAGCTGGATGTCCTTGAAGGTGTTCTTGAAGATGCGGTCGTCGGAGGCGGCGAGATAGGGGCGCTCCCAGTCGTGCTTGAACTCCTTGTAGCGCGCGAGCATCGGGAAGAGCCCGAAGTTCATCGACCCCATGTTGAGCGACGCCACCTCGGGCTTGAAGTGGGCGCACGGCTTCACGCGCTCGTCGACCGTCATGGTGGGCGCGCCGCCCGTGGTGATGTTCACGACCACGTCGCACGCGCGCTTGATCTTCGCGAGGAACGGCGCGAACGCCTCGGGGCGCTGGTCGGGACGGCCGTCCTTCGGGTCGCGCGCGTGCAGGTGCACGATCGCCGCCCCGGCCTCGTGCGCGCCGATCGCGGCCTGCGCGATCTCGTCGGCGGTGACGGGCAGGTAAGGCGACATCGTCGGCGTGTGGATCGATCCGGTGACGGCGCAGGTGATCACGACCTTGCGGGCGGCCTTCGAGGCGGATGCGGCCATGGGAGCTCCTCGGGGTGGTGCGCGGAAAGCGCGCACGTTAGCATGGCGCCGGCCGACTCAGCGAAAGGCGTGGCATGGACATGGGGATCGAGGGCCTGCGCGTGATGGTGAGCGCGGGCGCGGCGGGCATCGGCCTGGAGATCGCGCGCGCATTCGTGCGCGAAGGCGCGCAGGTGCACGTGTGCGACGTCGACGAAGCGGCGCTCGCTTCCCTCGCCCGCACCGATCCGCGGATCGGCGCGACCCGTTGCGACGTCGCCGAGCGCGGCGAGGTCGCGCGTTTCTTCGACGCGGGCATCGCGCGCCTGGGCGGGCTCGATTGCCTCGTGAACAACGCGGGCATCGCGGGACCCACCGGGCGCATCGACGAGATCGACCCGGCGGAATGGGATCGCTGCATCGCGATCGACCTCACCGGGCAGTTCAACTGCGCGCGGCTCGCGGTGCCGCACCTGCGCCGGTCGAAGAACGCGAGCCTCATGAACGTCTCGTCGCTCGCGGGCCGCCTCGGCTTCGCGATGCGCACGCCCTATGCGGCGGCGAAGTGGGGCGTGATCGGGCTCACGCGCTCGCTCGCGGTCGAGCTGGGTCCCGACAACATCCGGGTGAACGCGCTGCTGCCCGGCATCATCGCGGGCGAGCGGCAGAAGCGCGTGCTGACGGCGAAGGCGGCCGCGCGCGGCGTGTCCTTCGAGGAGATGGAGCGGATCGTCTTCTCGTACTCGTCGCTCAAGGAATACGTGACGCCCCAGCAGCTCGCGGACCTCGTGGTCTTCGTCGCGAGCCCGCGCGGGCGCATGATCTCGGGACAGGCGCTTTCGGTCGACGGCGACACGCAGATGCTCGGCTGAACCGTTAACGGCTGTTACCGTCCCGTTACAGCCGCAATGCCCCGCGGCGCCGGCGTTTGCGCCAAGTCAGAGGCGGCCGCGCGTTGGCCGCTATGGTGAGCGCATCGAAACTGGGCCGTGTCCCGACCAGGGGGCCCCGAGGAGCACCTCGTGTTCGCGAACCTCAAGATCGGCGCGCGCCTGACGCTCGGCTTCGGGCTGGTGCTGCTCATCGCGCTGCTGATGGGCATGAGCGGCGTGTACAACGCCCGGCAGTTCTCCGACGACGTGACCCGCCTCGAGAACGGCAACACGAAGGGCGCCACCGAGCTCGCCGACGCGCAGAGCGCGCTGTGGCAGCTGCGTTGGGACGTCGCGCAATTCATCGCGGTGTCGGACCCGGCCGAGCGCCGCAAGCTCATCGACGACGGTCCGGTGCAGCGCAAGATCGTCGAGGAGAACCTCGACCGGTTCGCGGCCACGACGCGCAGCGCGGAGGAGCTCGAGGCGCTGCGCAAGCTGCGCCAGTCGTTCGGGCAGTACATGGACGCGCGGCCGAAATGGTTCGAGCTGTACATGGGCGGCAACGTCGTCGAAGCGGCCGACTGGCGCGCGAAGACCATCACCCGCTACGGCGGCGAGACGGTCGAGAACTTCGGCGCCCTCATCCGCCTGCAACGCGAGGACGGCACGAAGCTGGAACAGGAAGTGATGGGCCATGTGCGCGCGTTCGAGACGGCGCTGTTGGCGGGCCTGCTCGGCGCGCTCGTGATCGGCATCGCCGCCGCCGCGTGGATCACCCGCTCGATCACGCGTCCGCTCCACAAGGCGGTCAAGGTCGCGCAGGAGGTCGCCACGGGCAACCTCGCCGTCGAGATCGGCGTCCGCACGAGCGATGAATCGGGCCGCGTGCTCGAGGCGCTCGCGCAGATGCGCGACGG
Source organism: uncultured Burkholderiales bacterium (assembly GCA_964403515.1). Taxonomy (GTDB): domain Bacteria; phylum Pseudomonadota; class Gammaproteobacteria; order Burkholderiales; family Usitatibacteraceae; genus Usitatibacter. The sequence goes on along the minus strand of CAYOGL010000027.1, from coordinate 11,442 downwards.
GCTCGCCGCGGCGGTCGGCACCATTCGCGAGTCGGCCCAGAACGTGGGCACCGCATCGCGCCAGATCGCCACGGGCAATGCGGAGATGTCCAGCCGCACCGAGGAGCAGGCCTCGAGCCTCGAGGAGACGGCGAGCTCGATGGAGGAGCTCACCTCGACGGTGCGCCAGAACGCGGACAACGCGAAGCAGGCGAACGAGGTCGCGATCGGCGCCTCGAAGGTCGCGAGCGCGGGCGGCGAGGCGATGGAGCAGGTGATCGCGACGATGAACGGCATCGCGCAGGCCTCGCGCAAGATCGCCGACATCATCGGCGTCATCGACGAGATCGCGTTCCAGACGAACATCCTCGCGCTCAACGCCTCGGTCGAGGCGGCACGCGCGGGCGAGCAGGGCCGCGGCTTCTCGGTCGTCGCCTCCGAGGTGCGCAACCTCGCGCAGAGGAGCGCCGAGGCCGCCAAGGAGATCAAGGCGCTGATCCAGAACTCGGCGCAGCGCGTGAACGACGGCACGCGCCAGGTGCAGGATGCCGGCGAGACGATGGGCAAGATCGTCGAGTCGGTGCAGCGGGTCACGGACATCATGGCGGACATCGCGAGCGCGTCGCGGGAACAGCTCTCGGGAATCGAGCAGGTCGGCAACGCGGTGACGCAGATGGACAAGGTGACGCAGCAGAACGCCGCGCTCGTGGAGCAGACCGCCGCCGCCGCGGAGCACATGGCGGCGCAAGCCGAGCACCTGTCGCAAGCCGTTGCCCGCTTCCGGCTGCGCGATGCGGCCGACGCAGGTGCGGCGCAAGCGCACCCGTCGATGCCCGAGCCGCGTGAGCTCTCGCGTCCGCGCGTCGCCGACGTGCCGCAGCTCGAGCTGCACGGCGCCGCCTGAAACCGCGTCCTCAGCGCAGGAAGTCGACGATGCGCCGGATGATGCGCTGGCGGGTTGCGGTATAGGGCGGGAAGAAGAGGCGCACGAGCCGCGGCCGCGAGCCGCGCAGCACCGCGCGCTCGTGGGAGAAAGCGCGGAAGCCGTGGACGCCGTGCGCGTTGCCGATGCCCGAATGGTTCACGCCGCCGAAGGGCAGGCGGCCGTGCGCGAACTGGATCACGCAGTGGTTGATGCACGCGCCGCCCGAGCTGGTGCGCTCGAGCACGTTCGCCGCTTCCGCCGAGTCGCGCGTCCAGACGTAGAGCGCGAGCGGCTTGGGCCGCGCATTGATCGCCGCGATGACGGCATCGAGGTTCGAGAAGCCGAGCACGGGCAGGAGCGGGCCGAAGATCTCCTCCTCCATCACGCGCGCGTCGGGCGGCACGCGGTCGAGCAGCGTGGGCGCGATCGCGCGCGCTTCCCGATCGATCTCACCGCCGCAATCGACGACCGCACCATGCGCGAGCGCGTCCTGCAGCAGGCCGGCGAGGCGCTCGACGTGGCGCGCGTTCACGATGCGCGCGAGATCGGGGCTGCGCAGCTGCTCGGCGGGGGTGGCGCCGTAACGGCTGCGCAGCACCGCGCGGCATTCGGCGACGAACGCGTCCTTCACCGCCTCGTGGACGTACACGTGGTCGGGCGCGACGCAGGTCTGGCCGGCGTTGAGGAATTTTCCCCAGAGCAGCGTCTCGGCCGCGCCGCGCAGGTCGGCGCTGCGGGCGACGATCGCCGGCGTCTTGCCGCCCAGCTCGAGCGTCACGCTCGCCAGGTGCTTCGCAGCGGCGGCCATGACGATGCGGCCCACTTCCGGCGAGCCGGTGAAGAAGATGTGGTCGAAGGGCAGCTCGAGCAGGCCGCGCGCGGTCTGCGGCCCGCCCTCGAAGAGCGCGACTTCGCTCGGGGGAAAGGCATTCGCGACGATGCGCGCCATCGCGGCCGACACCGCGGGCGTCATCTCCGAGGGCTTCACCATCACCGCGTTGCCCGCGGCGAGCGCCGAGACGAGCGGGCCGAAGCACAGGCTCAGCGGATAGTTCCACGGCGCGATCACGAGCACGCGTCCGCGCGGCTGGTACTCGATGCGCGCCACGGTGCCGATGGTCGTGAGCGTCGGGCGCACGCGCCTCGGGCGCATCCAGCGGCGCAGGCCCGCGATCGCATGACGCATCTCGTCGAGTACCGGCAGCAGCTCGGATCCGTCCACCTCGGCGGCGGGCTTGCCGTAGTCGCGCGCGAACGCTTCGTAGAGCGCACTGCGTTGCGCGAGCATCGCGTCGCGCAGCCTGCGGATGCGCGCGCTGCGTTCCGCGGCCGTGGATTCGCGCCAGCGAAGCGCCGTCGGATACTGGCTCTCGAACGCCGCGCGAATGCGCGCGGGATCGGCCTCGTGGACGAATGCCACGGGACCGGACGGGCTCTCGGGATGCGGGGACGGGCTCATCGGCGCGGTCGGCTCGAAGGCGAAACGTAGGCCACGGCTTGACAAAACACAAGCGCCGGAATACGAGAGCGCATGCAGCCCTATCGCAGCGACGTGGTGATCATCGGTGGCGGCCTCGCGGGCATCGTCGCCGCGCTCGAGCTGCTTTCCGCCGGCAGGCGCGTGCTCCTTCTCGATCGCGACCGCGAGGAGAATTTCGGCGGGCTCGCGAAGGAGAGCTTCGGCGGGCTCTTCCTGGTGGGCACCGACGAGCAGCGCCGCTCGCGCGTCCACGACACGCCCGAGCTCGCGCTGCGCGACTGGCTCTCTTTCGGCGCGTTCGGGCAGGACCCCGCCGCCGAGCACTGGCCGCGCCAATGGGCCGAGGCGTACGTGAACGAGTGCCACGGCGACGTCTACCGTTGGCTGAAGCAGCGCGGCATCCGGTTCCTGCCCGTGCCGCTGTGGGTCGAGCGCGGCCGGCACGGCGAGGGCAACTCGGTGCCGCGCTGGCACGTCGTGTGGGGAACGGGCCACGCGCTCGCGTCGCAGCTCGTCGCGGCGTTGAACGCGCATCCGCGCCGCGAGGCGCTCACCGTGAAATTCGATCATCGCGTCGAGGGCCTGCTCGAAGACGGCGGCCGCATCGCGGGCTGCCGTGGCGTGATGGAGGGCACGCACGAGGACTTCTCGGTCCGGGCCGACGCGGTGCTCGTCGCCGCCGGCGGCATCAACGGCAACCTCGAGCGCGTGCGCCGCCATTGGCATCCGGATTGGGGCACGCCGCCGGCGACGATCCTGAACGGCTCGCATCGCTTCGCCGATGGCCGGCTGCACGACGCGGTGCGCGGCGTCGGCGGAAACGTCACCAACCTCGACCGCATGTGGAACTACGCGGCGGGCGTGCACCATTGGAAGCCGCGCAAGCCCGAGCACGGCCTGTCGCTGGTGCCGCCGCGCTCGGCGCTGTGGCTCAACTGGCGCGGCGAGCGCATCGGCCCGCATCCGATGGTGAGCGGGTTCGATACGCGCGAGCTCGTCACCCAGGTGTGCCGCCAGAAGCGGCCGTATTCGTGGCAGCTGCTGAACCGGCGCATCGCGCTCAAGGAGCTCGCCATCTCGGGCGCCGAATTCAATCCGTCGATCCGCGAGCGCTCGACCGTGCGGTTCCTGCGCGACATCGTGCTCGGCAACCGCTGGCTCGTGGACGAGATCACGCGCCATTGCGCCGACGTGGTGAGCGCGGCGTCGCTGCCCGAGCTCGTCGACAAGATGAACGCGCTGCAGGGCGACGCGAGCGTGGAGCTCGCCGCCGTGCGCGAGGCGGTCGAACGCTACGATGCGCAGATCGAACGCGGGCCGGCGCTGCACAACGACGAGCAGCTGCGCTGCATCGCGCACCTGCGGCGCTGGCGCGGCGACCGCGTGCGCACGTGCAATTTCCAGAAGATCGTCGACGCGCGCGCCATGCCGCTGATCGCGGTCCGCGAGTTCATCATCAGCCGCAAGAGCCTGGGCGGCATGCAGACCGATCTCGCGAGCCGGGTGCTGAGCCCGGCCGGCACGCCGATCCCCGGGCTCTATGCGGCGGGCGAGGCGGCCGGCTTCGGCGGCGGCGGCATGAACGGGTTGCGCGGGCTCGAGGGCACGTTCCTCGGCGGCTGCATCCACAGCGCGCGCCGCGCCGCACGCGCGATCGCGGAGAACCCATGAAGAAGACCGCGGCCTGGCTGGCGGTGCACGCGCTCGAGCAGCTGGGCGTGCGCTACACGTTCGGCATCCCGGGCGTGCACAACACCGAGCTCTACGACGAGCTGAACCGCTCGAAGACGATCGAGCCGATCCTCGTCACCCACGAGGGCGGCGGGGCCTTCATGGCCGATGGCATGAGCCGCGCGCTCGCGGGCGAGGGCATCGGCGTGCTCGCGATCGTGCCCGCGTCCGGATTCACCCACGCCGCGAGCGGCATCGGCGAGGCGTTCCTCGCGGGCGTGCCGATGCTCGTCATCTCCGCCGGCATCCGCACCGACACCGACAAGCGCTTCAAGCTGCACGAGATCGACCAGATGGCGCTCGCCGCGCCCCTCACGAAGGCGGCCTTCCGCGTGGCGACGCACGCCGAGGTCGTGCCGACGATCTTCGATTCCTATCGCATCGCGACGGAAGGGCGGCCGGGCCCGGTGCTCGTGGAGATTCCCGCGAACCTGCTGCTGCGTCCCGGCGAGCCGGGCGATCTTCCCGAATGGAGCGCTCCCGCAGCCCATCGCGCGCCGGACCCTGAGCTCGTTCGTGGTGCGGCCGATGTGCTGGCGAATGCGCGCCACCCCGGGCTCTTCGTCGGCTGGGGCGCCCGCGGCGCGCGCGACGAGGTCGCCGCGATCGCCGAGCTGTTGCAGGCGCCGGTCGCGACGACGCTGCAGGGGCTCGCGGCGTTTGCCGCGGACCATCCGCTGCATGCCGGATTCGGTTTCAGCGGCGCCGCGGTTCCCGCCGCCCGCAACGCCTTTCGCGATTGCGACGCGATGCTCGCGGCCGGCACCCGCTTCGCGGAGATTCCCACCGCGAGCTTCAGCGCGACGGTGCCCGCGGCGCTCGTGCACGTGGACATCGACCCGGACGTATTCGATGCGAACTACCCGGCGCAGGTGAAGATCGCGGGCGACGCGAAGGCCGTCCTCGGGGCGCTCGCCGCGGAGCTGCGGCTGCGCGGGGCCCGGACGCCGAACACGGCGCTGCAATCGCAGATCGCGCGCGACAAGCAGGCCTATCGTGCCGAATGGCTCGCGCACGACAGCCGCGGGCGCATCAATCCGGCGCGCTTCTTCGAGGAGCTGCGTCGCCACGCTGCGCCCGATGCGATCACGGTGGTGGACGACGGCAACCACACGTACCTCACGGCCGAACTCTTCGCGCTTCCGCGCGGCGCGGAGCTCTTCGTGCCGACGGATTTCAACGCCATGGGTTACGCGGTGCCCGCGGCGATCGGCGCGAAGCTCGCTCGGCCGCAGCGCGAGGTGATCGCGGTCGTGGGCGACGGCTGCTTCATGATGACCTGCATGGAGCTCGCGACCGCGGTCGCGCAGCGCATCGGCGTCACCTGCTTCGTGTTCCGCGACGGGACCATGGGCCAGATCGCGCAGCTGCAGCAGCTCACGTACAACCGCACGCCGTGCACCCGGCTCGCCGCCGTGAACCTCGAGGGCATCGCGCACGCGACCGGTGCCGCGTATGTCGCCCTGCACGACGAGGCGGCCATGCCGGCGGCGATGGGCGCCGCGCGTCGCATCGCGGCCGAGGGCCAGCCGGTCATCGTCGAGGTCGCCATCGATTACTCGAAGCGCACGGCCTTCACGCGCGGCATCGGCAAGTCGACGCTGCGCAGCTTCCCCCTCGCCGATCGCCTGCGGTTCGCGGGGCGCGCCCTGGTGAGGAAGGTGACCGGCTGAGGAACCGGCCGCGCGGCGCGGATTTCGCGCGCCGCCTTGAGACGCATCAACCCTGCGCGGCGGCGAAGTGCGCTGCTTCACATCCGCCGGCGCCGGCCGCGCGCAAGGTTCGATCGTTTCGCCCACTCCCACGAAGGAAGAACGAGAATGGACCTGGCGCACGCGATCGCGAAGCATACGGAATGGAAGCTCAGGCTGCGCTCGGCGATCGGCCGGCGTGAAACCATGGACCTGGCCTCGATCGCCCGCGACGACGTCTGCGAGCTGGGCCAGTGGCTGCACGGCGCCGCGAAGGCGCTGTACGGATCGCTCGAGTGCTACGGGAATTGCGTCGCCTCGCATGCGGTCTTCCACACGGAGGCGGCGAAGGTCGCGAAGGCGATCAACGCGCAGCGCTTCACCGAAGCGGAATCGATGCTCAACGGCGAGTCGGCCTATTCGTCCGCCTCGAGCAACGTCGCCGTCGCGATCCTGCGGCTCAAACGCGAGGCGGGACTCTAGCGCGTCGAAACGAAGAGGCCTCCGCGAAGGGAGGCCTCTGGCGCGAGCGCGGCCTGCGGCTACCTGGCGAGGATGTAGGCGACCGCCTGCTTGATCTCCGGCTCCTGCGCTTTCACCTTCGGGTGCGGCTTGCCCGCGCCCACGGTGGCGGCAAGCTTGTCGACCGCGTCGGCCTGGCCCTTGTACTTGGCGGCGATGTCGTTGTAGGCGGGGCCGACCTTCTTCTTGTCGGGCGCGTGGCAGCCGTTGCAGCCGTTCTTCTGCAGCACCTCGCCGTCGTGGCCGGCATCGGCTGCGACGCTGCCCATGGCGAACGTGCCGACGCAGGCCACCAGCAGCGCAGCCAACCGGGTACGCGATCTCATAACGTCTCCTGTGAACTGTCAACGCGCACTGGACGAAGGGCGTGGCGGACTCGCGCGTTGGGAAGGCGCCGGCCCAGCTCAGCGCCGGCGGCCGAAGGCCGGGGCGATGTCCGAGTGTAGGGTGGGCATCGCCGGGAAGTGTTGATTTTTCGCAGCCGCTAGAGCATTCCCAGCTGCAGCTTCGCCTCTTCCGACAGCAGGTCGCGGCTCCAGGGCGGCTCCCACACCAGCTCCACGCGCGCCTCGTCGACGCCGGGGACCTCCATGACGCGCTGCTCGACCATCACCGGCATCTCGCCCGCGACGGGACAGGCGGGCGCGGTGAGCGTCATGCGGATGTCGACGCGGCCGCTCGCATCGACGTCGAGCCCGTAGATGAGCCCGAGGTCGTAGATGTTCACCGGGATCTCGGGGTCGTAGATCGTGCGCAGGGCCGTGACCACGTTCTCGCGCAGCTGCTCGACGGGAACGCGCGGCGCCTGCGGCGCTTCGCCGGGTTCGGATCGGTCCGGTTCTTCCATCGCCGTCATTCCGTCGACACGCTCGCGTGCGGTTGCGTGAGCGCCGCGTGCATCGTGTGCCACGCGAGGGTCGCGCACTTCACGCGCGCGGGAAACTCGCGCACGCCGGCGAGCACCTCGAGCTTGCCGAGGTCGGCCGCGGGCGCGCCGCCGGCATCGGTCACCATGTGGTGGAACTGCTCGAAGAGGCGCTCGACCTCCTCGAGGCTGCGGCCCTTGAGCATCTCGGTCATGAGCGAGGCCGAGGCGGTCGAGATGGCGCAGCCGCCGCCCTCGAACGTCGCCTCGCGCACCTTGCCGTCCTCGACGGCGAGGTAAACCTTCACGTTGTCGCCGCAAAGCGGGTTGTGGCCCTCGGCCTCGTGGCTCGCGTGGTCGAGCGCATGGTGGTTGCGCGGATGGCGGTAGTGGTCGAAGATGAGCTGCTGGTAGAGCTCGCGCAGTTCGTCGGTCATCCGAAGAGCCTGCGCGCTTCCCCGATGCCCGCCACGAGCGCATCGACTTCCTCGCGGGTGTTGTAGAGCGCGAACGAGGCGCGCGCGGTGCCCGGGATGCCGTAGCGCTGCATGAGCGGCATCGCGCAATGGTGGCCCGCGCGGATCGCGATGCCCGCATCGTCGAGGATCGTGCCGACGTCGTGCGGGTGCATGCCCTCGATCATGAAGGAAAGAATGGCGGCCTTGTGTTGCGCCGTGCCGACGATGCGCACGCCGGGGATGGCGCCCACGCGTTCGGTCGCGTACGCGAGCAGTCCCTGCTCGTGGGCGGCGATCGCGGGACGGCCAATGCGCTCCACGTAGTCGAGCGCGGCGCCGAGCCCGATGGCGCCGGCGATGTCGGGGGTGCCCGCCTCGAAGCGCGCGGGAATGTCGGCGAAGTCGGTCTTGCCGAAGGTGACGCTGCGGATCATGTCGCCGCCGCCCTGGTACGGCGGCATGGCCGACAGGATCGACGCCTTCGCGTAGAGCACGCCGATGCCGGTCGGGCCGAACACCTTGTGCCCGGAGAACGCGTAGAAGTCGCAGTCGAGCGCGCGCACGTCCACGGGAAGGTGCGAGACGGCCTGGGCGCCGTCCACGAGCACCGGCACCTTCCGCTCGTGGGCGAGGGCGACGATGCGTTCGAGCGGCAGCACCGTGCCGATCGCGTTGGACACCTGCGTGACCGCGACCAGGCGCGTGCGCGGGCCGATCATCTTCTCGAACGCCTCGAAGCGCAGCTCGCCGCGGTCGTCCACGGGGACCACGCGCAGCTGCGCGCCGGTGGCGGCGCAGACGAGCTGCCACGGCACGATGTTCGAGTGATGCTCGAGCGCGGTGATGACGATGTCGTCGTCGGGTCCGAGCCGCGGGCGCGCGTAGCTCGCCGCGACCAGGTTGATCGCCTCGGTGGTCCCGCGCACGAACACGACCTCGCGCGGCGAGTCCGCGTTCAGGAACCGTTGGACCTTCGCGCGTGCCGCCTCGTAGAGGTCCGTGGCGCGTTGCGAGAGCGTGTGCACGCCGCGGTGCACGTTCGCGTAGTCGTGGCGGTAGAAATTCGCGAGCGTGTCGATGACGACGTTCGGCTTCTGCGTGCTCGCGCCGTTGTCGAGGTAGACGAGCGGCTTGCCGCGCACGCGCTCGGCGAGGATCGGGAAATCCTCGCGGATGCGTGCCACGTCGAGGGGAGTTCCGGCCGGATTGCCGACCACTTCGCGTTCGATCTTCATGTGAGTTCCCGGATGAGGTCGCCCTGGGGCAGCCGCCCGAAGAGCAGGCGGGCCAGGCGCTCGCGCACGGGCGCGAGCCGGATGCGCTCGATCACCTCGCGCGCGAACGCATGGGTGAGGAGGCTGCGGGCGACCGCCGCGTCGATGCCGCGCGAGCGCAGGTAGAAGAGCTGCGCCGCGTCGAGCTGCCCGACCGTCGCCCCGTGGCTGCACTTCACGTCGTCGGCGTAGATCTCGAGCTGCGGCTTGGTATCGACCTCGGCCGCCTTCGACAGCAGCAGGTTGTGGTTCGTCTGGCGCGCATCGGTCTTCTGCGCGCCGGGGTGCACGATCACCTTGCCGTTGAACACGCCGCGCGCATTCCCGTCGAGGACGCCGCGGTAGTGCTCGCGGCTCGTGCCGTGGGGCTTCGCATGGTCGATGCGCGTGTGATGGTCGACGTGCTGGCGGCCGGCCACGACGTAGAGCCCGTCGAGGGTCGCCTCGCAGCCTTCGGCGTCGAACGACGTGGTGATGTCCGTGCGGGCGAGCGCCCCGCCGAGCGCGATGGAGTGCGAGGTGAAGCGGCTCGCCCGTGCTTGCGCGGCGTGGATGCCGCCGATGTGCAGTCCGTGCGCGCCTTCTTCCTGCAGCTTGTAGTGCTCGATCGAGGCCTCGTCGGCCGCGGCGATCTGCGTGAGCGCATTGGTGAAGTAGCCCGCGTCCCCGCCCGCGTAATGCTCGATGATCGTCGCCCGCGCGCCGGCCGCTGCGACGATGAGGTTGCGCGGATGAATCGCGAGTCCCGCGCCGGTCGCGATGAAGACCAGGTGGATCGGTCGCTCGACCACGGTGCCGCGCGCGAGCTGCAGGCAAAGCCCGTCGGTCATGAAGGCGGTATTGAGGTCCGCGAACACGGTGGCGTTCGGCGCGGGCGCGAGGAACGGCTCGAGCACGGCGGGCGCGTCGGCGAGCGCTTCGCCGAGCGTCGCGAGCGTCGCGCCCGCGGGCAGCTCGCCCAGGCACGAGAGCGACGGCACGTACCGGCCGTTCACGAACACGAGCCGATGGGCGTCGAGCCCGTCGAAGGCGAGCCCGTCCACGGTCGCTGCCGTGAACGCGCGCGCATCGTCCGCGCGCGCGGGGGTGAGCGAAGCGTTCTCGAGCGCGGTGAGGCTCGTGTACTTCCACTCCTCGTCGCGGCGCGTCGGGATACCGGCCCGCGCGAAGCGTTCGAGCGCGTCGCGGCGCAGCGCGTCGAGCCCGGGCCGGCCCGCGCCGGGCAGGGATGCGGCGACCCGCTCGAAGTCCGCGACGAAGCGCGCGGCCGATTGCTGCGTCATCGCGTCCGGGCCTCCGCCGGTCGCGCGGCATGCGCTTCCTGCTCGATCCAGCCGTAGCCGCGGCGCTCCAGCTCGAGGGCGAGCTCCTTGCCGCCGGACTTCACGATGCGGCCCTGTGCGAGGACGTGCACGCAGTCGGGCTCGACGTAGCCGAGCAGCCGGTGGTAATGGGTGACGAGGATCATCGCGCGTCCGGGGCTCCTCAGGCCGTTGATGCCGGCGGCGACCACCTGCAGCGCGTCGATGTCGAGGCCGGAGTCGGTCTCGTCGAGGATGGCGAGCGCCGGCTCGAGCAGGGCCATCTGCAGGATCTCGTTCCTCTTCTTCTCGCCGCCCGAGAAGCCCTCGTTCACGGAGCGGTAGAGGAACTCGTCGGGGATGCTCACGAGCTTCATCTTCTCGCGCACCAGCTTGAGGAAGTCCATCGCATCGAGCTCGGCGAGCCCGCGATGCTTGCGCACGGCGTTCAGCGCGGCCTTGAGGAGGTACACGTTGCTCACGCCCGGGATCTCGACCGGATACTGGAAGCCGAGGAAGACGCCCTCGCGCGCGCGTTCCTCGGGAGGCAGGGCGAGCAGGTCGCGGCCGCGGTAGCGCACCTCGCCCGCGGTCACCGTGAAGCTCTCGCGCCCGGCGAGCACCTGGGCGAGCGTGCTCTTGCCCGATCCGTTCGGTCCCATGATCGCGTGCACCTCGCCCGCGTTCACGGTGAGGTCGACGCCGCGCAGGATCTCCTTGCCGTCGACGTTGGCGTGCAGGTTGGCCACCTGCAGCATCGGTTGCTTCGCTTCCATCAGCCCACGCTCCCTTCGAGGCTCACGCCGAGGAGCTTCTGCGCCTCGACGGCGAACTCCATCGGCAGCTCCTTGAACACCTCGCGGCAGAAGCCGTTGACGATCATCGCGACGGTGTCCTCCTCGGAGATCCCGCGCTGCGCGCAGTAGAAGAGCTGGTCCTCGCCGATCCGCGACGTCGATGCCTCGTGCTCGACGGTCGCCGACGGGTTCTTGACCTCGATGTGCGGGAAGGTGTGGGCGCCGCACCGGTCGCCGAGGAGGAGCGAGTCGCAGCGCGTGTAGTTGCGCGCGTTCTCGGCCCCCTTGAGCACCTTGACGAGGCCGCGGTACGTGTTTTGGCCGTGGCCCGCGGAGATCCCCTTCGAGACGATCGTGCTCCGCGTGTTCTTGCCGCGGTGGATCATCTTCGTGCCGGTGTCGGCCTGCTGGAAGTGGTT
>CAYOGL010000026.1:0-71478 GCA_964403515.1 uncultured Burkholderiales bacterium | reverse complement strand
ACCCGCGCATCCCGGCGAAGGGATCGGTCGGCGCCTCGGGCGATCTCGCGCCGCTCGCGCACATGACCGGCGCCCTGCTCGGCTGGGGTCGCGTGCGCCATCGCGGCATCGAGATCGAAGCGGCCGAGGGACTGCGCATCGCCGGCATCGCGCCCGTCACCCTCGCCCCGAAGGAAGGGCTCGCGCTGCTGAACGGCACGCAGGTGTCGACCGCGCTCGCGCTGCACGGCCTGTTCGCCGCCGGGAACGTGTTCGCCGCGGCGCTGGTCGCGGGTGCGATGGCGGTCGATGCGGCGAAGGGCAGCGACACGCCGTTCGACGAGCGCATCCACGAGCTGCGCGGCCAGCTCGGCCAGATCGAGGTGGCCGCCACGCTGCGCCGGCTCCTGCGCGCGAGCGCCATCCGCGCCTCGCACGTCACGGGCGACGACAAGGTGCAGGACCCGTACAGCCTGCGCTGCCAGCCGCAGGTGATGGGCGCGTGCCTGGACGTGATGAACGCGGCCGCGCTCACGCTCGCGACCGAGGCGAACGGCATCACGGACAATCCGCTCGTGTTCCCGGAGACCGGCGAGTCGCTTTCCGGCGGCAACTTCCACGGCGAGCCGGTCGCGTTCGCCGCCGACCAGCTCGCGCTCGCCATCGCCGAGATCGGCGCGCTCTCCGAGCGGCGCATCGCGCTGCTCATCGACGCGACGCTTTCCGGGCTGCCGCCGTTCCTCACCTCGGCGAGCGGCGTGAACTCGGGCTTCATGATCGCGCACGTGACCGCGGCCTCGCTCGCCTCGGAGAACAAATCGCTCGCGCATCCGGCGAGCGTCGACTCGCTGCCGACTTCCGCGAACCAGGAGGACCACGTGTCCATGTCGACCTTCGCCGCGCGGCGCCTGGCCGACATGGCGGAGAACAGCGCGACGATCGTGGCGATCGAGCTGCTCGCCGCGGCGCAGGGCATCGACTTCCGCCGGCCGCTGCGTTCCTCGCCCGCGCTCGAGGAAGCGCACGCGCTGTTGCGCACGGTGGCGCCGCACCTCGACCGCGACCGTTACCTCGCGCTCGACATCGAGGCCGTCGCCCCGCTCGTGCGCGACGGCGCGTTCGTGCGTTTCTGCCCCGGCTTGCGCGCGGAAGACGCGGGGCCCTGACTGGCGCGCCGTCGCCGCCGACATCGGGCAGAATCGCGGCCATCATGCGCATCTTCCGGCTGGACGCTAAGCGCGCGGTGGTGACCGGCGGTGCACGCGGCATCGGCGCGGCGACGGTAGCGCTGCTGCGTGAAGCGGGGGCCGAGGTCGAGGTGCTCGACCTCGAAAGCGGTTGCGACGTGAGCGACGAGGCGCAGGTGCGCGCGGCGTTCGAGCGCATCGGCGACGTCGACATCCTGGTGAACAATGCCGGGCGCGCGGCGCGCAAGCCCGCGCTCGAGCTCTCCGTCGAGGAATGGGACGCGGTGCTGAACCTGAACCTGCGCGGCGTGTTCCTCTGCTCGCGCACGGCCGCTCCGGGCATGAAGCGCCGGGGCGGCGGCGCGATCGTGAACCTCGCCTCGATCATGGGCCTTTCGGGCGGGCTCTACCCGAATGCGTCGTACCAGGCGTCGAAGGGCGGCGTCGTGAACCTCACGCGCGCGCTCGCCCTCGAATGGGCCGCCGACAACATCCGCGTGAACGCCGTGGCGCCGACGTTCGTGCGCACCGATCTCACGACGCCGATCTTCGCCGATCCCGCGCGCCTGCAGGCCGTCATGGCGCACACGCCGCTCGGGCGCCTGCCCGAACCGCGCGACATCGCGGCCGCGATCCTGTACCTGTGCAGCCCGGCGGCGCATTGCGTGACCGGCATCACGCTTCCGGTCGACGCCGGCTTCCTCGCGCGCTGAGCGCCGCGCGCGTTGTCCGCGGAATCCGACATGGCGGTGCACGCCGAGCGACGCGCCGGTGCGTGAAATGCGCCGGAACCCTCGACCCCATCGCGCGGCCTCATGCTTATTGAGAAGGAGGATTCCATGGCGACTTCCGTCAAATCCATTCTCGCCGTCGCCGGTGCCGCGCTGCTGCTCGGCGCCTGCGCCGACGAGCCCTACTATGGCTACGGTTACGGGCCCGATGCGTACTACAGCGCGCCGTCGTACGGGTACTACGAGCCGGGGTACTACGAGCGGGGTTACTACGATCCGGGCTATGTCGTCGGACCGAGCGTGGGCTTCGGCCTCGCCTTCGGCGACGACGACTGGGGCCATCACGAGCATCACGAGTGGCACGGCGACCGGGGCCACGCCGAGCACGAGTGGCACGAGCATCACCACTGACCGCCGCTAGCCGGATCCGCGCGGCCGGTCGCTCGGAGCGCGCTACTTCGCGGGCGACGTTGGCGATGCGGCTGCCTCGCGCAGCAGGCACTCGAGCCGCTCGTCGAGCGCCGCCGTGCCGCGCAGCGGGATGTGCAGGTCGTCTTCGAGCACGGCGCGGAACTCGGCCACGCTCGCGATCGCGCGCCGCTCGGTGCTGCCGTCCGCGTGGTGGATCGCGTAGCGCGTGTTGCGCAACGCATGGCGGCGCTCGGGGGCCGCGCGCGCCGCGAGCAGGCCGGTCACGAACTGCGACTTCGGGTGGTTCGCGAGGTACCAGTTGCTCACCTCGTAGTCGGCAAGCTGCTGCTCGTGCGTGTCGAAGGCGTAGAGCGACTGCCATTCACCCGCGACGTGCGCCTGCAGCACGAAGCGGTCATCCTCGGGTAGGAGCCGGTGCGCTTCATGGGGCGTCGGTTGCACGACGTCGGCCACGAAGCGCAGCGGCGTCGTGAGCGTGAGGCCGCCGAAGCCGACGTCGGCGATGTAGGGCTCGCCGTCCACCCGAACCTCGATCAGCATGTGGCTGCGCGGGCCGACCGTGCCCGGCGGCTGGTTCCAGCGCACGCGCGCCGCGAGCCGCTTCACGGTGAAGCCGATGCTCGCGAGCACATGGGCGAACAGCAGGTTGTGCTCGAAGCACCAGCCGCCGCGGCGCCGTCGCACGAGCTTGTCCTCGAGGGACGCGAGATCGAGCGCCACCGGTTCGCCGAGGAACGGGGACAGGTTCTCGAACGGGATGTGCTCGGCATGCCGGGCGTGCAGCTCGCGCAGCGTCGCGAGCGACGGCGCGACCGGCCCGCGCACGCCGATGCGCGCGAGATACGCGGCGAGGTCCATCGGCACCAAGGGATGACGGGATGAGGGATTGTACCGGCCCGCCTCCGGAAACCGGGACCCGCGCGGGGCGGGTCCCGGGCACCGCGTCAGGGCTTGAGCTGCGCGCGGATCTCGCCGCCCGGATGTTCCTTGCTGTGCACGTTCACGTAGAGCTTGCCCTGCTTGTACGCCTCGTACTGCTCGTCGGTGAGCTTCGCGCCGGGAGGCGTCGAGAACTCGTTGCCCTTCTGCTGCAGCGGGATGATGACCTTGCCGTTCGCGCCCATGGCGCCCTCGTGGATGTGGGCGGCGGTCGGCGTCATGCCCGACACGTCGATCTTCCCGCTCACGGTGTGGTCGGGATTCACCATCATCATGCCGGAGGCCGAGGCGCCGGTCTGCACGGGCGGGACCTCGTTCTGGCCGGACAGCATGACGTTGCCGCCCCCGCCCATGGACTGCGACATGGAGGAGCAGGCGGCGAGCAGCGTGCCGAGGGCGGCGGCGGCGGCGAAGGCGAAGCGGCGCGACGTGGTCTTCATGGAGTTCTCCTTGGCTTGAAAGGGCGTGCGCTGGACGGGGAATACGTTGCGGTCAACAGCCGGGTGGCCCGGATTCATCCGCGCGGCCATCATAGGCGCGCGCCGCCCGCAGGGGAACGCCCTCGGCCGGGTCGTTGTACGCGGCGAACCGCAGCCGGGGTTCGGGCCGGGCTCCGGCGTCTGGGGGCCGTCAGGACGATGGCCATGCGGATCGGAGCGCGAACGGCGGTCGTGCGCCCGGCCGTGGACGGAAGGCCACTAGATTGCCCGCCTTGCGGGGCACGGTGACGCAGCGCAGCCGGCGAGCGCGCGCGCGAACTGGACGATCGCCGGGTCGGCGTGGCGGCCAGCGCGCAGCATGCGCACCGGAAGCGTGAGCGCGGTAAGCATCGCCTCGAGCCGCTCGGGACCTTCGCCGGCATCGGCGGGCGCGACGAGCACGAGACCGGCCGCGAGCTCGGGTGAGCGCAGCGCCACTTGCGCGACGATTCCCGCGGCACCGCGAGCGCCGACGAGCAGCACGCCGTTGAGCGGGCGCGCGTGCATCCAGGAGATGAGCGCGTCGACGAGCTCGCCCGGGCGCAGCGGGCGCACGTCCGCATCGCTCTCGCCCTGGCCGGGAAGCTCGGGCAGATAGACCGGCGCCTCGCGCGCGATGCGCGCGGCCATGGGCATGAGCTCCTCGATCTCGGCGGCGTGCCGTCCGACCAGCACGACCGGCGGCAGCGCGCTCGGCCCGTGGTTGCGCACATGCGCGTGGATGCGCAACGCCCCGTCGCCCGCGATGCCGCGGATCACCGTGCACTCCGAGTCGAGCATTGCGCCGGCGGAGCCACGGGAACGCGCCGGGCGTGGTCCCGACCGGCCGAGGAGCCACGCCGTGCCGAGCACGCCCGCGGCGACGATGCCGGCCATCGCCATGCCGCGCCGCGGCGCCGACCGCGCGGCCGGTGTCGTGCTCACGCGCGCCTCTCCCCGGGGACCCGCCCCGCGGCAAATGGACAACCGGCCGCACGCGCCGTTCGTCGCCGCGCCATGGGCCGATCAGGCATCGAAGCCGAAGAGCGCGCGGCAATCCTCGGGCGTGAGGTGCGGGATGTGGTACCAGCCTTCGTCGGGAAACACGTCGTTCGTGTCGAGGTCGTGGATGCGCACGACGACGTGGCGGAACGGATCGCGCGCGGCCGCAGGCCCGTGGGCCGGATTGAGATCGGGCGGCGCATCGTAGTAGCGCTTCTCGAACGGCGTGAGCTTCTCCACCAGCGCCTCGATCGCCACGCGATGGTGCGCGCTCGTGCGCTGGTCCGCGGGCGTGCCGTCCTTCTGCAGGAATACTTCCGCCATGGTGCCTGCGCTCAAGCCGCGGTGGGCGCGGTCTCGACGCGCGGCGCCCACATGAGGTCGGTCACGCCGGGATCGATGCCGCGCTGCATCAGCAACGTGGTGAGCTGCCCGCGATGGTGCGTCTGGTGGTTGAAGAAATGCGTGACCGCGAGCGCGAGGGCGATGCGCCGCGGCTGCGGGTTCACGATGCTCGTGTAGGCGAGCTCGCCCGCGAGCGTGGCGTCGGTGAGCGTGGCGACCCACGCGTCGATCGCGTCGTCGGTCGCACGGCGATCGTCGCGCAGCGCCGCGAAATCGCCATGCAGCTCCTGGTCGAGCGAGCGCACGGCGAACGGCACGCCCGTGAAGCGGCCCATCCAGATCTTGTCCGCGAGAAGCAGGTGGTTCAGCGTGCCATGGATCGAGCGGAAGAACGCGCGCATGTCCGCCTTGCGCTCCTCGTCGGAGAGCCGCGCGCAGCACTCGTAGAGGCGCTCGTTCATCCAGCGGCTGTAGCGGGCCATCGTGGCGGCGAATGCGGGTCTGATCATGGGCGGTCTCGCATCGGGGGAGAGTCGCGATGATAATTCGGCCGGGCGCCCGGCGATCCGCGGCCGCGCATGGCCGGCGTACTCGCGGGCTCTTGCGGCGCCAGGCCGAGCCGCTGCATCAGCCGCAGCGCGTCGAACGGCGCCTTCACCTTCATGTCGTTGTCGAAATAGCAGTAGATGTCGCGCGACGCACGGCGCGGCGGGGCGAGCTCGGCGATCTTCCGGCCCTCGGGACGCTCGCCGCCGGCGCTCCACGCGCGGATGCGGTCGGCCCACAGGTCGAGCGCCGCGTCGCTGTAGCCGCTCGCGTAGAGCACCTTGTCGCCGTGCAGGCGCAGGTACATGAAGTCGGCCGTGACGTCCTCCTTGAACGGCCACTTGCCCGCCGTGTCGGCGACGACCAGCGCGATGCGGTGCTTGCGCAGCAGCTGCACGAACGACGGATCGATGAAGCTCTCGTGGCGGATCTCGACCGCGTGGCGCAGGGGCCGGCTGCAATCGATCGCGAGCCGGCAGCGGCCCTTCACGCGCGCGTCGCGCTTGCGCGCGAGCGCGAGCGCGGCCCCGGTGTCCCGCGGCAGCATCGCGAAGAACTCCTCGAGGCGATCGGGCTTGTAGTGGAAGCTCTGCGGGAACTGCCAGAGGAACGGCCCGAGCTTCTCGCGCAGGTTGAAGATGCCGGAGGCGAGGAAGTTCGCCAGCGGCTTCTCGATGTCCTTCAGGCGCTTCATGTGCGTGATGAAGCGGCTGCCCTTCACCGCGAACACGAACCCGGGCGGGGTCGCGTCGTACCACTGCTGGAAGAACTCCGGGTGCTGCAGCGAGTAGAACGTGCCGTTGATCTCGATCGACGGGAACCGGCGCGCGGCGTACTCGAGCTCGCGGTGTTGCGCGAGGCCCTCGGGATAGAACACGCCCCGCCACGGCTCGTAGCGCCAGCCGGAGATGCCGATGCGGATCGTCGCTGCCATGCGGCGCTTGCCTCGAATGGAGCCGGTACGTCGTCAGACGCCGGGGCGTCGCGTCGGTTCGCGCCGGCCGCGCGCGGACGCCGCGGCGCTCACACGTGCGCGAGGATCTCGTCGAGGGCGCCCATGTCGGCGGGCTTCACGAGGAACCAGTCGAAGCCGGCCGCGCGCGCATTCCGCCGGTCGTCTTCCTGGCCGTAGCCGGTCAACGCGACCAGGCGCACGGCCTCGACGCGGTCGTCGGCGCGGGTACGGCGCGCGACCTCGTAGCCGTCGAAGCCGGGCAGGCCGATGTCGACGATCGCGATGTCGGGATGGACCTCATGGATGCCGGCCACGCCGGTGGGCCCGCTGTCGGCCTCGTGCACCTCGTGGCCCTGCATGCGCAGCATCATCGCGAGCGTCTGGCGCCCGTCCTCGTTGTCCTCGACGAGGAGGATCCTCAGCTTCTTCGGCGGCGCGCCCTTCGCCTCGTCGGCGGCTCGCGTTTCGCGCGGCGCCTCGACGAGCGGCAGCCGCACGGTGAACACCGCCCCCTGGCCCACGCCCTCGCTGCGTGCCTCGATGTTGCCGCCGTGCAGCTCCACCAGCCGGCGAACGAGCGCGAGCCCGAGACCGAGCCCGCCCTGCGCGCGATCGATGGTGCGCTCGCCTTGCGTGAAGAGGTCGAAGATGCGTGGCAGCAGGTCCGGCGCGATGCCCATGCCGGTGTCGGCGACCTCGAGCACCGCCTCGTGGGCCTGCACGCGCACGCGCACCGCGATCGTGCCCTCCTCGGGCGTGTACTTCACGGCGTTGTCGACCAGGTTGTTCACGATCTGCTCGAGGCGCGTCTCGTCGGCATCGACCCACGCGTCCTGGTACTCGCGTTCGACGCGATGGCGCCCGAGCCGCCCCGAGGCCGACATCATCATCACCGTGCGGCGTGCGATCTTCGCGAGATCGACCGGCTTGCGGTTGAGGGTGATCTTGCCGCTGGTCACGCGCGCCACGTCGAGGAGGTCGTCGACGAGGTCGCGCAGGCTCACCATCTGGCGGTCGATGATGTCGCGCACGCGCAGCGCCTGCTCGCCCTTGGGATCCACATGGTGCAGCACGTTGACGGCGGTGGTGAGCGCGTTCAGCGGGTTGCGCAGCTCGTGGCCCAGCATCGCGAGGAACTCGTCCTTCGCGCGGCTGGCCTGCTCCGCCTCCTTGCGCGCGCGCTGCTCGCCCTCGAGCGCCTCGTTCAGGGCCTGCTGCCGCTCGCGCAGCAGGCCGCTCGACTCGGCGAAGGCGCGCTCCACCTTCTCGACCTCGGCGATGCGCGAGGGAACGCGATCGACCATCTGCTGGCCCGTGGCGAGCGCGCGGGCCGAGTCGCCGAGCGCGGTGATCGGCCGCTCGATGCGCCGGCCGAAGAGGAACGCGAGCAGCACCGCCAGCCCGATGGTGATGAAGGCGGCGGCGGCGAGCATGGCCGAGGAGTCGAGCAGCGCCGCCTCGATCGTGTCGGCTGGAATGCCGGTCACGATGGTCCACCCCCAGCGCACCGAGCGGCTGTGGGCGGTGAACAGGTCCTGCCCCTCGAGGCCGCGCGCGCGATAGGCCCCTTCGAGGGTGACGCGCGACTTCTCGAGCACGACCGGCGAGGCGGGCTTGCCCATCCATTGGTGGTTGTGGAGCGTACGCGCGATGATCAGGCCGTTAGGGTCGATGAGCGTGATGAGCGCGCCCGGCCCCACGGGGAATTGGCTCATGAACTTGAGCCACGCGGCCTGGTCGATCACGGCGACCAGCACGTAGGCCACCTTGCCGTCGTGGATCACCGGCACCGCGATCTGCGTCTCGTAGCCGCCGCGCGGCGAGCGCACGATGCCCGAGACGGCGGGCTGGCCGTCATCGACCACCTTCTGCAGCGTCGCCTCGTCGATCTGCGGGACCGTGTTCACTTTCCCCTCGCGGCCGACGGCGAGGGCGTCGACCCACTTGGGATCGCCCACGGCGATCAGGGACCAGAGCGGCTGCGAGTCGAGGAAGCGGCGCAGCGGCGGCAACAGGTCCTCGACATCGCCCGACTCGAGCTGTGGCGACAGCCCGAGCGAGCGCAGCACCCGGATGCTGCCTTCGATCTCGGTATCGAGCGCGATCGTCATCGCCCGCACCCGCTCGAGATAGCGCAGCTCGAGGCCGTTGCGCTGCTGCCACCACGAGAACGAGGTGATCGCCACCGCGAACACGAGCAGCGGCACGAACGCGCCCGCGACGAGCAGCAGCAGGTGGGTACGAATGGTCACGGAAGCAGGCGCCGGCCCGGAATGACCGAGAGACTGTCCGCGACGGGCGAGGTTCCGGCCGGCGTTCCCCTACTCGTCGCGGCGCGGCCAGCCGCCGCCCGGCCGCACCTGGGCGGTGTGCTCGCCCAGCCGGGGCGCCGGGTGCGCGATGGCGCCGGGCGTGCCCGAAAGCTTCGGGACGATGCCGGGCACCTTGAGCTTCACGCCGTCACGCGCGATCGTCTCGACGATCATGTCGCGCGCGCGATACTGCGGGTCGGCCGCGATGTCGGCGATCGAGTAGATGCGCCCCGACGGCACACGCGCCGCCTCGAGCGCGGCGAGCACCTCGTCCTGCGTGCGCGCCGCGGTCCACGCCTCGATGGCGCCGTCGATGAGCGCGGTGTGCTTCACGCGGCCCTCGTTGCGCGCGAGCTCCGGGTTGTTGCCGAGGTCGGTGCGGCCGATCGCGTCCATGAGGCGCTTGAAGATGCTGTCGCCGTTGCCCGCGACCAGGACGTACTGCCCGTCCTTGCAGCGGTAGGCGTTGGTCGGGACGATGCCCGGCAGCGCGCTGCCCGAGCGCTCGCGCACCGCGCCGAACGCGTCGTACTCGGGCAGCAGGCTCTCCATCACGTTGAACACCGACTCGTAGAGCGCCACGTCGATGTACTGGCCCTCGCCGCCGCGGGCATCGCGGTGATAGAGCGCCATGAGCACGCCGATCACGCCGTGCAGCGCCGCGAGCGTGTCCCCGATGGATACGCCCACGCGCACCGGCACGCGGCCCGGCTCGCCCGTGAGGTAGCGCAGCCCGCCCATCGCCTCGCCGACGACGCCGAAGCCCGGGCGATCCTTGTAGGGGCCGGTCTGGCCGTAGCCCGAGATGCGCAGCATCACGAGGCGCGGGTTCAACGCGTGCAGCCGTTCCCACCCGAGGCCCCAGCCTTCGAGCGTGCCGGGCTTGAAGTTCTCGATCACGACGTCGGCCTCGCGCGCGAGCTCGCGCGCGATCTCCTGGCCGGCGGGGTCGCGCAAGTCGAGGCACACCGAGCGCTTGTTGCGCGATTGCACTTCCCACCACACCGAGGTGCCGTTGCGCAGCAGCCGCCAGTTGCGCAGCGGATCGCCCGCGTCCGGCGGCTCGACCTTGATCACGTCGGCGCCGAAATCCGCGAGGGTCTTGCCGGCGAACGGCCCGGCGATGAGCTGGCCCAGCTCGAGAACCTTCAGGCCCCGGAGCGCTTGCATCAGCGGATTTTACTCCGGTCATAATGGCGCCTTTTCGACCAGGCGATCGTGGAATACGTGAAACTCGGGCGCACCGGACTGGACGTCTCGCGGCTGTGCCTAGGCTGCATGACGTTCGGCGTGCCGGAGCGCGGCAGCCACCCGTGGACGCTGCCCGAGGAGAAGAGCCGCCCGATCATCCAGCGCGCGCTCGAGAACGGCATCAACTTCCTGGACACGTCGAACAGCTACTCGGACGGCACGAGCGAGGAGATCGTCGGGCGCGCGTTGAAGGACTTCGCGCGGCGCGACGAGATCGTGCTCGCGACCAAAGTGTTCTTCCCGTGGCGCAAGTCCGCGCCGAACTGCGGCGGCCTCTCGCGCAAGGCGATCTTCACCGCGATCGACGCGAGCCTGAAGCGCCTGCAGGTCGACTACGTGGACCTCTACCAGATCCATCGCTGGGACAAGGCCACGCCCATCGAGGAGACGATGGAGGCGCTGCACGACGTGGTGAAGGCGGGCAAGGCGCGCTACCTCGGCGCCTCCACCATGGCGGCGTGGCAGTTCGCGAAGGCGCTGCGCACCTCGGACCTGCGCGGCCTCACGCGCTTCTCCACGATGCAGCCGCACTACAACCTGCTCTATCGCGAGGAGGAGCGCGAGATGCTGCCGCTCTGCCGCGACGAGGGCATCGGCGTGATTCCCTGGAGCCCGCTCGCGCGCGGGCGCCTCACGCGCGCGCCGGAGGATCCTTCCACGAGCGACCGCTGGAACCGCGACCACGTCTCCAAGCGCATCTACCTGCCGAACGAGGAGCTCGACCTGCGCGTGGTCGTGCGCGTGGGCGAGGTGGCGCAGCGCCTCGGGCGGCCGCGCGCGCAGGTCGCGCTCGCGTGGGTGATGTCGCGCCCCGGCATCACCGCGCCGATCATCGGCGCCTCGAAGCCGCAGCATCTCGACGACGCGATCGCGGCGCTCGACCTCGAGCTCGCGCCCGAGGACGTGAAGGCGCTCGAGGAGCCGTACGTCCCGCACGCCGTCGCCGGTTGACGACAGTCAACCGCGACGCGTAGCTACACGTTTTTACGTTTGGCCGCGCCCACGCGCGCCTCGCGCCGGTAAGATTGGAGCGGGTCGTCGCCGATGCGCCGGCCCTGCCCTCACCACGAGAGACGCAACGGACATGAAGAGAACGCTTCTGCTCGCCCTCGCCGCGGCCTTCGCCGCGCCGGGCGCCTTCGCCCAATCCTTCACCGACCAGGCGCGCGTCGTCTCGGTGAACCCGGTCTACGACCGCATTCCCGTGACGCGCGAGCAATGCTGGAACGAGCGCGTGCGCGGCTACGAGGACCGCACCGTCACGCGCACGGACACCGGTGCGCCGATCGGCGCTGGCACGGTGCTCGGCGCGATCGTCGGCGGCGTGGCCGGCCACCAGGTCGGACACGGCCGCGGCAACGACGCCGCCACGGTCGGCGGCGCGCTCCTCGGCGGCCTCATCGGCCACCAGATCGAGAACCAGAATGGCGGTCCGCCCGACCAGGTCACCGAGGTCGAGCGCGTGCCCGTGGACCACGACGTGCAGCGCTGCCGCAAGGTCCACGAGGTGCGCGAGGCGACGGTCGGCTACGACGTGCGCTACGAGTACCACGGCCGCACGTTCATGACGCGAACGCCGCGCGATCCGGGCCCGTCGATCCCGGTGCGCGTGGACGTGCACCCGGTCGAGGTGCGCTACGACGCGCCGCCGCCTCCCCCGCCGCCGCCGCAGGGACCCGGGCCGCAAGCGCCGGTCTATCGCTGAACGAGGCATTTGCGCCCGAAGACGGCGCCCACGCGGGCGCCGTTTTCTTTTGGCGCGGCCGGTTGTGCGGAAATTCTTACGCCATTCGGCCTCCGGTGGTCCAGAACGTGTCGCGGGCGGCGCCCTCGAACAGTCATGCTTCCCAGCGAACATTGACGGAGGGACCCCCATGAGCAAACGCATCGCCATCACGATCGCGGCGCTGTGCACCGCCGTCGCGCCGGCGGCCTGGTCGCAGGGCCGTTACTACAACTCGCCCGCGCCCAACGATCCCTCGTATGTCGTGCCGAATCCCGATTGGGACGACAACGCCGGCCCCGGCTACGACAACGGCTACGCCAACCGCGACAGCGACTGGCGCGACAACCACGCGCGCGTTCTCGAGGTGCGCCCGATGTACGCGGCGGGCACGACGCACCAGGAGTGCTGGAACGACGACACACAGCACTACGAGCACAGCCGCGTGAACCCGGGCACGGTGCTCGGCGCGATCGTCGGCGGCGTGGTCGGCCACCAGCTCGGGCACGGCCGCGGCAATGACGTCGCCACGGCGGGCGGCGCGATCGCCGGCGGCGTCATCGGCAACAACATCGACCGCCGCCACGAGGACGCGGAACAGAACGCGAATGGCGACAACACGCGTTGCCGCACGGTGTCCGACTCGAACTCGAACGTGGACGGCTATTACGTGCGCTACGAGTACCAGGGGCGCGACTACACGGCGCGCATGGACCACCAGCCGGGCGAATGGCTGACCGTGGGCCGCGACATCCGCAGCGACGGCACGCCGTTCGACACCGTCGCTTCGAACGACGTGTACCGCGGCGATTACCCGCGCTAGCGATCGGCGCTTGTCCCGAGCCCCGGCCCCGTGCCGGGGCTCTTGCATTTCCGCAACCGCGTGCGATTGGTCGGATCAATCGCGCGAATCGGAACAATCAATTGGACGCTCCACGCGCCGCGGCGCTAAATAGGCGGACGCCGAACGATAACGTCCGGAATCGCGTTCGTTTCCACTGGAGGTCCGCATGAAAGCTTTGAAAGGCACCAAGACCCACGACAACCTGAAGGCCGCGTTCGCCGGCGAATCCCAGGCCAACCGCCGCTACCTCTACTTCGCCAACAAGGCGGACGTCGAGGGGCAGAACGACGTGGCCGCGCTCTTCCGCTCGACCGCGGAAGGCGAGACCGGCCACGCGCACGGCCACCTCGATTACCTGGCTTCGGTGGGCGATCCGGCCACCGACCTGCCGATCGGCAGCTCGCGCCAGAACCTGAAGGCCGCCGTCGCGGGCGAGACGCACGAGTACACCGACATGTACCCGGGCATGGCGAAGACCGCGCGCGGCGAAGGCTTCGAGGAGATCGCCGACTGGTTCGAGACGCTCGCCAAGGCCGAGCGCTCGCACGCTAACCGTTTCCAGAAGGCGCTAGACGCGCTCGCCGACTGAGCGTCTCGCGGTCAAGCGCAACAAAGGGGGCTCGCGCCCCCTTTTTTCCATCGAGACGTGGAAACAAGAGGCTTTGAAACCACAGATGAACACTGATGAACACAGATGATCTTCGCGCGCGCGAGCGTTCGGATTTCTGCCCGTATTCAGGGCGCGTCCTTTAACGAAGAACTATCTGTGTTCATCTGGGGTTCCTAATGTCTTATCGGCTAGCCTGAAGAACAATCATGAGCGTGAGAGAAGGAAGCCTCGAGGCGCCCACGCGCCACCCGATCGACTGGCAGGCTCCGGAGTACTACGACGAGGCGAAGATCCTCGCGGAGGAAGAGCGCATCTTCGAGATCTGCCACGGCTGCCGGCGCTGCGTGAGCCTGTGCAACGCGTTCCCGACGCTCTTCGACCTGATCGACGAGACGGCGGCGGGCGAGCTCGAGGAGGTGCCGCGCGCGAAGTTCCAGGACGTCGTGGACGAGTGTTACATGTGCGACATGTGCTACATGGTCAAATGCCCGTACGTGCCGCCGCATCCGTGGAACGTGGACTTCCCGCACCTCATGCTGCGCGCGAAGGCATACGAGTTCAGGAACGGCAGGCTCAGGCACCCGACGCGCGACCGCGTGCTCTCCTCCACCGACGCGATCGGCAAGCTCGCGACCATTCCCGTGGTCGTGCATGGCGTGAACGGCGCCTCGCGTTCGAAACCGTTGCGCGCCCTCGGCGAGAAGGTCGCGGGGATCGCGAAGGACGCGTGGGTGCCGTCATACGCGTCGCCCACCTTCCGCAAGCAGGCGCGCGCGTCGAAGCCGTTTCCGGTGAAGGACGGGGAGCGAACGCCGGGCAAGGTCGCGATCTTCGCCACCTGCTACGTGAACTACAACCAGCCCGGGATCGGCAACGACCTGCTGCGCATCCTCGAGCACAACGAGGTGCCGTACGTGATCGTCGAGAAGGAAGCGTGCTGCGGCATGCCGAAGCTCGAGCAGGGCGACCTGGACTCCGTCGCGAAGCTCAAGGACAGGAACATCCCGCAGCTCGTGCGCCTCGCGCGCGCGGGCTACGCGATCGTGACGCCGGTGCCTTCGTGCACGCTGATGTTCAAGCAGGAGATCCCGCTCATGTTCCCGCACGACGCGGACGTGCAGGCGGTGCGCGACGCGATGTTCGAGCCGTTCGAGTACCTGATGGCGCGCAAGCGCGACGGTCTGCTGCGCACCGAGTTCCGGCGCGGCCTGGGCAAGGTCGCCTACCACATCCCGTGCCACGAGCGGGTGCAGAAGAGCGGCGCCAAGACCCGCGAGGCGCTCGAGTCGGTGCCGGGCACCGAGGTGCTCGTCATCGAGCGCTGCTCGGGACACGCGGGCACGTGGGGCGTGAAGGCCGAGTACCACGCGACGGCGCTGAAGATCGGCCGGCCGGTGTTCCGGCAGATCGCCGAGTTCGCCCCGGACTTCTTCGCCTCGGACTGCGAGCTGGCCGCCCACCACATCGAGGAAGGCCTCGCGGAAAGCAAGGGCAAGGCGCAACTGCGCCATCCCATCACCCTCTTCCGCATGGCCTACGGCCTGCCGGATTAAGACGGATGCAACCACCGATGAACGCGGATGAACAATGGTTTCAACGCCTCTTGCCCGCATCACTCCCCCATGCATAAGCTCACCCGCGAATCCCTGATGACCCTCGAGGCGTACGCCAAGGCGCGCAAGGAGTTCCGCGCGCAGGTGATCGCCCACAAGAAGAACCGGACCCTGCACGTGGGCGACCACGTGACGCTGATCTTCGAGGACGACCTGACCATCCGCTACCAGGTGCAGGAGATGCTGCGCGTCGAGCGCATCTTCGAGGAGGAAGGGATCCAGGAGGAGATCGACGCCTACAACCCGCTCATTCCCGACGGGCGCAACCTGAAGGCGACGATGATGATCGAGTACACCGACGTCGACGAGCGGCGCGCGGCGCTCGCGTTGCTGAAGGGCATCGAGGAGCGCGCCTGGATCCGCGTCGAGGGCTGCCCGCCGGTCTACGCCATCGCCGACGAGGACCTCGACCGCGAGACCGAGGAGAAGACCTCGTCCGTGCACTTCCTGCGCTTCGAGCTCACCCACGAGATGGCGGATGCGCTCAAGTATGGCGTCTCCCTCGGCGTCGGCATCGACCATCCCCACTACAAGGCGGCCATCGAACCGCTGCCCGCCCCGATCCGCGCGGCGCTCGTGAAGGACCTCGCCTGATCCGCTTGCTGATAATTGGGGTACGTCCCCATTCTCGTCAGGCGGCCTTGGCCATGCGAAGACAGGGCATCTTGATGGCGCGGATCGCGGCCGCGAGCGTGTCGATGGCGAGCGGGCGATCGAAGCTCGCGCGCCACGCGAGCGCCACCTTGCGCGACGGGATCGGCGCGGTGAACGGCACCGTGCGCAACAGCTTCGAGGCGTAGCGCGGCGTCAGGGCGCTCATCGGCAGCACGCTCACGCCGAGCCCGGAAGCGACCATGTTGCGGATCGTCTCGAGCGAGCTGCCCGCGCGGCCTTCGGCGAGGGCGGTGTTGGGTTGCCCCGGACACGCCTCGAGCACCTGGTCGCGGAAGCAGTGGCCGTTGTTCAGCACGAGCAGGTTCTCCTGCGAGAGGTCCGAGGGCTTGACCTCGCGGCGGTTCTCCCAGCGATGGCCTTCGGGCACGACCACGCTGAACGGCTCCTCGTACACGACCTGCGTCTTCACGCCGGGCAGCGCGAACGGCAACGCGATGATCGCGACGTCGAGCTCGCCTTCGCGCAGCATCGGCGCGAGCGAGCCCGTGAGGTTCTCCTCGATGGCGAGCGGCATGTGGGGCGCGCGCTTGCGCAGGATCGGCACCAGGTCGGGCAGCAGGTAGGGGCCGATCGTCGGGATCACGCCGAGGCGCAGCGCTCCGGCGAGCTGGTCCTGCGCGCCCTTGGCGATGCTCTGGATCTTGCCCACCTCGTCCAGCACGCGCCGCGCCTGCTCGACGATCGCCTGGCCGCGCGCCGTGATCAGCACCTCGTTCTTGTTGCGCTCGAAGAGCTTCACGGCGAGCTCGTCCTCGAGCTTGGCGAGCGCGAGCGACAGCGTCGGCTGGGTCACGAAGCACTTCTGCGCGGCGCGCCCGAAGTGGCGCT
The DNA here is from genome assembly GCA_964403515.1 of uncultured Burkholderiales bacterium. Lineage (GTDB taxonomy): Bacteria > Pseudomonadota > Gammaproteobacteria > Burkholderiales > Usitatibacteraceae > Usitatibacter. Next base: position 55,048 of record CAYOGL010000026.1, on the reverse strand, counting down.
CGTGCGCGAGCGCGACCACGTAGCGCAGTTCGGTGAGGGTCACGGCTGCTCTCGATTGGGAAGGACTATCGAAATTATAACCACAATCAATTGGACCGATCAATCGACCGGCCCTACATTGACTGCACAACCCAATCGAAAGGAGATTCGCCGATGCTTCCCGACGCCACCGGCCGCAAGGTCCCGAACGTGACGTTCCGCACCCGCGACGACGGCCGCTGGAAGGACGTGACGACCGAGCAGCTCTTCCGCGGCCGCACCGTGATCGTGTTCGCGCTCCCCGGGGCCTACACGCCCACCTGCTCGAGCACCCACCTGCCGCGCTACAACGAGCTCGCTCCCGTGTTCCGCCGGCTCGGAGTCGACGACATCGTGTGCCTGTCCGTGAACGACGCGTTCGTGATGAGCGAGTGGCAGAAGGACCAGAACGCGCCGAACGTGACCTTCATCCCCGACGGCAACGGCGCGTTCAGCCGCGGGATGGGCATGCTCGTCGACAAGTCCGCGCTCGGCTTCGGCCTGCGCTCGTGGCGCTACTCGATGCTCGTGCGCGATGGCGTGGTCGAGAAGATGTTCGTCGAGCCGGAGAAGGAAGGCGACCCGTTCGAGGTGTCCGACGCCGACACGATGCTGCGTTACCTCGCGCCCAACGAGAAGGCGCCCGAGCCCGCGGTGATCTTCGCCAAGCCGGGCTGTCCTTACTGCGCGCGCGCCAAGGCGCTCCTCGCCGACAACGGCGTGGTATACGAGGAGGTCACGCTCGGCAAGGGCATCACGACCTCGACCTTGCGTGCCGTGTCGGGCAAGGGCACCGCGCCGCAGGTGTTCATCGGCGGCCGCCTGATCGGGGGCTCCGAGGACCTGGAGCGCTACTTCGCCGAACGTAATCGCGCGGCGGCTTGATCGACTCATGGGAACCGGGGCTTCCCGGTCTGCCGGAAAGGGAGGACGGGTGAACCTGATCGATGTCGATGTCGCGGTGATCGGCGCGGGGACGGCGGGGCTCGCCGCCTACCGCGCCGCGAAAGCGGCAGGCGCGACCGCCGTGATCGTCGAGGGCGGGTCTCACGGCACGACGTGCGCCCGCGTGGGCTGCATGCCGTCGAAGCTGCTCATCGCGGCGGCCGAGGCGGCGCACGCGATCGAGCGTGCCCCGGGGTTCGGCATCCACGCCGGAGCGCCACGGATCGACGGGCGCGAGGTGATGGCACGGGTGCGGCGCGAGCGCGACCGCTTCGTGGGCTTCGTGCTCAAGGGCGTGGACGCCATTCCGGCTGCCGATCGCCTGCGCGGCCATGCGCGGTTCGTCGACGCGCACACCCTCGAGATCGAGGGTCGCGACGCGAATGGCGTGGCCTCTGCCCCGGGAGTCGGGACGGCTGAGGTCCCGATCGGGAAGCTGCGCGTCCATGCGCGCGCGATCGTCATCGCCACGGGCTCGCGACCGGCCGTGCCGCCGATGCTGCGAGCGCTCGGCGACCGGCTGGTGGTGAACGACGACGTCTTCTCGTGGGACACGTTGCCCCGCTCGGTCGCGGTGTTCGGGCCGGGCGTGATCGGGCTCGAGCTGGGCCAGGCGCTCGCGCGGCTCGGCGTGCGGGTCGTGGTGCTCGGACGCGGCGGGCGCCTGGGGCCCATGACCGATCCCGTCGTGCGCGCGGCCGCGCTCGAGGCGTTCGGCGCCGAATTTCCGCTCGATCCCGACGCGCACGTCGCACGGATCGAGCGCGTGGGCGACGCGGTGGAGATCGAGTACACGGCCGCGGATGGCGCGCCGCGACGCGAGCGCTTCGAGCTCGTCCTCGCGGCCACCGGACGGGCGCCGAACGTCGACGGGCTGGCGCTCGAGAACACGGGGATCGCGCGCGACGCGCGCGGCGTGCCGCTGCACGATGCAGCGACCCTGCGCGCGGGCGCGAGCTCGATCTTCATCGCGGGCGACGCGGCCAACGACATCCCGCTGCTGCACGAGGCGGCCGACGAGGGTCGCATCGCGGGCGCGAACGCCGCGCGCTTCCCGCTCGTGGTGCCCGGCATGCGCAGGGCGCGCCTCGCGGTCGTGTTCACCGATCCGCAGATCGCCATCGTCGGCCCGGGCTTCGCCACGCTCGCGCGCAACCCGCTCGCGATCGGCGAGGTGTCGTTCGCGGACCAGGGCCGCTCGCGCGTGATGCTGCGCAACCGCGGCAGCCTGCGCGTCTACGCCGAGCCGGGCAGCGGGCGCTTCCTCGGCGCGGAGATGGCCGGGCCCGATGCCGAGCACATCGGCCACCTGCTCGCCTGGTCGCTGCAGGCCGGCCTCACGGTCGAGCAGATGCTCGCGATGCCGTTCTACCACCCGGTGGTCGAGGAAGGCGTGAGGACGGCGCTGCGCGACCTGGAGCGCAACGTGCACGCGATCGCGAGGCAGCCCGCGGCAGCCGCTCAGAACGTGCCGTTGTAGATCGCGCAGCCGCGGCAGATATCGGGCGGGTCGTCGGAATCGAGACGCGCGCGGAAAGCGTCGTACTCCTCGCTGCTCCAGATGCGCACCACGCCTTCGTGCGCCATGTTGCCGAAGCTCATGCGATCGGGCGTCGCGATCATGCAGCAGGGCATCGCATCCCCGGCATAGGTGACGTAGGAGCCGCGCCACGGCCAGTCGCAGCGCTCGCGCCCCCGGCGTCCGTCGAAGCGCCGCGGATCGACCTTCGGCAATCGCAGGTCGACCGCGAGCTGCGCGGCCACCGCGCGCGCCTCCTCGAACCAGCGCCCGACCCGCACGGGGTCCTCGCCGAGCAGCGTCTCGCGATCGACGAACTCGCGCATCGACGCGTACCTCGCCGGCAGGCTCTCCTCGCTGAAATCGTGCGCGAGGTGCTGCACCGACATCGAGCGCACGCCGTGGTCGTGCGCGAGGCGCACCAGCCTCGGAAGCTGCTCGAGGTTGCGGCGCATCGCGACCGCGACGAGCACCACCTCCGGATCCTCGGAGTGCAGGCGCTGCCTCGCGTCCATCAGGTAGCGCAGGTTCCTCAACACGCGCGCGAACCGCGATCCGACGCGGATGTACTCGTAGGCCTCGGCGTCGGCGGCGTCGATCGAGATGCACAAGCGCTTCAACCCGCTCCTCACCACCTCCTCGGCACGCCGCTGCGAGAGCGCGGTGAGGTTCGTGTTCGACGAGACGCGGATGCCGCGCCGGGCCGCGTAGGCGACCATGTCGAGCAGCCGCGGATGCAGGAACGGCTCGCCGAGTCCCTGCAGGTGCAGCTCGCGGATGTCGGGAAAGCCGTCGAGGATGTGGCAGAACGTCTCGAACCCCATGAACGCGGGCGGCTTGCCGCGCACCACCGAGCCCTCGCCGCGCAGGATCACGGGGCACATCCGGCACGCGAGATTGCATTGGCCGACGGGCTCGATCTGCACGTAGCCGGGCAACGGCGTGGCGAGCGGCTGGTCGCCCACGGGTGGTCGCGGCAGCGGGGCGTTGGTGGCGGATCGAAGAGGAATCACATGAATGTCGATCGGCTCTGCCCGCACGCGTTTCCTCGCGTGGGTAATGCGGCTCATGCGGCCGCATTTTTCGGGCCGGGCATCGGCTTGCGAACCCCGGCCGCGGACCGGGTGGCGAGACGGCGCGAACGCTCGGCGTCGCCGGCGATCGCGTCAGGCGAGCGCGCGGCCGGAGAGGCGCTCGAGCACGCGCAACGGCGCGCGCTCCGGCTCGCGCATCGCGGCGACCGGAACGTAGAACGTCTGCTCGAGCGCGCAACGTCCCTTCATCGCCGCGTGCGAGACGTGGTCGGTGAACACGATCCACGTGCTGCCGGCGGGGAAATCGAACGCGAGCTGCTTCACCGACTCCTGGTATGCGGTGTCCGCCTTCATGCCGTCGTGGATGCCGAGCATGAAATGGTCGTAGGCGCTGCGCCGCGATTTCGTCACGTGCAGCAGGCGCAGCAGCGCGCTCGACCAGGGCAGCGGCGGTCTCACCCGCGGCAGGAACCGTTGCGCGACCGCCTCGAAGGGCTCGCCGAGCCGCCACGAGCGCGGCTCGCCGCGCGGGTTCACGTTGCTGAAGAGCCGCAGGATGCGGCGGTCGCGCACCGGCGAGGCCGGGAAGCTGTCCACGTGCAGGCGCGTGTCGTCCTTGCGCCACGAGGTGGCGCGCCCCGCGACCTCGGCCGGGCGGAAGCTCGTGCGTCCCATCTCGAGACCGCGCGCGTAGCCGGGTGCGAGGTTGAGCAACAGCGTGCGCGCATGCTCGGCGAAGCGCCGCATCATCGCCTCGAGCGCGGCGCGCTCGGCCGGCGGCGCCTCGGTCCCGCGCACTCGACCGGTCGCGAGATCGAAGCTCACGTTCTTCGCGCGTCCTGCGACAGCCGGCGACATGAGAGCCTCCTCGCCCGCGGCGAGGGCGAAGGCCAGATGCGGCAACAACAGCACGCATCCGGCTTCGAGCGCGCTCGTCGCAAGCGAGTGGGTTTGCGCCGAGCATGCCGCGCCCCAGTCCGCGATGTCGAGCTCGAGGAATCGGCTCATCGCATTCTCCTCATCCGGCTTGGAAGCGCTCGCCGCATCTCGCCCGGCGAGCGCGTGCGAGCGGTCAGTCACGCGAGCGCTCCCAGTGCGCGACCGGTCCGGGCACCACGCGGAAGAGCGGGTGTGCCGCGGGGCGCGGCAAGTCGCGCCACCGCGCGTGGCGATCGGGAGCCCGGGCGCGCAGCTTCGCGAGCAGGTGGCGCCACTCGCGCTCGAGCTGGCCGGACGTCGCGGCGATCGGCTCCGCGCGACGCACCGGCCCGATCTTCGAGCGGTCGAACGCATACCCGCGATCGCTCGCCTCGCGATGGACCGCGTCGAGGTACGCGTTGATCGCCGAGACCGGTGTCGCGTGGATGCGGAAACGGTCCAGCTGCGGATGGAAGCGATAACCGCGCGTCGCACCGCGCAGCACGGCGCGGGCGAGCAGCGCCTCGCGCCAGAGGGCCACGAGCCCCCGGGCGTCGAGATACCGCGGATGCAGCGTCCACAGGCGCATGACGCGATGCTAACGCACCGCGCGGCCGGATGGCGGCCGACGCGTCACTCGCCATCCCAATACGGGACCTGCTGCGCCTCGCGCCCGACGTAGCGGAAGATCTGCGGCTTGCCCCCGGCATCCTTGCCGAAATCGGCGAGCACGCCGAACTTGCCGCTGTCCGGATATTCGGCGACCTCCGGCCACATCTTCGTGCTGACCGCGAGGAAGCGCAGCTCCGTGGGGCCCGTGTTCACGATCTGGTGCGCGACCTCCTTGCCGCCGGGCGGGCACGCGATGAAGTCGCCGGCGCGCACCGGATGGGTCGCGGTCCCGATGCGCACCTCGCCCGTGCCCTCGAGGATGAAGAACATCTCCTCGTTCACGCGATGGTGGTGGAAGGGAAACGCGCGCTTTCCCGGCGCGATCGCGGTGATGTTGTAGCCGAGCAGGCGCGCGCCGATGCGCGTGCCGATGGCTCCCATGCGCGCCTGGTAGCGCTCGGCCGCGGGCCCGTTCGGCGCGAACGCGGCCGGCGGCGGCTGCAGCGCGATGTCGTCGATGTTCACGATCGGCTTGTCCACGGCTTCCTCCTTCGTCACGGTTGGCGGCCCGCCCGAGCGCGCGAAGGCGACCGGATCGCGTCCGGGAAACGCGCCGCGAACTCGCGCAGGTTGTCGGTGAAGAGCCCATCGACGCCGGCGTCGAGCCATTGCCGCGCGACGGTTGCGTCGTTCACGGTATACGCGAGCACGCGGTAGCCGCGCTCGTGCAGGCGCGGCACGTTCGCCGCGTCGAGCTTGCGGTGATTGGTGTGCAACGACACCGCCTCGAGCTTGGCGAGGCGCTCCCACTCGGCCTCGGTGAACTGGCTCGCGAGCCAGCCGCGCGGCAGCTCCGGCGCCACGCGTTTCGCCGCCATGAGCGCGTCGAACGAGAACGACGAGAGCAGCGGCGGCACCGGCGCGCCCTGCCAGAGCCGCGCCGCGAGCCGCGCCACTTGCTCGCCGGTCTCGACCTCGAAGCCGGGCGTGGGCTTGATCTCGATGTTCGCGGCCGTGTCCTTCGAGCGCAGCAGCGCCGCGACCTCCTCGAACGACGGCACGCGCTCGCCGCGATACGCCTCGGAATGCCACGAGCCGGCATCGAGCGAGCGCAGCTCGGACCATGCGTAGTCGGCCGCGCGCCCCTGCCCGCTCGTGGTGCGCTCGAGGGTCGCGTCGTGCAGCAGCAACGCCACGCCGTCCTTCGAGAGCTTCACGTCGAACTCGTGCGCCTCGTAACCGAGGGCCTGCCCGAGGCGGAACGCCGCGAGCGTGTTCTCGGGCGCGAGCGTGCCGCCGCCGCGATGCGCGAAGAGGTGCGGATAGGGCCACGGCCTCATCCGGCGTACCCGAAGCCCTTGTAGACGATCACGATGAAGAGCGCGAAGACGATGTAGGCATAGAACGCGGCGAACACGTCGTCGATCATGCAGCCCATCCCGCCCTTCACGTGGCGCTCGAGCTGGCGGATCGGATACGGCTTCCACACGTCGAAGATGCGGAAGAGCACGAACGCGATCGCCTGCAGCCACCACGCCGCGGAGCTTATCGCCGCGAGCGGAAGGAACGCGACCACCTCGTCCCACACCATCGCGCCGTGATCGGGGTCGCCCAACGCGCGGCCGGTCACGTCGCACGCCCACACGCCCACGAAGAAGAGCGGGAACGCGAGGAACGCGATGGCGAGCGGCGGCAGGAACTGCGCGAGGATCCAGTACAGCACGATCGCGAACGCGGTGCCGAAGGTGCCCGGCGCGACGGGTGCCAGGCCGCTGCCGAACCCGAGCGCGATGAAATGCGCCGGGTGCGCGACGAGGAAGCGCAGGTCAGGTCGCCGCGGAGAAGTGGTCGTATCCGCGCCCATCGATCTTCGCCGCCTTGCCGTCGGGCCCGAGCAGGCTCACGCCCTTGCCGCGCTTGATCTGGCCGATGCGCGTGAGCGGCATGCCGAGCATCTTCGTGAGGTCCTGGATGCTCTCGCGCGAGTTGGGGTGCGCGGTGAAGCACAGCTCGTAGTCGTCGCCGCCGGCCACCACGATGTTGCGCCCCTCCTCCTGCTCCACGTACTTGGCGCCGATGGCGGAGACGGGAATGTGCTCGAGCTCGACGGTGGCGCCCACGCCCGAGAGTCGGCAGATGTGGCCGAGATCGGCGAGGAGCCCGTCGGAGATGTCGATCGCGGCGGTCGCGAGCCCGCGCAACGCCTGCCCGAGCGCCACGCGCGGCGTCGGCTCGTACAGGCGCAGGAGCGCTTCCTGGTAATCGGCCTCGTCGATCTTGAAGCGGCCCTGGCGATGCGCCACCGCGAGCGCCGCATCGCCGATGTTGCCCGAGACCCACACGTCGTTGCCCACCTTCGCGCCGCTGCGGCGCAGCGCCGCGCCCGCAGGCACCTCGCCCATGATCGTCACGGTGAGCGCGAGCGGCCCGCGCGTCGTGTCGCCGCCCACGAGCGAGACGTTGAACTCGTCGGCGAGATCGAAGAAGCCCTTCGAGAACGCGGCGAGCCAGTCGTGATCGACGTTGGGCACGGTGAGCGCGAGCAACGCCCAGTACGGCATCGCGCCCATCGCCGCCATGTCGGAGAGGTTCACGGCGAGCGCCTTGTGCCCCAGGTTCTCGGGATGCACGTCGGGAAAGAAGTGGGTGCCCGACACCATCGTGTCGGTGGACACGGCGAGGTCCATGCCGTGCGTGATGCCGAGGAGCGCGCAGTCGTCGCCCACGCCGAGCACGGCGTTCGCCGCCGGGCGCGTGAAGTGCCGCGCGATGAGGTCGAATTCCTGCGTGAGCTTGGTCGTCATGTCCGAGGCTTTCTCGCCCTCGCGACCTCCTCCGGGCGCACCTGGTGCGCGAGCCGGTCGAGGACGCCGTTCACGTACTTGTGTCCGTCGGTGCCACCGAAGCGCTTGCCGAGCTCGATGGCTTCGTTGATCGTGACGCGGTAGGGGATCTCCGGGTTGTGCACGAGCTCCCAGGCGCCGATGAGCAGGATCGCGCGCTCGACCGGACTCACCTCGTCCCACTTGCGGTCGGCGAGCGGCTCGAGCTTCTCGCGCAGCCCCTCGGCCGCGCCGATGGTGCCGCGCAATTCTCCCTCGAGGAATTCCTTGTCCGCGCGCTCGAACTCGTCCATCTCCGAAAGGTTCCTGAGCACCGTCGCCGCGGTGGCGCCGGTGTACAGCCATTGGTAGATGCCCTGCAGTGCGAACTCGCGCGCGCGCCGGCGAGGCGACGTCATCCAGCCACCGCCTTCAGCGTGTTCGCCATCTCGACCGCGACCCGCGCGGCCTCGGCGCCCTTCACGGCGGCGCGCGCCTTCGCCTGCTCCTCGGTCTGCGTGGTGAGCACGCCGTTGGCGATCGGGATGCCGGTCTCGAGCTGCACGTCGAGGATGCCGCGCGCGCTCTCGTTCGACACCACCTCGAAATGATAGGTCTCGCCGCGGATCACGGCGCCCAACGCGACGAGCGCATCGTAGCGGCGGCCGAAGCCGCGGCGCTCGAGCGCCATCGACTGCAGCGTGAGCGGGATCTCGAGCGCGCCCGGCACGCTCACGGCATGGATGTCGCCCGCCGCCACGCCGAGGGCGACGAGCTCGCGGTCGCAGGCGGTGAGCAGCTCGCGCACGATCTCCTCGTTGAAGCGGCTCCACACGATGCCGACGCGCAGGCCCTGCCCGCGCAGGTCCGGAGCTTGCGTCATACCGCCTTCACCGTGAGCGCGTCATCGGGCGAGACGTACTCGACCACCTCGAGGCCGAAGCCTTCCATGCTCGGGATGCGCTTCGGCCGCGCGAGCACGCGCATCTTGCCCACGCCGAGGTCGCGCAGGATCTGCGCCCCGATGCCGTGCAGGCGCGGGTCCCACTTGCCCTTGCGGCGGCGCTTGTCGGCCGGCAGCTGCAGGCGTTCGAGGATCTCGCCTGCGGGCTCGTGGCGGCGCAGCAGCACGATCACGCCTTCCTTGTGGTGCGCGATGATGCGCATCGCGTCCTGCACCGAGTAGGCGTGGCGCGCGCTGTCGAAATCGAACAGGTCGAGCGAGGCGAACGGCTCGTGCACGCGCACGAGCGTGGCACGATCGGGTGACGGCTCCCCCTTCACCAGGGCGTAGTGCACCTCGTCGACCGTCTTGTCGTGGTAGACGCACAGCCGGAACTGCCCGTAAGGCGTGGCGACGTGGCGATCGGCCACGCGCTCGACGAGCTTCTCGGTCTCGCTGCGGTACTTGATGAGGTCGGCGATCGTGCCGACCTTGAGCTCGTGCTTGCGCGCGAACTCGAGCAGCTCCGGAAGGCGCGCCATCGAGCCGTCCGGGTTCATGACCTCGCAGATCACCGCGGCCGGCGTGAGACCGGCGAGCTCGGCGAGGTCGCAGCCGGCCTCCGTATGTCCCGCCCGCACGAGGACGCCACCGTTCTGTGCCATCACCGGGAAGATGTGCCCGGGCTGCACGATGTCTTCGGGCTTCGCATGGCGCGCGGTCGCCGCCCGGACGGTGCGCGCGCGGTCGGCCGCCGAGATGCCGGTCGAAACGCCGGTGGCCGCCTCGATCGACACGGTGAACGCGGTGCCGTGCGGCGAGCGGTTGTCGTTCACCATGAGCGGCAAGTTGAGCTGCTTGCAGCGCTCCTCGGTGAGCGTGAGGCAGATGAGGCCGCGCGCGTGCATCGCCATGAAGTTGATCGCCTCGGGCGTCACGAAGTCGGCGGCGAGCACGAGGTCGCCCTCGTTCTCGCGGTCCTCGGCGTCGGCGAGCACGATCATGCGGCCGAGCCGCAGGTCGTCGATCAGTTCCTGGGTGGGCGTGAGGGTCATGGCGGCATCCCGGGGCGGGAAGACCCTCTATTTTGCCCGATTTGGACGCGCCTTACCCCTGCAACGTCCTTCGCTGCCTCGATTGCGGTCGCGCTGCTCACTCCCCGCGCAGCAGGCGCTCCGCGTAGCGCGCCATCATGTCGACCTCGACGTTCACCTTCGCGCCCTTCGCGAGGTTGCGGAAGGTCGTCACGGCGCGCGTGTGCGGAATGAGGTTGATCTCGAACTCGGCGCCGTGGACGTCGTTCACCGTGAGGCTCACGCCGTTCACCGCGACCGAGCCCTTGCGCGCGATGTAGCGGGCGAGATCGCGGGGCGCCTTCACGACGAGCCGCGCGCTGCCGCCCAATTCGTCGAGCGCGACGATCTCGCCCACGCCGTCGACGTGCCCGCTCACGAGATGGCCGCCGAGGCGATCGGAGAGGCGCAGCGATTTCTCGAGGTTCACTTCGCGGTTCGCCTCGAGTCCGACCGAGACGTCGAGAGTCGCGCGGGACGTGTCGACATCGAACGCCTCGCCGTCCTTCGCGACGACGGTGTGGCACACGCCCTGGATCGCGATCGAGTCGCCGATCGCGACGTCGTCGAGGCCGAAGCCGGGCGCTTCGATGCGCAGGCGCACGCCGTCGCCGAGCGGCTTCGAAGAGCCGATGCGGCCGACCGCGGTCACGATTCCCGAGAACATCTCACGCCTCCGTGCGCGCGGTAATGCGCCAGTCCGGCCCGACCGCGCGCACATCGACGATGCGAAGGCGCGGCGCCTCGTCGAGCGCGGTGAATTCGGGCAGCGCGAAGAGCCCCTGCGCGGTGTCGCCCAGGAGCGTCGGCGCGAGATACAGCACGAGCTCGTCGACGATGCCCGCGCGCATGAGCGATCCCATGAGCTTGCGGCCCGTCTCGACGGTGACCTCGTTGAAGCCGCGCTCGGCCAGCAGGCGCGCGACCGCCGCGAGATCGGTCTTGCCGTCGACGTCGGGCACGCGCGCGATCTCCGCGCCCTTCGCCTCGAGCGCCGCGCGCTTCGCCGCATCGTCGCTCGCCGTGATCACGAGCGGCGACTCGCCGGACAGGATCTTCGCGTTCAACGGCAGGTCGAGGCGGCTGTCGATCACGATGCGTCGCGGCTGGCGGGCGCAAGGCACGTGGCGCACCGTGAGTTCCGGGTCGTCGGCGAAGACGGTGCCGATGCCGGTGAGCATCGCGCACGAGCGCGCGCGCAACGCGTGCACGTCTCGGCGCGCCGCTTCACCCGTGATCCAGCGGCTCGCGCCGTTCGCGAGCGCGATGCGCCCGTCGAGCGAGGCCGCGGCCTTCAGGCGCAGCCACGGACGCCCGCGCCGCATGCGCGCGAGGAAGCCGCGATGCGCCTCCTCCGCCTCTGCAGCCATCAGGCCGAAATCGACGCGGATGCCCGCCTCGCGCAACCGTGCCGCGCCCTTGCCCTTCACGAGCGGGTTCGGATCCTCGAGCGCGGCCACCACGCGTGCCACCTTCGCGGCGACCAATGCATCGGCGCAAGGGGGGGTGCGGCCGTGGTGGGCGCAGGGCTCGAGCGTGAGATAGACCGTGGCGCCCGCGGGCGATTGCGTGGCCGCGGCGAGCGCGCGCGCCTCGGCGTGCGGCTCGCCGGCGCGCTCGTGCCAGCCCTCGGCGATCACGCGGCCGTCCTTCGCGATCACGCAACCGACGCTCGGGTTGGGCGTGGAGGTATCGCGGCCGCGTGCGGCGAGCAGCAGCGCGCGCGACATGAAGGCGGAATCCCCGGGCGTGAACGTAACGCTCAACCGACCCTCTCCCCAGCCCTCTCCCAAGGGAGAGGGACTTCCTTCGACCCTCTCCCAAGGGAGAGAGGGGTCATTTCTCCTTCACTTCGCGGATGGCGTCGCGGAAATCGTCGACGTCCGAGAAGCTGCGGTAGACCGAGGCGAAGCGGATGTAGGCGACCTTGTCGAGCTTGCGCAGCTCCTCCATCACCATCTCGCCCAGCCGCCGCGAGTCGATCTCGCGCTCGCCGAGCGCGAGCACCTTCTGCTCGATGCGCTGGATCGCCGCGTCGACGAGCTCCGTGGTGACGGGCCGCTTGTGCAACGCGCGCTGGAATCCCGTGCGCAGCTTCGCCGAGGAGAAGTCCTCGCGCTCGCCGTTGGTCTTCACGATCTGCGGCATGCGCAGCTCCGCCGTCTCGTAGGTCGTGAAGCGCTTGTTGCACACCGCGCAGCGCCGGCGGCGGCGAATGGAGCTGCCCTCCTCGCTCACCCGCGAGTCGATCACCTGCGTATCGTCGGCGCTGCAGAAGGGGCACTTCACGCAGCCAGGCCCTCACCCAGGGGAGAGGCGGAACCGCCCAGACCGTAGCTCGCGCGCATGGCGGGACCATAAACGGGGAACTTCGCGCACAGCGCCTTCACGGCGTGCGCGACCTTCGCGACTCGTGCCGCGTCGTTCGGCGCGTCGAGCACGTCGGCGATGGAGTTCGCGACCTGCTTCGCCTCGGCGTCGCGGAATCCGCGCGTGGTCATCGCGGGCGAGCCGATGCGGATGCCGCTCGTGACCATCGGCTTCTCGGGATCGTTCGGGATCGCGTTCTTGTTGACCGTGATGTGCGCGCTGCCGAGCGCCGCCTCCGCGTCCTTGCCGGTGATCTTCTTCGCGCGCAGGTCGACGAGGAACATGTGGCTCTCGGTGCGCCCGGACACGACCCGCACGCCGCGCTCGACCAGCGTCGAGGCGAGGATGCGCGCGTTCGTGAGCACCTGTTTCTGGTACTCCTTGAACGCCGGCTGCAATGCTTCCTGGAACGCCACCGCCTTGGCCGCGATCACGTGCATGAGCGGGCCGCCCTGCAGCGACGGGAAGATCGAGGCGTTCAGGATCTTCTCGTGCTCGGCCTTGGCGAGGATCACGCCGCCGCGCGGGCCGCGCAAGGTCTTGTGCGTGGTGCTGGTCACGAAGTCCGCGATGCCGACCGGCGTGGGATACAGGCCCGCGGCGACCAGCCCCGCGTAGTGCGCCATGTCGACCATGAAATACGCGCCGATCTCGTCGGCGATCTCGCGGAACTTCTTCCAGTCGAAGCGCAGCGCATAGGCCGACGCCCCGGCCACGATCATGCGCGGCTTGTGCTCACGGGCGAGCGTGCGCACCTGGTCGAAGTCCACTTCCTCCTGCGCGTTGAGCCCATAGGCCACGGCGTGGAAGAGCTTGCCCGAAAGGTTCACCGACGCGCCGTGCGTGAGGTGGCCGCCGCTCGCCAGGCCCATGCCGAGGATCGTGTCGCCGGGCTTGAGCACCGACAGGTAGACCGCCTGGTTCGCCTGCGAGCCCGAGTGCGGCTGCACGTTCGCGTACTCGGCGCCGAAGAGCCTCTTCACGCGCTCGATCGCGAGCGCTTCGGCGACGTCGACGAACTCGCAGCCGCCGTAATAGCGCTTGCCCGGATACCCCTCGGCGTACTTGTTGGTGAGCACGCTGCCCTGCGCGGCGAGGACCGCCGGGCTCGCGTAGTTCTCGGAGGCAATGAGCTCGATGCCTTCTTCCTGGCGGCGCAGCTCGGAGGTGATCGCGTTCCAGAGCGCGGGATCGGTGGCGGCGATGGTGTCGGAATCGGGGAACATGGGGGCGAAGTCCTTGAAGGACTTCGATTTTATCATGTCGCCCCCACGGCCTCCCGGGCGCCGAAGCGATCGACGACGGCGCCGTCCTCGAGCACGACGAGATGGGCGAGGCCGAGCGCCTCGAGCCACGCGAGCCCCGCTTCGCGGCCGCGCAGCATCGCGATCGTGCTCGCGCTTCCCGCGACCAGGCACGAGCTCGCGTGCACGGTGACCGACTGGAAGCCACGCGCCGATCGTCCCGTGCGCGGATCGAGGATGTGGCAGTGGCGCACGCCTTCGACTTCGACGAACCGCTCGTAGTCGCCGCTCGTTGCGATCGCACCCGACGTCACCGGCAACGATGCGAGGATCGCGTCGTCGCGCCGCGGATGACGCACGCCCACGCGCCACGGCGCGCCCGACGGTTGCGGCCCGAGGATCGCGAGGTCGCCCGCGAGGTTCACGAGGGCGGACTCGGCGCCCGCCTCGCGCAGCTTGAGCGCGGCGCGATCGACCGCGTATTCCTTGCCGAAGCCGCCGAAGTCGAGCTCCATGCCGGCGCGCGGAAGCCGCACGCTGTGCGCATCGCGCTCCACGCGCGACCAGCCGATGAGCGGGAGCAACGCGCCGACCTGCGTATCGTCGGGCAAGTGGCCCGCATCGAAGCGCCAGGCACGGCGCAGCACACCGGAGGTCGCATCGAACAGCCCCCCGCTCTGGCGGAAGCACGCATCGGCGTAATCGAGCAGCTGCGCGGTCTCCGCGTCGATCGCGACCGGCGCCCCGCCGGCCTGGGCGTTGATGCGCGCGACCACGCTGTCGGCTCGATAGCGCGAGTACTTGCGCTCTATGCGCGCCACCTCTTCCACGGCGCGCACCGCCATCGCGTGCGCCGCGCCGCGATCGCGCGCGTGCACCTGCACCTCGTTCACCGCGGCCATCGCGTGGAAACCGAAACGGTAGAGCGCCATGGCGATCAGAACGGCCGGTTGAGACCGACGATGCCGTAGACCGCGCGCAATGTCGCGAACGCCTCGCTGCCGCCGCCCGGGCGCAGCCCGGCCGCGTCGACGATGTAGCCCGCGGTCGCCTCGATCACCGTGCCGTCTTCCGCGCGCCATGCCACCCGCAACGAGGGAGAGACGCCGCCGAACGCGGCGAGGCGCTGGTCGCTCGACAGCACCTGCGGTTGCGGGCGCGGCACGACCGGGGAGTAGAAGTCCGCGGCGTTCTGCGTGTAGTAGCGCAACGCCGGCCGCACGCTCCAATGATCGCCGAGCGCCTGCTCCCATCCCACGTCGAGCGTGTGCGCGCGGATTCCCCAGTCGTCGCGGTAGAAGCGGTAGTCCGCCTGCAGCGTGCCGTGCGCTTGCGCGAAGCGCCGCCGGTAGCGCGTGAGCCATGCGAGCGTATCGCGATGGTCGGGGCGCCGGTCGGGCATCAACGTGGGCAGGATCCGGTCCGGATAGAAGGTGAGCGTGAGCTTGTACGGATCGTTGTACCAGCCCTCCCCGCGCGTGACCGTGAGCGTGGTCTGCACGATCGCGAGCGGCGAGAGGACCTGCGTGATTCCCGCCAGATATTCGTCGGTGTAGCGCGGCGCATCGAGGGTCGGATCGACCGAGGAGCCGACGCGATCGTTCGCGCGCCCGAATCCCGCGGCGAGCGTGGTGTTGCGGCGATCGAGGTCGAGCTGGCCCTCGAGCGCGAAGGCGCGGGACCGGTAATCGTGCTCGTGCGATCGCGCGGTCGAAGCGGAGAGCGCGAGGTCGCCGAAACGGCGCGTCGCCTTCACGTTGCCGGCGGTGCGGCGATCGGAGACCGAGGCACCCGTGAGCGTCTGCACCGGACGCCCGGAGAGGTTCGTCACCAGCTCGGGAGAAGCGCCGGTCACGATGTCGACGGCGGCGCTCGCCTGCACTTCCCACACTTCCGCGATCGCGAGCCTCGTCCAGAGCAGCGGCTCGGTCACCTTCATCAGGCCGCGCTCGCGGTAACCGAGCGTGGTGAAACCGATCTCGCCCACGGTCGCGGCGCCGGCACGCGCGGGCAACGCGAGGATCGGCAATGCGAGCGCCGCCTGCAGCAGCGCGGCGAGCGCGCCGTCGCGATCAGTTGCAGCCACAGCCGCCGCCGCCGATCGCCGCGCCGCCGTGCGCCGCCTCCTTGGCGCTGAACGTCTTGTCGAGCGCCTCGGCCACACCGGGCGTGGGCGCGAGCGCCATGTCCGGGCGCGCGAGGTAGCCGCGCTGGTACGGGGCCACGCCGGCGCATCCGGCGAGCGTGATCGTGCAGGCGGCGAGCAGCACCCGCGCGGCGCTCAAGGCTTTTCCTCGAGCAGCGCCTCCACTTCTTTCGCGACCTCCGCGCCGGTCGCCTCGGTGAAGCCGCGATGCACGTAGCGCACGACGCCGCGGCGATCGACCAGGTATCCGCTCGGCATGGCGCTCACGTCGAGCGCGCGCGCGAAGCCGTCGTCGGCATCGCTCACGAGGGGAAAGGTGACGCGCGTGTTGCGCAGGAAGCGCTGCGCATCGGCACCGCTCACGTCCTTGTTCACGCCCACCACGGTGAAGCCGCGATCGCGATCGCGCTCGAAGAGCGCCTCGAGCGCGGGCATCGAGATGCGGCACGGCCCGCACCACGAGGCCCAGAAATCGACGTACACGACGCGCCCGCGCAGCGAGCGCAACGCGAGCGAAGCCGCCGGCGCATCGAGCCGCGGCAGCGCCGCATCGGGCAACGGGCTGCCGGCGTTCAATGCGCGCGCCGGTGTCGCAATCGAGGTGAACGCGATCATGCCGCTCGCGGCCAGGAGCAGGAGGCTGCGACGGCGATGACGCGCAAGGCCCAATGCATCTTCCACGCCGTTCCCCTTTCACCATGCTTCGCCGCATGGCGCCCGGATAACAGCGTCGTATCGCGCGTTATTCCTGCAACGAGAAAATCGGCAACTAGTCCCCGGCGATCGTCATCCGGTCGACGAGGATCGAGCCGGTGTGCTTGGAGCCGCGCACGAGCACATCGCGCCCGACCGCGCGGATGCCGCGGAACATGTCGAGCAGGTTGCCGGCGATGGTCACCTCCTCGACCGGGAAACGGATCTCGCCGTCCTCGACCCAGAAGCCCGCGGCGCCGCGAGAATAATCGCCGGTGACCAGATTCACGCCCTGCCCCATGAGCTCGGTCACGAAGAAGCCGCGCCCCATGAGCCGCAACAGGCCCTCGAGGTCGTGCTCGCCGGGCGTCACGATGAGATTGTGGTTGCCGCCGGCGTTGCCGGTGCTCTCGAGGCCGAGCTTGCGCGCGGAGTAGGTCGACAGGAACCAGCCCTTCAGCACGCCCGCCTCGATCACGGAGCGCTTGCGCGTGGCCACCCCCTCGGCGTCGAACCAGCTGCTCGCCATCTCGCCCGGCAGATGCGGGTCCTCGACCAGCTCGAAGCCCGGCGCGAACAACGGCGTGCCGAGGCGGTCCAGCAGGAAGGAGGAATGGCGATAGAGGCTCGAGCCGCTCGCCGCCGACACGAAATGGCTGATGAGGCTACCCGCGATGCCCGATTCGAACAGCACGGGCGCATCGGAGGTGGGAAGGCGCCGGCCGCCGAGGCGGCGCACCGTGCGCTCGCCCGCGGTACGTCCTACCGATTCCGGCGCATCGAGGCGCGCGGGATCGCGATGGGTCGTGTACCAGAAATCGCGCTGCATGCCCTGCGCATCCTCGGCCACGACACCGCAGCTGATGCTCGCCTTCGAGTTGGGGAATCCGCCGAGGAAGCCGCGGGTGTTGGCGAGGATGAAATCCGTGTCGTAACTCGAGACCGTCGCGCCCTCGGAATTGCTGATGCGCTTGTCGACCGCGAGCGCCGCCGCTTCCGTGCGCCGCGCGATCTCGATCGCCTCCTCGACGGTGAGCCCCCACGGGTGATAGAGGTCGAGGTCGGGCGGCTCGCCGCGATAGAGCCGGTTGGCATCGGGCAGGCCGGCCGCGTCGTCCTCGGCCGTGTGGCGCGCGATCGCGCACGCCGCCTCGACCGTGCGCTCGACCGCCTCGGGCGAAAGGTCCGAGGTGCTCGCGTTGCCGCGCCGTGTGCCGACGTAGACCGTGATCGACAATCCCTTGTCGCGGTTGTACTCGACCGTCTCGACGTCGCCGCGGCGAACCGTCACGCCCTGGCCCACGGCGGCCGAGATCTCGACCTCGGCGTCGCTCGCGCCGCGTGCGCGCGCCACCTCGAGCGCGCGCAGGGCGACCTGCGTCATGGCGTCCCGGGAGAGCGGCAGGGAAGCGGTGGCGGCGATCGGATGGTCGGGCATGGAGCGTTCCCCGTGTGGATCGGACCCGTTGGACAACGCCGGGCGCGGTAAACTCTCGCGGCGTTGCAAGAGAACGAGGGAATGGAAGAAGACGATTTTATCAGCAAGACGCGGCGCAAGAAGCAGATGACCGCGCTGCAGGACGTGGGCAAGGAGCTCGTCGCGCTCTCGCCCGAGCAGCTCGCGCGCATCGAGATGCCCGACGCGCTGCGCGAGGCGATCGCCGACGCGCGCCGCTTCACCAAGCACGAGGCCCGGCGGCGCCAGCTGCAGTACATCGGCCGTCTCATGCGCGACATCGACGCCGGCCCGATCATCGAGCAGCTCGCCGCATTGAACGCGCCGTCGAAGCGCCAGACCGCCCTCTTCCACGTGGCCGAGAAGTGGCGGCAGGAATTGCTCGCCGATGCCGCCGGCGTGGATCGCTTCGTGCACGAGTTTCCCGAGGCCGACCCGCACCGGCTGCGCGCGCTCGTGGACGGCGCGCGCGAGGAGCGGCGCACGCAGCAGCCCCCGCGTCGCTTCCGCGAGCTCTTCCACGTGCTGAACGCGATCGTGCAGGACCACGTCAAGAGACACCACCCCTAGACAATGACGACGAACGCCGACCCGGTGCGCATCGGCCTGGTGGCCACGAGCGACCGCGCCTCGCAGGGCATCTACAAGGACGAAGGCATTCCCGCGCTCGAGCAGTGGCTCGCGGGCGCGCTCGTGAATCCCATCGAGTTCGAGCGCCGCCTCATTCCCGACGAGCGGCCGGTCATCGAGGCGACGCTGCGCGAGCTGGTCGACGAGCGGGCGTGCCATCTCGTCGTGACCACGGGCGGCACCGGACCGGCCGCGCGCGACGTGACGCCCGAAGCCACGCTCGCCGTCGCGGACCGCGTCATGCCCGGCTTCGGCGAGCAGATGCGCCGCATCAGCCTCGAGTTCGTGCCCACCGCGATCCTGTCGCGGCAGGTGGCCGTGGTCCGCGGCAACGCGCTCATCCTGAACCTGCCCGGGCAGCCGAAATCGATCCGCGAGACGCTCGAAGGGCTCAAGTCGCCCGAGGGCAAGCCGATGGTCGCGGGCATCTTCGCCGCCGTGCCCTATTGCATCGATCTGCTCGGCGGCCCCTATCTCGAAACGCGCGAGGAGGTGGTCAAGGCGTTCCGCCCCAAATCCGCGCTCCGACCGCCGAGGAAATGACCTTGCAGATCCTTCCCCACGTCGAGCTCGCGACCGGGCCCGATCCGGCGGGCACCGTCATCTGGATGCACGGCCTCGGCGCCGACGGCTGGGACTTCGTGCCGATCGTGCGCGAGCTGCCGCTGCCCGA
The DNA here is from genome assembly GCA_964403515.1 of uncultured Burkholderiales bacterium. Lineage (GTDB taxonomy): Bacteria > Pseudomonadota > Gammaproteobacteria > Burkholderiales > Usitatibacteraceae > Usitatibacter. Next base: position 35,952 of record CAYOGL010000026.1, on the reverse strand, counting down.
GTCGCTGCAACTGCGCTTCATCTTTCCGCACGCGCCCGAGATGCCGGTCACGATCAACAACGGCTTCGTGATGCGCGCGTGGTACGACATCGCGATGAACGACATCGCGCGGCTGCCCGACGAGGGCGGCATCCGCGCCTCGCAGGCGGCGGTCGAGCGGCTCATCGCGCGCGAGCGCGACCGCGGCATCGATCCGTCGCGCATCGTGCTCGCCGGCTTCTCGCAGGGCGGGGCGATCGCGCTGCAGGCGGGGCTGCGCCATGCCAATCGACTCGCCGGCGTGATCGCGCTTTCGACCTACCTGCCGCTCGAGGAATCGCTCGCCGCCGAAGCGTCCGGCGCGAACCGCACCACGCCCATCTTCATGGCGCACGGCACCGAGGATCCGGTGGTTCCGCTCGCGCTTGCCGAGAGGTCCGCGCAGGCGCTGCGCCGTCACGGCTACGAGGTCGAATGGCACACGTGGCCGATGCCGCACGCGGTGTGCTCGGAGGAGATCACGGCGCTCGGCGCATTCCTCGCCCGGCTCTACGGCGACGGCGCGAGCCCGTCGCGCTCGTCGATCCTGCTGCCCTAGGAAGCGGCGACCTGGAGGGGGGCGAGCGCCGCGCGCAGCGTCGCCGGCAGTTGCGCCACGGGCCGGCGCGTCTCGCGATCGACGTACACGTGCACGAAGTGGCCCTGCGCGGCGGCCGTGTCGCTGCCCCCCGCGAAGAGCGCGATCTCGTAGCGCACGCTCGAGCGCCCGACGTGCCCGACGCGCAGCGCCGCGATCACGCGCTGCGGAAAGGCGAGCGGCGCGAAGTAGTGGCAGCCGGTCTCGACCACGAGCCCGATCACCGCCGCGCGTTCGATGTCGAGCGCGCCGCGCTCGATCAGCCAGCCGTTCACCACCGTGTCGAAGAACGAGTAGTAGACGACGTTGTTCACGTGCCCGTAGACGTCGTTGTCCATCCAGCGGGTGGTGATCTCGTGGCGGTGCGGATAGTCGGCCAGGCGATCGGGCGTGGGACGGCTCATCTCAGGCGGGATGCTTGTCGGCGGCCGGCGCGAGGTTCGGCGCCATCATCCGCACCGTGCGCGCGTACACGCCGGGCACCGGGCACAGGCCGCCGTCGAGGAACGCCTGCACCTCCTCGCGGCGCTCGAGCGTGTCGCGATAGCCGAGGTCGATGAGCTCGTTGCAGTAGCCGCGCTCGAACAGCAGGTAGCTGGCGAACGTCGAGCCCGCCCGCCGCATCGCGCCGATCGTGCGCAGCAGGAAGCGGATCGTCCACGGCAGGTTGCGCACGTGCTTCAAGGCGATCGTCTCGAGCGGCACCGACGGCGCGAGCACGAGCACGTCGACGTGGTGCAGCGTGAGCCCGGTCCTTTGCAGCACGTCGGGCGGCACGCAGCTCACCGTGCGGTTGATGCGCTCGAGCCGCTCGATGTCCACGGCGAGGCTGTCGAGGAAGATCGAGTTCATCATGTGGCCGGCGATCTGCGCGAGCGACGGGTAGACCGTGCCGCGGGTACGCTCGGGCGGGTCGTTGCGGATGCGCGCGGTCGTGACCACCACGACGCGGTCGGCGCCCAGGTGCAGGGCCGGGCTCACCGGCGCCATCTGCCGCATCGAGCCGTCGCCGAAGTACTCGCGGTTCAGCGAATAGGCCGGGAACACGAAGGGGATCGCGCTCGAGGCCATCAGGTGCTCGACCTTGAGCCGCGTCTTGATCCCCACGCGCTGCGAGCGCTTCCAGCCCGCGAGCGCCTCGGCGCCTTCGAAGAACGTGCAGCTCTGCCCGGACGTGTAGCCCGAGCACGTGATCGCCACCGCGTCGAGCGCTCCGCTGGCGATGTTGTTCTCGATCCGCGAGAAATCGAGGCGGCGCGTGAGCAGGCTCTCGAGCGGCCGGTTGTCGAGGAGCGAGATGCGCCGGTTGCGCAGGAACGCCCCGAGGATGAAGCCGCCGAGCCAGCGCATGCTGTTCGCGAACGCCCCCGGCAGGTCCGAGCGGTAGACGTGGTGCGGCTCGAAGTTGCGCCACACCTCGAGCAGGCTGCCCACCGCGCGCTCGAAGCTGTCCGCGTGCACCGCGAGCGCCGCCGCGTTCACCGCGCCGGCCGAAGTGCCGCAGATGATCGGGAACGCGTTCGCCGAGCGCTTGGGCAGGATCTCTTCCAGCGCCTTCAGCACGCCGACCTGGTAGGCGGCCCGCGCGCCTCCGCCCGCGAGCAGCAACGCCATCTTGCCTTCGTTGCCCTCCATGCCTCCTCCCCGCAGGCCCGGTCAGGTGCGTCCCGCCGCGGCCTTTCCCTTCTCCTTGCGCACCGGTGTACCCGTGCCGCGCGCGTTTTGCAACATCTCCTCGGCGTGTCGGCGCGTGGCATCGGTGATGCGGACGCCGCCCAGCATGCGCGCGATCTCGCCCACGCGCTCTTCGGGATCGAGCGGCTCGACGCTCGCGAACGTGCCGCGCGCGCCCGCCTGCTTGGACACGCGCAGCTGCTGGCGCGCGTGCACGGCGACCTGCGGCAGGTGCGTGACCGACAGCACCTGCCGATGGCGGCCGAGGGATTGCAGGAGCTCGCCCACGATCTCGGCGACCGCGCCGCCGATGCCCGCGTCGACCTCGTCGAAGATGAGCGTGGGCACCGAGGCCTCGCCCGAGAGCAGCACCTGGATCGCGAGCGAGATGCGCGACAGCTCGCCGCCCGAGGCCACGCGCGCGAGCGGCGCGAGGGCTTGCCCGGTGTGCGCGGCGACGCGCAATTCGACCGCCTCGAGGCCGCCCGCCGACGGCGTGTCGAGCGGCTCGAGCGCGACCTCGAGGCGCCCGCCCGTCATGGCGAGACGCTGCATCGTGCGGGTCACCTCCGCGCCCAGGCGCTGGGCCGCGATGCGCCGCGCCTGCGAGAGCTCGGTGGCGAGCTCCCGGTAAGCGCGTTCGGCCGCCGCTTCCTGCGCGCGCAACTGTTCGAGGCTTTCCTCGCCGCCCAGCTCGGCGAGCCGCGCACGCCGCTCGTCCAATGTCCCGGGCAGGCCCGCCGGCTCGACGTGGTACTTGCGGGCCGCGTCGAACACCGCTCGCAGGCGCGCGTCGAGCTCGGCCATGCGCGCGGGATCCAGGTCGAGGCGCTGCAGGTAGCGGCGCAGCTGCTGCGCGCTTTCCGTGGCGTTCACCTGCGCCGCCTCCGCCTCGCGCAGCGCGTCGGTGAGCGCGGGATCGAGCTCGGCCGCGTGCGCCAGGCGCCCCACCGTCGTGCCGAGCCGCGAGGTGATCGAATCCTCGGACTCGTCGAGCGCGTCGGCGCACGCCGAGACGCCGTCGATGAGCTCCTGCGCGTGGGCGAGGCGCCGGTGATCGGCCTGGTCCTCCTCCCACTCGCTCGCATCGAAGCCGAGCGCCTCGAGCTCGCGGATCTCGTGGGCGAGCAGCTCGCGCTCCCGTGCCGAGGTCGCCTGCGCCCGTTCGCGCGCCGTGCGCTGCTCGGCCACGCGCCGCCACGTGCCGTGCCTTTCGGCCACCTCGCGCGCCAGGGACTCGCTGCGGCCGAACGTATCGAGCAACGCGCGCTGGCGCTCGCGATGCAACAGGAGCTGGTGATCGTGCTGGCCGTGGATGTCGACGAGGAAATCGCCCAGCTCACGCAATTGCGCCGCGGTGGCGGGACGCCCGTTCACGAAGCCGCGCGAGCGCCCCGCCGCATCGATGGTGCGGCGAACGAGGCACGAGCCGTCGCCCTCCTCGAGGTCCTGCGACTCGAGCCAGGCGCGCACCGCGGGCAGGGCCGAAGCGTCGAGCTCGACGCTGATCTCGGCGCGCTGCGCCCCGGCGCGCACGACCGACGCGTCGGCGCGTCCGCCGAGGGCGAGCGCGAGCGCGTCGACGAGGATCGACTTGCCGGCGCCCGTTTCGCCCGTGAGCGCGGTGAAGCCCGACGCGAGCTCGAGATCGAGCCGCTCGACGATCACGTAGTCGCGGATGGAGAGGGCGCGCAGCACTTTGCCGTCAGGACGTGCGCTCGGTCCAGCGCAGCTTCTGGCGCAGCATCGCGAAATAGCGGTAGCCGCGCGGATGCAGCAGCGTGGCCGGTCGCGAGGCGGCCGAGACCGAGACGACGTCGCCCGGCTCGAGCTGGCAATACGACTGCACGTCGAAGTTCGCGCGCGCATCGATGCCGCGCACGAGCGTGATCTCCACGCGCGAGGAGCCGCGGATCGCCACCGGCCGGTTCGAGAGCGTGTGCGGCGAGATCGGCACGAGCGCGAGCGCGTTCAGCGACGGGTGCAGGATGGGCCCGCCCGCGGAGAGCGCGTACGCGGTCGATCCGGTCGGCGTGGCGACGATGAGGCCGTCGGCGCGCAGGGTGTAGATGAACTCGCCGTCGACCGTCACCGCGAACTCGATCATGCTGCCCATGGCGCCGCGGCTCACCACGACGTCGTTCATCGCGAGCGCCGAATACACGCCCTTCGTGCCGCGCCGCACGCCACCGTCGAGCAGCGTGCGTTGCTCCGGGCTGTAGTCGCCGCCCAGGATCGACTCGATCGCGCCGTCGAGGCCGTCGGCCGGGATGTCGGTGAGGAAGCCCAGGCGCCCGAGGTTCACGCCGACCAGCGGCACGTTGCGCTCGGCCATCAGGCGCGCGCACGACAGCAGCGTTCCGTCGCCGCCCACGATGATCGCGATGTCGGCGCGCGCGGGCAGCTCCTTCAGCTCCGCGACGGCGTCGGGCTCGCCGTGCCACGCGCCCGCGGTCGCCGGATCCATGACGAGCGCGAGCCCGCGGCGGCGCAGCACGCGGCACAGCTGGTCGAGGACGTCGGGGAGGCTCGCCGCATCGCTCTTCCCCACGACGGCGGCGGTCTTGAACCCTGAAGGCATGGCCGCAATTAAAGCATGATTGCCTGTAGGATAATGGCCGACATGCTCAGCGACCGCGCCCAGAACCTGCTCAAGATCCTGGTCGAGCGCTACATCGCCGAAGGCCAGCCCGTGGGCTCCCGGGCGTTGTCGCGCTTCTCCCGGCTCGACCTGTCGCCCGCGACGATCCGCAACGTCATGGCGGATCTCGAGGACCTGGGCTTCGTGACCAGCCCGCACACGTCCGCCGGACGCGTGCCCACGCCCAAGGGCTATCGCTTCTTCGTCGACACGCTGCTCACGGTGCGCCCGCTCGAGGACGTCGAGCGCCAGCAGCTCGAGGAGCAGCTGCTGCCCGACGATCCGCACCGCGTCGTGGCGAGCGCCTCGCAGGTGCTCTCCGACCTCACCCATTTCGCGGGCGTGGTGGTCGCGCCCCGCCGGCGCGGCGCGGTGCTGCGCCACGTCGAGTTCTTCAGCCTGTCCGAGAAGCGCGTGCTGCTCATCATCGTCGCGAGCGACGGCGAGGTGCAGAACCGCGTGCTGCTCACCGACCGTACGTACACGGCCTCGCAGCTGCAGGAAGCCGCGAACTTCATCAACCAGCATTACGCCGGGCTCGACTTCGACGCGCTGCGCCACAAGGTGAGGAACGAGCTGATCGACCTGCACCGCGACATCTCCGCGCTCATGCAGGCCGCGATCGAGACCGGCAGCGACGCGCTGCAGCAGGCGAGCGACGACGTCGTGATCACGGGTGGCCGCCGGCTGCTCGAGGTCGACGAGCTGTCCAACGACATGCAGCGCCTGCGCCGGCTCTTCGACCTGTTCGAGCGCAAGACCCAGTTGCTCGACATCCTCGAGCAGAGCGAGCGCGCCGAGGGCGTGAAGATCTTCATCGGCGGCGAATCGCAGCTCGTGCCGCTCGACGAGTGCTCGATCGTCACGGCGCCCTACGAGGTCGACGGCCGCATCGTGGGCACCGTGGGCGTCATCGGGCCCACGCGCATGGCCTACGAGCGGGTGATCCCGATCGTCGACATCACGGCGAAGCTGCTCTCCTCCGCCCTGTCGCAGCACTAGAGCCCCGTGGCCACGAAGGCAGCGGCCGGCGCGCCGGCGAGCGGCGTCCTGCTGGTCAACCTCGGCACGCCCGATGCGCCCACGCCGCGGGCCGTGCGGCGCTACCTGCGCGAGTTCCTGTGGGATCCGCGCGTGGTCGCGATCCCGCGGCCGCTCTGGTGGCTGATCCTCAACCTGTTCGTGCTGCCGACGCGCCCGAAGAAGGTCGCCCGCAAGTACGCCACCATCTGGATGCAGGACGGCTCGCCGCTGCGCGTGTACACGATGCGCCAGGCGCAGCTGCTGCGCGGCTACCTCGGCGAGCGTGTGAAGGCGGCGATCCCCGTCGCGGCCGGCATGCGCTACGGCGAACCGAGCCTCGCGAAGGGACTCGCCGAGCTCACGGCACGCGGGTGCCGCCGCGTGCTCGTGGTGCCGCTCTACCCGCAATACGCGGCGAGCACGACGGCGAGCGTCGAGGACGCGCTGCACGCCGCATTGAGGCGCATGCGGCCCGCCCCGCAGGTGCGCGTCGTGCACGACTTCCACGCGCATCCCGGCTACATCAAGGCCATCGCGCAAGCGGTGAACGGGTACTGGCTCAAGCACGGCCGGCCCGATCGCCTGCTCATGAGCTTCCACGGCCTGCCCAAGGCCGCGATCGCCGCCGGCGACCCGTACGAATCCCAATGCCGCACCACCGCGCGCCTGGTCGCGACCGAGCTCGGCTGGAACGACGCACGCACGCAACTGTCCTTTCAATCGAGGTTCGGCGCGCAGGAGTGGCTGCAGCCCTACACGGCGGAGGCGCTCGCCCGGCTCGGCGCCGAAGGCACCGGACGCGTGGACGTGATCTGCCCGGGTTTCGCGGCCGATTGCCTGGAAACTCTCGAGGAGATCGCGCAGGAGGGGCGGGACGCCTTCCTGCGCTCGGGCGGCAAGGAATTCCATTACATCCCTACCACGAACGACGCCCCGAGCTGGATGACCGCCCTCACCGCCCTGGTCGCGGAAAACCTCGAGGACTGGAGCGCGGCGACCTGATCCCCTGAAGCACTCACCCGCGGAGCCAACAACAATGAGACTGCTCGCCCACTGGATCGTGAATGCCGCCGCGCTTCTGCTCGTGGCGTACCTCTACCCCGGCGTGCAGGTCGCCGGCTTCGGGGCCGCGCTCGTCGCCGCGCTCGTGCTCGGGCTCGTGAACGCGGTGATCCGGCCGATCCTCGTGATCCTCACGCTGCCGGTCACCCTGCTCACGCTCGGGCTTTTCCTCTTCGTGATCAACGCGCTGCTGTTCTGGTTCGTGGCCGAGATCCTGCGCGGCTTCGCGGTCACCGGGTTCGGCGCCGCGCTCGTGGGCTCCATCCTCTACAGCATCATCACGCTGCTCGCCGGCTGGATCCTGTTCCCGCGCCGCCGTTGAGGCGGACGGGCTTGAAAACCGCCATGCAACCCCCATGTGGCAATCAAGCATTTGTTTATTTAGAGGATTTTTCTCGTGACGGACGCAAATTTTTCCGCCGCGCCGGGTGCGGCCGGTGACGAGCGCACGCCCAATGCGCAGCAACCCGCCAACGACGCGGGCAACGCCGAGGCGGGCGTCGACGTTCGCATCGCCGAGCTGGAGGGAAAGCTCTCCGCGGCCTTCGCCGACGCCGAGAAGTTGCGCGAGGACTGGTTGCGCGCGCGCGCCGACACCGAGAACGTGCGCCGGCGCGGGCAGGAAGAGGTGGCCAAGGCGCACCGCTTCGGCATCGAGGGCTTCGCGAGCGCGCTGCTCGCGGTGAAGGACAGCCTCGACGCGGCGCTCACGGTCGAGAACACCTCCGTCGAATCGTTCCGCGAAGGCGTGGAGCTCACCTCGCGCCAGCTCGACTCGGTCCTCGAGAAGTTCGCGATCACGCCGATCGCCCCGCAGCCGGGCGAGAAGTTCGATCCGCACCTGCAGGAGGCGATCAGCCAGGTCGCCGCGCCCCAGGAGGCGAACACCATCGTCGCCGTCGTGCAGAAGGGCTACCGCCTCCACGACCGCGTGCTGCGCCCGGCGCTGGTCACGGTCGCCGCGGGTGGCTGAACCGGCGCACACGGTTGAAATCCCGGGACGAACACCTCACTTCCCTCCCAGGCATAGCTAGACATCCAAGACTAAGGAAGACGGACATGGCAAAGATCATCGGCATCGACCTCGGCACCACGAACTCGTGCGTGGCGATCATGGAAGGCGGCAAGCCGAAGGTGATCGAGAACAGCGAAGGGTCGCGCACCACGCCCTCGATCGTCGCCTACACGGACAACGACGAGATCCTCGTCGGCGCGCCGGCCAAGCGCCAGGCGGTCACCAACGCGAAGAATACGATCTTCGCGGTGAAGCGCCTCATCGGCCGCAAGTTCGAGGACAAGGAAGCCCAGAAGGACATCGGCCTGATGCCGTACAAGATCGTGCGCGCCGACAACGGCGACGCCTGGGTCGAGGTGCGCGGCAAGAAGATCGCGCCGCAGCAGGTCTCGGCCGAGGTGCTGCGCAAGATGAAGAAGACGGCGGAAGACTACCTCGGCGAGACGGTCACCGAGGCGGTGATCACCGTGCCCGCGTACTTCAACGACTCGCAGCGCCAGGCGACCAAGGACGCCGGCCGCATCGCGGGCCTCGACGTGAAGCGCATCATCAACGAGCCGACGGCGGCCGCGCTCGCGTTCGGCCTCGACAAGAAGGAAGGCGACCGCAAGATCGCGGTCTACGACCTGGGCGGCGGCACGTTCGACATCTCGATCATCGAGATCGCCGCGGTCGAGGGCGAGCACCAGTTCGAGGTGCTGTCCACCAACGGCGACACGTTCCTCGGCGGCGAGGACTTCGACCAGCGCCTCATCGACTACATCGTCGAGGAATTCAAGAAGCAGCACGGCGTCGACCTCTCGAAGGACCCGATCGCGCTGCAGCGCATCAAGAGCGCCGCGGAGCGCGCCAAGATCGAGCTGTCGTCGTCGCAGCAGACCGAAGTGCGCGAACCGTACATCGCCATGGCGAACGGCGCGCCGCTGCACCTCGAGATGAAGGTCACGCGGGCGAAGTTCGAGTCGCTCGTCGACGACCTCATCGAGAAGACGATCGAGCCGTGCCGCATCGCCATCAAGGACGCGGGCATCAAGGTCAGCGACATCGCCGACGTGATCCTGGTGGGCGGCATGACGCGCATGCCGAAGGTGCAGGACAAGGTGCGCGAGTTCTTCGGCAAGGAGCCGCGCAAGGACGTGAACCCGGACGAGGCGGTCGCCGTGGGCGCCGCGATCCAGGGCGGCGTGCTGCAGGGCGAGGTCAAGGACGTGCTGCTGCTGGACGTGACGCCGCTTTCGCTCGGCATCGAGACGCTCGGCGGCGTGATGACCAAGCTCATCCAGAAGAACACGACGATCCCGACCAAGGCGCAGCAGGTGTTCTCGACCGCCGAGGACAACCAGGGCGCGGTCACGATCCACGTGCTCCAGGGCGAGCGCGACGTGGCGAGCGGCAACAAGAGCCTCGGGCAGTTCAACCTCGAGGGCATCCCGCCGGCTCCGCGCGGCATGCCGCAGATCGAGGTGACGTTCGACATCGACGCGAACGGCATCCTGCACGTGTCCGCGAAGGACAAGGCCACCGGCAAGGAGAACAAGATCACCATCAAGGCGAGCTCGGGCCTGTCCGAGGACGAGATCCAGCGCATGGTGAAGGACGCCGAGGCGCACGCCGACGAGGACAAGCGCGCCCTCGAGCTCGTGGGCGCGCGCAACCAGGCCGAAGCGATGATCCACTCGATCCGCAAGTCGCTCGGCGAGTACGGGGACAAGCTCGACTCCGGCGAGAAGGAGAAGATCGAAGGCGCGGTCAAGGATCTCGAGTCGGTGCTCAAGGGCGACGACAAGTCCGCGATCGAGGCGAAGACCCAGGCGCTCGCCCAGGCCTCGCAGAAGCTGGGCGAGAAGGTCTACGCCGACGCGCAGGCGAAGAACGCGCAGGGCGCGGGTCCCGAGGCCCAGCCGGCGGGTGCGGGCGAGGCCGGCGGTGGGGCGAAGGACGAGGGCAACGTCGTCGACGCCGAGTACACCGAAGTGAAGGACAAGAAGTCGGCGTAGTAGAGTCGATGTCCTGAGCAATACCGCGGGGCCCGCTCGAGAGACGGGCCCCGCTTTTCGTGACGATCCAGGGAAGGCGATGGCGAAGAAGCGCGATTACTACGAAGTGCTCGGCGTGAACCGGGACGCCTCGGAAGAGGAGATCAAGAAGGCGTACCGCAAGCTCGCCATGAAGCACCACCCGGATCGCAACCCGGGCAGCAAGGAAGCGGAGGAGAAGTTCAAGGAGGCCAAGGAGGCCTACGAGATCCTCTGCGACGCGGAGAAGCGTCGCGCGTACGACGCGTACGGCCACGCGGGAGTAAACCCGCAGATGGGCGGCATGGGCGATGCGGCCGGCTTCGGCGGCTTCGCCGAGGCCTTCGGCGACATCTTCAGCGACATCTTCGGCGCCGGCGCCGGTCGCGGCCGCTCGTCGGTCTACCGCGGCGCGGACCTGCGCTACAACCTCGAGATCAGCCTGGAGCAGGCGGCGCGCGGCACCGAGACGAAGATCCGCATCCCGACCATGGACAACTGCGAGACCTGCCATGGCACGGGCGCGAAGCCCGGCACCCAGCCCAAGACGTGCGAGACGTGCCACGGCTCGGGCACCGTGCGCCTCTCGCAGGGCTTCTTCTCGATCCAGCAGACCTGTCCCACCTGCCACGGCAGCGGCAAGATGGTGACGGATCCGTGCCAGACCTGCCGCGGGGCAGGCCGCGTGAAGAAGCACAAGACGCTCTCGGTGAAGATCCCCGCCGGCGTCGATGAGGGCGATCGCATCCGCCTTTCGGGCGAGGGCGAGTCCGGCGTCAATGGCGGCCCCCCCGGCGATCTCTACGTCGTCATGCACCTGCGCCCGCACGGCGTCTTCCAGCGCGACGGCGACGACCTGCACTGCGAGATGCCGGTCAGCTTCACGCTGGCCGCCCTCGGCGGCGAGATCGAGATCCCGACGCTCGAAGGCTCGGCGCGCATCAAGATTCCCGCCGAGACGCAGACCGGGCAGGTCTTCCGCCTGCGCGGCAAGGGCATCAAGGGGGTCCGTTCGGCCTACCCCGGCGACCTGCTCTGCGAAGTGGTGGTCGAGACGCCGGTGCGGCTCACGGAGCGGCAGAAGGAGCTGCTGCGCGAGCTCGAGGAGATCAACCACAAGGACGGCGACCGCCACAACCCGCGCGCCAAGAGCTTCATGGAGAAGGTGCGCGAGTTCTTCACCGGCTGACCGAGGCAAGGTTCGGTTAAGCAAGCGCGCATACTCTCCCTGACGGAGCCGCCAGAGCTCGACCAGGAGGAGTCATGAAGCGCTTCACGCTTGCAGCTACGCTCGCGTTGGCCGCCACGTTCGCCGCCGCCCAGGGCGTCACCGATACGCAGATCCTGCTCGGCCAGTCGGCGGCCCTCACCGGGCCGGCCGCGCAGCTCGGCAAGGACATGGCGCTCGGCGCCAACCTGTACTTCGACGCGGTCAACGCCCACGGCGGCGTCCACGGCCGCAAGATCGTGCTCGAGAGCCTCGACGACGGTTACGACCCGGCGCGCGCGGCCGCGAACACGAAGAAGCTCATCGACGAAGACCACGTGTTCGCGCTGTTCGGCTACGTCGGCACGCCGACCAGCCAGGCGTCGATGCCCATCTTCACCGCGGAGAAGGTGCCGTTCGTCGGCGCGTTCACCGGCGCGGAGCTGCTGCGCCACCCGGTGAACCGCTACATCTTCAACGTCCGCGCGAGCTACTTCGACGAGACCGAGGCGATCGTGCGCAACCTCACATCGTTCGGCGTGGACCGCATCGCCGTGTTCTACCAGAACGACGCGTACGGCCAGGCCGGCCTCGCCGGCGTGGAGCGCGCCCTCAGGAAGCGCAACCTCGCCGTGTTCGCGAAGGCCACGGTCGAGCGCAACACCGTCGACGTGAAGAAGGCGGTCGCGGTGCTCGCGAAGGCGCAGCCGCAGGCGGTCGTGATGATCAGCGCCTACACCTCGTGCGCGGCGTTCATCCGCGAGATGAAGAAGGCGGGCGCGAACCCCACGTTCTGGAACGTCTCCTTCGTCGGCAGCAAGGCGCTCGCGGGCGCGCTCGGCAACGAAGGACGCGGGGTGGAGATCTCGCAAGTCGTGCCGTTTCCCTGGGACCCCAGCGTGCCCGTCGTGAACGAGTACCTGAAAGCCATGGCGCAGGCCAAGGCCGAGCCGGGCTTCGGCACGCTCGAGGGCTACATCGCCGCGAAGGTCATGGTCGAAGGGCTCAAGCGCGCCGGGCGCAAGCTCGACCGCGAGGCGTTCGTGAAGGCGATGGAATTGATCGGCGAGCTCGACGTCGGCGGCTTCCGCGTCGACTACACGCCGGCGAGCCACAGCGGCTCGAGCTTCGTCGATCTCACGATGATCTCGCGCGACGAGAAGTTCGTCCGGTAGCGAGCCGCGCAACGCTCTACGCGGGCGGGACATCCGCCCGCGGTTCTTTGGCATACTGCTGGCGCGCGAATACACAACAAAGGGCGGCGTCGCGCGTTCGGGGGGAGGATCACCATGGTCGTTCGTCTCGCCGGCGCCGCGCGCGCCGCGTTCGCGTCGTTGCTCGTCGTGGCCTGCAGCGCATGGGCGGCACCGCAGATCGTCATTCCCCGCGATGCGCCCGAGGGCGCGCCGACGAAGACCGGCCCCGCGCGCATCCCGGTGCGCTTCAACGCCGATGCGCTCTTCGCGCTCGCGCCCGGCGCCACGGCCGAGCTCACGCTGCCCGATGGCGGCCGCCAGGCCTATGTCTACGAGCGCACCGTGGCGCACGGCGGAGGCATCGACACGTGGATCGCGCGCGGCGCGGAGCGCGGCGACAACGAGCGCGCCGTGATCACGCACGGGCCGGGCGGAACGTGGGGATGGATGTCCACTCCGTACGGCGAATACCGCATCTATCCGGGTGCGGGGACCGATTGGCTCGCACGCGCCGCGCCGCCCGATCTCGCGCGTGCGGCGCAACCGCGCGACGTGATCGAGGCGCCCCTCGACCGCCCCGGCACCGATGCGCGCAGTGGCGTACCCACGCCGCTCGCCGAGCGCTTCATCGCGAAATCGCTCGGGAAGACGACGCCCACGCCGGTGCTGCAGGCCGACCTCATGATCCTCTACACGCCGGACCTCGCGGCCAAGCTCGGCGCGGGCCTGCTGCCCATGATCTACAACGTGGTGGCCACGGCGAACCAGTCGTACGCGGACAGCGAGATCGCGCTCGCGCTGCGTCTCGTGAACGCGACCATGGTCGGCGTGGACAACAGCTACGCCAGCAAGGACGTGCTGAACGGCATGGGGCAAGGCAGCACGATCGCCGCGCTCAACACGCTCTTCGCGCCCTACACCGAGAACGCGGGCGGCGCCACGCCCCTGCGCGACCAGGTGGGTGCCGACATGGTGGCGTTGCTGCGCGACGGCCCGACCGACGTCGGCGGCATCGCCTACCTGGTGAAGAATCCCTCCCTTTATCCCACCGTTTCGGTGACGAGCAGCTACGCGTACTCGGTCATCAATTACTGCGCGACCGGCTGCGAGAAGATCTTTGCCCACGAGATCGGGCACAACCTGGGACAGGCGCACGATCGCGCCACCGTCGCGCGCGACGCCGGCGGCATCATCCCCTCGGGCGCCGCGGTCGCGCCGTACGCGTTCGCGCACTACAGCTGCACCAACGGTCTCACGTGCAACCCCTTCGTCGCGAACGGCTGCCCGACCTATTACGCGCAATGCCAGACCCCGCTCGACCCGAACGACTTCGCGACGCTGATGGCGTACATCGATCCCATCGTCCTCAAGTTCTCGAACCCGAACCTCACCTGCTATCCCGCGGGCGGCCTCGCCTCCGCCGCCCGGCCCTGCGGCGTGGCCGACCAGGACGACAGCGCACGCTCGATCAACGAGACGCGCCAGAACATCTCGGCCTACCGCAACCAGACGCTCGCCGCCCTGCCCGGCTCGCTGCAGTTCACCAACGGGTCGTACTCGGCAAGCGAGACATCCGGCACCATCACGTTCACGGTGAGCCGCACTTCGGGCAGCTCCGGTGCCGTGAGCGTGAGCTATGCGGTGGCGGGCGCGACGGCCACCGCCGGCATCGACTTCACGCCGGCCAGCGGCACGCTCACCTGGGCCGATGGCGACAGCGCGAACAAGACCTTCACGGTCCCGATCAAGAACGACCTCTCCACCGAGGGCATCGAGACGATCACCGCCACGCTTTCGGGCCCGAGCGGGGCGTCGGGCGTGTACCTCGGCTATCCCTCGACCGCCTCGGGACTGCTGCTCGAAGCATGGCCCGCCGGGGGCGCGATGCCCGCGGGGTGGACGCAACCCGCGAGCGGCTCTTCGGTCGGCTGGGCGCCCGCGAACGACTCCGCCGCCGACAGCGACGGCGCGAGCCTCAAGTCGGGCGCGCTCGACTTCACGGTGAAGAACTGCAACGACACGGTCTACGGCGCGATTCCGTGCCCGTCGGTCGTGCAATACACCGGCAATTTCACCGCGGGGACGGTGGCGTTCTCGTATCGCGTGAGCGGCTATCCGCAGTTCGGCTTCTTCGAGTTCCTCGTCGACGGCATCGTCGCGCAACAGGCCACGGGCAGCTCGGCCACGGCCGACAGCGGCTGGCAATTCTTCTCGACCTCGATCGGCGCGGGCACGCATACCTTGCAGTGGCGCTATCGCACGCGACTCGGCTTTGCGTGCGCGGGCGCGATCTCGCCGCCCGCCACCACGCCCACTTATCCGAGCTGTGCCGATCGCGCGTGGATCGACGACGTGAGCCTGCCGCTCGCGCGCGCCGCCTCGAGCACGACGCTCGCCTCGTCGCTGAACCCGGCGCAGCTCGGCCAGAGCGTGACGCTCACCGCCCACGTCTCGGGCGGCGCCACCACGCCGACGGGCGGCGTCGCGTTCCTCGAGGGCAATGCGGCCGTCGCGGGATGCGCGCAACCCCTGGCGCTTTCCTCCGGGACGGCGACGTGCAGCACCACGTCCCTCGTGGCCGGCGTGCACACCATCACGGCGGTGTACTCGGGCGACACGCTGTATACGACGAGCGCCTCGTCGCCGCTCGCGCAGACGGTCTCGGCGGGGCCGCAGCTGCTGTCGGCGAGCCCGAGCACGCTCGACTTCGGTGGCCAGTCGATGAACACCACCTCGCAAACGCTCGCGACCACGATCACCAACACGTCCGCCGGCACGGTGACGATCAGCGGCGTCACCGCGTCGAGCGGGTTCAGCGTCGTTTCGAACGGCTGCTCGGTGCTCGCGCCGGCCGCGACCTGCCAGCTCGCCCTCACCTTCACGCCGAGCGCGCAAGGCTCGGCCTCGGGCACGGCCGCGATCAGCTATCCGGGCGGCGGGCCGACGGTCGTCAACCTGGCCGGCACGGGCGAGCATTCCCTCGTCACCCACTACTACCTCGCCATCCTGCGCCGCCTTCCGGACAGCCCGGGCAAGGCCTACTGGGAAGGCGAGGCGACGCTCCTCACCGGGCTCGGCGTCGACATCAACGAGGCGTGGTACGCGATGGCGATGTCGTTCTTCGCCGGCACCGAGTACGCCGCGTTGAATCGCGACAACAACGGCTATGTGACGGATCTGTACGACACGTTCTTCAATCGCCCGCCGGACGCCTCGGGCCTCGCCTACTGGACCGGCCAGCTCGCATCCGGCATGCCGCGCGAGGTGGTGCTCGCGACCTTCATGTTCTCGCCGGAGTTCGTGAGCTTCACCCAGGCGATCTTCGGCAACACCGCGGCGCGCGCCGAGGTGAACACCGTCATGGACTTCTATCGCGGCATCCTCGGACGGCTGCCCGACAGCTCCGGGTTCACGTACTGGGTCGGCCAGTTCCGCTCGGCGCAGTGCCAGGGTTCGGGCGCGGTATACAGCCAGGCCGAGGGCATCTCCAGCGCATTCGCGTTGAGCGCGGAATACGCGGGGCGCAATCGGACGAACGCGCAATACATCGGCGATCTCTACAACGCATTCCTGCGCCGCGGAGGCGACCTTGCGGGCGTGCAGTACTGGATCGGTCAGCTGAATTCCGGTGCCCAGACGCGCGAGCAGGTCAGGCAGGCATTCATCGCCAGTACGGAGTTCGGCAATCGCGTGAACGCGATCGTGAGCCAGGGCTGCCTGCCCTAGCGGCCGCGCAATCGCAGGGGCCGCGCAGGCGCGCGGCCCTTCACTTCTTGCGCCACTCGGTCACGCCGCCCGGCTTGTCCTCGAGCGCGATGCCGGCTTCCTCGAGCTGCCTGCGGATCGCGTCGGCACGGGTGAAGTCGCGCGCCTTCTTCGCGCGCAGCCGCTCGTCGATGAGCGACTGGACGTCGACGCGGATCTCGCCCTGCAGGAAAGCGGCGGGATCCTGCTGGAAGAAACCGAGCGTCCCTCCCAGCGCACGCAGCAACGCCGCGAGCTGCGGCGAGCGCGTGCGGTTCACCTCGCCGCGCAGCTCGTGCAGGACGGCAAACGCGATCGGCGTATCGAAGTCGTCGTTCATCGCATCGCGGAAGCGCTGCGCGAAGGGCTGCGCCCAGTCGAGCGCATAGTCCGCGGCCGGCGCCACCTCGCGCAACGTGGTGTAGAAGCCGCGCACCGCGTGCCCCGCGTCCTCGAGCGCATCCCAGGTGAAGGAGAGCTCGTTGCGGTAGTGGCCGCGCAGCAGGAAGAAGCGCAGCTGCTCGCCACCCTGCACACCGTCGAGCTTGTCGAGCACGTCGCGCGTCGTGTGGAAGTTGCCGAGCGACTTCGACATCTTCTCCTTGTCGATGTTGAGGTACGCCCCGTGCATCCAGTAGTTCACGAACGTGCGTCCGAGCGCGCCCTCGCTCTGCGCGATCTCGTTCTCGTGGTGGGGGAACTGCAGGTCCCAGCCGCCGCCGTGGATGTCGAACGGGCAGCCGAGCTCCTTGCACGACATCGCCGAGCACTCGATGTGCCAGCCCGGCCGGCCGGGGCCGAAGGGCGAAGGCCAGTGCGGCTCGTTCGGCTTTGCCGCCTTCCACAGCGCGAAGTCGAGCGGGTCGCGCTTCGCCTCGTCGACCGCGACGCGCTCGCCCGCGCGCAGCTCGTCGAGGTTGCGGCGCGAAAGCTTGCCGTAACCCGGAAATTCGCGCACCGAGAAGAACACGTCGCCGTTGGCGGCGCGATACGCGAGCCCCTTCTTCTCGAGCGCCTCGATCATCTCGACCATCGGCCCGATGTAGCGCGTGGCGCGCGGGGCCTCGTCGGGGCGCACGAGCCCGAGGCGATCGCAATCCCCGAGGAACGCGGTCACCATGCGCTCGGTCAGCGCGTCGATCGGCTCGTTCGCCTCGTTCGCGCGCTTGATGATCTTGTCGTCGACGTCGGTGATGTTGCGCACGTACGTGAGCTGGTAGCCCGTCGCGCGCAACCAGCGCGCCACCATGTCGAACGTGGTGAACGTGCGCGCGTTGCCGACGTGGAAGTAGTCGTAGACCGTCGGGCCGCAGACGTACATTCCGGCCTTCCCCGGCACGCGGGGAACGAAAATCTCTTTCTTTCGGGTTAAGGTGTTGTAGATCCGCAGTTCGGACATGGTCGGCGCGGGGTCAGGGACGGGCCGGGCGGCCGGCGATTGTGAAGCCCCGCGAACGCGGGTAGAATGCGTTTCTCATTAAATTCAACGGATTATAGCACGATGCTGCAGCGCTTCCGGAGTATCCCGGCCCGGCTCCTCGCGATCCTCGTCGCGGCATGCATCGGCTGGTCGACGAGCGCGTGGGCCGCGCCCGCCGACGACCTCAAGGAAGCGCAGAAGCTCTACAACCAGGGCAAGCTCCCGCCCGCCCTCGACAAGGTCGAGTCGTTCCTGCGCGCGCAACCGAAGGACGCGCAGGGCCGGTTCCTCAAGGGCCTCATCCTCACCGAGGAGAAGCGCACCAACGAGGCGATCCAGGTGTTCACGGGCCTCACCGAGGACTATCCCGAGCTGCCCGAGCCGTACAACAACCTCGCGGTGCTCTACGCCTCGCAAGGCAACTACGAGAAGGCGAAGGCCGCGCTCGAGCTCGCGATCCACACGCACCCGACGTACGCGACCGCGCACGAGAACCTGGGCGACATCTACGCGCAGCTCGCGAGCCGCGCCTACGATCGCGCGCTGCAGCTCGACAAGAACAACACCTCCGCGCAGGTGAAGCTCGCTATGGTGAAGGACTTGTTCAGCGCGCAGAAGATCGCGCAGCGCGCGCCGTCGGTCACGAACGCCGCGTCGAAGCCCGAGCCGCCGAAGGCCGAGGCCCCCGCGAAGGCGCCCGCGCCCGCCCCCGCCGAACCGCCGAAGGCCGCCGCGCCTGAAGCCGCGAACGTGCCGAGCGCGCGCACGGAGATGCCGAAGACCCAGGCCGCGGCCGTGCAGCCGGCGCCCGCGAAGGCCGCGGCGAACGACGCCGATGCCGAGATCGCCGCTTCGATCGAGAGCTGGGCGCGGGCGTGGAGCGCGAAGGACGTGAAGGGTTATCTCGCCCACTACGCGCCGGACTTCCAGCTGCCGCACGGCGAATCGCGCGCGGCCTGGGAGAAGCAACGGCGCGAGCGCATCCACAAGCCGAAGTCCATCGAGGTCGGCGTGAAGGTGCTGTCCACGCACGTGAAGGGCAACGAGGCGACGGTGCGCATCCGCCAGTCCTACCGCTCGGATACGCTCAAGACCACGAACACGAAGACGCTCAAGCTCGAGAAGAACGGCGAGCGTTGGCTCATCAAGCAGGAGCGCGTCGGCGGGTGATCGGGCGCGCCTACCTCCGCAAGGGCCTGCGCGTCTCGCTGCGCATCGCGCTCCTCGGTGTGGCGGCCGCTTCGGCCGCGGTCGCCGACGGCAGCCTCGCGCCGATCCATGCGGGGCCGGTGTTCGGCAACGAGATCGAGGGCTCGCTCGTGCGCGCGATCGAGAGCCTGCGCCAGGCGGGACTGAAGAAAGCGCTCGACGAGATCGACAAGGCCGTCGCGCTGCACCCGAACTACCGCCTCGCGCAGCTCGTGAAGGGCGACATCCTCATGGCGAGCGCCGGGCGCCCCGTCGCCTTCGGCGCCACCGCGATCACCGGCGCCAGCGTGGCGCCGCTGCAGGAGGAGGCTCGCGCCCGCCTGCAGCGTTATCTCGACGCGCCGCCCGTCGATCACCTGCCCGCGGCGCTGCTGCACCTCGCGCCCGGGCAGATGCACGCGCTCGTCGTCGACACCTCGCGCTCGCGCCTGTTCGTCTACGCGAACGACGACGGCTGGCCGCGCTACGTCACCGATTTCTACATCAGCCTCGGCAAGGACGGCGTCGAGAAGCAGCGCGAGGGCGACCAGAAGACGCCGATCGGCGTCTACACCATCGTCTCGTCCAAGGAGAAGCTGCCCGACTTCTACGGCCCGCGCGCCTTTCCGTTGAGCTATCCCAACGACTGGGACCGCATGCAAGGGCGCGAGGGCCACGGCATCTGGCTGCACGGCACGCCGTCGGCGACGTACGCGCGCCCGCCGTGGGCGACCGACGGCTGCATCGTGCTCACCAACGACGACCTCGCGAAGCTCTCGCGCTACGTCGACGTCACGCGCACGCCGGTGGTGATCGGCAAGACCATCGAGTGGGAAGACCCGAAGCGCTGGGCCGCCGAGCGCGACGGGTTCCTGCGCGCGTTCAACGGCTGGAAGAGCGATTGGGAGAGCCTCGATGCGAACCGCTACTTCTCGCACTATTCGAGCCGCTTCCGTTCCGACTCCGAAGACCTCGCCGCATGGAAGGTGCACAAGCGCCAGGTGAATGCGGGCAAGCGCTGGGTGAAGGTCGGCGTGAAGGACCTCAGCTTCTTCGCCTATCCCGGCGAGAAGGACGTCATGATGGTCACCTTCGAGCAGGACTACCGCTCGAGCAACATGTCGAAGCGCACCAACAAGCGCCAGTACTGGGTGCGCGAGGCCGGCCAGTGGCGCATCCTCCACGAGACCGTCGTTTCCTGAACCTCACTTCCGTTCCGCCATCGCCATGATCCTCTTCCGCCGTCCGGCGCTCGCCGCGCTCGCCGTGGCCGCCGCAGTCCCCTTCGCCGCCGCCGCCCAGTCGCCATCCGGGCATTGCGCGGACCTCCTGAAAGGAAAAGCAACGATGAAAGTGAAGCTGACCACCTCCATGGGGCCGATCACGCTGCAGCTCGACAAGGACAAGGCGCCGGTCTCCACGGACAACTTCGCGAAATACGTCGACTCGGGCCACTACAACGGCACGATCTTCCATCGCGTGATCGACGGCTTCATGATCCAGGGCGGCGGGTTCGACAAGGACATGCGCCAGAAGGCCACGCAGGCGCCGATCAAGAACGAGGCCTCGAACGGGCTGAAGAACGACAAGTACACGATCGCCATGGCGCGCACGTCCGATCCGCAATCGGCCACGGCGCAGTTCTTCATCAACGTGAAGGACAACGACTTCCTCAACTACACGTCGCCCACGCCGCAGGGCTACGGCTACGCGGTGTTCGGCAAGGTGGTCGAGGGCCAGGACATCGTGGACAAGATCGCGAAGGTGCCGACGGGCAACCGCGGCATGTACCAGAACGTCCCGAGCCAGCCGGTCGTGATCGAGAAGGCGGAGTGCGTCGCCTGAGGCGCACGCTCTTCATCTCCGACCTGCATCTCGATCCGTCGCGGCCCGACATCGTCGCGCAGTTCGAGCGCTTCGCCCGCGACGTCGCGCCCGGCGCCGATGCGCTCTACATCCTCGGCGATCTCTTCGAGTTCTGGGTCGGCGACGATGTGCTCGCGCTGCCCTTTCCGAAGCGCATCGCCGGCGAGCTGCACGCGCTCTCGCGCGGCGTGCCGCTCTCGTTCATGCACGGCAACCGCGACTTCCTCGCCGCGGAGCGTTTCGCGCAGGCCGCCGGCGCGCGCCTGATTGCCGATCCCTCGACGATCGATCTGTACGGCACGGCGGCCGTCCTGCTCCACGGCGATACGCTCTGCACCGACGACGCGCGCTACCAGGCGTTTCGCAAGCAGGTGCGCGATCCGCGCTGGCAGCAGGCGGTCCTCGCGCAGCCGATCGAGCAGCGCATCGCGCTCGCGCGCCGGATGCGCGACGAGAGCGAGGGCGCCAAGCAGGACACGATGCCCGAGATCATGGACGTTTCGGAAGAGGCCGTCGCGCACGCCTTCGAGGCCGCCGGCTGCGACCTCATGATCCACGGCCACACCCATCGTCCGGCGCGACACGTGCACGCGGTCGGTGGACAGACCCGCACGCGCTGGGTGCTCTCGGACTGGTACCGCTCGGGCAGCTATCTCGAGGCGACCCCCGAAGGCATCCGCGCGGTTCCCCTCGCCTAGCCGGAAGATCGCGCTAAGGCTCGTCGAGCCGCAGCGTGAGGCACTTGGCCGAGCCGCCGGCCTTCATGAACTCGCTGAGCGGCGTCTGCAGCACCTCGTAGCCGCAGCGCCCGAGCGCCTTCACGAACGCGGGCGTGGCCCGGTTCACGATCACGCGTGCGTCGATGTTCACGGCATTGCACGCGAACGCGAGCGCGTCCTCCTCCTCGATCGCGATGCGCCGGGCGGCGGGAACGAGCGCCTCGATCTGCGCGCGCGACGCGTCGTCGAAGGCCGCCGGGTAGTAGAGCAGGTGCCCGCCCTCGAGCGGGCAGAAGCAGGTGTCGAGATGGTAGAAGCGGTTGTCGACGAGCTTGAGCAGCACGACCTCCATGCCGAGCCGCTCGCCGAGCACGTCGCGCGCGCCCTGCAGCGAGCGATGCCCGTGGCCCATCCACAGCCGCGCTTCGCGCCGGTCGAAGAGCGCATCGCCCGCGCCCTCGAACGGCAGGTCGCGCGGCATGAGCGAGACCTCGTAGCCGCGGTCCATGAACCAGTCGGCGAAGTACGGCTCCTCGTACTGCCGCTCGGGATAGCGGAAGCGCGACAGGATGAAGCGCCTGCCCTTGACGAGCCCCGCGTTCGCGGTGAACACCATGTCGGGGGAGCCGGGCTCGGGGAGCACGAGGCGCACCGTGGCGTGCTCGACGATCGCGTCGTAGAGCGCGCGCCATTGTTGCCGCGCGACCACCGCGTCGATGCGACGCAGGTTCCCGTGCATCCACGGGTTGATGATGTACGCGACCGTGAAGTATTCCGGCGGGCACATCAGGAAGACGTGCGAGCCGGCGGTCGCCATGGGCCTAGCGCGCGTCGAGGCCGCGCGCGAGATCGCGGCGCAGGTCTTCCGGATCCTCGAGGCCCACCCCGATGCGCACGAGCCCCTCGACGATGCCGGAGGCGGCGCGCTCGGCGGGCGGCACGCGCCCGTGGGTCGTGGTGGCCGGGTGGCAGATCGTGGTCTTCACGTCGCCGAAGTTCGCGGTGATCGAGATCGTCTTCACGCCGTCGATCACGCGCCACGCCGCCTCGCGCCCGCCCCTCACCACGAACGAGACGACCGCACCGCCCGCCGATTGCTGGCGCCTGGCGAGCGCATGCTGCGGGTGCGATTCGAGCATCGGATAGTGCACGCGCTCGACCGACGGATGGGACTCGAGCCAGCGGGCGAGCTCGAGCGCGTTCGCCGACTGCGCGTTCATGCGCAGGCGCAGCGTCTCCATGCCCTTGAGGCAGATCCACGCGTTGAACGGCGAGATGGCCGGACCGGCCGTGCGCACGAAGCCGAAGAGCGGCCCGTTCACGAGATCGGCGCGGCCCGCGACCGCACCCGCGAGCACCCGTCCCTGGCCGTCGAGGAACTTGGTGGCCGAATGGATCACGAGGTCGGCGCCGAATTCGATCGGCCGTTGCAGCGCGGGCGAGCACATGCAATTGTCGACCGCGAGCACGGCGCCCGCCTTCTTCGCGATGTCGGCGAGCGCGGCGATGTCGGCGATCTCGCACACGGGGTTCGAAGGCGTCTCGACGAAGATGAGCTTCGTGTTCGGCCGCACCGCCTTCTTCCAGGCGTCGATGTCGGGCAGGTCGACCCACGTGGTGGAGACGCCGAGCTTCGCGAGGATCTGGTCGAAGAGCGGCACGACGGTGCCGAACACGCCGCGGGCGGCGAGGATGTGCTCGCCCGACTTGAGAAGCCCCAGCGCCGTGGTCGCCACGGCCGCCATGCCGGTCGCAGTGGCCACGCAAGCCTCCGCACCCTCGAGCGCGGCGAGGCGATCCTGGAACATCCGGACGGTCGGGTTGGTGAAGCGCGAGTAGATGTACCCCGGCTCCTCGTTCGCGAAGCGCCGCGCCGCCTCCGCCGCGCTCGCGTACGTGAAGCTCGTGCTCAGGGCGAGCAGCTCGGAGTGCTCGCGGAAGTCGCTGCGCACGATGCCGGCGCGCACGCCCAGGGTGTCGGGCTTCAGCTCGGAGGTCATCGGCGAGTCAATCGACGCGCGACAGCCCGAGGTCGAGCTGGTAGCTCGAAAGGCGCGTCTCCGGGCGGCTCTCGCCGTCGTGGCGGCCCTGCTCGATCTCGTCGAGGTACTCGGGGGTCACGTCGCCCGTGACGTAGACGCCGTCGAAGCACGAGCAGTCGAAGCGCTCGATCGCGGGATTGAGCTTGCGCACGTCCTCGATCAGCGCGTCGAGGTCCTGGTAGATCACCGCGTCGGCGCCGATCGCGTCGGCGACCTGCGCCTCGTCGCGCCCGTTGGCGATGAGCTCCTTGCGCGTCGGCATGTCGATGCCGTACACGTTCGGATAGCGCACCGGCGGCGCCGCGGAGGCGAAGAAGACCTTCTTCGCGCCGCTCTCGCGCGCCATCTGCACGATCTCGCGGCTCGTCGTGCCGCGCACGATCGAGTCGTCGACGAGCAGCACGTTCTTGCCCGCGAACTCGATCGGCATGGCGTTCAGCTTCTGGCGCACGCTCTTCTTGCGCTGCTCCTGCCCCGGCATGATGAACGTGCGGCCGATGTAGCGGTTCTTGATGAAGCCCTCGCGATAGGGCTTGCCGAGCTTGGTGGCGACCTCTAGCGCCGCGGGCCGGCTCGAGTCCGGGATCGGCATCACGACGTCGATCCGGTCGACGATGCCGGTGCGGCGGATCTTGTCGGCGAGGCTCTTGCCCATGTTGCGCCGGCTCTCGTAGACGGAGATGCCGTCGATCACCGAGTCGGGACGCGCGAGGTAGACGAACTCGAAGATGCAGGGATTCAGCTGCGGGTGCTGGACGCACTGGCGGCTGTGGAAGCTGCCGCTCTCGTCGACGAGGATCGCCTCGCCCGGCGCGACGTCGCGCATCACCTTGAAGTTCAGCGCATCGAGCGTCACGCTCTCGGAGGCGACGAGGAACTCGACGCCCTTGTCCGTATCGGCGCGCCCGATGATGAGCGGACGGATGCCGTGGGGGTCGCGGAAGGCGAGCATGCCGTGGCCCGCGATCATCGCGACCACCGCGTAGGCGCCGCGCACGCGCCGGTGCACGCCGGCGACGGCCTTGAAGATGATGTCGGGGTTCAGGCGATCCGTGCCGGCGCTCGCGTCGTGCAGCTCGTGGGCGAGGACGTTCAACAGGATCTCCGAATCGCTGTTCGTGTTCACGTGGCGGCGATCGGCGAGGAAGAGCTCGCGGCGCAGCTCGTCGGCGTTCACCAGGTTGCCGTTGTGGCCGAGCACGATGCCGTACGGCGAGTTCACATAGAACGGCTGCGCCTCCGCCTCCGACGAGGCCGAGCCCGCGGTCGGATAGCGGCAGTGGGCGATGCCCATGTGGCCCACGAGGTTGCGCATGTCGCGCGTGCGGAAGACGTCGCGCACGAGCCCGCGGCCCTTGTGCATGTGGAAGCTGTGGCCCTCGGCCGTCACGATGCCCGCGGCGTCCTGCCCGCGATGCTGCAGGACGGTCATCCCGTCGTAGAGCAGCTGGTTGACGGGGCTACGGGCGACGACGCCTACGATTCCGCACATGCCTCGAACATCCCGATCAAAGACGTGAAATGGGTACGAGCACGCACGCGTTCAATGCTCCTCATGGAGGGGAACCACCTTGCCCTTGATCGAGGCCTTCTTCATCGCGGCCTCGGCCGCGGCTCTCGTCGGGAACGGGCCGGCGCGCAGCCGCGTGAGGCCCTTCTGTCTTCCCTCGAGCCGCTCGGTATAGTGCGGCACGCCCGCGGCCGCGAGCTTCTCGCGTGCCTCGCGCAGCTTCTCCGTGTCGCGGAAGGCGCCCACCTGCACCGCGAAGCCCTCGAGCTTGGGCGTGCCCTTGCCGGGGGTCGTGTGGGCCGGCGCAGCTTCGGGCTTGGGGGCCATGGGAGCCACCGAAGCCACCTGGCTGGACGTGCTGGGGCTCGTGGACGTCGACGAGGCGGGCGTGGAAGGCGATGCCGGCGCCGATGAAGCGGGCGCAGTCGGTGTCGCAGGCGCCGTGGAGGTCGCGCTCCCGGCCGCTTCTTTCGCGGCCGTGCCCGGCGTCGCGAGCGGCGTGGCCGTGGGCGCGACGGCGGCCGATGCGGGGGGCGCGAGCGGTGGCACCTTGTCCTTCGGCGGAATGTCGAGCGCGGGACCGTTGCGCGCCGGACGCGGCTCCGAGTCGAGGAGCATCGGCACGAACACGACGAGCAGCAGGACGATCGCCACGGCGCCGATCAACCGGCGCCGGCCGCGTCGGCGAATCTCGCTCGCTTCGAGGGACGCAGAGGCCATGGGTCAGCGCAGGGACCGCAGCGCGTCGGCCACGGTATAGAACGATCCGAAGACCACGATTCTATCATTCGGCCCCGCGTCATGACGCGCTGCCTCGAGCGCCGCCTCGATCGTCGCGAAGGTGCGCGTGGCGTCCGCGGCGCCATGCGCGGCGAGGCGCCGGGCGACGTCCGCGGCGCTCGCCGCGCGCTCGGCCTCGGCGGCCGAGACGTACCAGCGATCGATGCGCGGGCGCACCGCCTCGATCACGCCGTCGATGTCCTTGTCGGCGAGGATCGCGAAGACCGCGAGCGTGTTCTCGTAGAAGCCCATCTCGCCGAGCCCGCCGGCGAGCATGCGCGCCGCGTGCGGATTGTGCGCCACGTCGAGGATCACCGGCGGGCGCCCGGGCAGCACCTGCAGGCGGCCGGGCAGGCGCACGAGCGAGAGCCCGCGCTTGATCTCCCCGAGCGAGATCGGCAGCCGCGGCGCGAGCTCGTCCAGCGCGGCGAGCACGCAGGCGGCATTGTCGAGCTGCCAGCGGCCGCGCAGCGCGGGCACGGGCAGCGCACGATGCGCGTTGCGCCGCCCGACGAAGTCCCATTGGCGCTCGCCGGGCTCCACGCGGAAATCGCGGCCGAGCACCTGCAGGTCGGCACCGATCGCTCGTGCATGGTCGACGAGGCGTTGCGGCGGATTCGTCTCGCCGTAGATGGCGGGCTTTCCGCGACGGAAGATGCCGGCCTTCTCGAAGCCGATCGTCTCGCGATCGTTGCCGAGCAGGGCCTGGTGATCGAGGTCCACGCTCACGACGATCGAAGCATCCGCATCGACTACGTTCACCGCATCGAGCCGGCCGCCGAGTCCCACCTCGAGCACCGCCGCGTCGAGGCGCTGCTCGTCGAAGATCGCGAGCGCGGAGAGCGTGCCGAACTCGAAGTACGTGAGCGGCGTCGTGCCGCGGGCCGCTTCCACGCGCTCGAACGAGCGCACGAGCGCCGCGTCGTCGACGTCCTCGCCCTGCAGGCGCACGCGCTCGTTGTAGCGCAGCAGGTGCGGCGACGTGTACGTGCCGACGCGGTAGCCCGCCTCGATGAGGATGCGCTCGAGCATCGCGCACGTGGAGCCCTTGCCGTTGGTGCCGCCGACGGTGAACCGCACGAAGCCCAGGCCGAGCTTCATGCGCTCCAGCACCTCGCGCACGCGATCGAGCCCGAGCGCGATGGTCGACGGGTGCTGCGCCGAGATATGGGCGAGCCAGTCCGGAAGCGTTTTCGTCAGCGGCTTGTCCAGGATCTTCTTCGCGTCCGGCCCTTCGGCCGGCACATCAGGCTTCGGGCGCGGGCTCGCGCTTGAGCAGGGTGATGAGGCGGGCGATCTTCGAGCGCAGCTGCCGGCGGTCGACGATGAGGTCGATGGCGCCCTTCTCGAGCAGGAACTCGGAGCGCTGGAAGCCTTCGGGCAGCGTCTCGCGCACCGTCTGCTCGATCACGCGTGGGCCGGCGAAACCGATGAG
The DNA here is from genome assembly GCA_964403515.1 of uncultured Burkholderiales bacterium. Lineage (GTDB taxonomy): Bacteria > Pseudomonadota > Gammaproteobacteria > Burkholderiales > Usitatibacteraceae > Usitatibacter. Next base: position 8,799 of record CAYOGL010000026.1, on the reverse strand, counting down.
CGCGCCCGGCTCGGCGATCACGACGTCGCCGATGAACGCGAAGCTCGCCGAGACGCCGCCCATGGTGGGATCGGTCAGGATCGAGATGAAGGGCTGCCTCGCCGCCGCGAGCTGGTGCAACGCCGCGGTGGCCTTCGCCATCTGCATGAGCGACAGCAGCCCTTCCTGCATGCGCGCCCCGCCCGTCGCGGTGAAGCACACGAACGGCAGCTCCGCGTCGCAGCACGCCTGCACGGCGCGCACGAACCGCTCGCCCACGACCGAGCCCATCGAGCCGCCGAGGAATCCGAACTCGAACGCCGCGGCGACCAGCGGCACCGCGTGCACCGCGCCCTGCATGCACACGAGCGCGTCGGTCTCGCCGGTCTGCTTCTCCGCTTCCTCGAGGCGCTCGCTGTACTTGCGGCTGTCCTTGAACTTGAGCGGATCGAGCGGCACCACCTCGCTCGCGAGCTCCGCGCGGCCCTCGGGATCGAGGAAGAGGTCGAGGCGCTGGCGCGCGGTCAGCCGGTTGTGGAACCCGCACTTGGGACAGACGTGGAGGTTGTTCTCGAGGTCGGTGAAGTACAGCACCGCCTCGCACGACGAGCACTTGCTCCACAGACCCTCGGGCACGGCCTTCTTCTGCTGCGTGCCCTCGTACTTGATCTTCGGCGGGAGGAGCTTGCGGAACCAGCTCATGCGGGCGCCTTGGCCTCGTCCATGGCGGCGCGGAACTGCGCGAGCAGCTTCTCGGCACGCTGCGGCGCGCCCTCCGCCGGACCCTCGGCCATCTCCTGCACGATGCGGCTGCCCACGACGACCGCGTCGGCCACCGCGCCGACGCGCCGTGCGGTAGCGCCATCGCGAATGCCGAAGCCCACGCCGACCGGCAGCCCGGTATGCGCGCGGATGCGGCGGATCATCGCCTCGACGTCGCTCGTGTCGATATGGGAGGCGCCGGTCACGCCCTTCAGCGACACGTAGTAGATGTAGCCCTTCGCCACGCGCGCAACGAGCTCGATGCGCGCATCGCTCGAGGTCGGCGAGAGCAGGAAGATCGGATCCACGCCCGAGCCCTCGAGCGCGCGCAGCAGATCGCCGCTCTCCTCGGGCGGATAGTCGACCACGAGCACGCCGTCGACGCCGGCCGTGCGCGCGGCGGCGACGAACGCCTCGAGCCCCATGCGCTCGATCGGGTTCGCATAGCCCATGAGCACCACGGGCGTCGTGGCGTTGGTGCGGCGGAATTCCTCGACCATGCCGAGCACGTGGCGCAGCGAGATGCCGTGCCTGAGCGCGCGCTCGGAGGAGTGCTGGATCACCGGACCGTCGGCCATCGGGTCCGAGAACGGCACGCCGAGCTCGATCACGTCGGCGCCCGCGCGAACGAGCGCGTGCATGGTGGGAACGGTGGCGGCGGGGACCGGATCGCCGGCGGTGATGAAGGGGATCAGCGCGGCACGATGGCCCTCACCCCGGCCCTCTCCCGAGGCAGAGGGGGCGCTTTGCCCCGACCGTTTGCGCGAAGCGGCAGTGTGCGGGGAAGAGCTGCGAAGCTTGTCGAATGCGGCGGCGATGCGGCTCATGGAGCTCAGAAGGTGATGCCGGAAGCCTTCGCGACGGTGTGCATGTCCTTGTCGCCGCGGCCGGAGAGATTGACGAGCAGGATCTTGTCGCGCGCCATCGTCGGCGCGATCTTCATCGCGTAGGCGACCGCGTGGCTCGATTCGAGCGCGGGGATGATGCCCTCGAGCCTGCAGAGCGTGTGGAACGCCTTCAGCGCCTCGTCGTCGGTCACCGCGACGTATTGCGCGCGTCCCGAGTCCTTGAGCCAGGCGTGCTCGGGACCGACGCCGGGATAATCCAGGCCCGCGGAGATCGAGTGCGTGTCCTGGATCTGCCCGTTCGCGTCCTGCATGAGGTACGTGCGGTTGCCGTGCAGCACGCCGGGCGTTCCGGCCGAAAGCGATGCGGCGTGCTTGCCGGTCTCGAGGCCCAGCCCCGCGGCCTCCACGCCGATCAGCTTCACCTCCTCGTGGGGGATGTACGCGTGGAAGATGCCCATCGCGTTCGAGCCACCACCCACGCACGCGAGCACCGCGTCGGGATGGCGTCCGGCCATCGCGGGCACCTGCGTCCAGCATTCCTTGCCGACGATCGAGTTGAAGTCGCGCACCATCATCGGGTACGGGTGCGGGCCGGCGACGGTGCCGATGATGTAGAACGTGTTCTCGACGTTGGTGACCCAATCGCGCATCGCCTCGTTCAGCGCGTCCTTGAGCGTCTTCGAGCCGCTCTCGACGGGCACGACGGTCGCGCCGAGCAGCTTCATGCGATAGACGTTCTGCGCCTGGCGCTGCACGTCCTCGGTGCCCATGTAGACGACGCACTCCATGCCGTAGCGCGCGGCCACCGTCGCGGTCGCCACACCATGCTGGCCCGCGCCGGTCTCGGCGATCACGCGCGGCTTGCCCATGCGCCGGGCGACGAGCGCCTGGCCCATGGTGTTGTTCACCTTGTGCGCGCCCGTGTGATTCAGATCCTCGCGCTTGAGATAGATCTGCGCGCCGCCCAGCTCGTCGGACAGCCGCCGCGCGTGGTACACCGGACTCGGGCGTCCGACGAAATGCTCGAGCTCGTAGGCGAGCTCCTTCAGGAACTCGGGATCCTTGCGGCATTCGTCGTACGCGCGCGTGAGCTCGTCCAACGCCGCGCGCAGCGTCTCCGCCACGAACACCCCACCGTAGGGACCGAAGTGGCCCTGCGAGTCGGGCAACGCGTAACGCGCCCAGTCAAATGGGTGGCCCATCTTCACGTCTCACGCTCCGAATGAATGCAACGATCTTCGCCGGGTCCTTCACGCCCCGGCTCGACTCGACACCGCTCGACACATCGACGGCCCACGGGCGCGCTTCGCGCATCGCCCGGCCGACATTCGCCGCGTCCAGCCCGCCCGACAGGATCAGGGGAACCGGCAGATCGCGCGGGATGCGCGTCCAGTCGAAGGTGAGCCCGGTTCCGCCTGGCACCCCGGGGGAAAACGCATCCAGCAGCAGCGCCTTCGCCCCGGCGAAACGATGTGCATATTCTACCAAATCGGTCCCCTGCTCCATGCGGACCGCGCGCACGTACGGACGGCCGAACGTCGCGCAGAAATCGGGCGGCTCATCGCCGTGGAACTGCAGCAGGTCGAGCGGCACGCGCGCGAGCACCTCGCGGATTTCCGACGCGGCGGCATCCACGAACAGGCCCACGGCCGCGACGAACGGCGGCAGCGCGCGCGCGATCGCGGCGGCCCTTTCCGCATCGACGAGGCGCGGGCTCTTCGGCCAGAACACGAGCCCGATCGCGTCGGCGCCTTCCTGGGCGGCGATGCGCGCGTGCTCCGGCTCGCGGAGGCCGCAGATCTTGATGCGCGTGCGATGCGTCTTCATGGGTCGAGGAGCGGGTGGCGGGGAAACGCGGGCAATGCGAGCGCGTCATCGTACTCGACGGCGGCGAGGTACAGGCCGTCGGGCATGAACGTGGGGGCGGCGCGCCGGCGATCGCGTGCGGCGAGCAGCTCGCCGATCCACGCCGGCTCCTGGCGGCCCGCGCCCACGTACACGAGCGAGCCGACGATGTTGCGGATCATGTGGTGCAGGAAAGCGTTGGCGCGGAACGAGAACGACACGAGCGCCCCGCGACGTTCCACGCGCGCCTCGATCAGCTCGCGCACCGGCGACTTCGCCTGGCACTCGGCGTCGCGGAACGCGCTGAAATCGTGCGTTCCCTCGAGCAGCGCGAGCGCCTGGCTCATGCGCTCCACGTCGAGCGCGCGGTGATACCAGCCTGTCTTGCCCCGCAGGATGGCGGGAGCGATCGGCGCATCGAGGAGCAGGTAGCGATACGTGCGTGAGCGGGCCGCATAGCGCGCGTGGAAATCATCGGACACGGGCGCGCACCAGACGATCCGCACTCCGGGCGCGAGATAGCGGTTGGTCCCGCGGATCCACGAATACGGCTCGCGTTCGACGGGCGAATCAAAGTGGACGACCTGCGCGGTCGCGTGCACGCCCGTATCGGTGCGGCCCGCGGCGACCACGGAAATCGGTGCATCGGCGAACCGGCGCAGCGCGCCCTCGACCGCGTCCTGGACCCCGCAACCTCCCGGTTGCGTCTGCCACCCGCAGAACGCGCCGCCGTCGTACTCCAGGCCGAGGGCGAGGCGCATCTACCCCGCGCGGGGTCAGAGCGAGGCGATGAGCTTCTTCGCCTCTTCCTTCTGGGCCGAGGAGCCTTCCTTCGCGACCTCGTGCAGGATCTCGCGCGCGCCGTCCTTGTCGCCGATCTCGAGGTACGCCTTCGCGAGCTCGAGCTTCGTGCCGACGGCTTCGGCGTTCACTTCCCCGGCCGGCTCGTCGAGATTCAGGTCCGCGAGTCCGAGCCCGCTCGACGCGGCAGGGGTCGCGGCGGGAGCGGCCTTCGCGGGCTCGGGCTTCGAGCCGCCGAACTCGAGGCCGGAAAGGTCGAAGTCGAACGCGGGCTTCTCTTCCTTGTGCGCCTCGAGCGGCACGTCGACCTTCGCCGGGGCAGCGCCGCCCGTGGGCGCGAGATCGAAGTCGAGCGTATGCGAGGCCTCCGCAGGCGCCTCCGGTGCCGCAGCGGCTTTCGACGCATTGAGATCGAGGTCGAAGCTCGGCGGCGCCGTCGGAGCGGGCGCGGCCGCGCTCGCCGCGGCGCTCGAGTTGAGATCGAAATCGAGATCGGGCCTCGGATGCGCGGCGGCCGGTGGCTCGGGCTGCGTGAGCGGCGTGAAGGTCGCGGTGCCGGCTGCGGCACCCGCGTACAGCGGATTGTTCGGGTCGATCTGCGCGCCCATCGCGGCGGCCTTCTGCCACAGCGGGTGGTTGTCGCCGACCGCCGCACGCAGCTCCTTCGCGACCGTCTCGAACGCGGTCGCGCTCTTGCGCGCGTGGTAGATCTCGAGCAGCTTCAACGCGATCTCGTGACGGTTGCGATCGCGCGCCATCGCTTCCTTGAGGATCTCCTCGGCCTGCGCATCGCGGCCGTAGGCCATGTACACCTCGGCCTCGGCGACGGGATCGACCTCGTCCGTGTCGATGGTGCCCGGACCGGTCTTGTCGAAGTCGGTGAGGAACGAGCTGTTGCCCGTGTCGACGAGGCCCGCCTGCGGCTTCGTCGTCGACGGCGAGGGTTTCAGATCCGAGGGAAAGGCGCTCGTCATCGCGCTGTTCGGCGCCTCTTCGGCACCGGAGCGGCGGCGACGCACCACCATGAATCCGACGAGCCCGAGCAGGATCGCGCCGACGCCCGCGCCGAGATACAGCGGGTTGTCCGCGAGCTCGTCCATGAAGCTGGGCGGAGGTGGCGGCGCGGCGACCTTCTTCGGCGCGGGCTTCGGCGCCGGCTTCGCGGCTTCCGCCGGCTTCGGCGCTTCGGCAACCTTCGGCGCTTCGGCGGGCTTAGCGGCTTCGGGCGCCTTCGCGGCCTCGGGCGCCTTCGCGGCTTCGGGCGCCTTCGCGGCTTCGGGCGCCTTCGCGGCTTCGGCGGCCTTCGCGGGTTCCGGCGCCTTCGTCGCGGGCGCAGCGGGTGTGGCGGCGGCGACCTTCTCCGGCGCCTTCGTCGGCGGCGCCGACTTCAGCGCGAGCAGGCGCTGCATGTCCTGGATCTGCTTCTCGAGATCGGCGACGCGCGAGTTCGCTTCCTTGAGCGCCTGGTCCTTCGCGGTGAGCTCTTCCTGCAGCGCGTTCACGCGATCCTGCGCCGAGCCACCACCCTTGCTCGCTGCGCCGGCCTTGCCGGTCTGCGAGCGCGAGAGCTTGAGGTTGTCCTTGGGCTCGGTGCTCGCCGGCGCGGCAGGAGTCACCGCGGCCGATGCGATGCTGCCCGTGGCCGCGTTCGAGGCTTCCGTCGCGGGCGCGGGCGTCGACGCGACGCTGCTCGCGAGCTGCTCGCGATAGGCCTTCCAATCGGCGACCTGCGTGCGGATCTCGCGTCCGGCTTCGGCGGCCGTGATCTTCTCGATGTCCTCGGCCGCGGGAATCTTGAGGATCTGACCGGTCTTCAGCCGGTTCATGTTGTTGCCGATGAAGGCCGCCTGGTTCGCGCGATACATCGCGACGAGCATCTGCTCGAGGCTCACGTCGGCGGGCTTCACCTGGGTCGCGATCTTGTTGAGGTTCTCGCCCTTCTCAACCGGGCCGTAGGTATCGCTCGACGGTTGCTTGCCGCCCGCGAGCTCTTCCTTCGCGGAAGGCGCACCGGCCGGCTCCGTTTGCGGGGCCGAAGGCGCGGCCGCCGGCTCGGCGGCCGGCGGCGTCTCGGCGGCGGCCTGTTGTGCAGGCGCAGGCGCGGCCGCAGGAGCTGCGGCGGGAGCAGCAGGCGCGGTCGCCACGCTGGGCGCATTCACGCGCGCCGTGTAGCCGGGCGGATCGAGCAGGATCGGGTATTCGCGCTGCAGGCGACCGGCGGGCCAGGTCACCTCGATCAACGCATCGAGGAACGGCTCGTTCATCGGGCCGATGCTCGTCACCTTCAGATACGGCTGACCGTTCGAGCGCTTCTCGACGGAGAAGCGCAACAGCCGCAGCGCGGGCGAATACTCGATGCGGGCGTCGCGGAACGCCTCGGGTGATGCGAGCTTCGCCGAGACTCCGTCCGCCTCGCCGGGCTGCAGCGACACGAGATCGATCTCCGCACTGAGGTTCTGGCCCAATGCGGAGTTGACCGTGAGCTTGCCCAAGCCGGCCGCGTGGGCCGAGATCGAGGCACTCAGGAGCAGCGTGACCGCCGCCCCACATCTCATCATGCGCAGCATCTTTTTGCCCATCCCCGCGCCGAAGCTTGGCGTAATCGTCTCTTGGATCAAGGGTTTGTCGTTTCTACCTCACCCGGTTCCTAAGATTATCCCTCAAGTGGGACGATTTACAAGCCTTTTCCCAAGGATAAACCGGGCCTTACGCCGTCGCGCCGGCCGGAACCCGGGCCTTCAACAGGATACCGAGCATGCGGCGTAGCGGTTCCGCGGCGCCCCAAAGTAGCTGATCGCCTACAGTGAACGCCGAAAGATACTCGCCGCCCATGCGCAGCTTGCGAAGCCTGCCAATCGGCACATCCAGCGTCCCGGTGACCGCAACCGGCGTCAGGCGCTTCAACGTATCCTCGCGACGATTGGGGATCACCTTCACCCAGGGGTTCGCTTTCGCGAGCAACTGCTCGATCTCCTCGAGCGGGATGTCGCGCTTCAGCTTGATGGTGAGGCCCTGGCTGTGGCAACGCATCGCACCGACGCGCACGCAGATCCCGTCGACTGGCACCTGCTTCGAGTCGCGCCCGAGGATCTTGTTGGTCTCGGCGTGGCCCTTCCATTCCTCGCGGCTCTGGCCGTTGCCGAGATCGGTGTCGATCCACGGCAGGAGGCTGCCCGCGAGCGGGACGCCGAAGTGCTCGGTCGGGAAGCCGGGATCGCGCAGGATGCCGGCCACCTCGCGATCGATCTCGAGGATGGCGCTCGCCGGATCTTTGAGCAGCGCCTTCGCCGCGAAGTGCACCTCGCCCATCTGCTGCAGCAGCTCGCGCATGTTCTGCGCGCCCGCGCCCGAGGCGGCCTGGTAGGTCATCGCGGTGACCCACTCGACGACGTCGGCCTTGAAGAGGCCGTCGATCGCCATGAGCATCAGGCTCACCGTGCAGTTGCCGCCGATGAAGTTCTTCACGCCCGAGGCGAGCGCCTTGTCGATCACGCCGCGGTTCACGGGGTCGAGGATGATGACCGCGTCCTTCTCCATGCGCAGCGCCGAGGCCGCATCGATCCAGTAGCCGTCCCAGCCGGCCGCGCGCAGCTTCGGATAGATCGCCTTCGTGTAGTCGCCGCCCTGGCAGGTGATGAGGATCTCGTGCCTGGCGAGCTCCTTGATGTCGTTCGCGTCCTTGAGCGGTGCGACCGGCTTGCCGATCGCGGGCCCGGGCCCGCCGACGTTCGACGTGGTGAAGAACACCGGGTCGATCGCGTCGAAATCGCGCTCCTCGCGCATGCGCTCCATGAGGACGGAGCCCACCATTCCACGCCAGCCGATGATTCCTGCGGTTTTCATGTCAGTCTTCTAGAGAGATGGGTCAGAGGGCTTTCAGCACCGCCGCACCCATGTCGGCGGTGGAGACGGGTTTCGCGCCGGGCTTCGCGATGTCGGCGGTGCGCAGGCCCGCGGCGAGCGCGGAACGCACGGCCTTCTCGATGCGCGCGGCCACGTCGGCGCGATCGAAGGTGTAGCGGAACATCATCCCCATCGACAGGATCATCGCGAGCGGATTCGCGAGCCCCTTGCCCGCGATGTCCGGCGCGGAGCCGTGGATGGGCTCGTACAGGCCCTTGCCGTTCGCGTCGAGCGAGGCGGAGGGCAGCATGCCGATCGATCCCGTGAGCATCGAGGCTTCGTCCGAGAGGATGTCTCCGAACATATTACCCGTGACGAGCACGTCGAACTGCCTCGGATTGCGCACCAGCTGCATCGCGCAGTTGTCGACCAGGATGTGGGAGAGCTTCACGTCCGGGTACTCGGGCGCGATCTCCTCGGCGATGTCGCGCCAGAGCTGGGTGGTCTCGAGCACGTTCATCTTGTCGACCGAAGTAAGGCGCTTGCCCCGCTGGCGCGCGGTCCTGAAGCCCACGTGCAGGATGCGGCGGATCTGCGGCTCCGTGTACTCCATCGTGTTGTAGCCGATGCGGTTGCCCTTCTCGCCTTTCACGCCGCGCGGCTGGCCGAAGTAGATGTCGCCGGTGAGCTCGCGCACGATCATGATGTCGAGGCCGCTCAC
>CAYOGL010000025.1:0-71494 GCA_964403515.1 uncultured Burkholderiales bacterium | reverse complement strand
GTCGACATCTGCCCGATGGACTGCATCACGTTCACCGCCGACGGCGCGGAGTCGGAGGTGCGCGCGCGGCTCAACGCGCCGGCCCGCAACGCCGAGCAGGCGCTCTACGTGGGCGGGCCGCTCAAGACCGGCCGCATCATGGCCAAGGACGAGGACGTGTGCCTGCACTGCGGCCTGTGCGCCGAGCGCTGCCCGACGGGCGCGTGGGACATGCAGAAGTTCCTGCTGCTCGAGACGCGCGCGGGTCCCGGATGCCGCGAGCGCCACGCGCCGAGAAAGGTCGCCGCATAGCAATTACATTGGTAATTCCCTGAGAGGACCGGTTGTGCCGCGCGCGAAATAGAATCCGGCCGCTGGCAATACGAATCAGGGAGGAACCGCAATGTCCATGTGCCGGATGTCCGGCGGTGCACCACGCCCGCGGGCCGCGATCGCCGCGCTGCGGCCGCAATCGGCCCGTTCTCCCGCCCCCCGCATGGTTCCGGCGCGGCGCCGGCATGCCCGCGAGGAACGCCTGGCGGCCCGCGCACGCTTCGCCGCCGCCCGCAAGCCGCTCGGTGCGTCGTTGCAGCCGTTACTGATGCAATCGCCATTGTTAACCAGGACATTGACCCGATGATCATGCGCAACCTTCGCATCGGGACGCGCCTCGCGATCGGATTCGGCGCGATCCTCGCCGTGATGACGATGCTCGTCGTGGGCGGCACGCTGCTCACCAAGCAAAGCCGCGACGAGCTCGCGACGGTGCTGCGCGAGGCGTCCGCCAAGGAGTCGCTCGCCGCGCAGATGAAGGCCACCACGCTCGAGCAATCCGCGCTCATGCGCAACATCGGGCTGCATGCCGAGATCAAGGACATGAACGCCGACGCCGACGGCGCGCGCACGCTTTCGAAGACCTACCGCGACATGATCGCGCGCATGGCGAAGTTCAGCCTCACGCCCGCCGAGCGCGAGATCCTCAAGGAGCTCGAGCGCCTCGACAACGCGACCGAAGAGCCGCTCACGCAGGCGCTCGGCATGTCGACCGCGTTCCGCAACGAGGAGGCGGCGCAGATCATCGTCAAGCAGATCGACCCGCTCGTGCAGCGCGTGCAGTCGGACCTGAACCGGCTGATCGAGATGCAGAAGAAGGCCAACGACGAGGCGATCCACGCGGCGGTCGTCGCCGGCGATCGCCTGGCGATCGCGATCTACATCGCGGAGTTCGCGACGGTACTCGCGGCGGTCCTGGTCGCGTGGGGCATCACGCGCAGCATCACGCGGCCGCTGCACGACTCGGTCGGCATCGCGCAGCGCGTGGCCGCCGGGGACCTCACCTCGCGCATCGAGGTGGCGGGCCGCGACGAGTCCGGGCAATTGCTGCAGGCGTTGCGCGAGATGAACGACGGGCTCGCGCGCATCGTCTCGCAGATCCGCCAGGGCGCGGAGTCGATCGCGGTGGGCGCCGGCCAGGTCGCCGCGGGCAACCAGACGCTGTCGAGCCGCACGGAGGAGCATGCGAGCTCGCTCGAGGAAACCGCCTCGACCCTGGAGGAGTTCACGACCACGGTGAAGCAGAACGCGGAGCACGCGAAGCAGGCGAGCCAGCTCGCGGCGAACGCGTCGTCGACGGCGCAGAAGGGCGGCGAGGTCGTGGGCAAGGTGGTCACGACGATGCAGGAGGTGAGCGAATCGTCGCGCCGCATCTCCGAGATCATCGGCGTGATCGACGGCATCTCGTTCCAGACCAACATCCTCGCGCTCAACGCCGCGGTCGAGGCGGCGCGCGCGGGCGAGCAGGGACGCGGTTTCGCGGTCGTCGCCTCCGAGGTCCGCAGCCTCGCGCAGCGCTCCGCCGCCTCCGCCAAGGAGATCCGCGGGCTCATCGAGAACTCGGTGGGCAGGATCGAGGCGGGCGCGCGGCTGGTCGAGCAGGCGGGCAAGACGATGGACGAGCTCGTCGAGTCGGTGAAGCGCGTCGCGCAGATCATGACCGAGATCGCCGCGGCGAGCCACGAGCAGAGCTCGGGCATCGAGCAGATCAACCGCGCCATCGCCCAGATGGACAACGTGGTGCAGATGAACGCCTCGCTGGTCGAGGAGGCGACCGCGGCGGCCACGAGCATGGCGCACCAGGCAACGGAGCTCGCCCGGGCGGTCGCGCAGTTCCGTGTGGAGGACGCGGGCAAGGCGATCGCGCCCGCGGCGATCGCACCTGCCTCCGCGCCGCCCGCCGCCATCGCCTCGGCTGCCACGCCGGCCGTTCGCGCCACGCCGACGCCGCGCGAGCCGATGCTCGCGGCGAGCGATGCCGACGACTGGAAGGAGTTCTGAGCGATGCCGCTCGTCGCCATGACCCGCGAGATGGGATCCCTCGGCCGCGACGTCGCCGGGCGGCTCGCCGAGCGCATGCGCCGCAAGGTCGTCTACCAGGAGATCATCGACCAGCTCGCCAACAAGATGCGGCTGCGCAAGAGCCACGTCGCGCGGCTGCTCGAGGGACGCGCCGGGTTGTGGGAGACGCTCACCGCCGACAAGACGAGCCTCACGATCTTCACCGCCGAGGAGACGTTCCGCTTCCTCCTCGATGGCGAAACCGGCGTGATCCGCGGCTGGGGCGCGGTGCACCTGCTGCGGCCGGTGCCGCACGTGGTCCGCGTGCGGGTGTGCGCGCCCCTCGACCTGCGCATCGGACGCATGATGGAGCGGCTCGGCACCCTCGATCGCGACGCGGTCGCGCGCGAGATCGAGCTGAACGAGGAGGCGCACAGCGCGATCACGCGCCGCCACTTCGGCATCAACTGGCGCGACCCGGAGCACTACGACATCGTCCTGTCCACCGAGCGCATGAGCGTGGACGAGTGCGTCGAGGAGCTCGAAAGCGTGATGCACCTGCGTCGCTTCCAGGAGACCGCGGAGTCGGTGCAGCTCGCCGAGGACCTCGCCCTCGAGTGGGCGGTGCGCGGGGCTCTGCGGCGCGATCCGCGCACGCTCGGCCTGCGGCTCGGATTCGAATGCCGGCGCGGGCGCGTGCGGCTCTCGGGCGCGCTCGAGTACCCGGCGCAGGCGCGCGAAATCCAGGAGATCGCCGGCGCGGTGCGCGCGGTGAGGAGCGTGGAGCTGGTCTCCCGCGTCGCCGTCGCCTCGCGCCTGCGGGCGGAGGCTTGAGACCCGACGGAGCCTCCATGGCGGCGCGCATCGTGCTGAGCTTCGAGGGACGCATCCTGGGCGAGACCGAGCTCACGAAGCCGGTCACGGTCGTCGGGCGCCACCCCGATTGCGACATCGTGATCGACAACCCGGTGGTCTCCGGGCGCCACATGCTGTTCCGCAAGGTCAACCGGACGATCTACGCCGAGGACCTCGCGAGCACCAATGGCACCATCGTGAACGGCGTGCCGATCAGCCACCAGGTGGTGCACCACCTCGACCAGATCGAGGTGGGCCTGCACCGGCTGCACTTCTTCGACGACGCGCTGCTGTCGAGCGCCGTGCGCGACCTCGAGCACACCGTCGTCACCGAATACGAGCGCACGATGATCGCCGGTTACGTGGCCGACGTGGCGGCGAAGCCCGCTTCCGCGCCGGCGGCGGTCGCGACGCCGGATCCGGACCTCTCGCGCACGATGGCGATCCCGCGCGAGCCGCTCGTGGACACGCACCCGGGCAGCAACGGCGCGCGCCACGCCCATGCCGCTTCCCCGTACGCGCTGCGCGTCCTCGAGGGCGACGGCGCGGGCGAGGTGATCGGCCTCGAGCGCGCGAACACCATGATCGGCACGGCCGGATCGGACACCGCGCTGGTGGTGCGCCGCGGGACCTCGGTGTATGTCGCGCGGCTGTCGGGATCGCGGCCGCTGCGCCTGAACCGCCAGGAGGTCGGCGCCGGCACCCACGCGCTCGGCGAGGGCGACCTCATCGACGTGGGCGAGAGCCGTTTCGAAGTCATCCGCACGACACGATAGCGAACCCGGGAGAAGCGATGGCGCAATCACAGACGGCAGTGCAAGAGGCGGGCGACGCGGCGCGGGCGGCGGACCTGCTCGTGACCGTGGCCGCCACCCTGAACGAGCGCCTCGCGATCACCGCCGGCGAGCTCGCCCGCAGCCAGGTGCTGCTGCGCGAGGCTTCCGACGAGCTGCTCACCGCCTTCCGCGGCGCCGCCGACCGCCTCGTCTGTGCGCAGCGCCACGCGCCCGACGCCGGCACGGGCGAAGGCGACGAGTTCGGGCTCGTGCTCGACCACCTCTATCGCGCCGTCCAGCACCTGCAATCCCACGACCTCGTGAACCAGCTCATCGAGGAGCAGAAGCGGCGCGTCGAGAAGATGCGCGAGAAGCTCGCCGAGGCGGTCTCGCTCGCCGCGCCGCCCGTGGCCGACCCCGCACAGCCCGAGCGCTGGATCGAACGCTCGCGCGCGATGCTCGACTGCATCGTGGCGGGCATCGCGCAGATCGACGAGGAGTCGCGCACCATCCACGGTGACGGCCGCCACGCGGGCAGCGTGGATCTCTTCTGAGGAAACGGACATGAAAACGATCCTTGCAGTCGACGACTCGGCCACGATGCGCGAGATGGTGGCCTTCGTGCTCGAGAGCGCCGGCTACCGCGTGATCGAGGCCGAGGACGGCGTGCAGGGCCTCGACCGCGCCACCGTGAACGCGGTCGACCTGGTCATCACCGACCAGAACATGCCGAACATGGACGGGCTGTCGCTGGTGCGCTCGCTGCGCGGGATGGACGACTACAAGAGCGTGCCGATCCTGCTGCTCACGACCGAGTCGTCCGATGCGATGAAGCAGCAGGGGCGCGCCGCCGGGGCGACGGGCTGGCTGGTGAAGCCGTTCGATCCGGCCACGCTGCTCGAGGTCGTGGGGAAGGTCCTGCGCTAGGACGCGCGCGATGGCCATCGACCTGAACCGCTTCATCGGCACCTTCTTCGACGAGGCGCACGAGCACCTCGAGTCGATCGAGGGGCACGCGATGTCGCTCGGCTCGGGCGCGCGCGATGCCGAGGTCCTCAACTCGATCTTCCGCGCCGCGCACTCGATCAAGGGCGGCAGCGGCACCTTCGGCTTCACCCAGCTCGCCGAGGCCACGCACGAGATGGAGACGCTGTTCGACGAGCTGCGCAAGGGCCGGCGCGACGCCGACGGCACCACCGTACGCCTGCTCCTCGACGCGTGCGATGTGTTTCGCGCCCATCTCGCCCGGCTCAAGGACGGCGAGCGCGCGGCCGATCCCGCGATGGACATGATGCGCGATCGCCTAGCGGGCTACCGCGGCGAGGACGCCGGGCCCGAGCCGCAGGCCGCGAGCGCGAGCGCTCCGGCCGACGAGCCGTTCTTCGCCCCGCCGCCCGCGAAGAGCGAGGCGTACGGATTCTTCAGCGACGTGCCGCGCGAGGCGGCGCCTGCCGCCGCAACCGCGGTGACGGCCGGGGCCAGATACGGCCTGTTCGAGCCTTCGCCCGGCGAGGCGCCGGCCAGCGAGCCGGCGCGCGCCCGCGCCGCCGAATCGTCGATCCGCGTGAGCGTGGAAAAGATCGACCGCATCGTGAACCTGGTCGGCGAGCTCGTCATCGCCCAGGCGATGATGCAGCAGGCGGCCGGCGGGCGCGAGGGCGAGCAGGACGAGCGCCTCGGGCACAGCCTCGCCACCCTCGATCGCAACACGCGCGAGCTGCAGCAGGCGGTGATGTCGATCCGCATGGTGCCGATCGAGTTCGTCTTCAGCCGCTTCCCGCGCCTGGTCTACGACCTGTCGACGCGGCTGGGCAAGCAGGTGCAGCTGCGCACGACCGGGCACGAGACCGAGCTCGACAAGGAACTGATCGAGCTGCTCATCGATCCGCTCACCCACGTCGTGCGCAACGCGATCGACCACGGCATCGAGTCCCCGCTCGAGCGCCGCCGCGCCGGCAAGCCCGAGGCGGGCAGCGTCTCCATGCGCGCCACGCATCGCGGCGGCAGCGTGCTGATCGAGATCTCCGACGACGGCCGCGGCCTCGACCGCGAGCGCATCCTCGCCAAGGCGCGCGAGCTCGGCCTGCCCGCCTCGGAGACGATGAGCGACGACGAGGTGTGGGCGATCATCTTCGAGGCCGGCTTCTCCACGGCGCGCGAGGTGACGGAAGTGTCGGGCCGCGGCGTCGGCATGGACGTCGTGCGCCGCAACATCAACGCCCTCGGCGGCAGCGTCTACATCGCCTCGACCAAGGGCGAGGGCACGACCATCACGATCCAGCTGCCGCTCACGCTCGCCGTGCTCGACGGCATGGTGGTGACCGTGGCGGGCGAGCCCTACATCGTGCCCCTCGAGTTCGTGGCCGAGGCGATCAAGCCCGGCGCGGGCGACATCCGCTCGGTCGCGAACCAGGCCTCGCTCGTGGCCGTGCGCGGCGAGCACCTGCCGCTCGTGCGCCTCGAGGACGTCGTGCAGCTTCCGCCCGGCGAGCGCGAGCGGCCCGAGCCGCTGTGCCTCGTGGTCGAGGTGGACAACCGGCGCGCGGCGCTGCTCGTGGACACCCTGGTCGGGCAGCAGCAGCTCGTCGTGAAGTCGCTCGAGGCGAACCTGCATCGCGTGCCGGGCGTGGCCGGCGCCACCATCCTCGGCGACGGGCGCGTCGCCCTCATCCTCGACGTGAGCGCCATGGTGCGCGGGGCGACCGTGCGGGCGCGGAGGGTCGCATGAGCACCGAGGCGGGCGCGCGCGAGTTCGACTTCAGCAAGGCGCATTTCCGCGCCATCAGCGAGCGCGTCTACGCGTTCTCCGGCATCCGCCTGCCCGAGGCGAAGCAGGAGATGGTGTACGCGCGGCTCGCGCGCCGGCTGCGCGCGCTGCGTATCGGCTCGTTCGACGACTACCTGCGCTTCCTCGAGCTCGAGCCGGCGGAATGGGAGCACTGCACCAACGCGCTCACCACGAACGTGACCTCGTTCTTCCGCGAGGCGCACCACTTCGACACGCTCGCGGCGCACGCGCGGGCGCATGCCGGCGCGCAACCGTACCGCGTCTGGAGCGCCGGCTGCTCCACGGGCGAGGAGCCCTACTCGATCGCGATGTGCCTCGCGGAGGCGCGCGCCGACGGCCGCTTCGAGGTGCTCGCGAGCGACCTCGACACCCAGGTGATCGCCCACGCGCGCGCCGGGGTCTACTCGCTCGAGTCGGTCGCGAAGATGACGCCGGAGCGGCAGAGACGCTTCTTCCTGCGCGGCGTGGGGCGCTTCGAGGGCCAGGCGCGCGTGCGCCCCGAGCTCGCCGCGCACGTCGAGTTCCGCCGCCTCAACCTGATGGATCGCGAATGGCCGGTCGTCCCGGCCCTGGACGCGATCTTCTGCCGCAACGTGATGATCTATTTCGACAAGCCGACCCAGCGGGGCCTGATCGAGCGCTTCGCCCGCCTGCTGCGTCCGTCGGGACTGTTCTTCGCCGGCCACGCGGAGAGCCTGCTCGACAACGGCCAGCATTTCCGGCTCAAGGGCCAGACGGTGTACGAGCGCGCCGACCGGGGGACCGCCGCATGATGCGCGACGATGATCCCCTGCGCGAGGACGTCCCCAACCGCTACTTCGATCCGCACTTCAAGATCGAGACGGCGAAGATTCTGCCCGGCGAGTACTACGCGACCAACCGGGACATGGCGCTCGTCACGGTGCTCGGCTCGTGCGTGTCGGCGTGCATCCGCGATCGCGAGAGCGGGGTGGGCGGCATGAACCACTTCATGCTCCCGGACGAGGGCAAGCTCGTGGGCACCCACGGCAACATCAGCGCGGGCGGCCGCTACGGCGTGCACGCGATGGAGCTTCTCATCAACCAGGTCCTCAAGCTCGGCGGCCGGCGCGACCGCCTCGAGGCCAAGGTGTTCGGCGGCGGCAACGTGCTGCAGGGCTTCATGCTCTCGAACGTCGGCGAGCAGAACGCGCGCTTCATCGTCGAGTACCTCGGCCTCGAGCGCATCCCGATCCTCGCGCGCGACCTGCTCGACGTGTGGCCGCGCAAGATCTACTTCTTTCCGCGCTCGGGCAAGGTGATGGTCAAGCGCCTGCGCAAGGTGAACAACGACACGATCGTGCTGCGCGAGCGCGACTACGGCGCGCGCCTCTTCCACGGCACGCTCGAAGGCGCGGCGGAGCTGTTCAAATGAAGATCAAGGTGCTCATCGTCGACGACTCGCGCATGATCCGCGACGTCCTCACCGACATCCTGAACGAGCAGCCGGACATCGAGGTGGTCGGGGCGGCGGCCGACGCCTACGAGGCGCGCGACATGATCCGCGACCTCGACCCGGACGTGCTCACCCTCGACGTCGAGATGCCGCGCATGAACGGCCTCGAGTTCCTCGACAAGCTGATGCGCGCGCGTCCCATGCCGGTGGTGATGATCTCGTCGTTCACCGAGCGCGGCAGCGAGATCACCTTCCGCGCCCTCGAGCTGGGCGCGGTCGAGTTCGTCACCAAGCCGAAGCTGAACGAGCAGACGCCCGACGATTACGGCCGGGTGATCGCCGACAAGATCCGCGCCGCGAAGAGCGCGCGCCTGCGCCCGCCGCGGCGCGCCGGCCCGAACGACACGGTGACGATCCCGGCCCTGGGCGCGAAACGCCCGGTGCCCACGGGCGTGAAGACCTCCGAGAAGCTGATCGCGGTGGGCGCCTCCACCGGCGGCACCGAGGCGATCCGCGAGTTCCTCGTCGGCATGCCGCCCGATTGCCCGGGCATCGCGATCGTGCAGCACATGCCCGAGAACTTCACGCGCATGTTCGCCGAGCGGCTGAACGGGCTGTGCCAGATCACGGTGAAGGAGGCCGAGCACAACGACGCGATCCTGCCCGGCCACGCGTACATCGCACCCGGGGGCAAGCACCTCTGGGTGAAGCGCGAGGGGTCGCAGCTTCTCGCCAAGCTCTCGACCGAAGCGCCGATGAACCTGCACCGGCCCTCCGTGGACTTCCTCTTCATGTCCGCGGCGAAGTTCGTGGGCGCCGATGCCGTCGGCGTGATCATGACCGGCATGGGGCGCGACGGCGCGCAGGGCATGCTCGAGATGAAGCGCGCGGGCGCCTGGACGCTGGCGCAGGACGAGGCGACCAGCGTGATCTTCGGCATGCCGCGCGAGGCGATCGAGCTCGACGCCGTGCACGAGGTGCTGCCGCTCGGGCGGTTGCGCGAACGCGCGCTCGCGCGCGCGGTGCGCCAGAAGGAGGCCGTGAAATGAACGCGACGCTCGAGCGCGCCGAAGGCTTCGGCCGCGCCCTCGAACCCGGCGAGGCCGAGCAGGCGCGCCGCGAGTTCCTCACGTTCCGCCTCGGCGCCGAGTCCTACGCGATCGACATCCTGCGCGTGCAGGAGATCCGCGAGCTCGACCACGTGACGCGCGTGCCGCGGGTCGCGCCGTTCGTGCGCGGCGTGATCAACCTGCGCGGGGCGATCGTGCCGATCGTGGACCTCGGGCTGCTGTTCGGATTCCCCGAGCCGCTGCCGCTCGAGCGCGCGAGCACGATCGTGCTCAACGTCGAGCATCGCCTCGTGGGCCTGGTCGTGTCCGGCGTCTCGGACGTCGTGGGGCTCGCCGACGACGAGATCCGGCCGACGCCCGACCTCGGCGACCGCGCCGTCGCCGCCGCGATCCGCGGCATCGGCACGCGCCACGACGTGGACGGCGAGAGCCTGCTGCTGCTCGACGTGGACCATCTCATGCGCCGCGTGCGCGAGGAACGCGGATGAGCGTCCTCACCCGGCCCATGAACGACGCGCCGATCGCCGTGCCGGACCGGATCGGTCCGTACGAGATCCGCGGCGTGCTCGGCCGCGGCCAGTCCGCGACCATCTACCTCGGCCGCGAGCTCTTCCCCGCGCGCGACGTGGCGATCAAGGTCTACGACCCGCGGCTGCTCGCCTCCGAGGAGCGCACGCTCTTCCGCTCGCTCTTCCTCAAGGAGACGCTGCTCGCGCGCAAGCTCACGCACCCGAACATCACGCAGGTCTACGACGCGGCCGCGGACGACGAGCGCGCCTACATCGTCATGGAGTACGTCGAGGCGGGAAGCCTCGACCGCTATTGCGTATCGGAGGGGCTGCTCGAGCCCAAGCGCGTGGCGCAGGTGCTCGAGCGGGTGTGCGACGCGCTTTCCTACGCGCACGCGAACGGCATCGTGCACCGGGACCTCAAGCCGGCGAACATCCTGATGGGCGCCGACGGCGAAGCGAAGGTCGCCGACTTCGGCGTCGCGCACACCGCCTTCGCGTTCGACCCGACCCGGGGCCTCATGGTCGGCTCGCCCGCGTACATGGCGCCCGAGCAGCTCGAGCGCAAGCCCGCCTCGATGCAGTCGGACATCTATTCGCTCGGCATCGTGATGTACAAGATGCTGCGCGGCGAGCTGCCGTTCCCGGCCACCGACACGCCGGCGGCGCTCATGACGCGCATCCGCCTCGGCAACCTGCCGGCGCCGGGCGAGGGGCGCAGCGACCTGGCGCCGCTCTTCGACGTGATCTTCGCGCGCGCCACCGCCCGCGATCCGGCCCAGCGCTACGCGAGCTGGGAGGACTTCGCCGCGGACCTGCGCCGCATCCACGAGCCCGCCAGCGCGACCATCCCCGTCGACGAGCAGGCCGCGCAGCTGCGCCCGCTGCCGTTCTTCGCCCGCTTCAGCGCCAAGGCGCTCGCCGAGGCGGCCGCGATGGCGCGCTGGTTCGAGGTGCGGGCGGGCTCGACGCTCGTCGGCGAGAACGATCCGGGCTACTCGTTCTTCGTGATCGTGCGCGGGCAGATGCGCGCCACGCGCGGGGGAACGCTGCTGCGCATCCACGGGGCCGGTCAGTGCCTCGAGGAGACCGCCTCGCTGCGCCCGGGCCGCGGCGCCCGGCGCTTCGCGACCGTGAGCGCGGTGACCGACTGCACGGTGCTCGAGTTCGATCCCGACGTGCTGTGGCTCGCCACGCCGGAGTGCACGCGGCATTTCCACGAAGCGCTGCTCGCGATGCTCGCGCAGCGGCTGGTGAACGCGGAGACCGCGCTCGCCGAGCTGCTCGCCGGGAAGAGCGTGACGCTGTTCTGACGATGCGGGTGAACGCGGTTCTTGCAACGGGAGGCAGGCCATGGTGAGCACGAACGGAACGGCACGGGAAGCGACGCGGGAGGTGCTCGTGTTCGTCCTCGGACAGGAGGAATACGGCGTCGACATCCTCAAGGTCCAGGAGATCCGCGGCTACGACAAGGTGCGGCCGATTCCCTCCGCCCCCGATTACCTGAAGGGAGTCATGAACCTGCGCGGCGCGATCGTGCCGATCGTCGACCTGCGCCTCAAGTTCGGCCTGGCCGAGGCGCGCTACGACGAGTTCACGGTGGTGGTGATCCTGCGCATCGGCACGCGCGTGATCGGCATCGTGGTCGACGGCGTATCCGACGTGATGGCGCTCGGGGCGGCCGACGTGAAGGAGGCGCCCCAGCTCGGCGGCGTGATCGACGCCTCGTTCATCGCCGGGCTCGCCACGCGCGAGGAGCGCATGGTGCTGTTGCTCGACATCGAGAAGCTGCTCTCGAGCCGCGAGCTCAACCTGCTCGAGCGCGCGGTCGAAGGCGAGGAGGCGACGTCCTCATGAACCGCTACCTGAGCTTCGCCTGGCGCCACCCGTACCTGGTCGCCGCGCTGGTCGTGCTGCTGTTCCTGCCGTGGATGTGGATGGCGTTCCTCATCCCGCGCTGGGCGCTGCTCATCGCGCTCGCGCTCGTGCCGGTGACCGCGGTGTGCGCGCTCGCGCTCGTCATGCGCGACGCGAACGCGGAGGACGACGGCGACGGCCTGGTCGATCCGTCGGTGTTCAAGTGGCGCAAGCGCACGCGCCTCTTCCAGCAGGTTGTCATCGGCCTCGACACGATGCTCGAGCGCTGGGATTCCGCCTCGCAGGTCAACCGGCGCAAGCTCGAGACCGTGACCGAGTCGGTGGAGGAGGTGATCAAGCTCACCGAGAACGCGGTGAACGAGATCAGCAAGCGCTTCCGCGTGCTGGTCGCCAAGGCGAACGAGCAGACCGATGCGGCCACCTCGCTCCTCAAGGGCGACGGCGGGCACGGCGGCAAGGGCATCCTGTCGCTGCCCGACTTCATCAAGGCCTACGATTCGCAGCTGGTGAACGTCACCACGCACATGACCGGCTTCTCCCAGGCCGCCGACGAGATGGCGAGCCACCAGAAGCGGGTGACCGAGCACGCGCGCGTGATGGAGGACACGATCGACGGGCTGCGCAACATGGCCTCGCAGATCTCGCGCATCGCCCTCGACGGCTCCGTGGCGATGACCTCGCAGACGCTCAACCCGCGCGACTTCGTCGAGATGACCGACCGCATCCGCGCGATCAGCGCGGAGGCGCACGAGCTCACCCGCAAGACCCGCCAGGGCCTCGACGCCATCGGCGAGGAGGTGCGCCAGGGCAACAAGCGCACCACGCAGGTGGCCGAGGCCGCGCGCCGCGCGGTGGAGACCGCGCGCACCGAGATCACCACGCTCAACGCCGCCACGATCGAGCAGACGCGCCAGATCGAGACCACGCTCACGCATATCAACGACCTGTCGCGCGACATCCAGAAGGACATCAACCAGATCATCGTCGCGATGCAGTTCCAGGACATCACGCGCCAGAAGCTCGAGCGGCTGCACAAGCCGGCCCTCGGCGCGGCAGCCGACTCGCTCTCGCTGCTCTCCCACGAGACGAAGGCGCTGATGCAGCGCGACCTCTACCGGGCGGTGCGCGCGTACGCGGAGAGCGCGTTGAAGCCGCGCGCCGGGGCATTGCGCGACCACGAGGCCGCGCGGCTCGATGCCGTGGAGGAGGCGCCCGCGGGCGAGGCGCCGCTCGCCGGCGAGCGCGACAGCCGGGTCGAGCTTTTCTAGTCCCCGCGCGATGCATTCGCGCGCGCCGTGGGGAGCGCGCGGGCGCTGCGGCTAACCCGCGCGCGCTTGAGCGAGGGCAAACGGCCCCCTGCTGCGAGGGCATCGCGGAGAGTAAACTGGGCCCCACGGATGCCCACGGGAGGCCACACCCCGCGATGAAGCCGCTGCAATCGGTCAACGATTTCGTCGTCAAGTTCGCGAACGTCAACGGATCGGGTTCGGCTTCGGCGAACACGCTGTTCGCCAAGTCGATCATGCGCATGGGCGTGCCGGTCAGCCCGAGCAATATCTTCCCGTCCAAAATCCAGGGCCTGCCCACGTGGTACGAGGTGCGCGTCTGCGAATCCGGCTGGCTCGGGCGCCGCGGCGGCGTCGACTTCATGGTCGCCATGAACCCGCAGACCTGGGACAAGGACGTCGCCGAGGTCGAGCCGGGCGGCTACCTATTCTACGACTCGACCAAGCCGCTGCCGCCGTCGAAGTTCCGCGAGGACCTGAACGTGATCGGCATGCCGCTCACGGACATCTGCAACGCCACCTACGACGATGCGCGCCAGCGCCAGCTGTTCAAGAACATCATCTACGTCGGCGCGCTCGCCCAGCTGCTCGAGATCGACGTGGCGGCGCTGGAGAAGCTGATCGGCGAGCAGTACAAGGGCAAGGAGAAGCTGCTCGAGCCGAACGTGCGCGCGCTGCACCTCGGCCATGACTATGCGAGCGAGCACCTCGCGCCCATCGGGCTGAAGGTGCGCACGAGCGACAGGATCGGCGAGCGCATCTTCCTCGAGGGCAACAACGCGGCGGCGCTCGGCGCGGTCTACGGCGGAGCGACGGTGTGCGGGTGGTACCCGATCACGCCGTCCTCGTCGCTCGCCGAGGCGTTCGCGCGGCACTGCCGCAAGTACCGCACCGACCCGGGGACCGGCAAGGGACGCTACGCCATCGTGCAGGCCGAGGACGAGCTCGCCTCGATCGGCATCGTGATCGGCGCGGCGTGGAACGGCGCGCGCGCGTTCACCGCGACCTCCGGCCCCGGCATCTCGCTCATGCAGGAGTTCATCGGGCTCGCCTACTTCGCCGAGATTCCCGCCGTGATCGTCGACGTGCAGCGCGCCGGCCCCTCCACCGGCATGCCGACGCGCACGCAGCAGTCGGACGTGCTCGCCTGCGCCTACGCCTCGCACGGCGACACCAAGCACGTGCTGCTCTTCCCGCAGGACCCGAAGGAGGGCTTCGAGATGACGGCGAAGGCGTTCGACCTCGCCGACCGGCTGCAGACTCCGGTGTTCGTGATGCTCGATCTGGACATCGGCATGAACGAGCGCCTGTGCGACCCGCTCGAGTGGGACGACGCGACGCGCTACGACCGCGGCAAGGTGCTCACCCACGACGAGCTCGAGGCGGGCAAGCGCTTCGGCCGCTACCTCGATGTCGACGGCGACGGCATCTGCTACCGCACCTATCCGGGCGCGCATCCGAAGCGCGGCGCGTTCTTCACCCGCGGCACGAGCCGCGACCGCTATGCGCGCTACACCGAGGAAGGCAGCGCGTACGTGGACAACATGCAGCGCCTGCTGAAGAAGCACGAGACGGCGAAGGAATACCTCCCGCGCCCCGTGGTGAGGGCGGCCGAGAAGGGCTCGCGCTTCGGGGTGATCTACTACGGCTCGACCGCGTCGTCGATGGACGAGGCGCTCGCGAGCCTCGCCGCCGAAGGCCTCGCGCTCGACGCGATGCGGCTGCGCTCCTTCCCGTTCCACGAGGACGTCACCGATTTCGTGAACGCCCACGAGCACGTGTTCGTGGTCGAGCAGAACCGCGACGCGCAGGTGCGCACGCTGCTCACGGTGGAGAACGCGCTCTCGCCCGAGAAGCTCACGGCCGTGCTGCACTACGACGGGACGCCGATCACCGCGCGCTTCATCCACAAGGAGATCACCGAGCGGCTGTCGACCTTCAACGTGAAGCCTTTTCGCGCCGCGGCCGCGGCCGACTGACGGGACGCCATGACCTACCTCGCCAAGCCGAAGCTGCACCACCCCGACCTGCCGGCCAACGCCCTCGGCTACACCCGGCGCGACTACGAGGGGCCGGTCTCCACGCTGTGCGCGGGCTGCGGCCACGACTCGATCAGCGCGGCGATCATCCAGGCGTGCTGGGAGCTCGCGATCGAGCCGCACCGCGTCGCGAAGCTCTCGGGCATCGGCTGCTCGTCGAAGACCCCCACGTATTTCCTCGGCCAGTCCCACGGCTTCAACAGCGTGCACGGGCGCATGCCCTCGGTGCTCACGGGGGCCAGCCTCGCCAACCGCGACCTGATCTACCTCGGCGTGTCCGGCGACGGCGACTCGGCCTCCATCGGCCTCGGGCAGTTCGCGCACAGCATGCGCCGCGGCGTGAACATGACCTACATCGTCGAGAACAACGGCGTGTACGGTCTCACCAAGGGGCAGTTCTCGGCCACGGCCGACGCGGGCTCGAAGTCGAAGCGCGGCGCGGTCAACACCGACGAGGGGATCGACCTCGTGGCGCTCGCCCTGCAGCTCGGCGCGACCTACGTGGCGCGCGGCTTCTCCGGCGACAAGAACCAGCTGGTGCCGCTCATCAAGGGCGCGCTCACCCACGGCGGAGCCGCGTTCATCGACGTGATCTCGCCGTGCGTCGCGTTCAACAACCACGAGGGCTCGACGCGCAGCTACGACTACATCCGCCACCACAACGAGGCGGTGAACCGGCTCGACGTGATCACGCTGCACAAGGAGATCACCGCCGACTACCCGCCGGGCAGCGTGCAGGAGATCCGGCAGCCGAACGGCACGATCCTGCGGCTGCGCAAGCTCGAGGAGAAGTACGACCCGTCCGACCGCATCGGCGCGATGAACTACGTGCACACCCGCTATGCCGAGGGCGAGATCGTGACGGGGCTGCTCTACGTGCATCCGGAGCCCAAGGACCTGCACGCGCACCTGAACACCGTCGAGCGGCCGCTGAACGCGCTCGGCGAGGCCGATCTGTGTCCCGGCAGCGCCGCGCTGCAGGCGCTGAACGCCGCGCTGCGTTGAGGCGTCCGCACCTCCCGGCACGCCGGCGGCGGGCGCGGTAGACTGGACGCTTCCCAGCCCCGGAAGCGAGCCCGTGAGAAAGATCGACCTGCGCAGCGACACCGTCACGCAGCCATCGCCCGCCATGCGCGAGGCGATGGCGCGCGCCGAGGTCGGCGACGACGTCTTCGGCGACGATCCCACCGTGAACCGCCTGCAGGAAATCTGTGCCGAGCGCTTCGGCATGGAGGCGGGGCTCTACTTCCCGACCGGCACGCAGTCGAACCTCGCCGCGCTCATGGCGCACTGCCGCCGCGGGGAGGAAGTGATCGTCGGCCAGGACGCGCACACCTACAGCCACGAGGCGGGCGGCATGGCCGTGCTCGGGTCGATCCAGCCGCAGCCCCTCGACAACCGGCCCGACGGCACGCTCGACCTGGCGCAGGTCGAGGCGGCGATCAAACCCGACGACGCGCACTTCGCGATCACGCGCCTCGTCGCCCTCGAGAACACCATCGGCGGCAAGGTGCTCGCGCGCGGCTATCTCGCCGAGGCGATCGCGCTCGCGCGCCGGCGCGGCCTCAATACCCACCTCGACGGCGCGCGCATCTTCAACGCGGCGGTCAAGCTCGGCATGCCGGTGAAGGCGCTGTGCGAAGGGTTCGATACGGTGTCCGTGTGCCTGTCGAAGGGGCTCGGCGCGCCGGCGGGTACCGTGCTCGTGGGCCACCGCGACCTCGTCGCGCGCGCGCGCCGCATCCGCAAGATGCTCGGCGGCGGCATGCGCCAGGTGGGCATCGTCGCCGCGGCCGGGCTGTACGCGCTCGAGCACAACGTCGAGCGCCTCGCGCAGGACCATGCGAACGCCGAGCGGCTCGCACGCGGATTGGGCGCGCTCGGCCTCGCCGTCGAGCCGGTGCAGACCAACATGGTCTTCGTGTCCATCCCGGCCGCGCAGGTGGGCGCGTTCCGGCAGCACCTCGAGCGCCAAGGCATCGCGGCGCTCGTCGGGCCGCGCACGCGCCTCGTGACGCACCTGGACGTGGACGCGGCCGCGATGGATCGAACGGTCGAGGCGTTCGCGGCGTTCTTCGAGCGCTCGCCGGTGAAGCTCGCTTCTTAGCAGAGGGGTTCGGGTCGCGTGAGCGCGTTCGATCCGGGCGTTGACAGGCATCAACCGACAGGTGCATCGCGCCAGTAATGTGAAGCCCATGGCCAGCAAAACACGCAAGCTCCGCGAGGAGACGAAGAACCCCGAAGAAGCGCGCGTCGTGCATCGCTCGGGCGGCTACTACGTGAAGTCCGAGGAGGGCGAGCTCGGTCCGTTCCGCAGCGCGGCGGAAGCGCGCCAGGCGCTCGTCGACGTGAAGGACGACCCGTCCGAAGAGGAAGCGCTCGAGGAGGGCGAGTCGCTGCAGGAAGCGGAGGCGGAGATCGGCGTGGCCGGCTGGATCGATCCCGACAGCGGCGAGATCGCCGAGGACTGGGTCCCCCGCCTGGAAGAGCACTAGCGGCTCACGCTTCGCGCGGCCTGCATTCGCAGGCCGCATCCGCAAGAACCCGGCGCGCCCCCGTCAGCCGGGCGCGCGCCTCACAGAATCTCCGCCGCGTGGTCCGCGAGCCGCGAGCGCTCGCCGCGCAAGAGCGTCACGTGGCCCGAGTGGTTCCAGCCCTTGAAGCGGTCGACGACATACGTGAGGCCCGACGATCCCTCGGTGAGGTAGGGCGTGTCGATCTGCGCGATGTTGCCGAGGCAGATCACCTTCGTGCCGGGGCCGGCCCGCGTGATGAGCGTCTTCATCTGCTTCGGCGTGAGGTTCTGCGCCTCGTCGATGATGAGGAACTTGTTGATGAAGGTGCGACCGCGCATGAAGTTGAGGCTCTTCACCTTGATGCGGTTGCGGATGAGGTCGGCGGTGGCCGCGCGCCCCCAGTCGCCCGCCTCGTCGTCGGTGCGCATGAGCACGTCGAGGTTGTCCTCGAGCGCGCCCATCCACGGCGTCATCTTCTCCTCCTCGGTGCCGGGCAGGAACCCGATGTCCTCGCCCACGGGCACCGTCACCCGCGTCATGATGATCTCGCTGTAGACCTTGTACTCGAGCGTCTGCATGAGACCCGCGGCGAGCGTGAGCAGGGTCTTGCCGGTGCCGGCCTGGCCGAGCAGCGTCACGAAGTCGATCTCGGGGTCCATCAGCAGGTTCAACGCGAAGTTCTGCTCGCGGTTCCTCGCCGTGATGCCCCACACGTTGTTCTTGTGGTGCGAGAAGTCCTTCAGCGTCTGCAGCACCGCGGTCTTGCCGCGCGCCTCGCGCACGATGGCGAGGAACGGCCGGTCGCCCTCGTGGTAGACGAACTCGTTCACGTGCAGGTCGGGCACCAGCGGCCCGCGCACGCGGTAGAGCGTGCGGCCGTGCTCCTGCCAGCTCTCGACGTCCTTGCCGTGGCGCTCCCAGAAGTCCTCGGGCAGCTGCAGCATCCCCGTGTAGAGGAGATCGGTGTCCTCGAGGACCTTGTCGTTGTAGTAGTCCTCGGCCGCGATGCCGACCGCATGCGCCTTGATGCGCATGTTGATGTCCTTGGACACCAGCACGACCTCGCGCTTCGGCATCTTGCGCTGCAGGTCGAGGGCGACGCCGAGGATCACGTTGTCGGCCTTCTGCGTGGCCACCGAGAGCGGGATGTCGACCTCGGCGGCGTGCGTCTGCAGGAAGAGCGACCCGCTCGCGTCGCCGCCGCTCTTCGCCTTGAGCGAATAGCCCTTCTCGATCGCACCGCCCTGCGAGACGATCTCGTCGAGGAAGCGGCTCGCCTGCCGGGCGTTGCGCGCGACCTCGCTCATGCCCTTCTTGTGGTCGTCGAGCTCCTCGAGCACCACCATCGGCAGGAACACGTCGTGCTCCTCGAAGCGGAAGAGGCTCGTCGGATCGTGCATGAGCACGTTCGTGTCGAGCACGAACAGCTTGGCGGCGGCGGCCTTCGCCACCTTCGCCGGGGTGTCGCGTTCGCGCCTGCGCGGGTGCATGGGGGCCTCCGAGTGCGAGGCGTAGCCGGACGTCTCCTCCACTTCGTGCCGCGCGGAGGAGTCTCTCAGGGGATCGGTGGGCATCTCGGTGGGACGGGCTGGTGGAGAAGGAGTTCGGGGCATCTCACGGCCGGCGACGGGGCCGGGCGCGAGATGCTTGGGACCGTGAAGAGGGACGAGCGGATGGCCGTGGAAGGCCGGGGAGACGGAAGCGCTGGTTGCCGGTGGCCGCGAGCTCGAAATCGGGCACGACCGCGCGAGCGTTCATCCGTGTCGAAGCTGGGTCATGCGATGGGCCACGAATCCATCGTGACCAAAAAAATCGGAAAACGCAAGCAGGCGCGCGTCAGCCGAGGAAGCGGCGGCCCTGCAGCGCGAGCGTGCCCGAGCGTCCGGCGATCGAACCGTCCACCACCTCGTGCAGCGGCAGCGTCTCGGGCTTCGCCTCGAGCGCCTGGTCGCGCAACGCGCCGAGCGTGAAGCCCTGCGCCTTCCAGCCCGCGAGCAGCTTCTCGAACACGGGCGCGAGCTTCATCCCCTCGAGCTCCGCGTGCAGCGTGTAGACGTGATCGCCCGGGCGCGCGGCCGTCATCGCGAGCAGGCGCTCGGCGACGTTGGCCTCGGTCGCGCCGTCCAGCCCGATCATCTCGTCGAGCGTCGGCAGCGTGGTCGGGTACTGCGGGCAGGCGACGATCTCGGCGCGAATCACGGGAACGAAAGGGTGCGTGCCGCGCGTATCGGAGGCGTAGCGGAAGCCGAGCGATTGCGTGCGCCGCCAGGCGTGCGCGTTCATCTGCCAGCCCGCCGCGCCGTGCACCAGCGCCTCCTCGCCGAAGATCTCGTGGAAGCGCTGGCGCGCGAGCGCCATCTGCCACGTCGTCCAGGCGTCGTCGGCGCGGGCCACGCCGTCCTGCCACTTCACGTGGTCCCAGGTGTGCACGCCGACCTCGAAGCCCTCGTCGCGCACGCGGCGCAGGACGTCCGCGCAGCGCCGCCCGATGTCCGGGCCGGGCAGCAGCGTGCCGTAGAGCAGCGTGCGGATGCCGTAGTGCTCGACGACCGAGGTGCGGCCGACCTTCTCCATGAAGCCGGGGCGCAGCGCGCGCTTGATCGCGCGGCCGGTGTGATCGGGCCCGAGGCTGAACAGGAACGTCGCGCCCGCGTCGTGGCGGCGCAACATCTCGACGAGCCGCGGCACGCCTTCGCGCGTGCCGCGCAGCGTGTCGACGTCGACTTTGAGGGCGAGCTTCAAGGAGGGAGCACTTGCGGCGAGCGACGCAAATCGTAGCACGCGCCGCTCGCGCCCCGCGCCGCTGCGTCAAAATAGCGCCATGGATCCGCAGGAACGCGATGCGCCCACGCCCTACGACCTCCTCGGCGGAGATGCCGGCGTGCGCGAGCTGGTGACCCGCTTCTACGACCTCATGGAGCTCGACCCCGACTTCGCGCAGCTGCGCGCGGTGCACGGCGCGAGCCTCGAGAGCGCGCGCGAGAAGCTCTACCTCTTCCTCTGCGGCTGGCTCGGCGGGCCGCCGCTCTACATCGACCGCTACGGCCACCCGATGCTGCGGGCGCGCCACCTGCCGTTCGCGATCGGCACCGAGGAGCGCGACCAGTGGGTCGCGTGCATGGCGCGGGCGATGGAAGAGGTCGGCATTCCCGAAGAGCTGCGCGAGGCGCTCGGCGGCGCGTTCTACAAGACGGCGGACTGGATGCGCAATCGCCTGGGCTAGCCGCCGCCGCGACGGCAGCATTGCTCGAGGCGCGCGAGGAAGCTCGCGCACTCGGCGTCGGTGTATCCCTGCAGGCGGATCACGAGCTCGGTCACCTCGAGCTCGAGCGCTCCGAGGCGAAGGGCGGGCGCGGGAAGGAGCTCGAGCTGCCAACGGCGATGGGCGTGGGCGCCGCGCACGCAGCCATCGCCCACGATCGGTGCGGCGGCGAGCTCGGGCGGCAGCGCGCGCAGCACCTCCGCATGGGTCGCGGTCATGCGCCAGCGCACGACGTGCTCAGCCACCGGCGACCGGGGGCCAGATCGCGAGATGGTCGCCCTCGCGCAAGGTGCGCGCCGAGCGTTGCCGGGGCTCGACGTAGACGCCGTTCACGAGCACCAGGTGCACCGAGCGTGGCGGCAGGTGCAGGCCGTCGATGAGCGCGCCGATCGTCGCGTCCGGCGCCACGTCCAGGTGCAGCTCGTGCCGATGATCGCGCCCGTGGTCGGGCAGGTAATCGGTGAGCGAGGCGTAGAGCTTGAGGACGACCTTCAAGCGGCCGCCTGCGCCGTGGCGAGGTAGGCGCGCATCAGGTCGAAGGGGTTGGCGCGCAGGTGCGCGGCCCACGGCCCGAGCGGGCGCCGCGACTGGATGAGGCCACGCAGCACGCCGATCTGGTCGGTGAGGCCGAGGGTGGTCGCGCCCACGAGCCGTGTCTCGGCGTCGAGCTGCAGGCAGACGTAGCGATAGGCGCCGGCGTCGACTTCCTCGATGCGCTCGCCGCCCGGCACGCCTTGCCACTGGCCGAAGGACGCAGCGACGAGGCCCATCGTGTCGAGCACGTTGATGGCGATCGTCCCGGCCGAGCGCGCGTTTCCGCCGCTCATGTTGATCGCCGCGATGCGCGCCTGCTCCGCCGCGTTGGGCTGGATCGCGTTCACGACGAAGTGGCCGGTGTAGACCTCCTCGGCCTGCGCGACGTCGCCCGCGGCGAACACCGACGGATGGCTCGTGCGCATGGTGTCGTCCACGCGTACGCCGACGTCGGTCTTGAGCCCCATGGCGCGCGCGAGATCGATGTTCGGCCGCACGCCGGTCGCGCTGATCACCAGGTCGGCGGCGAGGGTGCCGCCATCGCTCAGCTTCACCGCGAGCGCGCCGGCGGCGCCGCGTTCGATCGAGTCGACGCGCGTGCCGGTGCGCACCTTCACGCCCTTGGTCTCGCACCAGCGCTTGATCAGCCCGCCCGCCGTCTCCGTCATCATGCGCGGCACCATGCGGTTGCCCATCTCGACGACCTCGAGCTTCACGCCGGTGCCCGCGAGCGCCTCCATGATGATGCAGCCGATGAAGCCCGCGCCCATCTGCACCACGCGCGCGCCCGGTTTCGCGAGCCGCTGGATGTGGCGCGCATCGTCGAGCGTCCAGCAGGGATGCACGCCGGGCAGGTCGATGCCCGGGATGGCCGGCTTGAGCGGCCGTGATCCGGTGGCGAGCAGCAGGCGGTCGAACGGCAGGTGGCGGCCATCGTCCAGGACCACCACGCGCTGGTGGAGATCGACCGCGGCCGCGCGAGCCGTGAGCAGCTCGACGCCGAGCCGCTCGAAGTGGCCCGGCTTCTTGCGCAGGTGCGTTCCCGCCTCGCCGATCTGGCCCATCAGCAGGTACGGGATCGCCATGCGCGAGTAGGGCGGCAGCGGCTCGTCGCCCAGCAGCCGCACGATCGCGCCGGCGTCGCGTTGGCGGATCGTCTCCGCCGCGACGACTCCCGCGGGCCCGTTGCCGACGATGAAGTGGTTCACTTCGTCGCGAGCCCGAGACGCTCGCGCGTCTCCTTGGTCGGCACGCCCTCCTTGTCCCAGCCGCGCACGGCGTAGTACTCGGGCAGCATCTTGTCGAGCCCGTTCACGAGGCCCTTCGCCGGACCGGTCTTCGCCGGCTCCTTCTTCAGGCGCGGCGGCAGGTCGTCGTCCTTCTTCGTGAGCCCGGCCGCGAGGTTGAACTGGCGCTCGAGGTTCCAGATGCGCTCGCCGACGACGTTCAGGTTCTCGACCGACCAGTTGCCTTCGCATGCCGCCTGCAACTGCGGCGCGACGTCCTGCAGCGTCCACGCGAACGACGTGAACAGGCACAGGCCCGACGAATCGAACACCGACGTCGCATCCTGGAAGGCCTTCACCAGCGCGGGCTTGCCCTCGGTGGTCAGCGGATCGGTCTTCATCGGGATGCCGAGGACCTCGGAGGCGACGGTGTACGAGCGCAGGTGGCATGCGCCGCGGTTCGACGTCGCGTAGGTGAGGCCCATGCCCTGGATGCCGCGCGAATCGTACGCGGGGAACTCCTGGCCCTTCACCGTCATGGAAAGCTCGGGATGGCCGTACTTCGCGCACAGCCGCTTGGAGCCGAGCGCGACCTCCTTGCCGAAGCCTTCGCCCATCGCCGTGAGCTCGGCGAGGTACGTGAGCGCCTTGGCGGAGCCGAACGGCGCCTCGATGCCGATGCGCTCCTTGGTGAGCACGCCCATCTCGTAGAGCTCCATCACCGCGCCGACCGTCGCGCCGAACGAGATCGGGTCGAAGCCGTCCTCGTTGCACACGAAGTTCGCGTAGGTGAGCGCCTCGAGGTCGTTCACGCCGTTGGCCGCGCCCAGCGCCCAGGCGGCCTCGTATTCGAGCCCGCCCGAGGCGCCCCAGTACTGGGGCTTGTTCACGACGGTGAAGTGCGTCTCGTCGATCTTCGATATCCGCCCGCACGCGATGGTGCACGCGAAGCAGGCCTGGTTCGTCACGAGGTTCGGCTTGCCGTCGGTCTTGCGCGGCGCGTGCATCGCCTCGGCGGAGATGTCCTTCGCGCCCTCGAACTGCACGTCGCGGTGGTTGCGCGTGGGCAGGGCGCCGATCTCGTTGATCACGTTCATCAGCACCTGCGTGCCGAACTTCGGCAGGCCCTGGCCCGTCACCGCGTTGTCGGCGAGCACCTTCTTGGCGGCGGACGTCGCGGCGAGGAATCCCTTCGGGTCGCGGATGTTGCCCACGCCCTTCGTGCCGCGCACCGCGACCGCCTTCAGGTTCTTCGAGCCCATCACGGCGCCCACGCCCGAACGGCCGGCCGCGCGATGCAGGTCGTTGATGATGCATGCGAACAGGCAACCGGTTTCGCCCGCGCGCCCGATCGACGACACGCGCGTCTGCGATCCGTGGCGTTTCTGCAGCAGCGGCTCGACGTCCCACGTGGTCTTGCCCCAGAGAGCCGCCGCGTCGAGCAGCTCGGCGTGGTCATCGACGATCGAGAGGTAGACCGGCTTCGGCGACTTGCCCTCGAAGATGATCATGTCCCAGCCGGCCATCTTCAGCTCCGCGCCGAAATAGCCGCCGGAGTTCGAGCACGCGATCGCGCCCGTGAGCGGTCCCTTCGTGATCACCGAATACCGCCCGCCGGTGGAAGCGATCGTGCCGGTGAGCGGCCCGGTCGCGAAGATCAGCTTGTTCGCGGGCGCGAGCGGATCCACCTTCGCGTCCACTTCCGCCGTTAAGTATCTGGTGGCGAGGCCGCGCTGGCCGAGATACTGGGCCGCCCATTCCATGTTGAGCGGCTCGGGCTTGCACGTGCCCTTCGTGAGGTCGACCCTCAGCACCTTCCTGGCCCATGACATGGCGTGTCCTCCCTCTAGTCCGCGGTCGCCGGCGCGCGGGTGTCCAGGCGCTCGGCCCATCGACGCATCCGTTCGAGCCCGGCCCAGTCGGCATCGCCGAAGCTGATCGCGCCCGTCGGGCAGGCGCTCGCGCACGCCGGGTTGCCGCCGCACAGGTCGCACTTCTGCACCTTGCCCGTGTCGTGCACGTAGTTCACCGTGCCGAACGGGCAGGCGATGGTGCACACCTTGCAGCCGACGCACACGTCCGCGTGCACCACCTTCGCGCCGGTGGCCGCATCCACGCGGATCGCGTCGACGGGACACGCATGCAGGCACCACGCCTCCGCGCACTGGGTGCACGTGTACGGGACCTTGCGCCCGGAGTGATGGAAGTCGAAGACCTTGATCACCGACTTCGACGGATTGAAGACGCCGTAGTGCTCGTAGGAGCACGCCATCTCGCACTGCAGGCAGCCGGTGCACTTGGCGGCGTCGATGTGGAGGGATTTCAGCATGGGGCGTGCCACCTCCGTGGGGCGGGGATATGAGGCCGAGCGCCTATTTATACTCGCCTGCCCCGCGGCGCGCTTGAGCTTTCGCAGGCACCCGCCGCCTGCGCCGGCGTCCGCCGAACGGGGCGCTGGCGTCCGGCGCATCCGCCGTGCTAAAATGTTGAATTTCCTGCGAAATCAAGCATGCGCCGCCCCCTCCGCAACATCGCCATCATCGCGCACGTCGACCACGGGAAGACGACCCTCGTCGACAAGCTCCTGCAGCAGGCCGGCACCTTCGCCGCGCACCAGCACGTGGTCGAGCGCGTGATGGACTCCAACGACCTCGAGCGCGAGCGCGGCATCACGATCCTCGCGAAGAACACCGCGGTCGACTACCGGGGCGTGCACATCAACATCGTCGATACGCCCGGGCACGCGGACTTCGGCGGCGAGGTCGAGCGCGTGCTGTCGATGGTCGACGGCGTGCTGCTGCTCGTTGACGCGGTCGAAGGGCCGATGCCGCAGACGCGCTTCGTCACGCGCAAGGCGCTCGCGCAGGGACTCAAGCCGATCGTGGTCGTGAACAAGGTCGACCGCGACGGCGCGCGCCCCGACTGGGTCGTGAACCAGACCTTCGACCTCATGGACAAGCTCGGCGCCAACGAGGACCAGCTCGACTTCCCGGTGATCTACGCGTCGGCGTTGAATGGGTGGGCCACCACGGCGGTGGGAGAGGTCGGCACCGATATGCGCCCGTTGTTCGATGCGGTGCTGCAGTACGTGCCCGAGCCCAAGGGCGATCCCGACGCGCCGCTGCAGCTGCAGATCGCGGCGGTCGACTACTCGAGCTTCCTCGGCCGCATCGCGATCGGGCGCATCCGCCGCGGCACGATCCGCAAGGCGCAGCAGGTCGCGGTGCTCTCGGGCGACAAGCCGGCCCGCATCGCGAAGATCGGCCTCATCCACACGTTCCAGGGCCTCGAGAAGGTCGAGATGGACGCGGCTTCCGCGGGCGAGATCGTCTCCGTCACCGGCATCGAGGATTTCCAGATCGGCGCGACGTTCGCCGATCCGGACAACCCGGAAGCCCTGCCGCTCACCGGCGTGGACGAGCCCACGCTCACCATGAACTTCCAGGTGAACACCAGCCCGCTCGCCGGCCAGGAAGGCAAGTACGTGACCAGCCGGCAGATCCGCGATCGCCTCCAGCGCGAGCTCCTCGCGAACGTGGCGCTGCGCGTCGAGGACACCGAGGACGCGGACGTCTTCCGCGTATCGGGCCGCGGCGAGCTGCACCTCACGATCCTCATCGAGAACATGCGCCGCGAGGGCTACGAGGTCGCGGTCGGCAAGCCGCGCGTCGTCGTGAAGGAGATCGACGGGGTGCGCACGGAGCCGTGGGAAAGCCTCACCGTCGACGTGGACACCGAGCACCAGGGCCGCATCATGGAAGAGCTCGGGCGCCGCGGCGGCGAGCTCACCGACATGGTCCCGGACGGCAAGGGCCGCGTGCGTCTCGACTACACCATCCCGTCGCGCGGGCTCATCGGCTTCCACATGGAATTCATGACGCTCACGCGCGGCACCGGCATCAAGAGCCACGTGTTCGAGAAGTACGCGCCGGTCAAGGGCGAGCTGCCCTCGCGCCGCAACGGCGTGCTGATCTCGTCGGAGAACGGCGAGGCGGTCGCCTACGCGCTCTTCAACCTCGAGGACCGCGGCCGCATGTTCGTCGCGCCCGGAGAGCGCCTGTACGAGGGCATGGTGATCGGCATCCACAGCCGCGACAACGACCTCGTCGTGAACCCCGTCAAGGGCAAGAAGCTCACCAACGTGCGCGCGGCCGGCAAGGACGAGAACGTGCTCCTCACCCCTCCCATCCAGCTCACGCTCGAGAGCGCCATCGAGTTCATCGAGGACGACGAGCTGGTGGAAGTCACGCCCAAGTCGATCCGCCTGCGCAAGCGGCATCTGCTCGAGCAGGACCGCAAGAAGGCGGCGCGCGAAGAGAAGGCGGCCTGAGGGCGGGGCAGGGGCCCCGAGTGCGGCGACTCCGTCGCCGTGCTTGAAGGGGATGCGACCCCGCAGGCGGCCTGCGCGCCGCCAAGACCCTGTTCGAATGCTCGCGACGCTCGCTCGGAGGCGCGGGCGGCGAGTGTCGGGCTCCGGTATCTTTTTTCCCGCTCCTCCCTGAGAATCGCGCCGTGGACCTCTACGCGGCGGACGACACCGTAGCCCTGCTCGAGGCGGACGCCGCGCGTGCGCCCGGGCCGCTCGTGCTCGCCGAGCTCGCGTGGCACCTGCGCCAGCGGGACACCGCGCGGGCGCTCGAATGCGTCGCACGCGTCGAGGCGATGCCCGGCGCGGCCGACGAGGGCCTGCGCGCGCGCCTCGCGCTCACCCGCGCCGAATGCCTGCTCCTGCGTTTCCGCATCGACGAGGCGAACGTGGAGCTCGCGCGCCTGCGGCGCATGACCGGCCCGGCGACGCGCGCGTGGCGCACGATCGAAGGCGACGTCGCCCTGCTCGAGGCGGCGATCGCGAACGTGCAGGGCGAGCGCGGGCACGAAGTGGCGTGCGCCCGCAAGGCACGCGAGGCGTTCGAGGCCGCGGAAGAGCCGCTGCGTGCGGCGATCGCCCGGGCCATCGAGTTCACCTCGACGGCGAAGGCCGATCCGCTCGTCGCGCGCGAGGAGATGGCCCGCCTCAAGCGCGAGTCGGAAGACCGCGCGCTCGCCGCGCACCTGGATTACGTCGCGGGCATCCTCGAGTTCACCGCCGGCAACTTCGCCCACGCGATCGAGCTCCTCGCGCCCGCGGCCGAGAACGCCCATCGCGCGGGAGCCGCGGAGATCGGCCTGCGCTCGCTGCTCACGATCGCCGCCGCGCTTTCCAACCTCGGCGACTGGGACGAGTCGGCCCAGGCGGGCGAGCGCGGGCTCGACCGCGCGCGCTCGCTCGGCTGGCCGCGCTGGATCGCCGGCTCGCTCGCCCACCTCGGCCGGCTCTTCACGTACATGGAGCAGCCCGGCCGCGCCGTCGAAGTGCTCGAGGAATCCGTGGCGCTCTTTGCCCCGCAACCCCGATCGCGGCATCACGCCATGGCCGTGTTCTATCTCGGCGACGCGTACCTGCACGGCGGCGACGGCGAGCGTGCGCTCGCCACGCTCGAGCTTTCGGAGTCGATCGCGCGCCACCTCGCGTTTCCGCCCGAGCTCGCGGCCAACCTCGCCATCGCGGCGCGCGCGCTCGCCCGCGTCGGGCGCCACGAAGAGGCGCTCGCGAAGGCGGGCGAGGCGCTCGAGCTCGCGCGCGCGTGCGGCGCGAAGCTCTGGGAAGCCGAGGCGCTGCGCTCGTTCGCGCAGATCCATGCGGAGCGTGCGCCGCGCGAAGCCCTGCGCTACCTCGACCAGGCGCTGGAAGTCTCGGACGCCCTCGGCGGACACCACGAGAAGAGCCAGCTGTGGGTCGAGATCGCGCGGCTGCACGAGCGTTCCGGCGATCTCGCGGCGGCGCTCGCGGCGGAGCGGGCCGCGCGCGCCGAGCAGCGCGCCGAGCAGCAGCGGCGCGCGGCCAACCAGGTGCTCGTCTCGCGCATGCGCCACGAGATGGAATCGCTCGCCGTGCGCGAGGCGCAGATGCGCCGGCTCGCGACCACGGACGCGCTCACCGGCCTCGCGAACCGGCGCCATTTCTTCGCGCTCGCGGAGGCGGAGCTCGCCCGGGCGCGGCGGCACGGGACGCCGATCGGGCTGATCATGGGCGACATCGACCACTTCAAGTCGATCAACGACACGCACGGCCATCCCGCGGGCGACGCGGTTCTCGCGGCCGTGGCGCGCGCCCTCGCGACCGAGGCACGCCCGAACGACGTGGTGGGCCGTCTCGGCGGCGAGGAGTTCGCGGTCCTGCTTCCCGGCGCGGACCTGCCGAGCACGCTCGCGGTCGGCGAGAGATTGCGCGCCGCGATCGAGGCGCTGCCGGTCGCTCAGGCGGGCCGCGCGATCCCGGTCACGATCAGCCTCGGCTGCACCGCGCGCGCGGCGCACGAGCTCGCGGGCCACGACGCGCCGACGAGCATCGTCGAGGGCATGGTGCGCCAGGCCGATGGCGCGCTCTACGTCGCGAAGCGCGGCGGGCGCAACCGTTGCGTCGCTTCGGGCCACGAGGTCCTCGAACGGCTCGCCTGACCCGGCGGACTTGACGCGGGGGGCCGGCCGCCGGAGACTGCCGCGCCATGAAGCTCTACTACTCCGCCGCATCCCCGTTCGTCCGCAAGGTGCTGGTTTGCGCCCATGAAGCGGGTCTCGCCGATCGCATCGAGCTCGTCCCGACCAAGGTCCTGCCGAGCGAGCCCAACCGCGAATACGCGCGCGTCACCCCGCTCATGAAGCTGCCGGCGCTCGAGCGCGACGACGGCCTCGTGCTGTTCGACTCGATCGTCATCTGCGAGTACCTCGACTCGCTCGCGAAGGGCGCGCGCCTGTTCCCTGCCGAGGGCGAGGCGCGCTGGCGCGCGCTGCGCCTGCACGCCGTCGCCGACGGCATCCTCGAGGCCGCCGTCCTCACGCGCTACGAGAACAACGTGCGTCCCGCGGAGCTGCGCTGGAAGACGTGGAGCGAGGGCCAGCTGCTCAAGGTCGACCAGGCCCTCGACTTCCTCGAGCGCAACGCCGGCGACCTGCAGGGCCTGACGATCGGCACGGTGTCCGTCGCCTGCGCGCTCGGCTATCTCGACTTCCGCTATGCCGACCGTCCGTGGCGCGGCGGGCGGCCGAAGCTCGCGGCGTGGTACGAGACGATCGCGCGCCGCCCGGCCTTCGAGAAGACGGTTCCCCACGCCTGAGCGAGCGCGGCGCGCGTTGCGCGCTCAAAGATCGTCGATGGTCTTCGGCCAGTCGTCCTTGAGCAGCCGCGAGAGCGAGCGGTCCGCGAGCAGCTTGCCGCCGGTCTGGCAGGTCGCGCAGTAGTTGCACTCGTTCTCGGCGTAGACGATGCGCTGCACGGGCGAGCCGCACACCGGGCAGGGCTGCTTGTAGCGGCCGTGCACCGCCATGCCCTCGCGGAACGCGGTGACCTTCTCGGGGAAGCGTCCCCCGGCCTCGGCGCGCAGGATGTCGGTCCAGCTCGCGAGCGTCACGCGCACCGCCTCGTGCAGCCTTCGCATCTCCTCCTCGTCGAGCGCGCGCGTGAGCTTGAGCGGCGAGAGCCTCGCGGCATGCAGGATCTCGTCCGAATACGCGTTGCCGATGCCGCTGAACAGGTGCGGATCGGTCAGCGCGCGCTTGAGCGTGTGGTTCTCGCGGGCCAACGCGGCGCGGAAGGCCTCGAAGCCGGCCGTGAGCGGCTCGATCCCGCCGGGATCCAGCGCCGCGAGCGCCGCTTCGCCGCGCACCACCATGAGCGAAGCGCGCTTGCGCGTGCCCGCCTCGGTGAAGTGCAGCGTGCCGTTCGCGAACTCGAGGCTCGCGACGATGCCCTGCGGGCGGCGTTTCTCGCCCGGGCCGCGCCAATGCAACCGCCCGGCGATCATGAGGTGGACGACGATGAACAGCGCGTCGTCCAGCTCGAGGACGATGCGCTTGCCGACGCGCCGCAGCGCGCGCACCACGCGCCCGTTCACCGCATCGAGCGGCGGATCGAAGGAGCGCAGCACGAAGGGGCTCGCGAGCTTCACCTTCTGCAGCGCCTGGCCGACGATGCGCTCCTCGAGCGCCTCGATGTAGACGGTCACGTCCGGCAGCTCGGGCATGGCGCCATCTTAGGGCACCGCAGGGTCACCGGGTGAGCTACCCCCGTGCCACAATGAGGGCACCCGGAAACGGAAAGATCCCATGGATTCGAACATCGGCTGGATCGTCCTCGCGCTGGTCGGCGCCGCGGGCGGTTTCGCGATCGCCCACCTGTGGAACCGCACGCGGCCGACGCTCGAGGGCCGGCGCGTCGCCGAGCTCGAGGCGCAGCTCGCCGCGGCGAAGGAAAGCACGCTGCGCGCATCGGTCCAGGCGGCCGAGCTCGAGCGCGAGGCGGCCACGCTGCGCTCGCAGCTGCTCGAGACCGCGCAGCGCAGCGCCGTTTACGAGGAGCGGGCGCGCCTGCTCGGCGATGCGAAGCAGGCGCTCGAGAACGCGTTCAAGTCGCTCTCGGCCGAGGCGCTGAAGAGCAACAACGCGGCGTTCCTCGATCTCGCGAAGACCGCGCTCGGGGAATTCCAGCAGGTCGCGAAGGGTGACCTCGAGAAGCGGCAGATGGCGATCGACCAGCTGATCGCGCCGGTGAAGGCGTCGCTCGAGAAGGTCGACGAGAAGATCCACCTCCTCGAGAAGGCGCGCGAGAGCGCGTACGGCGAGATCCGCCAGCAATTCGCGCAGATCGCGCAGACCCACGAGCAGCTGCGCAACGAGACCGCGAACCTGGTCAAGGCGCTGCGCCAGCCGCACGTGCGCGGCCGCTGGGGCGAGGTGCAGCTGCGGCGTGTCGTCGAGATGGCGGGGATGCTCGAGCACGTCGACTTCGCCGAGCAGGAGAGCGCCGAGACCGACGATGGCCGGCTGCGGCCCGACCTGGTCGTGAAGCTGCCGGGCAACCGCCAGATCGTGGTCGATGCGAAGGCGCCGATCAGCGCCTACCTCGAGGCGCACGAGGCGGCGACGGACGAGGAACGCAAGGCGAAGCTGCGCGAGCATGCGCAGCTCGTCCGCGGCCACCTCACCGCGCTCGCGAAGAAGACCTACTGGGAGCAGTTCCAGCCCACGCCGGAGGTCGTCGTGATGTTCATTCCCGGCGAGGCCTTCTGCAGCGCGGCGCTGGAGACCGACCCCGAGCTGCTCGACACCGGCTTCGGCCAGAGCGTGATCATCGCCTCGCCCGCGACGCTCATGGCGCTGCTCAAGGCGGCCGCGTACGGATGGCGCCAGGAGAGCATCCAGGAGAACGCGCGCGCCATCAGCCAGCTGGGACAGGAGCTGCACGGGCGCCTGGCCGCGATGGCGGACCACCTCGCCAAGCTCGGGCGCACGCTGCAGTCCGCGACCGACAGCTACAACGCCGCGATCGGCTCGCTCGAGAGCCGCGTCCTGGTGTCGGCGCGCAAGTTCAAGGAGCTCGGCGCGACCTCGCAGGAAGCGGAGATCATCGAGCTGCGGCCGGTCGATGCGAGCGCGCGGCGCCTGCAGTCGGTCGAGAAGCCCGCGGCCGAGGCCGAGGCCGAGGCACCCACCAAGCCCTGATCATTGCGCTTCGATGCCGCGCACGATCGCCTGCGTGAAGGTGGCCGTGTTGCCCGTGCCGCGGATGTCGCCGGTGCGCGCGGCCGGATCGGCCAGCGCCGCGGTCGTCGCGAGCGACATCGATTGCGCCGCCGCGACCGCCGCCGGGATGCCGCGGTCGCGTCCCAGCCACTCGAGCAGCATGCGCGTCGACTCGACCATCGCGTAGGGATTGG
This sequence comes from uncultured Burkholderiales bacterium, assembly GCA_964403515.1. Taxonomy (GTDB): domain Bacteria; phylum Pseudomonadota; class Gammaproteobacteria; order Burkholderiales; family Usitatibacteraceae; genus Usitatibacter. Next base: position 39,276 of record CAYOGL010000025.1, on the reverse strand, counting down.
CGATGCCCTTGCCGGCGATGTCGGGCGCCGAGCCGTGGGTGGCCTGCGCCATCGCCACGCGTCCCTCGCCGATGCAAAGGCCCGGCGCCATGCCGAGCCCCCCCACGAGCCCCGCGGCCTCGTCCGAAAGGATGTCGCCGAACATGTTCGTCGTGACGACGACGTCGAAGCTCTGCGGCTCGCGCACCAGCCGCATCGCGAAGGTGTCCACGATCACGTCGTCGACCTGCACGTCCGGGTATTCGGCCGCGGCGCGCCGGCATTCCTCGACGAACATGCCGCAGCCCAGCTTGAACACCGTGTCCTTGTGCACGAAGGTCATGTGCTTGCGGCGATGGCGCGCGAGCTCGAGCGCGGCCTTCGCCACCCGGTAGCTCGCGCGCCGCGTGATCACGCGCACCGAGAGCGTGATGTCGTCGGTGGGCCGGAACTCGCCCGATCCGGCGACCATGTTGCGGTCGGGCTGGAAGCCCTCGTTGTTCTCGCGCACGATGACCAGATCGACGCCGTCGTGCAGGCAGCCGAGCCCCGGGTACGAGCGGGTCGGCCGCACGTTCGCGAAGAGATCGAAGCGCTTGCGCAGGATCGGGTGCGGGTTGATCGCCTGCGGCAGCTTCGGGTACGCACGATGGCCGATCGGACCCAGGATCCAGCCGTCGAGCGTGGGCAGAGCGTCGAGCGTCTCCATGGGCAGCGTTGAACCATGGCTGTCGAGCGCGCGGCGCCCGATCGGCAGCGCCCGCCAGTCGATCGCGAGCCCGTGGCGCCGCGCTGCGGCACGCGCGATCTCCACCGCCGCGGGTACGATTTCATGACCGATGTCATCGCCTTCGAGGATGCCGATGCGCAAAGATGCGGGATTCATGTTCGTCTCGTTCGAATCATGGGGAGGTCAGGAATGAACCGCTGGATGTCGCGCTTGTTCGCGGCGCTCGCGCTGGCCGGCTCGCTCGCGGCGGCTGCGGACGGCTTTCCGTCGAAGCCTATCAAATTGATCGTGCCGCTGGCGGCGGGAGGCACCGGCGACACGCTCGCGCGCGCGGTGGGCGAGGAGATGGGCCGCACGCTCGGACAGCCCGTGGTGATCGAGAACCGCCCGGGCGCCGGCGGCCTCGTCGGCACGCAGTACGTCGCGAACGCGCCGGCCGACGGCTACACGCTGCTCGCGGTCAGCCCGTCGCACGTCATCAACGCGACGCTCTACAACCAGCCGGGCTACGACCCGATCAAGAGCTTCGAGCCGGTCACGCTTTTCGCCTACACGCACCAGCTCATCGTCGCCAACCCCTCGGTGCCGTTCAGCGACGTGAAGGGCCTGGTCGCCTACGCGAAGCAGAACCCGGACAAGCTCAATTACGGCTCCGCGGGCACGGGCTCGGCGACACACCTCAACATGGAGCTGTTCAAGTCGATGACCGGCGCGCGCACCGTGCACGTGCCGTACAAGGGCAGCACGCAGGCGCGCCAGGACGTGGTCGGCGGCCAGGTGCAGCTCGCCGTCGACGGGCTGCTGCCGGTGCTGCCGCTCATCAAGGCGGGACGGCTCAAGGCGATCGCGCTGTGCAGCAGCCACCGCTCGGCCATCGCGCCGGAGATTCCCACGCTCGCCGAAGCAGGCGTGCCGGGCTACGCCTCCGACACCTGGTACGGCCTGCTCGCGCCGGCCGGCACGCCGAAGGACGTGGTCGAGAAGCTGCATGCGGCCGCGGCGAAGGCGCTGGCCGATCCGGCGGTGCGTGACCGCCTCACGAAGGCCGGCGCGGAGCCCACCGCCATGACGCCGCGCGAGTTCGCCACGCTCATCGCGAAGGAGGAGCCGCTGTGGGGCAAGGTGATCCGGGAATCCGGCGCGAAGGTGGACTGATGAAGCGCGCCTCCACGCGGTTGCGCGAGCTCATCGCCGGCGGTCCGACGCTCTACGTGCCCGGCTGCTACAACGCCGTGAGCGCGCGCGTGCTCGAGGCGGCGGGCTTCGGCGCCATCTACATGACCGGCTACGGCACGTCGCTCTCGCTCACCGGGCTGCCCGATGCGGGGCTCACGACGATGACCGAGATGGTGGCGAACGCGCGCTACATCGCCTCGGCCGTGAGAGTGCCGCTCATCGCCGACGCCGACAACGGCTACGGGAACGCGATCAACGTGATCCGCACCGTGCGCGAGTACGTGACCGCGGGCGTGGCCGGCATCCACCTCGAGGACCAGGTGATGCCCAAGCGCTGCGGGCACGTCGCCGGGCGCCTCGTCGTGCCGCTCGAGGAGGCGGTGGGCAAGATCCGCGCGGCCTGCGATGCGCGCAACGACTGCGATCCCGACTTCGTCCTGGTCGCGCGCACCGACGCGCGCGGCGCGCACGGCGGGTCTTTGGAGGAGGCGATCCGCCGCGCCAACGCGTTCCTCGCGGCCGGCGCGGACCTGGCGTTCATCGAAGGCCCGACGTCGGTCGACGAGGTGCGCCGCATCTGCGCCGAGGTGAAGGGGCCGGTGTTCTACAACATGACCGGCGTCTCGCCGCGCTTCACGCTCGAGGAGCTGCGCGCGCTCGGGATCGCCGTCTGCATCTCGCCCAACGCGATGCTGCGCACCGCGCTCGCCGCGATGTACGACCTCGCGCTCGCCATGCGCGACGAGGGGCCGGTCGCGGAGACGCGCTTCATGGAATCGTTCAAGCGCCATCCGCTCGGCGACCTGCACACGTTCGCGGGGTTCGACCAGATCCGCGCCTGGGAGAAGGAGTACCTGGGCGAGGAGGCGATGCGCAAGTACGCCGATTCCGTGGGCCACGTTCCCGCCGCGGCGCGCAAGCGCGACTGAAGCGCACGATGGGCCGCACGCTCTACGAGAAGGTCTGGGACGCGCACGCCGTCGCGCACGGCCCGGGCGGGCGCACGCTGCTCTACATCGACCGCCACCTGCTGCACGACGGCAGCTTCCACGCCTTCGAGGCGCTGCGCATCGCCGGGCGCCGCGTGCGCCGGCCGGACGCGGCCATCGCCACGCCGGACCATTACGTGCCGACGCGCGGGCGCGAGAACATCACCGATCCCGAGCTGCGCGACAAGGTGGTCACGCTCGCGCGCAACGCCCGGGCGAACGCCATCACGCTCTTCCCCGCCGACGACCCGCGGCAGGGCATCGTGCACGTGATCGGGCCGGAGCAGGGCTTCACGCAACCGGGCATCACGCTGGTGTGCGGCGATTCGCACACCTCGACGCACGGCGCGTTCGGCGCGCTCGCCTTCGGCATCGGCGCTTCCGAGGTGGTGCACGTGCTCGCCACGCAGGCGCTGTGGCAGGCGAAGTCGAAGACCTTCCGCGTCAACGTGGAAGGGCGCCTCGCCGAGGGCGTCTACTCGAAGGACATCGTGCTCGCGTTGATCGCGAGGATCGGTGCCTTCGGCGCCACCGGCCACGTGTTCGAATACGCGGGCCCTGCGATCCGTGCGCTCTCCATGGAGGCGCGCATGAGCGTGTGCAACATGTCGATCGAGGCGGGGGCGCGCGCGGGGATGGTCGCCCCCGACGCGACCACCTTCGAGTACCTGGCGGGCCGGGCCTTCGCGCCGCAAGGCCGCGACTGGGATCGCGCGCTCGCGCGCTGGCGGGCGCTGCCTTCCGATGTGGACGTGCGTTTCGATCGCGAGCTCACGCTCGACGCGGCCGCGCTCGAACCCATGGCGACATGGGGCACGAGCCCGGAGCACGGCGCGCCGGTGAGCGGCGCGGTGCCCGATCCCGCACGCGAAGGCGATGCCGCGCGGCGCGCGAGCGTCGAGAAGGCGCTGCGCTACATGGACCTGCAACCCGGCCAGCCGCTCGACGGCATCGCCGTGCAGCGCGTGTTCATCGGCTCGTGCACCAACAGCCGCCTCGACGACCTGCGTGCGGCCGCGCGCGTGGCGAAGGGACGCAAGGCGGTGGTCCCGACGCTCGTCTCGCCCGGCTCCGGGCTGGTCAAGCGCGCGGCGGAGGCCGAGGGCCTCGACCGCATCTTCCGCGAGGCCGGCTTCGATTGGCGCGACGCGGGCTGCTCGATGTGCGTGGGCATGAACGGCGATCTGGTCGCGGCGGGCGAGCGCTGCGCCTCCACCTCGAACCGCAACTTCGAGGGCCGCCAGGGCAAGGGCGCGCGCACGCACCTGATGAGCCCGGCGATGGCGGCGGCGGCCGCCGTGACGGGGAAGATCACCGATGTTCGCAGGTTGCTGACCGTCACCCCGGCCGTCTCCCAGGGGAGAGGGTGACCTCGATGCAGCCGTTCACCACGCTCACCGCCGTCGCCGTTCCCCTCGATCTCGTGAACGTCGACACCGACCGCATCGTGCCCGCGCGCTTCCTGCGCCGGCCGCGCTCCGAGGGCTACCAGAACTTCCTCTTCCACGACCTGCGCGAGGCCGATCCCGGCTTCGTGCTCGATCGTCCCGAGTACCGCGGGGCACGCATCCTCGTCGCCGCGGAGAATTTCGGCTGCGGGTCGTCGCGCGAGGCGGCGGTCTGGGCGCTCGCGGGCTTCGGCTTGCGCGCGTGGATCGCACCATCGTTCGGCGACATCTTCTTCGAGAACTCGTTCAAGAACGGCGTGCTCGCGATCGTGCTGCCCGCCGCGCGCGTCGCGCAGATCCGCGCGATGCTCGAGCGTGCACCGGGCAGCGAGCTCACCATCGACCTTCCCGCGCAGACCGTGCGCCTGCCCGGCGGCACCATCGAGCGCTTCGACGTCGACCCGTTCCGCAAGGAATGCCTGCTCGCGGGCGCCGACGAGATCGACCTCACGCTGCGCCACGAGGCGGCGATCCGCGCCTACGAGGCGCGCCAGCGCGAGGAGACGCCGTGGCTCGCGCCGCCGTCGGCGTGATGCCCGCTGGGCTACAATTTTCCCCATGAAGGTCATCGGCATGGCCGGCTACAGCGGCAGCGGCAAGACCACGCTCATCGAGAAGGTGATCCCGGTCCTCGTCGCCGACGGCCTGCGCGTCTCGCTCATCAAGCACGCGCACCACGGGTTCGACGTCGACACGCCGGGCAAGGACTCCTATCGCCATCGCGCCGCCGGCTGCACCGAGGTGCTCGTGAGCTCGTCGCAGCGCTGGGCGCTCATGCACGAGCTGCGCGGGGCGCCGGAGCCCACGCTGCACGAGCAGTTGCGCCACTTCTCGCCGTGCGACGTCGTGATCGTCGAGGGCTTCAAGGCCGAGCCGATCCCCAAGATCGAGGTTCACCGCCGGGCGCTGGCCGCCCCGCTCATGTACCTGAACGACCGCCACGTGGTCGCGATCGCCACCGACGAGCCGCTCGACACGCGCCTGCCGCAGCTCGACATCGACGATGCCGACGGCGTGGCGCGCTTCATCGTGCGCCATCTCGGCCTCGGCCGCGCGCGCATCGCGGTCTAGCGATGGTCACCGTCCTCTATTTCGCGAGCCTGCGCGAGCGCCTCGGATTGGGCCGCGAGCAGGTCGACCTCCCCGGTCCCACGGCGACGGTGTCGGCGCTCGTCGAGCGGCTGCGCGCGCGCGACGACGCCTGGGCCGAAGCGTTCGCGCACGGCAAGTCGTGGCGCGTCGCGGTGAACCAGCGCATGGCCGATCTCGCCACGCCGATCAGGCCGGGCGACGAGGTGGCGTTCTTTCCGCCGGTCACGGGGGGCTGATGAAGGTCCGCGTGCAGGCGGGGGACTTCGACACCGGGCGCGAGCTCGAGGCGCTCACCGAAGGACGCACCGATGTGGGCGCGGTGGCGAGCTTCGTGGGGCTCGTGCGCTCCGACAACGACGGCTCGCCGATCGCCGGCATGACGCTCGAGCACTACCCCGGCATGACCGAGAAGGCGCTCGAGGAGATCTGCGTCGAGGCGCGCTCGCGCTGGAACGTGATCGACATCGTCGTGATCCATCGCGTGGGCCGGCTCGAGCCCGGCGAGCGCATCGTGCTGGTCGGCGTGTCCGGCGCGCACCGCGGCGAGGCCTTCGCCGCGTGCGAGTTCATCATGGACTACCTCAAGACGCGCGCGCCGTTCTGGAAGCGCGAGGACACGCCGCAGGGACCGCGCTGGGTGGAGGCGCGCTCGAGCGACGACGAAGCCGCGGAGCGCTGGAAGAAGTAGGCGGCCGGGCGGGCGCTTCGCTCGCCGCGTCCATCCGCGGATCGAAACGGCGGTGCTCAGTAGCGGCAGAAGATCTGCCGCGTGAGCGTGATCATGCGCAGGATGCGCGCATCGCCGATGCGGTAGTACACCTTGTTCGCTTCCTTGCGCGTCTCGAGCACGCCGTTGTCGCGCAGCACCGCCAGATGCTGCGAGATGTTGCTCTGGGTCGTGCCGACCGCCTCGACGATCTCGAGCACCGAGAGCTCGTGCTGGCCGACCAGGCACAGGATCTTCAGGCGCAGCGGGTGCCCCATCGCCTGCATCGCGTCGCTCGCCTGGCGGATGTGCTCGGTGCGCCCGATAAGGTCGAAGATGTCCTCGCCGTTCGCGCGGCGCTTGGTGGGGGCTCGGCTCGCCATGGCGCGGACTCTAATCGAATTCCCCCGGCGGCGCCATAGCAGCGCTTTCGAATATTAGAACAAGCCAATATTAGGCTTGACTAATATCAATGATCGTGAATACACTGCGCGCCTCGTTGGAGGAGACCCATGACGTCGAAGCGCTGGCCCGCCGGCAGTCTGCTGCGGGCCCCGGAAAATTTTCTCGATGCCGGCCAGGTCGCCGAGGTGCAGGCCGGACGCCGCGGCTTCCTGCGCGCGGCGTTCCTCGCCGCCGCCGGTGCCACCGCGGCGGGCGCCGCGAGGGCGGCCGTGCCCGGGGGCGACGCCGCGATCCTCGAGCTGCCGCCGTGGAGCAAGTCGCTCGGCCAACCGGTCGCGGCGCGCCCTTACGGCCTGCCGTCGCAGTTCGAGAAGAACCTGCAGCGCCGCGAGAGCCCGGGCCTCACGCAGGTGAGCCAGGCCTCGGTCGCGTTCACGCCGCTGCAGGGCACGTTCGGCATCATCACGCCGAGCGGGCTGCACTTCGAGCGCCATCACCAGGGCTGGGTCGACGTCGACCCGGCGCGCCACCGGCTCATGGTCATGGGCCTGGTGAAGGAGGCGAAGGTCTACACCATGGACGACCTCATGCGCCTGCCTTCGGTCTCGCGCATGCACTTCATCGAATGCGGCGCGAACACCGCGATGGAGTGGGGCAACGTCGCCGTGCCGACGGTGCAGTACACCCACGGCATGCTGTCGTGCTCGGAGTTCACGGGCGTGAAGCTCTCGACGCTGCTCGACGACTGCGGCTTCGACCGCAAGCGCGCGAAGTTCGTGCTCGCCGAGGGCGCGGACGGCTCGGGCATGACGCGCACCATCCCGATCGAGAACGCGCTCGACGACGTGATCGTCGCCTGGGGCATGAACGGCGAGATGCTGCGGCCCGAGAACGGTTACCCCCTGCGCCTCGTCGTCCCCGGCATCCAGGGCGTGTCGTGGGTGAAGTGGCTGCGGCGCATCAAGGTCGGCGACCAGCCGTGGGCCACGAAGGACGAGACCATCCACTACGTCGACCTGATGCCCGACGGGCAGCTGCGCCAATACACCTCGATCCAGGAGTGCAAGTCCGTCATCACGACGCCCTCCGGCGGCCAGGCGCTGCTCGCGAAGGGCTTCTACAACGTGACCGGGCTCGCCTGGTCGGGACGCGGGCGCATCAAGCGCGTCGACGTCTCCTTCGACGGCGGGCGCAACTGGCGCAGCGCCCGGCTCGAGAGCCCGGTGCTGCCGAAGTGCCTCACGCGCTTCAACGTCGACTGGGTGTGGAACGGCGAGCCCGCGATCCTGCAGTCGCGCGCGATCGACGAGACGGGCTTCGTGCAGCCCAAGGTGCGCCAGCTGCGCGCCGTGCGCGGCACGCGCTCGATCTACCACAACAACATGATCCAGTCGTGGCAGGTGGCCGCGAGCGGAGAGGTGAGCAATGTCCAGGTCGGTTAAGGCGCTTCGCATCGCGGCGATCGCCGCGCTCGCCGCGACGGCGGGCTGGGCCATGGCGTTTCCCGGCGTGGGACGCGACGCCACGAGCGCCGAGATCAAGGCTTGGGACATCGACGTGCGTCCCGACTTCCGCGGGCTGCCCGCGGGGTCGGGCAGCGTGGCGAAGGGCCAGGAAATCTGGGACGGGCGCTGCGCGAGCTGCCACGGCACGTTCGGCGAATCGAACGAGGTCTTCACGCCGATCGTCGGCGGCACCACGGCCGCCGACATGAGGACCGGCCACGTCGCGGCGCTGCGCAAGCCCGATGTCGCGCGCACCACGCTCATGAAGGTCTCCACGATCTCGACGCTCTGGGACTACATCCATCGCGCGATGCCGTGGAACGCGCCGAAGAGCCTCTCGAACGACGAGGTCTACGCGGTGCTCGCCTACATCCTCAACCTGGGCGAGATCGTGCCGTCGGACTTCGTGCTGTCCGATCGCAACATCGCGCAGGTGCAGGCGCGCCTTCCCAACCGCAACGGCACGACCACCGGGCATGGGCTGTGGAGCGTGAAGGGACGGCCGGACACGCACAACGTCGCGTGCGTCAGGGACTGCGAGCGTGACGTTCACGTCGTCTCGGCGCTGCCCGACGTGATGCGCGGCGCGTGGGGCAACCTCGCCGAGCAGAACCGCATCGTGGGCCCGGTGCGTGGCGTGCAGATCGCCGGCGCCGAATCGAAGGCGACGACCGCGAGCGCCGAGCCCGCGGCATCCGTACCGGCCCCGACGCCGATCCACGTCGCGAGCGCCGACCTCGCGCAGCAGAGCGGATGCCTCGGCTGCCACAGCGTGGAGGAGCGCCGCGTCGGCCCCGCCTTCCGCGAGGTCGCGCAACGCTACGGGAAGGAGCCGAGCGCCATCGCGGCGCTGGTGCAGAAGGTCCGCACGGGGGGCGCCGGCACGTGGGGCGCGATCCCCATGCCGCCCAACCCGCAGGTTTCCGAAGGGCAGGTGCAGGCGTTGGTGCAGTGGATCCTCGCCGGGGCGAAGTAGCGGTTCATGACTTCTGGTTCTATGGAGCGCCGGTCTCGTTATAAGTTTTCGTTCTATAATTTTTGTCTTTAAGGCTTTTGGGCAATAGCCCGCCGCCCGCTACCGGCGGCCACATCGAGAGGAGTCGGGCATGGACATCGTTCGCAGGCAGGTGCTGCGGGGCACGGGGAGCATGGCGGTCATGGCGCTCGCCATGGCGGCGGGCCTCCTCAAGCCGGGCAGCGCCCGCGCGGAGTGGAACAAGGAGGCGTTCGACACCAAGTCGTTCAACGACGCGGTGAAGGCGCTGGGCGGCGGCGCGCCGGTCGAGAGCAAGGACATCGCGCTCACCTCGCCGGACATCGCGGAGAACGGCGCGGTGGTGCCGTTCACGGTGCAGAGCAGCATCCCGAACACGCAGGCGATCGCGCTGCTGGTCGAGAAGAATCCGAACATTCTCGCCGCGGACTTCGATCTCCCGCAGGGCACCGACCCGTGGGTGAACACGCGGCTGAAGATGGCGCAGACCTCGCGGGTCATCGCGCTGGTGAAGGCCGACGGCAAGTACTACTACACCGCCAAGGAGGTGAAGGTCACCCTCGGCGGCTGCGGCGGCTGACCCCGCGCACGAGACCAGGAGAAGACGATGGCAGATCCGATGAAGATTCGCGCCACCGCGAACGGCGACAAGGTGGAGGTGAAGGTGCTCATGGCCCACGAGATGGAGAGCGGCCAGCGCAAGGACGCGAGCGGCAAGGTGATCCCGGCGTGGTTCATCCAGAACGTGACCGCGACCTGCAACGGCCGCACGGTGCTCAGCGCCGAGTGGGGCACGGCGGTATCGAAGAACCCGTTCCTCGCGTTCCGTTTCTCGGGCGGCAAGAAGGGCGACAAGATCGTGATCACGTGGACCGACAACCACGGCGACAAGCGCACCGACGAGACCACCGTAGCCTGACGCCCCGCGCGACGCACACCATGCACAAGATCCTCGGCCGCGCCGCGGCGCTTTTCATCGCCATCCTCGCGCTCGCGGGCGCGGCCTACGCGGCGCCTTCCGTGAAGGTCGTCTACCACATCGACGAGGGCGGGGAGAAGGCCGCGGCGCTGCTGCGCAACGTGCGCAACCACCTCGACGCCGATCCGCAGGCGAAGATCGTCGTCGTGGCCCACGCGGCGGGCATCGACTTCCTGCTCGACGGGGCGAAGGACAGGAACGGCAATCCGTACGACGCGACCATCGACACGCTCGAGTCGCGTGGCGTGGAATTCCGCGTGTGCAGGAACACGCTCGAGTCGCGGCACATCGACCCGAAGCGCGTGATTCCCGAGGCGACGATCGTGCCGTCCGGCGTGGCCGAGATCGCGCGCCTCGAGCAGGAAGGCTACGTCTACCTGAAGCCGTAGCCGCATTCGACAACAAGCAGGAGGCAACCTGGTGGACTGGAAGGTTTGGGCGCTCCCGGTGGCTTGCGTCGCGGGCCTCGTGGCCGGCGTCGCGGCCGCGCAGGCGCCGCAGAGCAGCACCGAGCAGGAGATCGCCAAGTATCGCGAGGCGTTGGGCGACGACAACCCCGCGGAGCTGTGGGAGTCGCGCGGCGAGGACCTGTGGAAGCAGAAGCGCGGCCCGAAGAACGCCTCGCTCGAGCAGTGCGACATCGGCCTCGGGCCGGGCGTCGTGAAGGGCGCCTACACCGTGCTGCCGAAGTACTTCCCCGACACGAAGAACGTGCAGGACCTCGAGTCGCGCCTCGTCACGTGCATGCAGACGCTGCAAGGCCTCACGCGCGAGCAGGCGACGAAGCAGCATTTCGGCGACGGGCCGAAGAAGTCGGACATGGAAGCGCTGGTCGCGTGGATCGCCTCGGAGTCGAAGGGCATGAAGATGCACGTGTCCCTCGACCGCCCGGAGGAGAAGCGCGCCTACGACGAGGGCAGGGCGATGTTCTTCTACCGCGCCGGCCCGCACGACTTCTCGTGCGCGACCTGCCATTCGCACGACGGCATGCGCATCCGCCTGCAGGACCTGCCCAACCTCACCAACCCGAAGGACGCGCAGAAGGCCTACACCACGTGGCCGGGCTATCGCGTCTCCCAGGGCGAGGTGCGCACCATGCAGCACCGGCTCTTCGACTGCTACCGGCAGCAGCGCTTCCCGGAGCCGGGGTACGCGTCCGACGCCGTCACGGCGCTCGAGACGTACCTCGCCTACAACGCGAACGGCGGCGTGTTCAACGCGCCGTCGATGAAGCGCTGAGAGACGGTCGCCATGAACAAGGATCTGCGCAGGGCCGCCCTGGGAAGCGCGCTCGCCATCGTGCTCGCCGCGGCGGGCTGCGTGGCGGTGAAGCAGGCCGCGAGCGCCGGTCCGGACGACGCGAACCGCGCGGCGCTCGCGCTCATGCAGCGCGACTTCAAGGCGCGCGGGCAGGCGACGATGGACCGCCTCGAGCAGGACGACGTGCAGGCCGCTTGCACCAAGTATGCGGAGGCGGGGGCCGTTCCGCCCGAGGCCGCGAAGCGCATCGAGGCCGAGCAGCTCGCGACGATCAAGTACCCCGCCGACGGCCAGCTCCTCGGCGACTGGCAGGCGGGCGAGAAGATCGCGCAGACCGGCGTGGGCAAGCAATGGAGCGACCAGCCCACCGTGCCGGCCGGCGGCAACTGCTACGCGTGCCACCAGCTCACGAAGCAGGAGCTGTCGTACGGCACGATCGGCCCCAGCCTGCTCGGCTACGGCAAGCTGCGCGGCAACACGCCGCAGATCCAGCGCTACACGTACGGCAAGATCTACAACCCGGAGGCCTTCAACGCGTGCTCGAGCATGCCGCGCTTCGGCCACCAGGGCATCCTCACCGAGCGGCAGATCAAGGATGTCGTCGCGCTGCTGCTCGATCCGAAGTCGCCCGTCAACCAGTGAACGCGAGAACGGTGCGCCGGGCGGCGACCGCCGCCGTCCTCGCGCCGCTCGCCGCCGCGGCCGCCAGCACGTTCACCGTGCGCGTGCTCACGCCGGAGACGGCGCTCAAGGCCGCGCAGGCCGCGCTCGCGCACTGCCGCAGCGAGGGCTACCAGGTGGCCGTCACCGTCGTCGATCGCGAAGGGCTCACGCAGGTCGCGTTGCGCGATCGCTTCGCGGGCGCCCACACGCTCGAGGGCTCGTTCCGCAAGGCGTGGACCGCCGCATCGCTCAAGACCGACACGTCGGAAGTCGACAAGGTCACGCGCCCGGGTGAGCCGCTCGCCGGCATGCGGCAGCTCTCGCGGGTCGTCGCGGTCGCGGGGGGCGTGAAGATCGAGGCGGGAGGCGCGCTGCTCGGCGCCATCGGAGTATCGGGCGCCCCCGGCGGCAACGCCGACGAAGCCTGCGCCAGGGCCGGCGTGAAGGCCATCACCGAAGACCTGGAGATCGAATGAACCGCCGCGAATTTCTCGAGGCGCTCGCGATTGCCGCGACCGCCGGATTGCCGATCGCTTCGCGCGCAGCGCTCGCGGGCGAAGGCGACGCGTTCTACGACGTACCCCGCGCGGGCAACGTGAGCCTGCTGCACTTCACCGATTGCCACGCGCAGATCCGGCCGATCTACTTCCGCGAGCCGAACATGAACATCGGCGTCGCGGGGGCGAGCGGCCAGCCGCCGCACCTCGTGGGCGAGGCGTTCCTCAAGGCGTACGGGATGAAGGCGGGCTCGCGCGAATCGTATGCGTTCACGCAGCTCGACTTCGTCCGCGCCGCGCACACCTACGGGAAGATGGGCGGCTTCGCGCACCTCGCCACGCTCGTCAGGCGCCTGAAGGCGTCGCGTCCGGGCGCGTTGCTCCTCGACGGCGGCGACACCTGGCAGGGCTCGGGCGTCTCGCTCTGGACCCAGGGCCAGGACATGATCGACGCGCAGAGGCAGCTCGGCGTCGACTACATGACCGGCCACTGGGAGTTCACCTACGGCCAGGAGCGCGTGAAGAAGGTCGTCGACACGCAGTTCAAGGGGCCGATGGAGTTCCTGGCGCAGAACGTCGTCACCGCAGACTTCGGCGACGCGGTGTTCAAGCCGTACGCGATGCGCGAGGTGAACGGCGTGCCGGTCGCGATCATCGGCCAGGCGTTCCCGTACACGCCGATCGCGAACCCGCGCTACATGATGGCCGACTGGAGCTTCGGCATCCGGGACCAGGAGATGCAGAAGGTCGTGAACGAGGCGCGCGGCAAGGGGGCGAAGATCGTCGTGCTCCTGTCGCACAACGGCATGGACGTCGACCTGAAGCTCGCCACGCGCGTGACCGGCATCGACGTGATCCTCGGCGGCCACACGCACGACGCGGTGCCGCGGCCGGTGCGCGTGCAGAACGGCGCGCATACGACCCTCGTCACGAACGCGGGAAGCAACACCAAGTACCTGGGCGTGCTCGACTTCGACTACGCGGACGGGAAATTGCGCGGCGCGAGCTACCGCCTCCTGCCGATCTTCGCGAACCTGCTGCCGGCCGATCCCGCGATGCAGTCGCTGATCGACAAGTCGCGCGCCCCGTACGCGGCCAGGCTCGGCGAGAAGCTCGCGGTGAGCGAAGGGCTGCTCTATCGCCGCGGCAACTTCAACGGCACGCTCGACCAGGTGATCCTCGATGCGCTGATGAAGGTGAAGGACGCGGAGATCGCGTTCTCGCCGGGATTCCGCTGGGGCACGTCGATCCTGCCGGGCGATCCCATCACGATGGAGAACGTGATGGACTGGTCGGCGATCACCTATCCGCACTCGACGCTCACGGCGATGACCGGCGCGACGATCAAGACCGTGCTCGAGGACGTCTGCGACAACCTCTTCAATCCCGACCCCTACTACCAGCAGGGCGGCGACATGGTGCGCGTCGGCGGCATGACGTACACCTGCACGCCGAACGCGGCGATGGGCCAGCGCATCGGCGACATGCGGCTGAACGGCGAGCCGATCGACCCGGCGAAGACGTACAAGGTCGCCGGCTGGGCGCCGGTGGCCGAGGGCGTGAGCGGACCGCCGATCTGGGACGTGATCACGCAGTACCTGCGCGACGTGAAGACGCTGCCCGAGCCCCGTCTCAACCTGCCGAAGCTGGTCGGCGTCGAAGGCAACGCCGGCATCGCCTGAGCATGCGCCGCCTCGCGCTGCTCTTCGTGGCGTTGTTCGCCGCGGCGTGGAGCGGCTTGCGCGCGCACGCCGAAGAGCCGGCGCTGCACGCGAAGCTCGTGCCGATGCCGGTGGCGGCGAACGTCTATTACGTCCAGGGGCAGAGCGGCGTGGCCTCCGCGGCGAACGAGGGATTCAATTCCAACGCGGGATTCGTCGTGACGAACGAAGGCGTGGTCGTGATCGATGCGCTCGGCACGCCGGCGCTCGGCCGCGCGCTGCTTGCCTCGATCCGCGGCCTCACCGACCAGCCGGTGAAGCGCGTGATCGTGACCCATTACCATGCCGACCATTTCTACGGCCTCGCGCCGCTCAAGTCCGCGGGCGCCGAGGTCTGGGCGCACGCGGCCGCGCGCGAATACCTCGACGGCGGAGAAGCGGCCAGGCGCCTCGAGCAGCGCGCGCACGAGCTCGCGCCGTGGGTCGATGCGGCCATGCCGCTCGTGCGGCCGGATCGCTGGCTCGGCGAGGAAGCGCGCTTCACGTTGGGCGGCGTGCGCTTCGAGGTCCTGCACTTCGGGCCCGCCCACTCGCCCGAGGACGTCGCGATCGTGCTCCCCGATCTCGGCGTGATCTTCAGCGGCGACATCCTCTTCGCCGGCCGCGTGCCGTTCGTCGGCGAGGCGGACAGCCGCCAGTGGCTGAAGCGCATCGACCGTTTGATGACCCTGCACCCGCGCGTCATGGTGACCGGCCACGGCGACGCCTCCCGCGATCCGGAGCGCGACCTCGCGCTGACGCGCGACTATCTCACGTACCTGCGCGCGGCGATGGGCAAGGCGGTCGACGATTTCGTGCCGTTCGACGAGGCGTACGCGCAGACCGACTGGTCGCGTTTCGCGCGCCTGCCGGCGTTCGACGCGGCGAACCGCATCAACGCCTACGGGACGTACCTGCTGATGGAGAAGGAGTCGCTCGCGCGCAAGTGAGCGTCAGCGCGCCTCGAACTTGTAGTAGGTGGTATCCAGGTATTCGGCGACCTGCGCCTCTTCCTCGGGGAAGAGCCCGGCGTTCAGCTGCGCGTTGCACGTCGCGACCTGCGCTTCGAGCTTCGGGCGCGAGGTGACCTTGTGGTCCTTGCGCAAATAGATCGCGCCGGCGATCCCGAGCGTCTTGTTCTCGTGGCACGTCTCGCAACGCTTTTCCTCGACGAGGCGGCGGCCCGCGGCGGCATCGGGCGCGGCGAGCGCCGGCGCCGCGAGCGCGAGGATGGCGATCGATGCGACGAGGCGTGCGGTCATGGCGATTCCTTCCCGGGTCAACAAGCGGCCACGCCGCCGTCGGAGCGCGGATCGGATCCGCCCTCGAGCAGCCCGTCGCGATCGCGCACGATCGCGCCCGCGTGGCCCACCACCTCATCGTACTCCCCGACGACCTCGATCTCGTGGCCCATGCGCGCGAGCGCCTCGATCACCGCCGGCGCGAAGCGCGCCTCGAGCTTCAGGGTGTCGCTCGCCTGGCCCCAGGTGCGGCCCAGGAGCCAGCGCGGCGCCGCGATCGCGGCCTGGGGATCCATCCCGAACACCAGCGTGCGCGTGAAGACCGCGCTCTGCGTCTGCGGCTGGCCGTCGCCGCCCATCGTTCCGTAGACCATGGCGCGGCCATCGGCGAGCAGGGCGAGCGCGGGATTCAACGTGTGGAAGGGCTTGCGGCCGGGCCGCAACGCGTTGCGCGCGCGCTCGTCGAGCGAGAAGCTGCAGCCCCGGTTCTGCCAGTTCACGCCCGATTGCGCGAGCACCACGCCGCTGCCGTACTCGTGGTAGAGGCTCTGGATGAAGCTCACGGCGCATCCTTCGGCATCGACCACGCCCATCCAGATGGTGTCGGCGGGCCCGCGCCCGGCGCCCCACGGCGCGGCGCGACCACGATCGACGCGCGCGGCGAGCCCGGCGATGCGATCGGGCGCGAGAAGCGATTGCGCCTCCACCTCCATGAACGCGGGATCGGTCACGTACCGATCGCGCATGCCGAAGGCCTGCTTCACCGCCTCGACGCACAGGTGCACGTATTCGGGTCCGTTGGGATCGACGCGCCCGACGTCGAGCGCGTCGAGGATGCCGAGGATGAGCAGCGCCGCAACACCCTGCGTGGGCGGTGGCACGTTGTAGACGGTGCCGAGGCGATGGGCGAGGGCGAGCGGCGCGCGCCATTGCGCGCGGTGGGCCGCGAGGTCCTCGAGCCGCACGGGGCTTCCCGCCGCCTCGAGGTCGCGCGCAAAGCTCGCGGCGAGCGCGCCGCGATAGAAATCGTCGAGGCCGGCGCGCGCGAGCTGCTCGAGCGTCTGCGCGAGCCGCGGATTGCGAAAGCGCGTGCCGGTCGCGGGCGCGGCTCCGTCCACGAGAAAGGTCGCATCGAAGCCGGGCTGGCCGCGCAACCCTTCGAGCTTCGCCGCCGTGGTCGCGGTCTGGCTGCGTGTGACGGCGATGCCGTCGCGTGCATAGGCGATCGCATCGGCGAGCAGGCGCGCGAGCGGCATGCGCGCGCCGAGGCGCGCGTGCGCGAACTCGAGCGCGAGCCGCCAGCCCGAGACCGTGCCCGCCACGGTGTTCGCCGCGAGGCCGCCGCGGAACGGGATCGCCGACAGCCCATGCGCGCGATAGAGCGCGATGTCGGCAGCCGCGGCCGCGGCACCGCACGCGTCGATGGCGCGCGGCGCCTCCCCCGGCACGTGCACGAGCCAGAATGCGTCCCCGCCCATGGAATTCATGTGCGGGTAGACCACGCCGATGGTGGCGGCGGCGGCGACCATCGCCTCGATCGCGTTGCCGCCTTCGCGCAGCACGGCGAGCGCGGACTGCGCCGCGAGGGCATGGGGTGCGACCGCCATGCCGCGGGTGGCGCGGACCGGTTGTCTCAAGCGCGAAGCTCCGGGTGGAAGGGGAGCGGGGACGGCCGCAGTGTACCTCACGCCATGGGCCGCGCCGTGGGCGCGTGAACATTGCCTTTTCCCGACCCATTCGCCACACTGGCGGGCGCCGTCCGCCCCCGGACGCGCGCTCCTGGAATCGAGGATCGCCCCATGAAGGGATTTCTGCGGCTCGCCGTCGCGATCGACACGATGAACATGTGGATCGGGCGCACCGCCGCCTGGCTCGGTCTCGGTGCCGTGCTGATCTGCGCGGCGGCGGCCATCGCCCGCTATTCGCTCAACATCGGCTCGAACGCGTGGATCGAGATCCAGTGGTACCTGAACTCGGCGGTGTTCCTGCTGATCTCGGGCTACGCGCTCAAGAAGGACGAGCACGTGCGCATCGATGTCCTCGTGGGGCGCCTGCCGCCGCGCGGCCAGGCGTGGGTCGACATCATCGGCGGCGTGTTCATGCTGCTGCCCGCCGTGACCATCATCGCGTGGTACAGCATCCCCTCGCTCACGAACTCCTTCCACATCGCCGAGCACTCGTCGGACCCGGGCGGCCTGATCCGCTGGCCGGTGCGCCTGCTCATCCCGATCGCCTTCACGCTGCTCGGCCTGCAGGGCATCTCCGAGATCATCAAGCGCATCGCGTTCCTCACCGGGGATGCGCCGCGCTCGATCTACGAGAGGAAGGGGCAGCACGATGTCATTTGAGATGATGGCGCCCCTGATGTTCGCGGGGCTCGTGGTCTTCCTGCTGATCGGCTACCCGGTCGCTTTCTCGCTCGCGTTCGTCGGCCTGCTCTTCGGCATCATCGGCATCGCGCACGGCGCGCTCGAGCCCGCGCTGCTGCAGGCGCTGCCCGAGCGCGTGCTCGGCATCATGGCGAACCAGACGCTGCTCGCCGTGCCGTTCTTCACGCTCATGGGCCTGATCCTCGAGCGGAGCGGCATGGCCGAGGACCTGCTCGATACCATCGGGCAGGTGTTCGGGCGCATTCGCGGCGGCGTGGCGTACGCCGTGATCTTCGTCGGCGCGCTGCTCGCTGCGACCACCGGCGTCGTCGCCGCCTCCGTGCTCGCCATGGGCCTCATCTCGCTGCCCGTGATGATCCGCTACGGGTATGCGAACTGGCTTTCCGCCGGTGTCATCGCCGCATCGGGAACGCTGGCGCAGATCATCCCGCCCAGCCTCGTGCTGATCGTGCTCGCCGACCAGATGGGCGCCTCCGTCGGCGACTTCTACGAGGGCGCGCTGGTCCCCGGCCTCGGCCTGGCCGCGGCTTACGCCGTGTGGGTGATGATCGTCTCGATCTTCAAGCCCAATGCCGCGCCCGGTTGCCCGCCGGAGGCGCAGACGTACCGCGGCGCCAGGCTCGCGCTGCGCGTGGTCACGTCGATGATCCCGCCGCTCGTGCTCATCTTCCTCGTCCTCGGCACCATCTTCATCGGCGTGGCGACGCCGACCGAGGGCGGGGCGATGGGCGCGACGGGCGCGATCATCATGGCGCTCATGAAGCGCAAGCTCTC
The DNA here is from genome assembly GCA_964403515.1 of uncultured Burkholderiales bacterium. Lineage (GTDB taxonomy): Bacteria > Pseudomonadota > Gammaproteobacteria > Burkholderiales > Usitatibacteraceae > Usitatibacter. Next base: position 20,748 of record CAYOGL010000025.1, on the reverse strand, counting down.
GTTCGGCCTGCTCAAGCAGGCGGTCGAGCACACGGCGCTCATGACGAGCTTCGTGATGTTCATCCTCGTCGGCTCGACCGTGTTCACGCTCGTGTTCCGCGGAGTCGACGGCGACCTGTGGATCGAGCACCTGCTCGGCAACCTGCCCGGCGGCGCGCTCGGCTTCCTCATCGTGGTGAACGCGATGATCTTCTTCCTCGCGTTCTTCCTCGACTACTTCGAGATCGCGTTCATCATGGTGCCGCTGCTCACGCCGGTGGCCCAGAAGCTCGGCATCGACATCGTGTGGTTCGGCGTGCTGCTCGCCGTGAACATGCAGACCTCGTTCCTGCACCCGCCGTTCGGCTTCGCGCTCTTCTACCTGAGGAGCGTGGCGCCGCCGAGCGTGAGGAGCTCGCAGATCTACTGGGGCGCCGTGCCGTTCGTCGCGATCCAGATCCTCATGGTCGGCGCGGTGATCCTGTTCCCGGGCATGGTCACGGGCAACGTCTCGAAGGCGACGAGCGACGTGAAGGGCACGGGTGCGCAGGAGCTCGAGCGCCAGCTCGGCGTCGGCGTGCCGCGTGCAGCGCCCACGGCGCCCCAGCCGGGCGCCGTGCAAGAGGCGCCGAGGCAGGAGCCGCCGAAGCAGGAGCCGCCGAAGAGCGACGACGTCACGTCCGACATCGAGCGCCAACTGAAACAGCAATAGCCTCGCGCGTAGGAGCCTTCCCGCAAGCGCGTGGGAAGACTCCGATGCGATCCATCGCATCGCGACCTTTGTTTCACGGGAAGCGTCGGGCGCATTCCGCGGCGCGGCTGCCGCCGCGCCCGACATCGCGCGCCGGAAGCGGCCGACGCGATTAGCCGCTCCCGCCCCACAAACGGGACCCGCCGGCCCCCGGTCGAATTTCGCATCCACGAAATTCGCCAAGGAGGTCGAAATGTCCCGGGCGATCGTCTCGAAGCCCATCCTGGACACGCTGATCCGCGCCAAGCTCGCGAACCTGAACGGCTGCGCCGCGATCGAGCCGCTGCCCGTCGCCTGGTGCGCGACGCAGATCAACGGCTGCAACTGGAAGATCCCCGGATGGGCCGGCGAGGCGAGCGCGGTGCGCCGCTGCACCGCGATGGTCGACGACTACATCCGCTTCCTGCAGGAGCAGTTCAACATCCCCGAGGAGGCGTGAGCCGTTCGCCATGAAAAAGCCCCGCGCGGGCGGGGTCTTTTTCGTGGGCGGACCCTGCGGTCGCTACTTCACGGGATTGTTGTACGCGAAGTTCTCGTAGCTGTACTCGGCCACGCGGTGCCAGAGGTACTGCTGGCCGCGGAACTTCTTGAAGTTGTCGTACACCTTCTTCCAGGACGGGTTCTTCGTGGCCTCTTCCTCGTAGAGCTCGAAGGCCGCCTTCTGCGCCGCCTTCATGATCTCCTGCGGGAACATGTGCAGCTTCACGCCGTTCTTCACCAGGCGCTCGAGAGCTTCCACGTTCTTGGAGTCGTAGCGCGCCTGCATGTCGAGGTTGGCCTCGTAGCACGCCGTCTCGACCGCGGCCTGGTACTCCTTCGGCAGCTTCTCCCATTCCTTGAGGTTCACGTACATCGAGAACATCGCGTTGGGCTCCCACCAGCCGGGGTAGTAGTAGTTCTTGGCGATCTTGTAGAAGCCGAGCTTCTCGTCGTCGTAGGGCCCGACCCATTCGGCCGCGTCGATCGCGCCGCGCTCGAGCGCCGGGTAGATGTCGCCGCCGGGGATCTGCTGCGGCACGAGCCCGAGGCGCGCCATCACCTCGCCGCCCAGGCCCGCGATGCGCATCTTGATGCCCTTGAGGTCCGCGACCGTGTGGATCTCCTTGCGCCACCAGCCGCCCATCTGCGCGCCGCTGTTGCCCGCGGGGAACGAGATCATGCCGAACTGCTTGAAGAAGTCGCGCATGAGGTCCAGGCCGCCGCCGTAGTACATCCACGCGTTCTGCTGGCGCTGGTTCAGGCCGAAGGGAATCGTGGTATCGAAAGCGAAGGTCCTGTTCTTGCCGACGAAGTAGTAGCTCGCGCTGTGCGCGGCCTCGACGGTGCCCTGCTGGATCGCGTCGACGACGCCGAATGCGGGCACGATCTCGCCGCCGGCGAAGATGCGGATCTGGAACTTGCCGAACGTGAGCTCGTCCACGCGCTTGGCGATCACGTCGGCCGCGCCGAAGATCGTGTCGAGGCTCTTCGGGAAGCTCGACGCGCAACGCCAGCGGATCTGGGGCAGCGACGGCGCCTGCGCGACCGCCTGCTGGATCGCGGCGGCGCTCGCCACGACGGCCCCGCCGGTCAGGAACTTGCGACGATTGACCATTTAGCCCTCCTCTTATCGGGAGCGCTAGTCTAGTCGCAGCGCGCGCATTTTTGAAGCGGGGCTAGGAGGGCTTCGGCCCGGCCGCGTCGATCAGGCGCGAGATCGCCTCGGGATCGACGGGCTTCGTGAGGTGGTGGTCGAAGCCCGCCTCGCGCGCGCGGCGCCGATCCTCCTCCTGCCCCCAGCCCGTGATCGCGATGAGCAGCACGTCCTTGCCGCGCAGCTCCCGGATGCGCCGCGCCGCGTCGTAGCCGTAGAGCTTCGGCAAGCCGATGTCGAGCAGCACGACGTCGGGCTGGAATGTGATCGCGGCGCCGACCGCCTCGAGGCCGTCGTAGGCGACGCGCACGTCGTGGCCGCGGGCGTGCAGCAGCATCGAGAGGCTGTCGGCGGCGTCGCGGTTGTCGTCGACCACGAGGATGCGCCGCGGATTCACGGGCAGCGCCGGCACCGCGTCCTTCGCGCTCGGGTCGTTCGCCGCCTCGTCGGAGGACAGCGGCAGGACCACCACGAACTCGCTGCCGCGTCCCGGTCCGTCGCTGTGCGCCTCGATGCGGCCGCCGTGCAGCTCGGTCAGGCGCTTGACGAGCGTGAGGCCGATGCCGAGGCCGCCCTGGGAGTGGTCCGCGGTGCCGCGTACCTGCGCGAACATGTCGAACACGCGTTGCAGCATGCGCGGCTCGATGCCGATGCCGTTGTCGCGCACGCGGATCACGACCTCGCTGTCGCGGCGCTCGGCGATGAGCCAGATGTGGCCGCCGGGGCGCGTGTACTTGGCCGCGTTATTGACCAGGTTCGAGAGGATCTGGGCGAGCCGCGCGAGGTCGGCATTGAGCCACAGCGGCTCGGGCGGCAGCTTCACCGTGAGCTGGTGGCCGCCGCGCTCGACGAGCGGACGGCTCGCCTCGAGCGCGACGCGCACCGCGGCCGCGAGCTCGACGCGTTCCTTGCGCAGCTCGATCTTGCCGCTCGTGATGCGCGAGACGTCGAGCAGGTCGTCCACGAGCCGCGTCATCTGGCGCACCTGCCGGTCGATCACGTCGTGCGTCCACTGCAGTTGCGGCGAGGGAGAATGCGAGGCGCGCAGGATCTCGATCGCGTTGCGCACGGGTGCGAGCGGGTTGCGCAGCTCGTGGGCGAGCACGGCGAGGAACTCGTCCTTGCGCCGGTCGGCTTCCTTGAGCGCCTGCACGAGCTCGGCGTTCTCGAGCGCGATGGTCGCGCGGTGCGCGAGCTCCTCGGCCGTGCGCAGGTCGAACTCGGTGTAGGCCCGCCCCGACTCGGAGGTCGCGAACGAGAGCGCGCCCATCACGCGCGTCTTCGAGCGCATCGGCACGCTGATGAAGGAGCGCAGCCGCAGCTTGCGCAGCATGTGCAGGTGCTCGCCGCTCCTCGAGGCGCCCTGCAGCATGCGGTCGCTCACGTCGGGGATGAAGATCGACTCGCCGGTGCGCACCACCTTGAGCGCCCCCGAAGCCTCGCTCTGCGGGTAGCGCCGGTACAGCTCCTCGGCTTCCTTCACGCGCTTCGGATCCCAGTGGTTCACGACGACGCGGCGCACGGCGCCCGCGGGCTCGCGCAGCGTGACCTCCACCCAGTCGGCGAAGTGCGGCACGGCGAGCCGCGAGATGCGCTTCAGCGTGTCGTCGACGTCCGTGACCTCGGCCAGGGCCGCGCTCGCCTTCGCGAGGAAGCGCAGGTTCTCCTCGCTGCGCTTGCGCTCGTCGATGTCGGTGGCGGTCGCGAACCAGCGCTCCACGCGCCCGTCCTCGCCGCGCAGGGCCACGGCGCGCACGAGGAACCAGCGATAGACGCCGTCGGCGCGGCGGATGCGCAGCTCGATCTCGAAGGCGCCGCCGTCCTGCTTCGCGTGCCGCCACGCCTCGAAGCGCTGCGGATAGTCGTCGGGATGGACGGCGAGCCGCGCCCAGTCGCGCACGTCGTTGCCGGGTTGCAGCCCCGTGTACTCGAACAGGCGATTGGCTGCGAAGGTCACGCGACCGTCGGCATCGGCCGCCCAGCTGATCGCGGGCGACGCCTCCATCAGGTGGCGGAACTGGTCCTCGTTCGCCGCGAACGGTTGCAGCACGCCGAGCCCGAGCGGAACATCGGCCGGCCGGGCGGCGGACGCATCCCTGGGAAAGAAGCTCGCCAAGGCGGCCCCCTGCGGCGATGAACGATGAGGTCCATCCTCACCGCGCGAAGTGAACCGGTTTCGCGAACGGGCTCTAGTCCGCTCGGCGCACGCTCAGCGCGGCACGAGCCACCACACGAGCGACGAGAAAGTCACGAACGCGAGCGCCGTCGTGACGAGGATCACCGCCGAGACGCGCCCCGCGTCGGCGTCGTAGCGCAGCGCGAAGATGAAGACCCAGCCGGCCGAGGGCAGGGCGGCGACCAGTGTCGCGACGAGCGTCTCGAAGGCACCGATGCCGAAGGCGTGCATCACCGCCCACACCGCGAGCGGATGCAGCAGCAGCTTCGCGGCGATCGGCACGGCGAGCACCGGCGAGCGCAGCGGCATGTCGGGGCGCACGAGCGACAGGCCGATCGCGAACAGCGCGCATGGGCCGGCGCTGTCGCCGAGCAGCTTCGCGATGCCCTCGAGCGGCCCCGGCAGCGTCGCGCCCAATCCGGAGAAGGCCGCGCCGGCTGCCATGCTGATCACGAACGGGTTGAGGAAGATGCGCACCGCCGCATCGCGCAGATCCGCTCTCCATCCGCGCCCCGTCGCGCCGTCCGTTTCCGCGAGCAGCAGGCCCACCGAGGCGACCGTGATGAGATCGGTCACGATGACGATGATCGTCGGGCCCGCGGCGCGCACGCCGAGCAGCGCGACCAGCAGCGGCACGCCGAGGAAGCCCGAGTTGCCGACCGCCCCGGTGAGCCCGTAGAACGCGGCGTTGCGCGAGGACTCGCCGAAGATGCGCCGCGCGGCGAGCGTGACCACGAGCAGCACGGCGATGCCGGCGACGGACCATGCGACGAAGTAACGCCCGTTCGCGAGCTCGCGGAACGGCGTGTGCTCGGCGAAGCGGAACAGCATCGCCGGCACCGCGAAGAACAACAGGAACCCGTTGAACGCGGGCACCGCCTCGGGCGGCACCCAGCGCCGCCGCGCGGCCACGTACCCGGCGAGGATCAGCGCGAAGAACGGGACGGTGACGGAAAGGGGATCGGTCCCCAACGTTCAGCGCATGTTGCCGGTGTGGCCGAGGCTGTAGCGGCCCGGCTGCGGCCACACCGCGAGCCCGTGCGGCTCGTGATCGACCTTGATCTTGCGCACCTCGCCCGTGCGCGTGTCGAACGCGTAGACCACGTTGTCGAAGCGCCCCGAGAGCCACAGCGTGTTGCCGTCCGCGCTCACGCCGCCCATGTCGGGGCTGCCGCCGCCGGGGATCGGCCAGTACGCGACGACCTTGCGCGTGGCGAAGTCGATCACCGAGACGCTGCCCGGCCCTCGCGGCTTGCCGTGGATCTCGTGCGAGCCGCGGTTGGAGACGTAGAGCTTGGTGCCGTCGCGGCTCGGGTACAGGCCGTGCGTGCCGACGCCCGTCTCGATGAAGGCGACCTCCTTGAACGCGTCGCCGTCGATCACGAAAACGCCGTCGGCCATCATGTCGGCGACGAAGAAGTACTTGCCGTCGGGCGAGACGCGCACGTCCTGCGGCATGCCGCCCTTCGAGAGCTTGAGGAAGCCGAGCACCTTGTGGTCGACGAGGTCGATCTTCGCGAGCCCCCCGCCGAACTCGCACGTGTAGATCGCATACCGCGCGTCGATCGAGGTGTCCGAATGGTTGATGCCGTCGCACTCCGGCACTTCGAGCGACGACTGCAATGCCATCGTGTGCGGATCGCGGAAGTCGAGCCGCTTGTGCGCCTCGGCCACCACGATCGCCGACTTGCCGTCGGGCGTGAAGTACATGTTGTACGGATCGTCGACGGGGATCGGCTTGCCCGGCCGGCCAGTCTTCGGGTCGATCGGCGTGAGGCTTCCCTTGCGCGTGTGCTCGGCATTGTTGGTGACCCAGAGCGTCTTCAGGTCGTACGCGGGCACGACGTGCTGCGGGTTGGCGCCGACGCGGAACTTGGCGATCACCTTGAGCTTCGCCGGGTCGATCACGTAGACGTCGTCGGACTGCACGTGCGGCACGTAGATGCGCGGCAATGCGCTCTTGACCGCCGCGCTCATCTTGTCCGGCGTGGTCTCGCTGTAGAGGTTCTTCGGATCGGGAACCGGCGGCACGCCGGGGGCGAGGTCGAGCGCATGCGCCAGCGGCGCGGCGCAGGCGAGGCAGGCGAGGAGGGCAAGGCGGAAGCGGGATGTCGCCGTCAAGACGCGGGCTCCGGAAGATCGAAAAACCGCCATTCTACCGGGGCGCGGTCGCCTTCTTGAGCGCCTGCACCGTGCGTTCCACGACGAGGTCCACGCCGATGCGGCCGAGCTCGGCGCTCGAGCGCGCGGGATCGCCGTGCACGCCCGAATCCGCGCCGGCGTGCGCGCCGAGGCGCTGCGTGCGCACGAGCGCCGGATCGAGCGCGAGCGTGATCGAGGTGTCGGCGAGCCCGGCGTGGGTGCCGATCTCCGCCCGGGCGTAGCCTTTCGCCTCGAGCGCGCGCGCGAAATCCTCGTCCTCGGCCCGGTAGTATTCGGGCGCCGCGTGCGCGCGCGCACCGCTGCCCGCCCATTCCCGGTTCAGTCGCGCGACGACGCGATCGAGGCTTGCGCGATAGCCGCCGTGGTCGCCGAGGAAGACCACGTCGCGGAAGCCGTGCAGCCGGAAGCTCCGCGCGGCGGAGGCGAGGGTCTCCTCGAAGGCGCGCTCGGGAATCGTGATGGTGCCCGCGAAGCGCATATGGCCCGTGGGCTTCACCGCGCCCTCGGGAACGTAGGCGATCACGGGCGCGACGAGCGCGTTGCCGAGCGCCTCGGCGATGCGTTGGGCGAGCAGCCGCGCGCGCGCGTTGTGCTTGCCGACCGCCATGTGCGGGCCGTTCTGCTCGGTGCCGCCGATCGGGACCAGGATCGTCGTCTTGCCCGCGCGCACCGCGTCCCGGATCTCGGTCCAGGTCAGCTCCTCGAGGAACGGCGAGCCCTGCGCGCGCGCCACGCCGGCGAGGGCGGCGAGGGCGACCACGAGGGTGAAGAGGAGGATGGAACGGCGGGACACGACCGTGCGATCCTACCAGAGCCGGGCGCCCCCGCGGCCGCATCCCGGCCGGGAACATGGCGCGCGCCGGTATGATCGAACCATCCGCGCCGTCGACCGGCGCCTTACCAACCACGCACCACGCAACGTGTCCCGAACGACGATCACGGCGGCCGAGCTCTACACGATCCTCGACCGCGAGTTCCGCAAGTCCCGGCCCAAGCAGTGCGAGCGCTGCCGCATGCCGCTGCCTTACTGGCGCCCGCCGCCCGACGACGTCTCGGCGAACTGGCACATCGGCACGCCGGCCGAATGCGCGCACGGCTGCCACCTGGTGATCGCCGAGCTGCTCACGAAGATGTGGACGCGCTACGACATCCACCCCGAGACGCGCAACTGAGGCTCAGCGCTCGGGGGGCGGGCACTCGCGCGCGATGATCTCCTTCAGGCGCTCGGGATCCGCGGGCTTGGTGAAGTGGTGGTTGAAGCCCGCGTCCATCGAGCGCTTCACGTCCTCGGCCGTGCCCCAGCCGGTGATCGCGACCAGCACCACGTCCTCGCCCTGGTGCTCGCGGATGTGGCGCGCGACGTCGTAGCCCGAGAGGTGCGGCAGGCCGATGTCGAGCAACGCCACGCGCGGCTGGAAGTCGTCGGCGGCCTGCACCGCCGCGAGCCCGTCGTGCGCCATGCGCACTTCGTAGCCCATGACGTCGAGCAGCATCGCGAGGCTCTGCGCCGTGTCCTCGTTGTCGTCGACCACGAGCACGCGGCAGGGCGTCTTTGCATCGGCGGCACACATGCGGTTCAACATAGGGGCACAAGGATTACACGGCTGTGACGTCCGCCACGCCGCGCGTTGCATCCGTAGGGCAGTATCGACGGCGCGCGGTTCGTGGCGGTTCCCGGGAGGGTCGGACTATTGCGCCGGCGGCGCCTGGCGGGCTGCGACGGCGGCGAGCAGGGACATGAGCTCGATCTCGTCGATCGGCTTGGTCAGGTGGTGGTCGAAGCCCGCGGCGCGGGACTCGCGCCGGTCCTCGGCCTGGCCGTAGCCCGTGAGCGCGACGAAGAGCTTGTCGGCGAAGGCCGGGTCGCGGCGCAGCTCGCGGGCGACCTGCAGGCCGTTCAGCCCGGGCAGGCCGATGTCGAGCAGCAGGACGTCGGGGCGAAAGCGGCGCGCCGCGTCGATCGCGCCGTGGCCGTCGTAGGCGAGCTCGACCTCATAGCCGTCGAGCTCGAGCAGCGTGCCGAGGCTCGACGCGGCGTCGACGTTGTCGTCGACCACGAGCACGCGCACCGCCTGCCGCGGCCGCTCGCGCGGCGCGTGCGCATCGTCGCCCAGCGGCCGCGCGGCGTGCACGGGTCCGCGCGGCAGGCGCATGACGAACTCGCTGCCCTGCCCGAGCCCGTCGCTGCGCGCGTCGACGCGCCCGCCGTGCATCTCGACCAGCTTGCGCACGATCGTGAGCCCGATGCCGAGGCCGCCCTGCGCGCGGTCGAGCGAGGGCTGCGACTGCGTGAAGAGCTCGAAGATGCGCTCGAGGTCCTGCGGCGCGATGCCCATGCCGTTGTCGATCACGCGCACGATCACCTCGGGGCCCGCTTCCTCGACCCGCAGCTCGATGCGCCCGCCCTCGTCGGTGTACTTCGCGGCGTTGTTGAGCAGGTTCGAGATCGATTGCGCGAGCCGCGCGGGATCGGCCTCCACGCGCACCGGATGGGCCGGCAGCACCACCTCGAGCTGATGGCGGCGCGCGTCGATGAGCGGCCGGCTGGTGTCGATCGCGCGCGAGATCGCCGTGGTGAGCTCGAGGTCCTCCTTGCGCAGCGTGATGCGGCCCTGCGTGATGCGCGAGACCTCGAGCAGGTCGTCGACCAGGGTGGTGAGCTGCTCGGCCTGGCGCGCGATCATCTCGCGCAGGCGCTCGATCTTCGGGTCGAGCGGCCCGAGCCGGCGCAGCACGTGCGTCGCGTTCACGATGGGCGCGAGGGGATTGCGCAGCTCGTGGGCGAGCATCGCGAGGAACTCGTCCTTGCGCCGGTCCGCGTCCTTGAGCGCTTCCTCCATCGCCTTGCGGTCGGTGATGTCCATGCACGCGCCGGCGAAGTAGCGCGGGCGCCCGTCGCTGCCGTGGAAGACGTCGCCCTGGTCCTTGAGCCAGCGCACGCCGCCGCCGGCGCGCAGCACGCGGAACTCGATGTCCATCGAGCGGCCTTCCTCGACGCAGCGCATGAATGCTTCCTCGACGCGCTCGCGGTCGTCGGGATGCAGCAGGCGCACGAACTCGTGGGGCGTGCCCACCTGCGCGGCCCCGCCCACCTCGAGCAGCCGACGCAGGCCGTCGTCGAGGCGGAAGCGCTTCTCGCGCAGGTCCCAGTGCCAGGTGCCCATGCGTCCGGCCGAGAGCGCGGCGCGCAGGCGCCGCTCGCGGTCCTGCAGCGCTTCCTCGGCGCGGCGCTGCGCGGTGATGTCGATGGCGGCGACCACGCCCCCGACGATGCGCCCCTCGATGTCGCGCACCGGGGCGGCCGCGTTCACGATCGTCGCCGCGGTGCCGTCGAACTTGTCGATCTCGACCACGTCGCCGGGCACGACCTGGCCGGTGCGAAGCGTGCGCGCCATCGCCCATTCATCGGGCTCGATCGGCTTGCCGCTGTGCGACCAGCGCCCGCGCCATGCGCCGTATTCGGCGATGCCTTTCACCGCGGGCGGGGGCGCGCCCCACAGCCGCACGAGCGCCGTGTTGAACTGCACGATGCGTCCCTTCGCGTCGGCGATCGCCACGCCCGCGGGCAACGCCTCGAGCACGGCCGCGAGCCGCAGGCGCTCGAGCTCCGCGCTGTCGAAGGCGTCGCGCAACGCTTCCTCGGTGAGCTTGCGATCGCCGATGTCGATGTTCATGCCGACCCACTTGCGCACGCTGCCGTCGGCATTGCGCAGGGGAGCGGCGCGCACGTTCGTCCACCGCCACCCGCCGTCGGGGCCGCGCAGGCGGAACTCCGCGTCCAGCGGCATCTGCTCGCGCACCGCCTCGCGCCATGCGCGCTGCACGTATTCGCGATCGTCGGGGTGCACGGCGTTCGCCCATCCGTTGCGCAGGTAATCGTCGAGACTCTGCCCCGTGTACGCGCGCCAGCTCGGCGAGTCGACCGTGGTGTTGCCGCCGGCATCGGCTTCCCACACCGCCTGCGCCCACGACTCGACCAGCGCCGCGAAGCGCTCGCGGCCCTCGCGCACGTCATCCTCGGCCTGCTTGCGCTCGGTGATGTCGATGGCGGCGCCGCGCACGCGCTCGGGCCGGCCGTCGGCGCCGGCGAGGATCTCCCCGCGCGCGAGGAACCAGCGCGTGAGCGGGCCGCCGTCATGCCAGCGGAACTCGATGTCGAAGCGGTGCTGGCCCGGCTGGAACGCGTGCGCGAGGAGCGCCTGGATGCGCGGCACGTCGGCGACATCGCAGTGCGCACGCAAGTCCTCGACGGTGAGCCGGTGTTCGGCCGCGAAGCCGCAGAGCGCGTTCAGCCGCGCGGAGGGCCGCACGCTGCCGGTGCGCAGGTCCGCCTCGAAATCGGACGCCGCGATGGCGTCGAGCACGAAATCGGCGTAGGCGTGCCCGTCGGAGGCCGGCGCGCGTCCCGCTTCGTTCCGTGGCACGCCGGGCACGTTCATGTCGTGCTCCGACCACGCTTCCTGGACCATCGTGCGCCTCGCCTGTTCTCGTCGCATCGCATCGGTTCCGGAGCGGCTGCGGCGGGCCGCGTGTCGCGGTCACCGGATGTTAGCGCGCGCGGGGCCCCGAAACGAGCGCCTCGTCGCTCATGGGCGCACTGTATGCCGCCGGCCGGCGGGACCGGATGGGTGGGCGCTGAAAACATTGTCGGTGTCGTCCGACAGGGGTTCTGCCCGCGACCCACTGGCGGGCCCGGGGCCCCGGGCGCACAATGCCGCGGACGCTATGGCGCACGAGGAGGGTTGCCATGGGCAAGTCCACCGTTTTCTGCGTGGTGGCGAGCGTCGTCGCGGTGATGCTGTGCATGTTCGGCCTCGGCCAGCGCTACCTCGCGCTCGCGCACCTCGCCGCCGCGATGCAGGAGTGCGACCAGGAGAACGAGGCGCGCAGCACGCTGCGCCAGGCCGCGCAACGCATCGGCCGTCGCGTGTTCGCTCCCGGGGACGGCCTGACGCAGCTCGTGTGCACCCCCGATGCCGCCCGCACGATGCACCACAGCGTGGCCGGAGTTTGGAAGGAGCCGATCGAGGCTCGCATCGTCGATCTCGACAACGCGCTCAGCTCCGCGGGCATCATGGCGCTCGGCCTCGCCCTCGGCATCTTCCTCATGGGCCTCGTGCCCGCCGGATGGCAGCTCGCGGGACGCTGGGCGGCCCACGGCCGGCGCGCCGGGGAGGGATCGGGCTAGATCGTTGCGCCTCGTCAAGTTCTTGCGGGGCCCGCCCGATACACTGGCCCCGTCTCGTGGCGATGAGACATGAACGTAGGGAGCCGCATCTCTCCACGTTCAACCTTCGGGGCCCGGAACTTCCGGGCCCCTTTTCATTGGCGCGCGATCCGAAGGGCAGGGCCGCATTTCACGCGCCATGCGAAGAACGGCCGCACCGGGACGCCTGAGCGGACCATGCGCGAAACAAGCGGCTGCCACCGGTCCTCCAACCGGACGTCACAACCGATGGAGGACCCGATGAGCGACGACAAGAGCCTGCGCGGCGACGGCGACCGCGAACGCATCGACATCCACGATCCGAACGAGGTGCGCGACTGGACGCGCTCGCTGGGCGTGAGCAAGGAGATGCTCGAGCGCGCGGTTCACGCGGTGGGCGACCGCGCGAAGAAGGTGCGCGAATACCTCGGGAAGCATCGCCCGCATTGACGCGGGCACGCGTCGCCGCTGCCGTGGCGCCGCGGCCTCAGCGCCGGCGCCGCGCGAGCTCCCCGCAGTCCGGCGCGTCGGCGGTCGGGCAGTGCGAGCAGTCGATCGCCGAGACGTCCTTGCCGCGCTCCCGCGCGAGCTCGCGCAGGAGCGAGGCGAGCTCGCAGCACTTGCGCGCCGCCTCCTCCAGGTTCGGTGCGACGTCGCGCTTCTGCGGCTGCGGCATCTCGGGGGGCGCTCCCTCGGGCGGCAGGACCGAGGCGACCACCAGGTACGGCTCGTCCGGCACGAGCGGACAGAAGACGGTCGAGTGGATGCGCATTTTTCTTTTTGTATCCTGTATACGGTTCGCGCCCATGATTCGATGACCCGGCGGCGCCGGGTTTGAGTCATGTCAAGCAGCATTCCCCCGGCGCGCCGCCGCCCCCGCTGCGCGTGTTTCAGCCGTAATACGAGGGCGCCGGTTGGGCCCTTCCTTGCGCGAACCTGACGGCGTGGTTGCCAACCATCAACACGGGGTCGCGCGTTCCCGGGAAGAATCGCAGCCGATCGCGGAATGTTCCGCTGCTTTCCCGGGAGGCGAGCGATGGATGGGCGAGGGCGTTCGGGCACCAGGTGGCTGGCCGTGATGATCGCGGCGGCGTTGGCGTTGCCTGCGGTGATGACCCTGCCGCCGGTGACGGGCATGGCATTCGCGGGCGAGGGCGCGCAGGAGGCCGTGAAGAAGCCGCGCAAGAAGGCCGAGCCGCCACCGATCACCGACCAGACCGAGGACCCGGCGATCTGGGGGCTGCGCTTCCCGCTGCAGTACGAGCGCTACCTGAAGACGACCGATATGCGGCCCACGAAGTACGGCGGCAGCAAGCCGACGCCGCACACGCCCACCGAGAGCGACCCGCGCACCGTCACTTCGCAGAGCAAGGTCGACGAGGACGCCGGGCTGCGCGCGATGTGGCAGGGCTACGCGTTCGCGGCCGACTTCCGCGAGGACCGCGGCCACGCGTACATGCTCGAGGACCAGAAGTACACGCTGCGCCAGAAGGTCGTCGCGCAACCGGGCTCGTGCGTGAATTGCCACGCGTCGCTCTATGGCCCGTTCATGAAGGCGGGCGGCGGCGATCTCGCGCGCGGCTTCGAGAAGGTCAACGCGATGCCGTATTCGGAGGCGGTGAAGCTCGTCGAGCATCCGGTCGCGTGCATCGATTGCCACGAGCCCGCGAGCATGGCGCTGCGCGTCACGCGTCCTGCGTTCATGCAGGGGATGCGCGCGTACAAGGCCTCGCTCGGCGTGAAGGACTACGACGTCAACCGCGACGCGACGGCCAACGAGATGCGCGCGTACGTCTGCGGCCAGTGCCACGTCGAGTACTACTTCAAGGGCGCCGACAAGCAGCTCACGTTCCCCTGGGCGAAGGGCCTGAAGATCGAGCAGATCCAGGCCTACTACGACGAGATCCGGTTCCGCGACTGGACGCACAAGGACACGGGCACCGCGGCGCTCAAGGCGCAGCATCCCGAGTTCGAGACGTGGAGCCAGGGCGTGCACGCGCGCGCCGGGGTCACCTGCGCCGACTGCCACATGCCCGAGGTGAAGGTGAAGCGCACGAGCGTGAGCGACCATTGGGTGCGCAGCCCGCTGCTGAACCTCGAGGCCGCGTGCGTCTCGTGCCATCGCAAGCACGATCCGAAGATCACCGCGGCCGAGCTCAAGGCGCGCGTCGAGGAGATCCAGGATCGCCACTGGCAGCTGCGGCAGGACGCGATGGCCGCGGTGACCGCGCTCATCGCCGACCTCAAGGCGGCTAAGGATGCGGGGCGTGGCGACGCGGACCTGTCAGCCGCGCGCTATCTGCATCGCCGCGCGCAGTTCTACCTCGATTTCGTCGAGGCCGAGAACTCGACGGGCTTCCACGCGCCGCAGGAGGGCGCGCGCATCCTCGGCGAGGCGATCGACTTCGCGCGGCAGGGCCAGCTCGCGTTGCGCGATCCTTCGTTCAAGCCCACGGTCGCGATCGTCGACATGCCGCCGCCCGCGCCCGCGGCCCCGCCGCCCGCGAAGGTGACGGCCCGATAGCAGGGTAGGAGCTTTCCGACAGGGGTTCGGCCGCCGATCGGACAGGCGCGAGGCGCCTGTCCGATAGCGACGTCGCGCGATGCGTGACGAGAATGGGCCCATGCCTTATCCCTCCTCCTTCGATCGCCCGCCCACGGTGATGCTCACGTGGCAGCAGCGGCTGGGGGAGGCGAGGGCCACCGAAGAGGTGCTCTGGGTCGTGAAGGATTTCATCGCCTCGTGGCATCCCGAGGAGCTCTCCTCGCTCCCGGACGACTGCCGGCCCGGCCGCCTGGCGGACCCCGACGACGTCGCGTTCTACGCGTTCACGCTCGTGCGCGAGCAGCGCATGACCGAGCGCTACAACCCGAGCCTGCACCGCATGGCGACCTTCTTCTCGGCCGCCTCCCACCGCATCTCGCAGATCATGGCGCTCTACCACCGCGAGCGGGCCGCCTCCAATCGCATCGGCATGAACTAGCGCCGCGTGCGCGCACGTGCGCTAGGGATTCAGGTAGCGCGCGAAGAATCGCTCCATCGCCTCGTAGAACTCGAAGCGGTTCTCCTCGTTCATGAAGCCGTGGCCCTCGTTGTCCTTCACCATGTACTCGACCTGGACGCCGCGCTTCCTCAGCGCCTCGACCACCTGGTCGCTCTCCGCCTTGTTGACCCGCGGGTCGCGCGCTCCCTGCGCGATGAACAGCGGCGTGCGGATCCGGTCCACGTGCATGACCGGTGAGGTGGCACGCAGCCGCTCGACGTCCTTCTCGGGATCGCCGACCATCTCGTAGAACTTCGGCAGCAGCGGCTTCCAGTAGGGCGGGATCGTCGTCATGAACGTGAAGAGGTTCGACACGCCCACGTAATCGACCGCGGCCGCGTAGAGCTGCGGCGTGAACGTGACGCCGGCGAGCGTGGCGTATCCGCCGTAGCTCCCGCCGTAGATGCCGATGCGCTTCGGGTCGGCGATGCCCTGCGCGACGAGCCAGCGCACGCCGTCCGTCACGTCGTCCTGCATCTTGAGCCCCCATTGCCCGAAGCCCGCCTCCCAGAAGGTGCGGCCATACCCGGTCGAGCCGCGGTAGTTCATCTGCAGCACGCAATAGCCGCGATTGGCGAGGAGCTGCACCTCGGGGTTGTAGCGCCATGCATCGCGCAACCACGGGCCACCGTGCGGGTTCACGATGCAAGCGAGGTTCTTCGGCTCGCGTCCGAGGGGAAGCGTGAGGTAGCCGTGGATGGTGAGCCCGTCGCGGCTCGGGTAGGCGATCGGCTGCATCGGCGCCATGTCGGCCGCGCGGATCTTCGGATTGATCTCCGCGAGCTTCGAGAGCGCGTCGGTCTTCGCGTCGTACAGGTAGCGCGCGCCCTCGGTGCGGTCGTTGTACGCGGCGACGATGAATTTGTCCTCGGCGCGGTTCTGGTCCTGGATGACGAGCTCCATGCCCGGGAGCTTGCGGCCCAGCGCCCCGAAGACGCGCTCGGCATACGGGTCGAAGTAGGCGCGCTCCGTGCGGTCCTTCGTGTAGAGCGCGTACGTGAGCCGCTTGCGCGCGTACGACCAGTTCGCGCCGTCGACGTCCACGTCCCGGTTCTCGTAGAGCACCTGCTCGGCGTCGGGACGGGCGGGATCGAGGAGCACGAGCGCCTTCCTGTCGCGCCCGCGGTTGCTCGTCATGTACGCGAGGCGGTCGTCGGCGCTGAAGAAGAGCGGCGTCACGTCGGTCTTGTAGTCGATCGTGATGATCGGCTCGAACGGCGTGTTCTCGTCGGGGCGGTAGATGATGATCGTCTGCAGTCCGCTCGAGCGCTCGGCCATGCGCACGCGGCCCCGGTGGTCCGTGCTCCAGCCGACGACGTCGCCGGGATTCTGCGCGACCAGCGTCTCGGCATGGGTGCGCAGGTCGATGCGATACACGTCGAAGAGGCGCGGGTCGCGGCGGTTGTGCGCGACGAGGATCTCGCCGGGCTGCTCGATGAGCGGATCGAGCACGCCGGCGCGCACCTTGTCGCCGGGCGTGAGGTCGGTGATCGCGCCGCTCGCCACGTCGACCGCGACGACGTGGAAGTTCTCGTCGCCGCCGAAGTCCTTCTCGTAGAGGATGTGGTCGTCGCCCTTGAAGTGGTAGTCGGCGATGTCGCGGGCGGTCTCGTGCGTGAGCTGGCGCGGCTCGCCCACGGGCTTGCCGTCCTCGAGGCGCTGCACGAACACGTTCATGCGCCGCGGGCCGCCGTTCCCGGACACCGGCTGCATGAAGCCCAGCAACGTTCCCGAGTCGTTGAGCCGGAAATACGCGCGCTCGGGATTGCTGAAGAAGGCGCGCACCGGATATTGCGGCGGTGGCGCGCCCGCCTGCGGGGTCGCGACGGGGCCGGGGGTCGAGCAGCCGGCGATCGCGAGGAGCATGCCGCATGCAAGAACGAGGAGGGACGAGCGCAGGACCATGGTTTCCTTACTCCGCGGAATGCGGCCGCGCCAGTATGCCCTTACCGTTCATAAGGGAAAAGCGCGCCGCTCGGCGGCGATTCGATGCCGCCCGTGCACCGGCCCGTAGGCGAGCGCGGAGAACCGTGATATACAGTCGCGAGCCGGCGCGTGCGACGACGCCGGCACGAGATCGCAAAGCGAGGAGACCTTGGATCAGCCGCGAGCCGCGTTGGCATCCATCCTCACGGTGCTCGACGGCGACGAGACCCGGCCCGAGGACGCGTTGCAGATCACCCAGGAGCTGATCGAGGTCCTTCCGGTTCCCGTCTTCTACAAGCACCGCGACGGGCGCTACCTCGGCGTGAACCAGGCGTGGGAGGACTTCTTCGGCATCCCGCGCTCGAAGATCGTCGGCTCCGTCGTCGACGTGCTCTATCCCGGCAGCCCGCAGGTGGCCGCGCGCCATCGCGCGATGGACCAGGAGCTGTGGTCGAACCCGGGCAGCCAGTCGTACGAGATCTCCCTCATCACCCCGGCCCGCGGGCTGCGGCACACGATCTACTACAAGGCGACGTTCCGCGGCCCCGACGGCTCGGTCGCCGGCCTCATCGGCACCATCATCGACATCACCGAGCGCGTGCAGGCCGAGCAGCGCCAGGCGATCGAGCACGCGGTCGCGGACCTGCTCGCGGGATCGGCCACGGTGGCCGCGGCGATCAGCGGCATCATCGAGCAGATCTGCCGGCGCTTCGGCTGGGTGTGCGGCGCGCGCTGGAGCCTCGACGAGAGCGAGAACCAGCTGCACTGCATCGAGTGGTGGTCCGAGGAAGACCAGGCGCTGCGCGATTTCCTGCACGCGAGCTCGACGCAGACCTTCGTGCCCGGCAGCAAGGGCATCATCCGGCCGACGCTCGCGACGGGGCAGCCGGTGTGGGTCGAGGATCTGCAGAAGCGCGACCAGTTCCATCGGGCAGAGCTCGCGCGCGCCGCGGGCCTGAACTCCGCCTTCGCGTTGCCGATCCGCCTCGGCGATCGCGTGCTCGGCGCGATCGAGTTCTACGCGCGCGAGTCGCGCCCGCGCGACGAATGGCTGCTCGAGCTCGGCATGGGCCTCGGCCAGCAGCTGGGGATGCTGATGGCACGGCGCGAGACCGAGGAGGAACTGAAGCGCGCCAACGTCGAGCTCGAGGCGAAGGCGCGCGAGCTCGCGCGCTCGAACGAGGAGCTGCAGCAGTTCGCCTACGTCGCCTCGCACGACCTGCAGGAGCCGCTGCGCATGGTGTCGAGCTACACGCAGCTCCTCGGCCGCCGCTACTCCGACCGCTTCGACGGCGATGCGCGCGAGTTCATGGCCTACATCATCGACGGCTCGGCGCGCATGAAGCAGCTCATCGAGGACCTGCTCGCATACTCGCGCGTCGGCACGCGCGGCCGCCAGTTCAAGGAAGTGTCCGCCGACGCGGCGTTCAAGCGCGCGCTCGGGAACCTGCGCGGCGCCCACGAGCGGACCAACGCGGCGATCAGCTGCGATCCGCTGCCGGTCGTCCTGGGCGACGAGACGCAGCTCGTGCAGCTCTTCCAGAACCTCGTCGGCAACGCGCTCAAGTTCCACGGCGACGAGCCGCCGCGCGTGCACGTCTGCGCACGCCAGGAGGGCGACGATTGGCTCTTCGCCGTGAGCGACAACGGCATCGGCATCGATCCGCAATATGCCGAGCGCATCTTCCTCATGTTCCAGCGGCTCCACAACCGCGAGGAATACCCCGGCACGGGCATCGGGCTGGCGATCTGCAAGAAGATCGTCGACCGGCACGGCGGCCGCATCTGGGTCGAGGGGCGGCCGGGCAACGGCTCGACTTTCTTCTTCACGCTTCCCATCCCAGGAACCGCGAATGCATAACCGAACCGAGGACTCCCCACCCGTGGAGATACTGCTCGTGGAGGACAACGTCGGCGACTTCCGCCTCACCCAGGAGGCGCTGCGCGAAGGCAAGGTCTACAACAATTTGCACTGGGTGAAGGACGGCCTCGAGGCGCTCGACTTCCTGCGCCGGCGCGACACGCACGCGAACGCGCCGCGGCCCGACCTCATCCTCCTCGACCTCAACCTGCCGAAGAAGGACGGGCGCGAAGTCCTCGCCGAGATCAAGACCGACGCGGACCTCCAGACCATCCCGGTGGTCGTCCTCACCACCTCGCAGGCGGAGGAGGACGTGCTGCGCAGCTATCACCTGCACGCCAACTGCTACGTCACCAAGCCGGTGGACCTCGACAAGTTCATCCAGGTGGTGCAGTCGATCGATCGCTTCTGGCTCACCATCGCCACGCTGCCCGCCGCGCACACATGAACGCCGAAGGCACCGGCCACTCGGTGCTGCTCATCGAGGACAACCCCGGGGACGCGCGCCTCATCCGGGAGATGCTGCTCGAGGAGGACGACGTCGCCTTCGAGCTGGAGACGGTCGGGCGCCTGGCGCACGGCCTCGATGCGCTCTCGAACCGGCCGCCCTCGCTCGTGCTGCTCGACCTCTCGCTTCCCGACAGCCACGGCCTCGACACCTTCGCGAAGGTCTACGCGCACGCGCCGAAGGTGCCGATCATCGTGCTCTCGGGCAACGACGACAAGACGCTCGCGCTGCACGCGGTGAAGCGGGGCGCGCAGGACTACCTGGTCAAGGGCCGCATCGATCGCGAGCTGCTGCTGCGCGCGATGCAGTACGCGATCGAGCGCAAGCGCTACCAGGAGGAGCTCGAGCGCCAGGCCAATTACGACGCGCTCACAGGCCTTCCGAACCGCCACCTGCTGAACGACCGGCTCACGCAGGCGGTGGCCGCGCAGCGCACGCCGCGCCCGGTGGCCGTGGTCTTCATCGACCTCGACCACTTCAAGGTGATCAACGACAGCCTCGGCCACGACTTCGGCGACGAGGTGCTGCGCCAGATCGGCGCGCGCCTGCAGGCCTCGGTGCGCGAGAGCGACACGGTGGCGCGCCTGGGCGGCGACGAGTTCGTGCTGATCCTGAACGACCAGACGCGCGAGGACCTCATCTTCCGCAGCATGCGGCGCATCTTCGCGCAGGTGGGCGAGCCGATGACCGTGGCCGGGCGCGAGCTCAACATCAGCTGCAGCGCCGGCATCAGCATCCATCCGCACGACGGCGAGGACGCGAACACGCTGCTGCGCAACGCCGACGCCGCGATGTACCGGGCGAAATCGCGCGGGCGCAACACGTTCAACTTCTTCACCACCGAGATGAACGAGCTCGCCAACGAGCGCCTCTCGATGGAGCACAGCCTACGCCGCGCGATCGAGCGCAACGAGCTGATCCTGCACTACCAGCCGCGCGTGAACATGCGCACGGGGACCGTCGACGCGGTGGAGGCGCTCGTGCGCTGGCAGCACGCCGAGCGCGGTCTCATCCCACCCGACCGCTTCATCCCGATCGCCGAGGAGACGGGCCTCATCGTGCCGATCGGCGAATGGGTGCTGCGCACCGCATGCGAGCAGGGCCGCGACTGGCGCCGCCGCGGCTTCCCGCCGATCGTGATCTCGGTAAACCTTTCCTCGCGCCAGCTCTGGAACCCGGGGCTCGTGCGCGTGGTGGGCGACATCATGGCCGCCAACGGCATGAACGAGTACCTCGAGCTCGAGCTCACCGAGAGCATGCTCATGCACGACGTGCAGAGCGTCGTCACCACGCTCGAGGCGCTGCGCGCGATCGGCGTGCGGCTCTCGCTCGACGACTTCGGCACCGGCTACTCGAGCCTGAGCTACCTCCGCCGCCTGCCGCTATCGACCGTGAAGATCGACGGCTCGTTCGTGCGCGACATCGAGGCCACCGGCGGGAGCGACGACGGCGTGCTCGCCAACGCGATCATGTCGCTCGCCCAGAGCCTGCGCTTCCGCGT
>CAYOGL010000024.1:0-77051 GCA_964403515.1 uncultured Burkholderiales bacterium | reverse complement strand
AACGTGCTGCTCCTCGACGAGCCTTCGAACGACCTCGACGTGGAGACGCTGCGCGCGCTCGAGGACGCGCTCACGGAATTCGCCGGCACGGTCCTCGTGATCTCCCACGACCGCTGGTTCCTCGACCGCATCGCCACCCATATCCTGGCGGCCGAAGGCGACTCGCAATGGTTCTTCTACCCGGGCAACTACCACGAGTACGAGGAGAACAAGCTCGAGCGCCTCGGCGCGGAGGCGGCGCAGCCGCATCGCCTGCGCTTCAAGCCGCTCAAGTGACGCCTACGCCAGGCGCCCGAGCGCGGAGAACGGCGCCTTTCAGCTTCGCTGCGGCGTCGCGGGATGGTGCTTGAACCGCAGCAGGACAGGATCCTCGCCCTTCACCACGCGCCGCGCGCGCTCGACGATGTCGGCCTCGTTCGCGGCCTCGAGGCCCGGCGGTCCGTGCAGCGGCTCGGGCTCGTTCTGGCGCGAGCCGTGGCGATGCGCGTACTCGCGCGTGAACTCCGCGCCGAGGAAGAAGATCTGCGCCGAGTAGTACACCCACAGGATCACCACCACGACGGTGCCGGCCGCGCCGGACATCGACGCGACCGTCGCATGGCCGATGTACGCGGCGATGAGCACCTTGCCCATCCAGAACAGCACCGAGGTGACGGCGGCACCGACCCAGACGTCGCCCCACACGATGCGCGTGCTGGGCAGCGTCTTGTAGATCATCGCGAACAGGCCGGTCATCACCAGGAACGAGCTCGCGAACTCGAGGGCGCGGGCCGCGACCGCGGAATGGTCGATCCAGCGATCGCTCGTCCCCGCGATCAGCACGCTCGCGAACAGCGATGCGAGCAGCAGCACGCCGACGACAACGACCATCGCGAGCGACAGCAGCCGGTTGAACACGACACCGAGCACCCCCTTGCGGCGCGATTCGTGGCAGCGCCAGATGCGGTCGAGGTCGGTCTTCAGCTCGTTGAACACGGTCATCGCGCCGAAGATCGCGGTGACGGTGCCGAGGATCGCCGGAAGAAAGCCCTCGCGGCGCGGGGCGGCCGCCTGCAGCATCGTGAGGATGCCCGAGGCCGCCTTGTGCCCGAAGAGCTGCCCGAGCTGCGCGAGCAGCATGTCCTGCGCTTCCTGGCGGCCGAAGAACACCCCGGCGATCGCGATCGCGATCAGCAGCAGCGGGGCCATCGAGAAGAGCGTGTAGAAGGCGAGGGCCGCACCCATGCTGCCCGCACCGTCCTCGGCCCAGCCGAACACGGTGCGCTTGAGCAACGCCCGCCATTCGCGCCACGGCAGCATGCGGCGGCCCCTAAGGGGCGGGTCCCCGCGACACCGCGGGGTCCTTGCCGCGCACGATGCGCCGCGCGCGATCGACCATGGCGTCGTCCTCGCGCACGAACTCCGAGTTCGCCGCGGCGAGCGTGCCGCGCGGCTCACCGGCCCGCTCCGCGAACGCGCGGGTGAACTCGCCGCCGTAGAAGAATATCTGCGCCGAGTAGTAGACCCACATGATCGCCACGACCAGCGTTCCGGCCGCGCCGAACGACGAGGCGTAGGAGCTGCGGCCGAGGTACAGGCCGATCGCGAACTTGCCCACGGCGAAGAGCACGGCCGTCACGAACGCGCCCGGCCACACGTAGCGCCAGCGGGTGTGCGCGCTCGGCAGGTACTTGAACATGAGCGCGAACAGGCCGGTCATGATCGCGACGGAGACGATGAGGTCGACGCCGTGCATGATCGCCTCGAAGCCGCCGAAGAGCTGTCCGATGTACGACAGCGCCGCGCTCACGACCAGCGAGACGACCAGCAGGAACCCGATCGCGAGCACCATCCCGAACGACAGGAAGCGCCCGCGCGCGAGCGCCCACAGCCCGGAAGCCTTCGGCGCCTCGTAGTGCCAGATGCGGTCGAGGTCGTTCTGCAGCTCGGCGAACACGGTCGTCGCGCCGAGGGCGAGCGTCACGATGCTCACGGTCGTCGCGATCAGGCCGTCCTTGTGCGTGCTGGTCGCGTCGAGCAACGACTTCACGCCCTGCGCGCCGGTGTCTCCCAGCAAGCCCGACAGTTGCGACATGAGCAGCTGCTGCGCCTGGTCCTGCCCGATGACGAAGCCCGCGATCGTGATCGCGAGGACGAGCGTGGGCGCGAGCGAGAACAGCGTGTAGAAGGCGAGGGCGGCGCCCATGCTCGGCGCGGAATCCGCCGACCAGGCCTTCGCCGCCTTCGCGAACAGGTCGAGCTTCTCCTTCAGCCCGCGCTTCACGCGTGCCTCACGGCGAGCGCGGCCAGCCCGATCAGCAGCGGGATCGTGAACGCGAGGTGGAAGACCAGGTTGGGGTCTTCGACCTCGCGCTCGTGGTCCGTGTCCATCCATCCGCGCACCTTCTCGCGCACCTCGTTCCAGATCGCCCTGGGCTTCCAGTGATGGTTCATTGCGGTGCTCCGTGGTTCCCATCGATTCGATAAAGCGGCGCATGGCGAAGTTTCGCGCCCGCTCGGTGCAGTCGCCGGTCCTACGGGATCGCGGCGGGCGCGCTCTAGGCCGCGTCCTACGCCGAACTCAGGCGTCACCGACACTCGCGGCGCGGATGGCCCGCTAAAGTGTTGAACTGACGAAGCATCACGAAACGAGACATGAACGAGCAACGCATCTTCGCCGACGTGGACCTGCCCTTCCACGTGTGGGTCCGGGAGGGACGGCGCTGGGTCCTGCGCGACGCCGCGGCGCACCTCGGGCGCCACGCGCACGAGGCCCCGCAAGCGCAGTCCGAACGCAAGGCCGCCCCGGGCAGGAACCGTCCGCCGCGCGACTGACGAGGTTCGCGCAGCGACCAGGCTTCCCCAGCCGGGGAACCCGTCCTACAAGCGATCGCGCGCCGCGCCGACACCCCTGTCGCTGCGGCTCGATTAACGTGATGGTTGAACGAGCGGCGCCAAGGCGCGCCGCCACGAGGCCACCATGAACTTCCGCGGATATCCGCTCGATCGCCGCCCCGCCTGGGGCGAGCCGCGCATGCCGGGCGAGGCCGCTCGCCCCGCGCACGTACGCCGCTCCGCCGCGCGGCGCCCGCGCTCGCGCGCGGCGCAACGGCGCTGCGTGCTGCCGGGCGCCTGAGGGCGCGCGCGAAAGCGTCCGGGCCGGGCAGGGGCGCCGCTACAATGGCGGCAAAAGGCCCATGCCCCCCGATAACACACCCGCCTACGCCAGCGTCGCGTTCCTGCGCATCACCGCGTTCGACCGGCGTTCGGTTTCCGAGCAGGCCGCGCTGAAGGAGAAGCTCGAGGCGCACGTGCGCGAGTGCATCGCGCACGTTCCCCCGGCCGACCGCGCGGTGCTCGACGCCGACGACGGGATCGCGCTCGCGCTCTTCGGCGAGCCCGCGCGCGCGCTCGACCTCGGGCAGGCGTTGCAGGAGACTCCGGCGGGCCTCGACCTGCAGCTCGGCCTCAACCACGGGCCGCTCGCGGCGAGCGCGGGCGGGCCGGACGCGCGGGTGTTCGGCGACGGGCTCGGGGCGGCGGCGGCCGCGTCGCGCTTCGCCGCGCCCGGCCAGCTGCTCGTGACGCAGGACTTCGCCAACGCGCTCGAGGCGCGCGATGCTGGGCGGCGCGTGAGCCTCGTCCCGGCGGGCGATTTCACCGACACGCGCGTGCGGCTGCATTCGCTCTTCGCGTACGACGCGGCGAAGGAAGCCCGGCGCCGCCGGCGCCTGCTCGCGTTCGCGGCCGGCGGCTTCGTCGCGATCGTCGCGCTCGGCGGTGTCGCGCGCTTCGTCGTGCCGTGGCTCTTCCCGCCGCCGCCCGCGCTGGTCACCCTCGCCATCAAGCCGCGCGGCGAGGTGCTGCTCGACGGCGTGCCGCGCGGCCACACGCCACCCCTCACCGAGCTCGAGGTGAAGCCCGGACGCCACGTGCTCGTCGTGCGCCATCCCGGGTTCACGCCGTTGCAGCTCACGCTCGATCTCAAGCCCGGCGAGCGCATGACGGTCACGCATGCGTTCAATGCGCCGCGCACCGAGCCCAAGCGCGACTTCTGGCACGAGCTGCGGCGCAAGTTCGGGGGACGCTGATGACGACCACGCCGCCGCTGGAGAAGCTCGGCCGCTTCCGCCTGCTCGGCGAGCTGGGTCGCGGAGCGATGGGCGTCGTCTATCGCGCCGAGGATACGACGCTCGGCCGCGCCGTCGCGATCAAGACCATCGCGCTCGGCGGCACGAGCCCCGAGGAGCGCGACCTGTACGAAGCGCGCTTCCTGCAGGAAGGCCGCGCGGCCGGGCGCATCAGCCACCCGGGCATCGTCACGATCTACGAGATGGGGCGCGAAGGCGACGTCGCATACATCGCCATGGAGCTGCTCGACGGCGTCGATCTGCGCGAGCTCATCAGCGGCGCGCGCCTGCCGCCGTCGCAGGCGGTCACCATCGCCGCGCTCGTGGCCGACGCGCTCGCGCACGCGCACGAGCAGCACGTGGTGCATCGCGACATCAAGCCCGGCAACATCATGGTGCTCGGCGACGGGCGCGTGAAGCTCATGGACTTCGGCATCGCGCGCCTGCAGCAGCCCTCGGTGCGCACGCAGACCGGCGTGCTGCTCGGCTCGCCGCAGTACATGGCGCCGGAGCAACTCGTCGGCCGGCCCTTCGACCATCGCGCCGACATCTTCTCGCTCGGCCTCGTGCTCTACGAGATGCTCACGGGCACGCGGCCCTTCGCCGGCGAGGACCTGAGCGAGCTCGCGTTCAAGGTCGCGAACACCGCGGCCACGCCGCCATCGCACGTGAACCGGCGCCTGCCGCCGGTGCTCGATTTCATCGTCGCGCGCACGCTCAAGAAGAAGCCCGAGGAGCGCTACGCGAGCGCCGCGGACCTGGCCGCGGACCTGCGCGCGGCGCTGCCCGAGGTCGAGGCCGCGGAGGCCGCGGCGCTCGAGAACGGCGAGCTGCCGACGGTTCCGCTGCCGCATCCCGACGGCGAAGCGGCGCCGGCCGCGACGCACGCGCCGAGGACGGAAGAGACGATCGCGCTGCGCGCGTCGCCGCGCTTCGATTCGTCGCGCGCGCTCGCGCGCATCGCCGTGCTGACGGCCGAAGGCGAGCAGACCCATGCGGGCTGGAGTGCGCCGCCGCGCCCGCGCCGCCGCGTCGACCGCGCGCGGCTCGCGATCGTGCTGCTCTACGCGATCGCGCTCGTGATCGCCGCGAACATCGCCTTCGGCTGACGATCGGCCGTCCCGCGCTGACGCGCGCGCCCGAAGCTCCGACGCACGATGCCGGAAATGTCCTACCGATCGCTCGGATTTTCTCGGTGGCGCGCGGCGTGGTGACGGACTAGATTCGTGGCAGGTCCACTCCTCACACGAAAGAGCCGCCATGAAACAGCAGAAGATCGAACGGCGCCGTGCCAAGCTTCCGCCCATCCTCGAGATCGACGAGGACGGCATCCCGGTCGCCGAGCCGCAGGTGTGGAGCCGGCCGCGCTGGACCTCCGACGAGGAGCCCACCGGCTTCCAGCTCGACGAATGGCCGGCGGACTTCGACGACTGATCCGCTTTCCCTTCCGCGCGGCGCAGGCGAACGCGCATGCGCCGTGCCGGAGGGCACGCCGGGGCTGCCAACCAGCCCATGGCCCTGCGTAAACGCTTCTCCGGGCGCCCGATCGAAAGGGGAATATCGATCGGAAAGGAGAATCCCATGCGGACCCTCTCGCCCGCTCCTCTTGCCGCCGCGCTCGCCGCGCTCGCCACGGGCGCCTTCGCCGCGGCACCGGCTGCCCCCACCGGCATGATCAGCACGCCGCCGTCGGCCGTGATCTCGCCGTCGACGACGAACGTCGCGCCCGCGAGCACGCCGGCGACGACGACCACCGCGGCCACCACCACGACGACGACCACCACCACGTCCGGCACCCCGGCCAACGGCACGGCCGCGACCACCACGTTCTCGACCAACGCGATGTCGCCGCCGCTGGCCGTCGGCCCGGGCAGCGTGAGCGCCGCCGTCGATGCGCCGCTCGACAACGAGGCCGCCGAAGGCGGAACGACGACCACGACGACGGCCGGGGCCGCGTTCGGGACGGCGCAGAACGTCACGACGCAATCGGCCACGACGAACGCTTCGTCGTTCGGGCCGAACTCCTCGTTCGCGAACGACAGCGGCAACAGCGCGCTCGGCACGTCGCCGGGGCAGACTTCTCCGGGCACCGCGTCGGGCAATTCCGGCACCGCGCTCGACGTGGGCAGCGCCACGCTCGGCACGAACGGCACCGGCGCTCCCGCGACCAGCACGGCGACGTTCAACGCGGCCACCGGCGTGATCATTCCCGATTACGTGGGCGGCTCGCTCATCGCGAGCGGTACCGGCGGATACGCGGCGCCCGCCATCGGCGGCGGGTCCACGACGATCATCGCCTCGAACGCGCCCACGCCCACGCCGCTTCTCAACCAGGCGACCGCGCGCGAGCAGCGGCGCATGGAGCAGCGTCGCGCGCAGCATCGCGAGCCGCGCATCATCGGCATCGCGCCGCGCACCAACGTCGATCGCACCGACGAGATGCCGGACGATCCGATCATCCGCTACTGATCCTTTCGCGTCCCGGCGTCGCGCCCACGCCGGGACATCCTGCTTTCCTACCCGGGCGCCGGCGCTTTTTCCGTCGAATGATCCGCACGGAGGAGCCCGGGCATCGCGTCCGCGTCCAAATCGGCCGTCAACATGGCCCTGCACCGTCCCGATATCCCGGAACCGCAGACCATGTACTCCGAAGAAATCCGTCCGATCCTCGCGCAGCACGCCCGCCTCGCCGTGGACGTGAACGCGCTCACCGACGACAGCGACCTGTACCAGGCCGGCCTCACCTCGCTGTCCACGGTCAACCTGATGCTCGCGCTCGAGGAGCACTTCAACGTCGAGTTCCTCGACCGCATGCTCGGTCGCAAGACGTTCGCATCGATCCGCGCGCTGTCCGAGGCGATCGCGGAGCTGCGCGGCGCCTCCGAGCCGTCGACGCAAGCGGCGGGGTGACGCCATGAACGTCGCCGCCCGCGCCATCGTTCCCGTCCCGACCGATTTCCGCGCGTTGCTGGAGCGCGTGCACGCGATCGGCCGCGACATCGTCGCGCCCAACGCCGATTCCGTCGATCGCGAGGCGCGCTTCCCCGCCGAGGCGTTCGCCGCCTTGCGCGAGGAGAAGCTGCTCACCGCGTACGTCCCGCTCGAATACGGCGGCCTGGGCCTCGACGTGGGCCAGGTCTCCCAGCTGTGCGAGGCGCTCGGCCACTATTGCGCCTCGACCGCGATGATCTTCGCGATGCACCAGATCCAGGTCGCGTGCATCGTGCACCACGGCCTGCAGAGCCCGTTCTTCCGCGACTACGTGCGCGAGATGGTGGCGCACCAGTACCTGATCGCCTCGGCGACCACCGAGCTCGGCATCGGCGGCGACACGCGCTCGAGCCTGTGCGCGGTCAGGATCGAGGACGGCCGCTTCACGCTCGAGAAGCAGGCGCCGGTGATCTCGTACGGCGCGATGGCCGACGCGATCCTCGTCACCTGCCGGCGCGCCGAGGACGCGGGCCGCGGCGACCAGTCGCTGGTCCTCGTGCGCAAGGACGACTGCACCTTGAAGCCGCTCTCGGTCTGGGACACGCTCGGCTTCCGCGGCACGTGCAGCCCCGGCTTCGAGCTGAAGAGCGCGGGCGATGCGCGCCAGGTGTTCCCGGTTCCCTACGCGCTCATCCACAGCCAGACCCAGCATCCGGTCGCGCACATCCTGTGGGCCTCGCTCTGGCTGGGCCTCGCGGGCGATGCCCTGAACCGGGCGCGCGCGGCGGTGCGGGCCGAGGCGCGACGCAACCCGGGCGCGACGCCGATCTCGGCCACGCGGCTCGCGGAGGCCGACATCGTGCTCAACGGCATGCGCGCCACGCTGCACGCGACGCTCGAGGAATACCAGCGCCTGCTCGCCGACGACGACCCCGACGCGTTCGGCACCTATGCGTTCGTGATCCGCGTGAACAACCTCAAGCTCGCCGCCTCGGCGATGGTGGTCGATCTCGTCGGCCGCGCGATGGTGATCTGCGGCATCGCGGGCTACCGCAACGATTCGAAGCTGAGCCTCGGCCGGCACCTGCGCGACGCGACGGGCGCCGAGCTCATGGTGAACAACGACCGCATCCTCGGGCAGAACGCGACGATGCAGGTCGCCTTGCGGGAGGGCTGATTCCATGTGCGTTCTTCCCGGCACCCACGCCGACCTCGCGATGCCCGCGGGCGACGCGTACCAGGGCTTCCTCGACGAGCTGGTCGACGCGGGACTGCTGATCCCCTCGGGCGTGCGCGGCGTGTACGGACGCGGCCGCGACTTCGAGCGCGTGATCGAGCGCTTCGATGCGCTGGTCGCGCGCGCCGGCGCCGAGCTCGATCCGGAGGTGATGCGCTTCCCGCCGATCTTCAACCGGCAGCACTACGAGAAGATCGACCACATCCACAACTTCCCCGACCTCATGGGCTCGGTCCACACCTTCACGGGCGGCGAGAGCGAGCATCGCGCGATGCTGGGGAAATTCGAGCGGCGCGAGGACTGGAGCCGCGAGCTGGCGGCCTCCGAGGTGATGATGACGCCGGCGATCTGCTACCCGCTCTATCCGACCGTCGGCCGCAAGCTGCCGCCCGGCGGGCGGCGCGTCGACCTGCAGGGGTTCGCGTTCCGCCACGAGCCGTCGGACGACCCGGCACGCATGCAGATCTTCCGCATGCACGAGTTCGTGCGCCTGGGCACGCCGGCCGAGGCGCTCGAGCACCGCAACTACTGGCTCGAGCGCGGCCAGGAGATCTTCCGCTCCGTGGGCCTCGAGACGCGGCCCGTGGTCGCGAACGATCCTTTCTTCGGTCGCGGCGGCAAGGTGCAGAAGGCCATGCAGCGCGAGCAGAGCCTCAAGTACGAGTTCGTGATCCCGATCTGCTCCGAGGAGAAGCCGACGGCGATCGGGTCGTGCAACTACCACCTCGACCACTTCGGCGTGGCGTTCGACATCCGCACCCACGACGGCGCCGTCGCCCACAGCGCCTGCGTCGGCTTCGGACTGGAGCGGGTCGCGCTCGCGCTCTTCAAGACCCACGGGCTCGCCCTCGGCGCCTGGCCCCGGGAAGTGCGCGATGTACTCGACGTCCACCCCTGCTAGCGGGCTCGGCATTGCCGAGCCGCGTGCGCCGAGCATCGCATCGCCCGCGCCGCGCCTGCGCATCGCGCCGCTCGATCCCGCGACCTACCGGCGCCATCCGCTGCACGGCGAGAGCCGCGTCTGGGCGGAGACCAACTGCTACACCGACCTGCTCATCGAGCTGGTGCACGGGTTCGGCTTCGAGCCGCTCGCGATGCTCGCCTTCACCCTCGCGATCGACTTCGAGGGCGACCAGTGGACGTTCTTCAAGCCGCCGCCGGCCGACCTCGACCTGCTCTACGGCATGGACGTGCACGAGCTCGCGATCTGGCGGCCGCTCGTCGAGCACCTGGCCGAGCAGGTGCAGGCGGGGCGCCCGGTGCTCGTGGAGCTCGACTCGTGGTACCTGCCCGATACCGCCGGAAGCGCCTACCGCACCACGCACACCAAGACCACGGTGGGCGTGAACGAGATCGACGTGCACGGCGAACGCCTCGGGTACTTCCACAACGCCGGCTACTACGCGCTCGAGGGCGAGGACTTCCGCGCCATCCTCGCCGTCGACGGCCCGGCGCACGAGCGCGTGCTGGCGCCCTACGTCGAGTACGTGAAGTGGCGCCCGGGCTGCGTCGCCCCGCGCGGCGACGAGCTGCTGCAAGCCTCGCTCGGCCTGCTGCGACGCTACGCCGCGCGCGTGCCGCGCGAGAACCCGTTCCCGCGCTTCCGCAGCCGCTTCGCGCGCGACCTGGAGGCGATGATGGGGCGCGACATCGCGCACTTCCACGCGTACTCGTTCGCGAACCTGCGCCAGTACGGCGCGTGCTTCGAGCTCGCCGAGTCGTACCTGCGCTGGCTCGCGCGCCACGGCATCGGCGGGCTCGACGCCCCGGCGCTCGCGATGCGCAACATCGCCGAGACCGCGAAGGCGTTCCAGTTCCAGCTCGCGCGCGCCATGGCGCGGCGCAAGCCGCTCGAGCTCGCGCCGCTCGACGCGATGGCCGCGCAGTGGGAGCTTGCGATGCTCCCGCTGCGGGAACGCTTCGCATGATGGGCACGGCGCGATGACGCCGGCGCCCAACCGCGTGCTGCCCGCCGCGGTGCGCGCGATGCCGCTGGAGGACGGCTGGCGGCTCGCGCGCACCGTGCCGGGAGCCGCGTCCGAACCGGCCGACCTCGATCGGGTGGCCGTCGCCTGGCACGATGCGCGAGTGCCGGGCACGGTGGGGATGGCGCTGCATCGCGACCTCGACGTGCCCGGACCCTACGACGCGGACGACTGGTGGTATCGCACGCGCTTCGCGCGCCCGCCGGGGCCGGCCGGTGCGCGTTTCTACCTGCGCTTCGATGGGCTGGCCACGCTCGCCGAGGTGTGGTTGAACGGCGCGCCGCTCATGGAATCGCGCAACATGTTCGTCGGCACGCGGGTCGAGGTGACGGCCGCGCTGCGCGAGGCGAACGAGCTGGTCATCCGCTTCGCCTCGCTCGAGGCGGCGCTCGCGGGCAAGCAGCCGCGTCCGCGCTGGCGCACGGCGCTCGTGAGCGCGCAGAACCTGCGCGCGTTCCGCACCACGCTGCTGGGCCGCATGCCGGGCTGGAGCGTGCCGGTCGCGCCGGTCGGGCCGTGGGGCCCGGTGGTGCTCGAATGCGTCGAGCGCTGCGACGTGCGCGAGCTCGAGCTCCATGCGTTCGTCGACGGCGCGCAGCCGCGCATCGCGTTGCGCGCGCAGATCGCGACCGTCGGCGGCGCGCCGATCGACAATGCGCTCCTGCGCGTGGGCGAGGATGCCTATGCGCTCGACGTCGAGCCCGGCCGCGACGGCTGCACGGTATGCGCCGACCTGGCGATCCGCGAGGCGCCGCTGTGGTGGCCGCACACCCACGGCGAGCCGAACCTCGTGCCCTGCCGTCTCGAGGTGCAGGCGGGCGGCGAATGGATCGGCGTCGATTGCGGACGCGTCGGCTTCCGCGCGCTCGCGCTCGACACCGACGACGGGCTGGTCGACCTTTACGTGAACGACGTGCCGGTCTTCTGCCGCGGCGCCTGCTGGACGCCGCTCGATCCGCTCGCCTTGCATGCGCCCGCCGAGGCGCTGCGCGCGGCGCTCGAGACGGCGCGCGCCGCCGGCGTGAACATGCTGCGCATCGGCGGCACGATGGTGTACGAGTCGGACGCGTTCTATCGCCTGTGCGACGAGCTCGGCATCCTCGTGTGGCAGGACTTCATGTTCGCGAACATGGACTATCCGCTCGACGACGCGGATTTCCGCTGCGACGCCGAGGCCGAGGCGCGCTGGCAGCTGCGCCGGCTGCATCGCCACCCGTGCATCGCGATGTACTGCGGCGGGAGCGAGACCGCGCAGCAGGCGGCGATGATGGGCGTGCCCGCGGGCCAATGGCTGCATCCGTTCTTCAGCGAGACGCTCCCCGGGCTCGCCGCGCAGCTGCATCCGGGCGTTCCCTACTTCCCCGCGACGCCCTGGGGCGGGCCGCTGCCGTTCCACGTCGGCACGGGGCTCGCGCACTACTACGGCGTGGGCGCGTATCGCCGCCCGCTCGCCGACGTGAAGAGCGCGCGCGTGAAGTTCGCCGCCGAATGCCTGGCGTTCGCGAACGTGCCGGATCCGGACACGATGCAGCAGGTGCTCGGCACGCCGATCCCGCCGCCGCACCACCCGAAATGGAAGGCGCGCCAGCCGCGCGACCCCGGCGCCGGCTGGGACTTCGAGGACGTGCGCGACCATTACCTCGAGGCGCTCTTCGGCAAGGACCCGGTCGCGCTGCGCAGCCGGGACCTCGCGCGTTACTACGCGCTCTCGCGGGTCGTGAGCGGCGAGGTGATGCGCCGCGTGTTCGCCGAATGGCGCGCGCCGCAGAGCGGCTGCGGCGGCGGGCTCGTGTGGTTCCATCGCGACCTCGTTCCCGGGGCGGGCTGGGGCATCGTCGACGCGACCGGGCGCCCGAAGGCGGCGTACTGGTACCTCAAACGCGCATGGGCGCCGCGCTCCGTGCATTTCACCGACGAAGGCCTCGACGGCCTCGCGATCCACGTGGTGAACGACGGCGCGGAGCCGCTCGACGCGACGGTCGAGCTCGAGCTGTTGCAGGCGGGCAAGCGCGCAGCCGACATCGCGTGCCGCGCCGTGGCCGTGGCGCCGCACGAAGCGCTCACGCTCTCGGCCGACGGCATGCTCGGCTTCTTCACCGACAGCACCGCCGCGTATCGCTTCGGCCCGCCCAAGCACGACGTGATCGCGGTGCGCCTGCGCTCCAACGTCGACGGCGAGGTGCTCGGCGAGGACTTCCACTTCCCCGCGGGCCTCGACCTGCAGATGCAGGCCGACGCGCGCGTCGAGGCGCAGGTCGCGTGGCGCGAAGCGAACGAAGCGGTCCTCACGCTGCGTAGCGACACCTTCCTGCAGTCCGTGGCCATCACATGCGCGGGCTTCACGCCCGACGACAACTATTTCCACGTCGCGCCGCAGCAGCCCAAGCGCGTGGTGTTCCGCGGCCGCGCGGCGAACGGCCGCTTCAGCGCGGACCTCGAGCCGCTCAATCTCGCGCGCGTGGTCGCCGTGCGCGCCCAACGCCAGACCGAGGAAAGGACCGCATGAAGAGGGACGACGTCGTTCTCGCACCGGGCGTCGCCCATCATCCGCAGGAAGGTTTCCCCGTCGAGCGCCGCGCGCTGTACCTCGAGCCGCTGCCGGGCGAGGCGCGCGCGCTCTTCGCGTGGTATCACGCGCCCGCGGGCGGCGCCACCGCCGATCGCGTCGTGGTGATCTGCCCGCCGCTGCTGTCGGAATACACGCGCTCGCACCGCTCGCTGCGCCATCTGGCCGACCGCCTGGCGCGCGCCGGCCTTCCGGCGCTGCGCTTCGACTACGACGGCTGCGGCGATTCGCCGGGCACGGACCTCGACGCCGACCGCATCGCGGCGTGGCGCGCGAGCATCCGCACGGCGATGCGCCACGCGCGGCGGCTCGCGGGCGTGGATCGCGTCTGCCTGGTGGGCGTGCGGCTCGGCGCGACGCTCGCCGCGCTCGTCGCGGCGCAGGAGCGCGTCGAGGACCTGGTGCTGTGGAACCCGTGCGTGAAGGGCCGCGCCTACGCGCGCGAGCTGCAGGCGGTCGCGATGAGCGCGGAACGGCCGTCGTGCGACATCCCGGGCGCGATCGAAAGCGCCGGCTTCGTGATGACCGCCGCGACGCTCGATGCCCTGCGCGGCATCGACCTGCTCGCCTGCGATTTCCGCGTCGAGGGGCGCGTGCTGCTCGCGCGGCGCGACGACCTCGCGCCCGATACGGCGCTCGCCGAACGCCTGGCCGCGCGCCGCGTGCGCCACGAATCGGTGCGCCTGCCGGGCTGGAACGGCATGATGGCCGAGCACCAGTTCACCGTCGTGCCCGACGCGGCGCTCGATGCGATCGTGCGCTGGCTCGCCGCGGCCGCGCGGCCGCGAGCCGATACGCCGCCGCGCGCCGCCGCGCCGGCGTCCCCGTCCTTGCGGTTCGCCTTCGACGCCCTCGACGGACGTCGCGTGCAGATCGAGGAGACCGTCTGCCGCTTCGGTGCCCACCGGCACCTCTTCGGCGTGCTGTCGCGCCCGCTCGCGCGCACCGATCGTCCGGCGATCGTGGTCTTCAACGCGGGCGCCGCGCACCACGTCGGCCCGAACCGGCTCTACGTCGAGCTCGCGCGCAACCTCGCCGCGCTCGGCTTCCCGTGCCTGCGCTTCGACCTCGAGAGCCTCGGCGACAGCGTGAACCGCCGGCCGGCGCGCGAGAACTACCCGTATCCGCACACCGCGACGGCGGACGGGCGCGCGGCGATCGAATACCTCGCGCGCACGCACGGCTGCGACCGCTTCGTCGCGCTCGGCCTGTGCTCCGGCGCGCACACGGTCTTCCACCTCGGCCTCGAGCTGCCCGAGGCGCCGATCGCCGAGCTGGTCATGATCAACCCGATGCAGTTCTACTGGGTCGAGGGCATGAGCCTCGACACCTCGCGCCGCTTCGAGGACATGGTGCAGTACCGCAAGTCGATGCGCGATCCGCGCCGCTGGCTCAAGCTGCTGCGCGGGGACGTGAATTTCGGCCGCATGCTCGAGGTGGTCGCGGGACACGCGCGCACCCAGGCGCGCGCCTGGCTCGACGCGGTGTGCGAGCTGGTGCTGCCGCGCGGCGGCCCGCGCCTGTCGAAGGACCTCAAGAAGCTCTTCGCGCTGGACCGGCGCGTCACGCTCTTCATCTCCGAGGGCGACCCCGGCCTCGACGTGCTGCTCGCGCACGCGAAGCTCACCGCGACGCGCGCGCTGCGCGACGGTCGCATCGGCCTGACGATGATCCCGGACGCCGACCACACCTTCTCGCAATGGAAGCCGCGGCGCGAGGTGATTGCGCGGCTCGTCGCGCACCTGCAGAATGCGGCGTCGTCCTACAAGGGGAACGGCGGCGTCTGACACCGTCCGCGCGGGGAAAACGACAAACTGCGTCCATGGATGCGACCCGGACGCGCGAGCAGGAGCAGTTCGAATGTTTCGACATTCCGCCGCACGTGCTCGCGGGCGCCGAGGGCATCCCGCAGCGGCCACCCGGATGGGGCCGCCGCAACTGGATCCTGCGTGAGGTCGCCCTGCTGGGCATCGAGGCGATTCCGTCGCCGCCCGTGATCGCGGCCTTCGAGCTCGACCTCACGCGTTAACGAAGTCTCCTCGCTAGGGATTCGCCGGCGCCTCCGCGCCGGCTTTTTTTTCGTCGAAGCGCCCGATCGCGAACGGCTCGATCGGCAGGCCGGTCGTCCCGCGGCCGACGAGGTCGGCGACGATCGAGCCGACGATCGGCCCGAGCTCGAAGCCGTGGGCGGAGAAACCGAACGCGTGCCACAGGTTCGCCTGGGTGCCGCTCGCCCCGATCACCGGGATCCCGTCGGGCATCATGCCCTCGATGCCCGCCCAGGCGCGCACGATGTCCGCGCCGCGCATGCACGGGAAGATCTCGGCGGCAGTGCGTGCATTGAACGCGAGGCGATCGAAGTCGAGAGCCGTGCGGTTCGTCGCCAGGTCGGCGCGTCCCCGTTGCCCGCCGCCGATCATCACCGTGCCGTTCGCGTACTGCTTGAACGAGAGCGGGCGGCCGGTCGCGCCGACGACCGGCTTCACGAACGGCGCGACGGGCGCGGTGATCATGAGCATGAGCGCGGTCGCTTCCATCGGCACCGGCTCGCCCGCCGCCGCCGCGAAGCGCCCGGCCCATGCGCCGGCGGCGTTGACCACGTGCCCGGCCGTGAAAGCGCCGGCGCTCGTATGCGCGATCCACGTCGTGTCGCGGCGTTCGAGGGAGTCGACCGCGGTGTGCTCGAAGAACCGCACACCGAGCGTCTCGGCCTTGCGCTTGAACGCGAGCGTCGTGCGGAAGGGCAGGGCGCAACCGTCGTCCCGGCTCACCAGGCCGCCCACGCAATGATCGGCGATCGCGGGCACGAGGCTGCGCAGCTCGTGGCGGTCGATCGGCTCCTCGTGGGTGAAGCCGAGCGCGCGCAGCGCGGCCACGCGCGCATGCAGGCTCGCGAGCTGCGCCTCGTTCTCCGCCACCTTCACCTGGCCGACCTTCTCGAAGCCGCAGGCGTCGTCGACGAGATCGCCGATGCGATGCCAGAGCTGCAGCGACGCGACGGCGAGCGGCACCTCGGCGGGATGGCGCCCGAGGCGGCGCACGCCGCCGGCATTCACGCCGGAGGCATGGCGCGCGACGTGGTCCTTCTCGAGCACGATCACCGCCGCGCCCGCGCGCGCGAGGTGCAGCGCGCTCGAGCAGCCGTGCAGCCCGCCGCCGACGACGAGGACGTCCGCCGAGCGCATCCGTCTAGACGCGCACCACCGCCTTCACCGCGGCCTCGCTCTTCGGCAGGTCGGCGAGCTCGGCGACGGTGATCGGCTTGACCGGCGGGCGGATGCGGTAGTAGCCCGTTTCCTGCGGCGTCACGGCGCGCGCTTTCGCGATGAGCTCGGTGACCGTCAGCCCGCACAGCCGTCCCTGGCACGGCCCCATGCCGCAGCGCAGGAACGACTTCATCTGGTTCGGCCCCGGGCAGCCGAGCGCGACGGTGTCGACGATCTGCCGCGCGGTCACCTCCTCGCACCGGCACACGATCGTGTCGCCCTCGGGGATGCGCAAGCGCTCGGCCGGTCGATGGAGCAGGTCGATGAACTTGCGACCGCGCATGAAGCGGCGCAGCGCCGTGAGCGCGAGGCGCTCGACCGCCGGCTCGTTCGCGCGGGCGAGCTCGCGCACCGCCGCCATGCCGACGATCACGCCGCGCCACGCGGCCGCCTGCCCGCCCGCGATGCCCGCGCCGTCGCCCGCGATCGCGATGCCGGGCACGGACGTCATGCCGCGCGCGTCGAGCAGCGGGGCCCAGCAAAGCTGCACGTCGTCCCAGCGATGCTCGACGCCCGCGGCCATCGCGAGGTTCACGTTCGGCACGACGCCCTGGTGCAGCAACAGCGTGTCGGCAGCGATCGTCTCCTGCGGCCCGTCGTTCACGCGATAGGCGACCGCGCGCAGGCTGTCGTCCCCGTCGGCGCGCAATGCCGTGACCTGCTTCACCACGCGGACATGGCGGCGCACGCGGGCCATGAGCCGCAGTCCCTTCGCGAAGTACGGCGAGAGCAGGAAGGCCGCAAGCCAGGGCGCTGCCGCGGCGCGGTTCTCCACCGGCGTGCAGTCGAGCAGCGCATCGATCCCCGCACCCGCATCGAGATATTGCGCGGCGATGAGCCAGAGCAGGGGACCGGTGCCCGCGAGCACCACGCGGCCCTGCGCGACGAGGCCCGAGGCCTTGAGCAGCGTCTGCGCGGCGCCCGCGGTCATCACGCCGGGCAGGGTCCAGCCGGGAATCGGGAACGGGCGCTCGAGCGCACCGGTGGCGAGGATCACGCGTTTGGCGCGCAACAGGCGCGAGCCGCCATCGAAGGACACGCCGACCTCGAGCTCCGGCGTGAGGCTCCAGACCGTCGCACGCGCCACGTAGCGCGCGCCGCTCGCGAGGAACTCGCGCGCGAGCTTCTCGCCCGCCCAGTAGTCGGCGCCGAGGATCGCGCGCTCGCGCACGGGAGTTGTGGTGATCGCGCGATAGATCTGGCCGCCGGGCGCGGCCTGCTCGTCGAAGAGCACCGTCGCGAGGCCGTGGCGCGCGGTGAGGCTCGCCGCGGCGAGCCCCGCGGGACCGGCGCCGACGACGGCGACGTCGTACTCGTCGCGCAGCGGCTCGGCGCTCATCGTCCGAGCTCGCGCTTGCCGTGCTGGCGCTCGACCACCATGCCGTCGGCCACCGGCACGAGGCACCCCTGGCGATTGCCCACGCCGTCGATCGTGACCAGGCAATCGAAGCACACGCCCATCATGCAATAGGGCGCGCGCGGCGCCCCCGACACCGGCGTGGTGCGGCAATGGCCGAGGCCGGCGGCGAGCAGCGCCGCGGCGACGGTGTCG
Source organism: uncultured Burkholderiales bacterium (assembly GCA_964403515.1). Lineage (GTDB taxonomy): Bacteria > Pseudomonadota > Gammaproteobacteria > Burkholderiales > Usitatibacteraceae > Usitatibacter. The sequence goes on along the minus strand of CAYOGL010000024.1, from coordinate 59,405 downwards.
CCCGCGCGCGCCTCGGCCGGCCGGCCGTCGATCGTCAGGCGCACGACCTGCGCGCCGTCATGCAGCCTTCTGAACATGGAATCTCCGGGTGCTGAAGGGAGCGAACGTGTCCGGCGGCAGGCGGCCTTCGGCGATGCACGGCGCGAGCGCGAGCGCGTGGTTGGCCGCGAGCGTGACGCCGCTGTGACAGGTCGCGACGAAGGCGCCGGGATGCGTCTCGGATTGCTCGTAGATCGGGAAGCCGTCCTTCGTCATCACGCGCAAGGCGGCCCACGTGCGCACGATGTTCAAGGCGCCGAGGCGCGGGAACATGCGGCGCGCGCGATCCGCGAGGACGGCGATCACCGCGTGGCCGACGATGGGCTGCGTGGCTTCTTCCTGCGAGTCGCCGAGCATCACGCCGCCCTCGTCGGTCTGGCGCACGGTCGAGACGGGATAGCGCAGGAAGGGCGCGGTCTTCTCGGTCACGATGAGCTGGCCGCGCTGCGCGCGCACCGGCACGTCGAGGCCGACCATCGCGCCGAGCCGCGCGTTGCCGATGCCCGCGGCGAGCACCACCTTGCCGGCACGCATCTCGCCGTGGCGCGTGGACAGCCGGAACTCGCCCGCCTTCGCCTCGATGCGCTCGACGCCGTGGTTGGCGAGATAGGTGGCGCCGCGCCGCTGCATGCCGGCGTTCAACGCGCGGAAGAGCTTGAGCGAGTTGCAGTGGCCGTCGAGCTGCGTGAAGCTCGCGCCCACGACCTCGGGCCCGATCTCGGGGAGCCGGCGCTTCACGCCCGCGTGGTCGAGCAGCTCCACGTCGTAGTGGGGCATGCCGGGCTGCGCGTGCAGCCGCTTCATCAGGCTCGCGCGCGCCTCGAGCTCGCGCTCCGAGAGCGCGAGGTGGAAGCCGCCGGGTCGCTCGAAGTGCACGTCGATGCCGGTCTCGTCGTGCAACGTGTCGGCGAAGCCGCGCCACGCCTCCGACGAGCGGATCGTCCACGCGCCGTAGGCGGGCAGGCCGTTGCCCTTGTTCTGCACCCACACCAGCGCGAAGTTGCCGCGCGCGGCGCGCAAGGCGACGTCGCCCTCGTCGAGCACGACGACCCGCCGATGCGCGCCCGCGAGCCCGAAGGCGATCGCGCAGCCCACGAGCCCGCCGCCGATCACCGCCACGTCGTATGAATCGCTCAATCCCTCCCCTTTCCCGCGAGCAGCTTCTCGAGCCCGTACACGCGGCCGAGCACGAGGAGGAACACCACGGTGACCGCGATCACGGCCGCCGAGACCGAGGTCACGAGCGGATCGATGTTGTCCTGGATGTAGAGGAACATCCGCACCGGCAACGTGCTCGCTCCCGGCGCGGCGATGAACACGGTCATCGTGACCTCGTCGAAGCTCTGGATGAACGCGAGCGCCCAGCCGCTCGCCACGCCCGGCAGGATGAGCGGCAGCGTCACGCGCCGGAAGACGCCGAAGGGTGTGGCGCCGAGGGAGACCGCGGCGTTCTCGAGCGCCGGGTCCATGCCCGAGGCCGAAGCGAGCGCGAGCCTGAGGGCGAAGGGGAACACGATCACGATGTGCGCGAGCACCAGCCCGGTGAAGGTGCCGCCGAGACCGACCTGCGTGAAGAAGCGCAGGAACGCGATGCCGAGCACGACGGGCGGGATCATGAGCGGCGAGAGGAAGAACGCCGTAAGCCCCTCGCGACCCGGGAAGCGGTAGCGCGCGATCGCGAGCGCCGCCGGCAACGACAATCCCACCGCGAACGTCGAGGACAAGGCGCCGAGCCCGAGGCTGGTCCAGAACGCCGCGACGAACTCGGGATAGTCGGCGATGGCGCGGAACCAGCGCAGCGACCAGCGCGTGGTCGGGATCGACAAGTAGCCTTCGGGCGTGAAGGCCACGACCACCACGATCGCGATCGGCGCGACGATGAACGCGACGAAGAGCGCGTGGTAGGCGAGCGCGAGCGGGCCGTTGCGGTTCATTCGAACACCGCCGCGTAGCGTTTCTCGACCAGCCGGTTCGAGGCGACGACGATGACGACCAGCGCGACCAGCAGCAGCACGGCCACCGCCGCCCCGAGCGGCCAGTTGAGCGTGTTCAGGAACTCGTCGTAAGCGAGGGTCGCGGCCACCTTCAGGCGCCGCCCGCCGATGATCGCCGGCGTGGCGAACGCGCTCGCCGCGAGCGCGAACACGATGATCGCGCCCGACAGCACGCCGGGCATCACCTGCGGGAGCACCACGCGACGCAGCACGGTGAAGTGCGAGGCGCCGAGGGAGAGCGCGGCATTCTCCACCTGCGGGTCGAGGCGCTGCAGCGCGGCCCACACGGACAGCACCATGAACGGCAGCAGCACGTGGGTGAGCGCGACGATCATGCCGGTCTCGGTGAACATGAACGGCAGCGGGCGCGAGACGATGTGCAGCTTCATGAGCGCCATGTTCACGACGCCGGTCGAGCCGCCGAAAAGGAGCGCCCAGCCGAGCGTGCGCGCGACCACGGAGATGAGCAGCGGGCCGAGGATCACGAGCAGGAAGACCGCGCGCCAGCGCGCGCCCATGCGGTGGATGATGTAGGCCTCGGGCGTGCCGGCCACGATGCAGATCGCGGTCACCGCCACCGCCACGCGCAACGTGCGCAGGAACATCTCCCCGTAGTAGCCGTCGGTGAACAGGTCGTGCCAGTTCTTGAGGATGAAGACCGGCTGGATGCCCTTCATCGTGCTGAAATCGTGGAACGAGAGCACGAACGTCATCGCGATCGGCACGACGACGATGGCGGCGTAGAGCGCGAGCGCCGGCGCGGACAGCAGGTACGCGCGCGCCGTGGCCGACGACGACGCGGAGCCCTTGCGGCTCACCACGTGAGCCCCACGTTCTCGCCCTCGCCGGGCGCGGGCTCCCCGGTGTTCTGCCGGATGACCGTGACGGCCCCGGCCGCGGTCTCCACCTGGTAGAGCCAGTGGTTGCCCTGGAAGATGCGCGCCGCGATCCGGCCGGCGAGGCGCCCGGCGCCGTCCGCGAATGCGATCTTCTCGGGCCGCACCGAGACCGCTTGTCCGTCCACCGTGAGCACGTTGGTCTTGCCGAGGAAGCCGGCGACGAACGGCGTGGCCGGCTTCTCGTACGCCTCGTGCGGGCGCGCGATCTGCTCGACGCGACCGGCGTTCATCACCACGATGCGGTCGGACAAGGCCATCGCTTCGGCCTGGTCGTGCGTGACGAGGAGCGTCGTGGTTCCGACCGTGCGCTGGATCTGGCGCAGCTCGATCTGCATTCCCTCGCGCAGCTTCGCGTCGAGGTTCGAGAGCGGCTCGTCGAGGAGCAGGATGCGCGGGCGGATCACCAGCGCGCGGGCGAGCGCCACCCGCTGCTGCTGCCCGCCGGACATGCGGCGCGGAAAGCGGTCGGCGAAGGCGGCGAGGCCGACGAGCGCGAGCGCCTCCTTCACGCGCGCCTCCCGCTCGGCCCGCGGCACCCTGCGCATCTCGAGCCCGAACGCCACGTTCTGCGCCGCGGTGAGATGCGGGAACAACGCGTAGCTCTGGAACACGATGCCGAGCCCGCGCTCGGCGGGCTTGACCGCCAGCAGGTCGCGGCCGTCGAGCGTCACGCGGCCCGCGCTCGCCTCGACGAAGCCCGCGATCATCTGCAGCGTCGTGGTCTTGCCGCAGCCCGACGGCCCCAGCAGCGACACGAACTCGCCCTTCTCGACCGCGAGCGAGAGGCCGTCGACGGCCACATGCTCGCCGAAGCGCTTCGTCAGCTGGTCGAGGACGAGGAACGACACGAGTTACTCGAGAGAAAAGCGGGCGAACCGCAGATGAACACAGATGAACACGGAAGAGATCATTGCAAGCTCAAGTTGCCGATTCGGGTCGAAACGCCGAGCACGTTTCCCGCGAAGCGCGAACGACACCGAGCCGGTTTTCTCTGCGTTCATCTGTGGTTCCAACGCCCTTAGTCTGCCTGACTCGTCATCGCTCGATCTCGCGGTTCCAGCGCTTCGTCCACTCGTCGCGCTTCTCGTTGGCGGTGTCCCAGTCGATGGTGATGAGCTTGGCGGCGCGCTCGCCGATCGGGGCCATGCGCATCTTCTCGGCATCGACCTTCGCCTTCTTGTTCACCGGACCGTAGCCGTACTCCATCGCGAGCACGTGCTGGAAGCCGGGCGCGATCAGCTCGCGCACGAAGTCCTGGGCGAGCGCCGAGGCGTTCGGCTTGGCGACCGGGCACACCGCGGCGAGCAGCGTGAGCGCGCCTTCCTTCGGATACACGAAGTCGACGGGGAAGCCGGTGATGGCGAACGACTGCACGCGCCCCGAGCCCCACACCGCGATCGCCGCCTGCCCGCTCTGGAAGAGCTCGGTCATCTTGCCGGGCGAGGGCTCGTAGGCGAGCACGTTCGGGTTCACCTGCTCCTTCATCACCTTGAAGCCGGGGTCGATCGCCTTCTCCCCGCCGCCGTTCATGCGCGCGTACATGACGAGCGTCAGCAGCCCGTACGTGTTGTTGATCGGCGGGATCACCAGCAGGCCCTTGTACTTCGGGTCCTTCAGGTCGTTCCACGAGGTCGGCGGGGCCCACCCCTTCTCCTTGAAGAACCTGGTGTTGTACATGAAGCCGGTGGCCACCAGGCCGATGCCCACCGCCCTGTCGCCCTTGAAGCGCGCGCTCGGATAGATGTCATCCGCCGGGAGCGCTTCGATCTTCGAGCACAGGCCCAGGTTGATCATCTGGTACATCGGGCCGTCGTCGGCGATCGCCACGTCGATCTGCTGGTTGGCCTTCTGCGCGATCAGCTTCGCGAGGGTGTCGGTGGAGTTGCCCGCGACGTACGCCACCTTCACCCCGTGCTTCTTCTCGAAGGCGGGGATGATCTCCTTGCGCATGGTCTGCTCGAACGATCCGCCGTAGCCGGCGACGTAGAAGGTCTTCTGCTGGGCGGCGGCGCCCGCGGACAGGGCGACGAGGACGGCGGCGGCGATCGCGCCGATGGGCTTGCGCATGGTTTCTCCTCCGGGCTGGATCGGAACGCCGATGTTCCCGCCGCCCCGAACGCGGCGTCAAATTCATTCTCGCGCGCGACCTATGCTAAAACCTTATACCCATGGACCGCCTGCAACCGCGCCAGATCGAGGCCTTCCGCGCGCTCATGCTCACCGGCAGCACGACGCGCGCCGCGGAGGCGATGCACGTCACGCAGCCCGCGGTGAGCCGGCTGGTGCGCGAGCTGCAGGCCGAGCTCGGCCTCGCGCTCTTCGAGCGGCGCGGCAACCGCCTGGTGCCCACGCGCGAGGCGATCGCGCTCTATGGCGAGGTCGAGCGCTCGTACGTGGGGCTCGCGCGCATCGCCCACGCGGCGCGCGAGCTGCGGGAGCGGCGCACGGGCATGCTGCGGGTCGCGGTGATGCCCACGCTCGCCAACGGCACGATGCCGCGCTTCGCGGCCGCGTTTCTCGCGGCGCACCCGGGCGTCGACATCGCGATGTTCGGGCTGGTCTCGCACATGGTGCTCGACTGGGTGGTGAGCGAGCAGTGCGACGTGGGCTTCGCGGCCGCGCCGATCCAGCACGCGGCCGTGGCCGCGGAGGCGATGCCGGCGCTGCGCTACGTGGCCGTCGTCCCCGACGGACACCGCCTCGCCCGCAAGCGGCGCCTGCAGCCGCGCGATTTCGCGCGCGAGCCGTTCGTGGGCCTCGGGCCGAGCACGCCGCTGCAGTACCGCATCGACGAGGTGTTCTCGTCGCACGGGATCAAGCGCCGCGTGCGCGTCGAGACGCCGCTGTCGGGCATCGTGTGCGCGCTGGTGGCGGCCGGCGCCGGCATCGGCATCGTCGATCCCTTCACCGCGGTCGAGTACGAAGGACGCGGCGTCGCGATGCGCCCGTTCGACCCGGCGATCGAGTTCCACGTGGCGGCGCTGCATCCGGTCCAGCGCACGCTCTCGCCCGTCGCGCGCCGATTCATCGACGGCTTCGCCGCGCACGTCGCCGCCTTCCGCAAGCGGCTGCGGGCGCGCTGAGCCTTGATGGGAATCAACGGCAGGCGGCGGTGCGGATGGCGTAAGCTCGAAGGATGAACGACCGCTTCGACAAGGACGCCCGGCTGGGCGAGGACATCCGCCTGCTGGGGCGGCTTCTCGGCGACACGATTCGCGCGCACGAGGGCGACGCCGCGTTCGAGATGGTCGAGGAGATCCGCAAGCTCGCGGTGGCGAGCCGCCGGCTCGAGGACGTCGCCTCGCGCGATACGTTGGGGCAGATCCTCGAGCGGCTCACCAGCGAGCAGGCGATGGCGGTGGTGCGCGCGTTCAGCTACTTCTCGATGCTCGCCAACATCGCCGAGGACCGCCACCACATCCGGCGCCACCGCGCCATGCGCCGCGAGGGCGCGCCACCGCTGCCCTCGACGCTGCGCGGCCTGTTCGCCGAGGCGCAGGAGCGCGGCACGACGCGCGAGGAAGCGGCGCGGCGCCTGGGCGTCATCCGCGTCCATCCCGTGCTCACCGCGCATCCGACCGAGGTGCAGCGCAAGAGCACGCTCGATTGCGAGCTCGCCATCGCCGACTGGCTCGTGCGCGCGGATTCGGGCGACGCGCTGCCCGCGGAGGTCGAGGCGGCGGTGACCGAGATGCGCCGCCTGGTCGCCACGCTCTGGCAGACGCGCGTGCTGCGCGCGGTGAAGCTCGGCGTGCCCGACGAGATCGAGAACGCGACCGCCTACTTCCGCTACACGTTCATCGACGCGGTGCCGCGGCTCGTGGCCGACATCGAGGACGCGATCGCGCGGCTGCCCGGCGCGGGCGAGCGCCCGGAGCTGCCGCCGCTCATGGCGGTCGGCAGCTGGGTCGGCGGCGATCGCGACGGCAACCCGTTCGTGACCGCGGAGATGCTCGAGCGCGCGTTCCGCCGCCAGGCCGAGATCGTCTTCGACCATTACCTCGGCCAGCTGGAGAAGCTCTCGGGCGAGCTGCCGCTCTCGCAATTGCTCGCACGCACGACGCCCGCGCTCGATGCGCTCGCCGAGGCATCGCCCGACCGCTCGCCGCACCACCAGGACCAGCCGTACCGGCGCGCGCTGTCGACCGTTTATGCGCGGCTGTTCGCGACCGCGTCGGCGCTCGGGGTGCGCGTGCAGCATGCGGCGCCGTTGGCCGAATCGGGGCCCTATCCCGATGCGTCGGACCTCGCGATCGATCTCGAGGTGGTCGACGCGAGCCTGCGCGCCGACGGCAACGGTCTGCTCGCCGACGGACGACTGCGGCTCCTGCGCAAGGCGGTCGAGGCCTTCGGCTTCCACCTCGCCACCCTCGACCTGCGCCAGAACTCGAGCGTGCACGAGAAGGTGATCGCGGAGCTGTTGCGCGAGGCGGGGGTCGCCGCCGACTACGCGGCGCTCGGCGAGGACGGACGCCAACGGGTGCTGCTCGCCGAGCTCGCCTCGCCGCGCCTGCTGCGCTCGCCCTTCGCCGCGTACTCCGAGCTCGCGCAGGGCGAGCTCGCGATCTTCCAGGCGGCCGCCGACGTGCACCGGCGGCTCGGGCCCGCGGCGATCCGCCAGTACGTCATCTCCAAGGCGGAGAGCGTGTCCGACCTGCTCGAGGTCGCGGTCCTGCTCAAGGAAGCGGGCCTCGTCACGCCCGGCGCCAGGCCCACGAGCGCGCTGCAGATCGTGCCCCTGTTCGAGACCATCGCCGACCTGCGCGACTGTCCCGCGACGATGCGCGCGTGGTTCGCGTGCCCCGCGGCGCGCGCGCTCGTCGCCTCGCTCGGAGACCAGCAGGAAGTGATGCTCGGCTACTCCGACAGCAACAAGGACGGCGGCTACGTCACGTCCAACTGGGAGCTCTACAAGGCGTCCGTCGCGCTGGTGGACGTGTTCCGCGCGGCGGGCGTGCGCCTGCGCTTCTTCCACGGCCGCGGCGGCACCGTCGGGCGCGGCGGCGGGCCGAGCTACGAGGCGATCCTCGCGCAGCCCGCGGGCAGCGTGCAGGGCGAGATCCGGCTCACCGAGCAGGGCGAGGTGATCGCGAGCAAGTATGCGAACCGCGACATCGGGCGGCGCAACCTCGAGGCGCTCTTCGCCGCGACGGTGCGCGCGACCTACGACGAGACGCCGCATCCGAGCCACGACGAGTTCACGGCGGCGATGGACGAGCTGTCCGCCTCGGCGATGGCCGCGTACCGCAACCTCGTCTACGAGACGCCCGGCTTCGTCGAGTACTTCCGCGCGACCACGCCGATCAACGAGATCGCCGAGCTCAACATCGGCTCGCGCCCCGCCTCGCGCAAGGCGTCGCGCCGCATCGAGGACCTGCGCGCGATCCCCTGGGTGTTCTCGTGGGCGCAATGCCGCGTCATGCTGCCCGGCTGGTACGGCTTCGGAGCGGCGGTGAGCGCGTTCCTCGAACGGCGCGGCGACGCGGGCCGCGAGCTGCTCGCGCGCATGTGGCGCGAGTGGCCGTTCTTCCGCGGCATGCTCTCGAACCTCGACATGCTGCTCGCGAAGGCGGACCTCGCGGTGGCCGCGCGCTATCGCGACCTGCTCGGCGATCGCGCCCTCGCCGCACAGGTCTTCGAGCGCATCCGCGGCGAGTTCGACCGCACCGTGAGCCGCCTGTTCGAGATCACCGGCGCGGCGGGCTTCCTCGAGGGCAACCCCGCGCTCGCGCGCTCGATCCGCAACCGCTTCCCCTATCTCGATCCGCTCAACCACCTGCAGGTCGAGCTCATCAAGCGCCATCGCGCCGGGGCCACGGACGACCGCGTGCGCCGCGGCATCCACATCTCGATCAACGGCCTGGCCGCGGGATTGCGCAACTCCGGGTAGCGCGAGCGGCCGCGATCCGCCGACGAGCCCGGGAACGCGGCGCCGCCGGGCTGCATCGAATGCGCGAACCCGGGAAACGACCATGAGCCAAGCCGCCCGCCTTCCTGTCCTCGACCCCAAGATGCCCGACGCCGAGCTCGCGCGGCGCGTGGCCGCCGGCGAGGAGGAGGCGCTGCGCCTGCTCATGCGCCGCCACAACCAGACGCTCTTCCGCACGGCGCGCGCGATCCTGCGCGACGACGCCGAGGCGGAGGACGCGGTGCAGGACGCCTACCTCAAGGCGATCCGCGGCATCGACGCATTCCGCAGCGAGGCGCGGCTGTCCACGTGGCTGATCCGCATCACGGTGAACGAGGCGCTCGCGCGCCTGCGCCGTTCGCGCCGCGCGGCGGAAGTGATCCCGCTCGCGGGCGACATCGGCGAGGGCCTCGACATGAACGAGACGCGCGACGAGAAGAACGGCACGCCCGAGCAGGAGGCGCTGCGCCGCGAGGCGCGGCGGCTCATGGAAGCGAAGATCGATGCGCTGCCCGAGGCGTTCCGCGCGGTGTTCGTGCTGCGCGCCGTCGAGGAGCTTTCCGTCGAGGAGACCGCACTGGTGCTCGGCATTCCGGAGCCGACCGTGCGCACGCGCTTCTTCCGCGCGCGCGGCATGCTGCGCGAGTCGCTGTCGCGCACGCTCGACGTCGCGCTCGACCAGGCGTTCCATTTCGCCGGCGAGCGCTGCGACCGCATCGTCGCGCGGGTGCTCGCGCGACTCGCACAGGGCGATCCGAGCTGAGAGGCGTTCGGGCGCGGCCGGTTGGCGTCCCGCTCGCGCCGGCCGCGCCGCTTTTCGGTGGCACGCGCATTGCACCAAATCCGGTTTACCCGGAACGGGCATGCAAGGAGGCCACGATGCGTAAATCTTTCCTCGGGACCCTCGCGACGTCGGTAGCGTTTGCCCTCGCGGCGGGCGGCGCGGTCGGGCAGGCGAGCGCCGCGGGCACGGCGGGCGCTGGTGCGGCAGGCGGCAGCCTCGGCGGGTCGGCGAGCGCCGGCACCGGAACCGGAACCCTCGGCGGCTCGGCGAGCGCCGCGGCGAACAACGGCGCGACCTCGTCGCTGAACGGCGGCATGACGCCGAATGGCGCGGGCTCCACGCTCGCGACGCCGCTGCCCGGCGACACCACCTCGCGCTTCGGCCTGAACGGCGATGCGGACAACGATGGTGGCCGGCTCGGCGCGAACTCGAGCGGCACGGCCCGCATGCCGGGCAGGCGCTCGGGCACGCTCGACAACGACAACGACGCCGACGATTTCGCGGTCACTCCGGTGACGCCACCGGACCTCGCGACACCGACCGTTCCTCCGATCACGACGAATCCGGCGAATCCGGCCGTGCCCGCGACGCCGGCGACACCGGCCATGCCCGCGGTGCCGCCCACGCCTGCGACACCGGGCACCGCGCCGATTCCTCCGTCGCTACCCGGCACACCCGCGCCGGGCACCCCGGGCGTTCCGTCGAGCTCCGGGACGACTTGATCGGGCGGATCAGCCGGCGAGGACGGTCTTCAGGAGCCCGGTGATCCCGAGCGCGAGCGCCGCGAGCGCGTCGCCCGCGATCAAGCCGCCGCCGAACAGCGAGGTGCTGCTCATGTCCTCGGGCACCGCGGCGGCGCGCGACTTCGGCTTCACGAACGTGTTGAACAGGCTCGACACGATGCCGCCCGCGCCGAACCACAGCGACGTGTTGAGGTTCACGAAGCCGCCGAACGACAGCGCGTAGGGCGAGGGCAGGACGATCGCGTCGATCGCGAAGTCGGTCGCGAAGCCCGCGCGCCCGCTCGCGACGAAGCGCTGGTACGCGGGGTTGGACTTGAGCAGGCGCCGGATCGCCTGGATCGCGAAGCCGATCGCGACACCGACCCAGATCGCGGTGATCTGGTACGGCTTGGGATCGGTGAGACTGCGCAGGATCCCGACGAACTTGTAGGTCATCGCCGAGCTCCAGTTCGCCGGCTGCTCGGAGGCCTTCATCACGGTCTGGTCCTGCAGCAGCACCGGGTACGCGGCCATGAAGAGCTTAGCGAACAGCACGCCCATGATCGCGCCCATCAGGATGCCCGCCACCTGGTAGCGGAACTGGATCACGCGGTGCGTGCCCAGGCGCCAGCCGGTGGAGCGGTCCTGCTGCATGTCGCAAGCCACCGTGGTGGAGATCAGCAGCACGCTGCCCGCCATCAGCCCGACGGTCGGGTCCTTGAGGCCGATCGACGCCATGATGACGACGCAAACCACGAACGCCGACGAGATCGGGTTGCTGTCGCTGATGCCCACGGAGATGCCGTTCACCATCGCGAAGACGAACACCATCGCGACCGCGAGCACGAGGTAGCCCACGGGCTGGCCGAGCACGAGGTGACCGGACAGCACGATGCCGACCGCCCACGCGGCGACCCACAGCACGAGCTTGTGCGTGTTCACGCGCTTCCAGTCGGGCGCCGCCGCGGGCGCCGCGCTCGTCGCACGCGTCTCGCGCAGGCGGCGGGCCGCTTCCCACAGGATGAGCGACAGGTCGATGATCGCCGCGCCCATGATCGTGCCGAGCGCGATGAGGAAGGTGATCTTGCGGAACGGGTCGCCGGGATTGAGCCAGCCGATCGAGACGAAGAACGGCACGAGCGCGAGGCTCACGAGGCCGCCGACGATCGCCGGCACGCCGATGCGCGCGCTCACGACCATGCCCGCGCCGAACGTCGAGGCGGAGAACTCGATCGCGTTGAGCAGCGCGACCTTCGGCCCGGCGAGTCCCGTGAAGAGGCCCAACGCGATGCCCGTGCCGAGCTTGTTCACCGATTGGCGCAGCAACACCGGGTCGGTGAGCGCGCGCAGGATGTTCGCGACCGCGAGCCCCGACGGATAGGTGAGGCGCATGCGGTCGACGAGCACCGGCGTGTACAGCATGCCCACGCCCGCCGCGAACATGCCGATGCAGAGCAGGTAGAGGACCATCTCCCACATCGGCGGTTGCGGCAACCCCATCCACACCATCGCCTGGACCAGCACGCCCATCGCGCTCATGCCCGACACCGAGGCGGCCGCGGTCTGGATGAAGTTCGCGCCGTGCTTGCCCTCGGCGCCGTAGCCATAGGTGACGGTCGAGCCGAGGATGCCCGCGAGCACCTGCCCGCCGATGAAGAAACCGAGCGAGAAGTTCATGTACGACGCGGTCACGCCCGCGAGCGGGCCGAGCACGAAGATGCCGAGCGCGCCGAGCAGCGCGTGATAGCGCCAGGTGGCGGGGGCGGGAAGCCACGACCAGCGGGGCGCGGCGGTGAGGGCAGGGCTGTTCAAGGGTCCTCCTCGAAGCGACCGGCGCTTCAGCGGCGAGACGTTAGCACGTTGTGCTGCATTCCATACGCGATGCGATATGTCTCAGGGCGGCGACATGGCCCGATGCGATCACGCAATTCGCCTAAACCGCCACGCCGCGCACCTGTCCGTTCTATTCGTTCCACACGGAGGTTGAACACATGCGCAAACCCACACCCACCCAACTCGTCACCGCCCTCGTCGTCGCATTCGGCGCTGCCACCGCTTTCGCACAAGGCGGCGGTGCCGGTGGCAGTGCTGCCGGCAGTGCCAGCGGATCCGCGAGCGGCTCGCTGAGCGGCGGCACCACCAGCGGCTCCGATCTCGGCACCAGCGGCTCGCCGACCCTCGGCTCGCCGAGCGCCGGCTCCACCACCGGCTCGACGACCGGCTCCACCACCGGTTCGACCACGGGTTCCGACACGGGCTCCACCGCATCGACTCCGGGCTCCAATATGGGGTCCACCACCGGCTCGATCAGCGGGTCCGACACCGGCTCCACCACCGGTTCGACCACCGGCTCGGCCACCGGCTCGAGCGCGTCGCCGAGCGCCGGCGCCACGTCGAGCACCGACAACGATGCCGACGACACGACCACCGGCACGGCGGGCAAGAGCGCGGGCGCGCCGTACGGCAAGGCCTACGGCTATCGGCGCAACCACAACGAGGCGCCGCTCAGCGGCAAGCCGGGCGCGAAGGACAACGACAACATGTCCGGGTCCAGCTCCTCCTCCGAGACCGGCGCGAGCGGCGTGAACGGCTCGTCCTCGGGCGACGACACCAGCTCCACCTCGAGCGGCACGACGGGCGGATCGATGTCGGGCTCGATGAGCAGCCCGTCCACGTCGGGCGCCAGCGGCCTGTCCTCCTCGGGTAGAAGCAGCCGCTGACGTTCGCAGGGCCGCTGCCCCCGGGCGGCGGAACGAAAGACGGCGGGTGGCGCGTGTCGCCCGCCGTTTTTCTTGGGCACGTCGCGCGCCGCGGGCTGTGCGAGGATGGGCGTTCGCGATGATCGCGGCAGACGCGCAAGGAAGCAGGCGACGATGGAAGGCGCACGCCCCGAACCGCAATGGCTGGTCGCATGCCTGTGCGCGCAATGGTGCGGCACGTGCCGCGATTATCGCGGCATCTTCGAGCGGCAGGGCGCCGTGCAGGCTGCGCACGCGCGCTTCGTGTGGGTCGACGTGGAGGACGAGGCGGACGCGCTGGATGGCGTCGACGTCGAGAACTTTCCCACGCTGCTCATCGCGCACGGCGATCGGGTTGCGTTCTTCGGCACGGTGACGCCGCAGGAGCCGACGCTCGCGCGCCTCGTCGAGAACGCGCTGGGCGGCGCGGCGCACCCGGTCGACGATCCGGAGGTCGCCGCGCTTGCGGCGCGCATCCGCGCGCTCGCTTCGCGCGCGTAGCGCCTTCAGTCAGCCCCGCCTTTCGGCAGCAGCGCCGCGCCCAGCAGCCAGTCGGCCTTGTCGACGTCGACGAAGACGACCTGTGTCGCTTCCGGCGGCGCGTTGAGGTGCTGCTGGATCGCGCGCACGATCTCCTTCGCGCACGCGCTCTTCTGCTCGGGCGTGCGCCCCTTGTACAGCTCGATGCGGACCATCGGCATGGCGTTCTCCGGGGATGGGGCGGCTATTATGTCGCTTCTCCCGACCATGCCCCGCATCGACATCCGCGAGGAGCGCGGCGTGCGCTACCTCCACTTCGGCTCGCCGTGGATCCAGGGCGCGATGCGCATCGCGCGTCCGTGGGCGCTCGAGCTCGAGTACACGCGCGAGATGCTGTTGCCGCTGCTGCTGCGCGGCGCGGCAGCGTGGCCCGCGAGCGTGCTCCAGGTGGGGCTCGGCTCGGCCTCGCTCACGCGCTGGCTCTATCGCCATCGTCCGGGCGCGCGCCTCACCGTGGTCGAGATCGCCCCCGAGGTGCTCGCCGCCGCGCGCCAGTTCTTCAGGCTGCCCGACGATCCGCGCCGCGTGCGCGTGCGCATCGGCGACGCGTACGAGTTCGTGGCCGCCGCGCGCGCGCGCTTCGACCTGATCGTCGTCGACGGGTTCGACGAGAAGGGTCGCGCGGGGATGCTCGACACGGTCGCCTTCTACGTGAACTGCCGCGCGCGCCTCTCGGACACGGGACTCCTCGCGGTGAACCTGCTCACGCGGCGCAAGAGCGCGGCGGCGAGCGTCGAGCGCCTGCGCGCGGCGTTCGACGATCGCGTGCTCGCGCTGGCGCCCTCCGAGGCGGGCAACGTCGTGGCGATCGCCGCGGTCGGTCCCGGCATCGACGAGTCGTTCGCGGACCTGCGCACGGGCGCCACGCGCCTGCGCCATATCACGGGCCTCAATCTCATGCCCACCCTGGCCCGCGCTGCCGCGCACGCCCGGCGTGGCGGGCGTCTTTCTCTGTAGCTCGCGCGCCACGAATCGTGGCGCCACGTTTCGGTTGTCGTCGGTGCCGTCTTGCAAACGCGGCGGCGCCCCGCTATTTTGTCTGCAGCACCCCCGAGAACCACTACAGACTCCCATGCACGACCGTTGGTTGCTGGCGGCGGGTCTCATCGCCGCCACGGCGTCGTTCGCGCCGCAAGCCGCTCCGAACGCCGTCCCGGGTCCCGCGGTCGACACCGCCACCCAGTACTACGACATCCACGGCCGCACCGTCGACGAGATCCTCGCGCAGATGAAGCGCAAGGGCCCCGCGGGCTGGGCCGGCCACACCGAGGCGCAGGTGCGCTACCGCTTCACCACCGAGCCGGCGGGCGCCGGCTGCCGCCTCGCCAGCTACGAGGCGTCGCTCGAGGCGCAGGTGCAGCTGCCGCGCTGGACCGAGCGTGACCATGCGGCGCCCGAAGTGCGCGCGTGGTGGGACCGCTACCTCGCTTCCCTGCAGAACCACGAGAACGGCCATGTGCGCATCGGGCTCGACACCGCGAGCGAAGTCGAGCGCGTGCTGCGCGCCACGCCGCCCGCGGCCAGCTGCGAGGCGGTGCGCGCCGAGGTGAGCCGCCGCGCCGATCCGGTCCTCAAGCGCATGCAGCGCCTGCAGGACGACTACGACCAGCGCACCGACCACGGGCGGCGCCAGCCGCTGCCGAAGGCCCCGGCGGCGCTCTAGCCGAGGAAGCCGAGGTCCGCGCTCGGGAAGCGCGCGAGGTTCGGGAAGACGCTCGCGAGTCCCGCGTCGTCGACGCCGAGCCAGCGCGCGAGCGTCGCGCCGTACTGGTCCACCGAGCTCGTGGGAATCCAGCGCCCCTCGTGCTCCGCATCGTCGGGGCCGCCGAGCGTGAGGTCCGGATAGCGCCCGTACATCACGCCGCCGCGCACGCTCCCGCCGACGACCAGGTGATGGCTTCCCCACGCATGGTCGGTGCCGCCGCCCGAGGCCGGCTGCAACGTGCGCCCGAAATCGGAGATCGTGAACGCGGTAACCCGGTCCGCCACGCCGAGCTGCGCCGTCGCGTCGTAGAACGAGCGCAGGGCCGGCGCGAGCTGTCCGAGCAGCGTCGTGAGCGTGGTCAGCTCGTTGTTGTGCGTGTCGAAGCTGCCGAGCGAGACGAAGAACACCTGGCGTCTCGCGCCGGTCTGCGCGCGCGCCTCGATGAGCTTCGCCACCTGCAGCAGCTGTTGCGCGATGCCGCTCGTCTGTCCCGCGAAGAGCGCCGCCACGGTGGACGTCGTGGAGGTGAGGATCGGATTCACGATCCCGCTCAACGAGAGGGCCTGCCGCGCCACGTCGCTCGCCGCCTTCACGTACGCATTGCCCAGGTCCGCCGCGAGGATCGCGTCGAGGGCCGCGCGCCGCGCCGTGGCCGCCGGCGTGTTGCCGAAGCCCTGCAGGGCGAGGCCGCCGCTCGCGCCGAGCGCGAGGGGGCTGCTCGCGCTGCCGGCCAGGAAAAGGCTCGCGCCGGCGAGCGAAGTGACCACGGGGAAGGCGCCGAACCGGGTGCCCAGCGCATCCGCGATGCGGCCGCCCCAGCCGGTGGGGCTGCTGCCGTGCGAGATCGAGGACTGCCACTGCGCCTGCTGGTCCGCGTGCGAGTAGAGATTGTCGGGACGCAGCGTCTGGTACGTGGCCTGGGTCGTGGGCGCGACGAGCGTGCCCACGTTGGCGACGATCGCGAGCTTGCCCAGCCCGAAGAGGGGCTGCAGCGCGGTCAGTTGCGGATGCATGCCGTACGGTGTGGAAAGGCCTGCGGGCTCGATCGGCAGCCACGACGCCTGCGGGATGTTGAGGCTGGAGCTGGCTGGGCGCGCCGTCGCGTACTTGGCGTAGCCCGCGTTGTCGAGCGGCACGACGAGGCTGTTGCCGTCGAGCCCGCCGTAGAGGAACACGCAGACGAGTGCCCGGTAATCCGGCGCGGACTGCGCGTGCGCGCGTGCCGCAGCGAGGGCCGCGAACGGCAATGCGCGCGCGGCCAGGCCGCCGGCCCCGAGGGCGGCGGAGCGGAACAGGAATTGGCGGCGGGCTTTTTTCATCGTTGCACCTGGAATTGGGGAGAGGCGAGGACGAGATAGAGCCCGGCGCGCACCCGGCCGGGCGCATCGCTCGGCGCAACGGCGCCGATCGCGGACACGACCGCGGCGTGCATCGCATCCGACATGGTGCCGTTCAGCAGATCGTCGGCGAGGCGGTCGGCGAGGGCGTTCGCGTCGCCGGCGAGCGCGGTGTACGGCGAGAGGTCGATCGTGGTGCCCGTCGCCCCGAAGACCGCCGGATCGGGCGCGATCCTGCCGTAGAGCAGCGTGTTCGCGAAATTCGCGCGGCCGATCGCCGTCGCGGCGGTGAAGAGCTGGTACTCGGGGCCGATGCGTTGCGTGCCGGGGATCACGTAGCCGGGCAGGTAGAAGTTGAACACGGTCGGCGCGTAGAACACGTTCTGCGAGAGTGCGGCGGACTGCGCCCGCAGGAACACGCCATCGGATTGCGCGCCGCCGGCGCGCGCCGCGCTCGTCACGAACAGCGCCGGCTCGAGGAGCTTGCCGTACCCGGGATCGATCTTGCGCGCGCCGCGCGCCTCGGGATCGAGCAGGATCGCGCGCACGACCGCCGCGAGGTTGCCCCGCTTTCCCGTTCCGTCGTCGGCGAACGCGGCGCTCACGCGCGCGACATACCCGGGGCTCGGTTGGCTCGTCACGAGCTTCTGGATGAGCTGGCGGCCGATGAACGGGCCGACGTTCGGATGGTTGAAGATCGCCTGGTGCGCGAACGCGAGGTCCTGCGCCATCGCGAGGCCCGCCGGCGCGATGGCGCCGTCGAGCAACAGCTTCGAGGTGAAGTCGTGGTTCGCGTTCACCGGCAGCATCGCGCCCAGGAAATTGAGCGGATTATCGTTGCGCATCGGGGCGCCCGCCACGGGCGCGTAGGTCCAGCCCGTGAAGACGTGCGAGAAGCCCTCGATCACGTTCTGGTCGTAGGTCGGGATCGGCGTGCCGTTCGCGTCGGTCTGCACGGTGCCATCCGGATTGAGCTTCGAAAGGCCGATCGAGAAGAGCTGCAGGATCTCGCGACCGTAGTTCTCGTTCGGCTGCGTGCCCGTGGCGGCATTCGCCTTGTTGTTGTTGGCCATGTTGAGGTAGGCGCCCATCTGCGGGGACAGCGTCACGGCGAGCAGCAGGTCGTAGTAGTTCCCGAACGCGTGATCCTCGAGCAGCTGCTGGTACTCGCGCATCGCGTAGTTGCGCGGGTTGGCCACGCCGGAGGTGACCATGATCTCGGACAGGGCGAAGGCGACGCGCGCCCGGAGCTGGTCCGCCCGCGTGAGCGCGTTCGCGAAGAACCGCACCTGCAGCGGGAAGAGCGAGTAGTTGTCGCGCGCGCAATAGCTGGTCGGCGTGACGGGCGGTGTCGTGTCGTCCACGCAGGACGGATCGCGGTTCGCAGGCACCCACGGATAGTCGGGATAGGCCGTTTCCGGCATCGCGAGCTGCGCGTCGACCCATGCGGCGGCCCCCATCGCGGCGGCGCGTTGTGCCTCGGAGGGCGTCGCGCCGAACGTCGCCTGGCGCAGCAGCCGCACGGCATCGGCGTGCACGTCCGCGGCCGACAGCGGCACGCACATGACGACGCCGTCGGCGTCATAGCCGAGCGCCGGGGCGTTCGCATAGACCGTCGCGTCCACCGTGTAGCGCGTGTTCAGCGTGGTGGCGTCGGCGGCGCGATAGACCGGCGTTGTGCCCGGCGCACAGGCCGACTGCGTGTCCGGCAACGACACGTAGAAGGCGACGCCCTGGTAGGACCACGCGGGATCGGCCCGCATCGCGGCGCACTCGGCCGCGTTCGCCGTATAGAAGCGCGAGCCGAGGCCGGGTTGCGCGCGCGCCTCGAAGCGGCATGCCGGCGCGAGCGAAGGCGCGTCCGCCCCGGAGGCGAAGACGCCGAAGCGGCCGCCGGTGCGCTGCCATCCGGCACCCGCGGCGCCGCTGTCGAGCAGCGCGGCCTCGGCCGGATCGGCGGTGAGCAGATAGCGGCCGAGCCCGGTGTTGAAATATTCGATCGCGATCGCGGTCGGCTGCGCCGCGCCGGCAAACTGCGCCGCGACGCCGAGCGCCAGTACGGCGGCGGCGCTGAGCGGCCTGGTTCGGTGGATCCGCATCTCCCCTCCCCGCAGGTGCGTGGTCGCCGTCCAACGGCCGCTTCGCGGCGCCCGTTGACGCGCCTTCAGCTTGCCGAAAGCTTGCCCATGTCCCGACAATGGCAGGCGCGATGATCAAGCTGCGACAGATCGAAGTGTTCTACGCGATCATGCGCTCCGGCACAATCACCGGCGCGGCGCGGGTGCTGAACGTCACGCAGCCCGCGGTGAGCGCCGCGCTCAAGCAGCTCGAGAGCCGCCTGCACATGACGCTCTTCGACCGCGCGGGCGGTCGGCTGCGTCCCACGCCGGAGGCGAAGGCGCTGCTGCCCGACGTGGCGGAGATCTTCGGCCGGCTGGGCGCGGTCGAGCGCTTCAGCCAGGACCTCGCGAAGGGCGCACGCGGCGTGCTCTCGATCGCCGCGGCCCATCCGTTGTGCGACGGTTTCGTCGCGAAGGCGGTGGCGACCTTCGTGTCGACGCGGCCCGGCGTCCAGATGAAGCTGCAGGCGCTCGCCTCGCCGATCGTGCTCGACCGCGTGATCAACCGCGAGGTGGACCTGGGCGTCGCCTACGAGCCGCTCGCGAGCGCCGCGGTGCGCATGGCCGAGATCGGCCGCACGGCGCTCGGCTGCATCCTGCCCGCCCGCCACGCGCTCGCGCGCCGCGCCGCGATCCGCGTGCGCGACCTGGAGCCGCACGCGGTCGTGACCTATCTTCCGCAAGCGCTGTTGCGTCCCTACATCGACCGCGCGCTCAGCGGCAAGCCGCAGCTGCGCATCGCGGTCGAGACCGGCACGTCCGCCACGGCCATCATGCTCGCGGCGCACGGAGCGGGCGTCGCGCTCGTGGAGACGGCGCTCTTCTCCGCGCGTCCCGTGCCCGGCCTCGTGATGCGGCCGCTCGAGCCGCGCATCGAGCTCAGACGGCTGCTGCTGACGCCGCGCGAGGGCGGCGCCTCGAAGCTGCGCGAGGACTTCATTCGCCACCTGCGGGCGACGTTCCCATAAGCGCCGATTATGGGTCGCGCCATTCTTGTGATTGGCGCGTTATGCGCCGCCGTCCTATGCTGGGCGCTCGCACCCCGGAGATTCCCATGCCCGATGATGCCCGCGCGACCGGACGCCGCGCCGAAGCCCTCGCGATCCTGAAGGAAGCCATCGTCGTCGACACGCTCGGCGGCGCGGTGGTCCACCCGACACCGCACGTCGCGGAAGGCACCTACGAGGAGATGATGGTCGGCCACGGCTGGAACATCCTGCACGCCTGCCTGGTCTCCGAGCCGTCGTACTCGCCAACGTGGGAGGAGCTGCTCTCGGCGGTGTACGAGAACCTGCTCAACTTCGAGATGAGCCCGCGCGTGCGGCACGTGGAGAAGCTCGACGACATCTTCGCGGCGAAGGAGAACGGCCAGCTCGGCGTGATCCTCGGCGTGCAGAGCCCGACCTGGCTCGACGGCAAGCGCGAGCGCATCCGCCTCATGCACAAGCTCGGCCTGCGCTCGCTGCAGCTCACCTACATGGAGCGCAACGCCCTGGGCGACGGCTGCCTCGAGCCGGAGAACCGCGGCCTCACCAGCTTCGGCATGCAGGTGGTGCGCGAGTGCAACCGCCTCGGCATCCTCGTCGACTGCGCGCACGTGGGCGAGCGCACGTCGCTCGACGCGGCGCGGGAATCGAAGAAGCCGATCGTGATCTCGCACACCGCCGTGCGCGCCATCACGGACAACCGCCGCTGCGTGACCGACGAGCAGATGAAGGCCGTGGCGGCCAAGGGCGGCACCATCGGCATCACCACGTTCTCGCCGTTCATCCGTACCGACCGCCAGCCGACGCTCGACGATTACCTCGACCACTTCGACTACGCGATCAAGCTCATCGGCGAGGACCACGTGACCTTCGCGACCGACTGGTTCGACGGCAAGACCAAGGCGAACTGGGCGACCCCGTGGTTCTATCCCGAGGTCACGCAGGGCAAGCAGTACGGCGGGCTCGGGCTCGTGGGCTTCGCCCAGCGCTCGGAGCTGGTGAACGTGGTCGAGGGATTCCTCGCGCGCAAGTACCGCCCCGAGCGCATCAGCAAGCTTCTCGGCGCCAACTTCATTCGCGTGCTGAAGGAGGTGTGGAAATGATCCGGCGCTTCCTCGGCGCGCTCGCGGCCGCCGCCCTCGCCCTCGTGCCGCTCGGGGCTTGCGCCGACGCGTGGCCGTCCAAGCCGCTCAAGATCGTGGTGCCGTTCTCCGCGGGTGGCTCGACCGACACCGTCGCGCGCATCCTCGCCGACAAGCTCGCGCAGCGCCTCGGCCAGGGCGTGATCGTCGACAACAAGGCGGGAGCCGGCGGGCAGATCGGCTCGGAGTACGTCGCGCGTTCGGCGCCCGACGGCTACACGATGCTCATGGGCACGAGCAGCACGCTCGCCATTGCCCCGTACGTCTACCGTCACTTGTCGTACGACCCGAACCGCGATCTTGCGCCGGTATCGCTGCTGGGCACCGCGGACATCCTCGTCGTGGTCAATCCGAAGGTGCCGGTGCGCTCGGTGCGGGAGCTGGTCGCCTACGCCAAGGCGCATCCCGGCAAGCTCACGTTCGCGTCCGGCGGCAACGGCTCGATCTCGCACCTGCTCGGCGAATGGTTCAACTCGATGGCGGGCGTGCAGATGCTCCACGTGCCGTACAAGGGCGACGCGCAGATGGTGAACGACCTGCTCGCCGGGCAGGTGGACCTGGCGTTCGGGACCGCGGTCGCATGGCTTCCGCACGTGAAGACCGGCAAGGTCGTCGCGCTCGCGGTCACGAACCCGAAGCGCTCGACCACGGAGAAGGAGCTGCCGACCGTCTCCGAATCCGGCGTGCCGGGCTACGAGGCGGTGCAATGGTTCGGCATCGCGGTGCCGCGCGGCACGCCGCAGGAGATCGTCGACCGCCTCGATGCGGAGATCCGCAAGATCGTGCAGGAGCCGGACGTGCGCGCCAAGTTCACGCAGCTCGGCTTCGACGTGGTCGGCGATACGCCGACCGAGTTCGCGGCGTTCCTGAGGAGCGAGAACGCGAAGTGGCAGCACATCGCGGACATCTCGGGCACGAAGCTCGACTGATGCGCGCCGCCGCGTCGCGCGCCCCGGGCGGCTGATGCGCGTCGCGGTCGTGGGCGCCGGCGTGGTGGGCCTCGCGTGCGCGGCCGTGCTGCGCATGCGCGACCACGACGTCACCGTGATCGATCCGCGCGGCCCCGGCGAGTACTGCTCGTTCGGCAACGCCGGGTGCCTGAGCCGCTGCTCCTTCGTGCCGCTCGGCATGCCGGGACTGTGGAAGAAGGTGCCCGGCTACCTGCTCGACCCGGCCGGGCCGTTGTCGATTCCGCTCGCCTACGCACCGCGCGTGGCGCGCTGGGTGTGGCGCATGCATCGCAGCTCCACGCTCGCGCAGGTGAACGCGACGGCCGATGCGCTGCTGCCGTTGCTCGATGCGACGATCGAGAACTGGCGCCCGATCGCGGCATGGGCCGGCGTGCCCGAGCTCATCCGCGAGGACGGTTACGCGTGGGCCTACGAGAGCGAGGCCGCGTTCGCATCCGATGCGCTCGGCCGCGAGCTGCGCCAGGCGCGCGGCGTGCAGATCGACGTGCTCACCGGCGCGGCGATCCGCGACTACGAGCCGGCGCTCTCGCCACGCGTCACGCATCTCGTCGTCTTCCCGCAGCAGGGTCATTGCCCGAATCCCGGGCGCCTGTCGAAGGCGCTCGCGCAGCGCCTCGCCGCCGCCGGCGCCACCTTCGTCGAGCAGGCCGCATGCGGCTTCGAGCACGCCGAGGGCCGCGTGAAGGCCGTGCGCACCGCGGCACGCGCCGTGCCGTGCGACGCGATCGTGGTCGCCGCGGGCGCGCATTCGCACGAGCTCGCCGCGCAGCTCGGCACGCGGGTCCTGCTCGAGACGGAGCGCGGCTACCACGTCACCCTGGAGCGCCCGAGCGTGCTGCCGCGTCGGCCGATCATGTCCGCGGAGGGCAAGTTCTTCTCGACCGCGATGGAAGGGGGGCTGCGCGTTGCGGGCACCGTCGAGCTTGCGGGGCTGGACGCGGCACCCGACTACGCGCGCACGAAGCCGCTCCTCGAGGGCGCGCAACGTCTCTTCCCCGGCCTCACCTTCGGCGCCATCAGCCGGTGGATGGGCCATCGCCCGTCGCTTCCCGACGGCCGCCCGGTGATCGGGCGCGCCCCGCGCGTGGCCAACGCGATCTTCGCGTTCGGGCACGGGCACGTCGGGCTCACCGCGGCCGCACCGACCGCCCACGTGGTCGCCGACCTCGTCGACGGCCGCGATCCCGCCCTCGACATCGCGCCGTTCTCGCCGAGCCGCGACGCGGTCCGCATCTGATCCACGCCAAGTCCCGCGCATCCCGCGGGCATAGAATCGCGCGCAGGGACGGACCGCACACATGCCGCGCGCCTTGCGCCAGCGATCGCACGTGCCGCGCAAGACGCGCTCGGGCACCGGCCGCGCCATGGACCGCCGCGTGCTCGTCTTCGCGCTCGCCGCCGGCGCGCTGCTGCTCGCGCTCGCGGTGTTCGCGGCCGATGGCCCGGGCTCCGCGACCCCGACGCCGAGCCCGCAGCCGGACCTGCACATCGGGGTGCTCTCCTACTCGGGCAACGACGTGCCCCTCGAGGCGTGGGCGCCGATGGCCGCGC
This sequence comes from uncultured Burkholderiales bacterium, assembly GCA_964403515.1. Taxonomy (GTDB): domain Bacteria; phylum Pseudomonadota; class Gammaproteobacteria; order Burkholderiales; family Usitatibacteraceae; genus Usitatibacter. The sequence continues at coordinate 35,969 of CAYOGL010000024.1, read as the reverse complement.
ACCTGCACCACGTGCTCTCGCCGATCCGCTTCCATGTCGTCCCGCTGGACCACGCGGGTATCGAGCGCGCCGCCGCGGCAGGCGAGATCGATTTCGTGATCACCAATCCCGGTCACTACGTCGAGCTGGAATCGGAGCTGGGCGCGAGCCGCATCCTCACGCTCGACCGTGGCCGCGTCTCGCCCGAGCACGCGGTCGGTTCGGCGGTCGTCGCGCTCGCGGCGCACGAGCCGCCGGGGCACAGCCTGCGCGCGGCGCGCGGCCTGCGCGTGGCCATCACCGGGCGCGCGAGCTTCGGCGGCTACCAGGCCCTCTGGCGCGAGCTCGCGGCCGAAGGCATCGATGCGGATCGCGACCTGCGCGAGGTGAAGGTGGTCGGCTTCCCGATGGACAACGTGTTCGCCGCGGTGCGCCGCGGCGAGGCCGACGTCGGAGTCGTGCCCGCGTGCGTGGTCGAGACGCGCCCCGAGATCGCGCACGGCTTCCGCGTGCTGTGGTCGCGTCCCGACCCGGCGTTCCCCTGCGCGGTGTCCACGCGCCTCTATCCCGATTGGGCGATGGCCACGTTGCGCCACACCACGCCGCAGATCGCGAAGGCGGTCGCCATCGCGCTCCTCGACATGCCGCGCACCGACAACGGCATGGCGTGGTCGGTCCCGGCCGATTACCAATCGGTGCACGACGCCTTCCGCGAGCTGCGCATCGGGCCCTATGCATCGCTGCGGGAGCCGCGGCTCATGCAGCTGGTCGAGCGCTACTGGAGCTGGCTCGCCGGCGCGGCGGTGCTGATCGCGCTCTGGATCGTCTACACCGTGCGCGTGGAATACCAGGTGCACGAGCGCACCGCGGAGCTGCGCGACGCGCTGGCGGCGCGCGAGACACTCGAGGCGCGCATGCGCGCGAACCAGGAACAGGCGGACCATCTCGGGCGCCTGTCGGTGCTCGGCGAGCTCTCCGGCACGCTCGCGCACGAGATCAACCAGCCGCTCGCGGCGATCGGGAACTACGCGCAGAGCCTGCTGCGGCGCGCGGACAACGGCCGGCTCACGGAGCCCGCGCTGCGCGAGGCGGCGGGCGAGATCGCCACCGAGGCGCGGCGCGCCGCGGGCATCGTCTCGCGCATCCGCGGCTTCGCGCACAAGCGCGCGCCGCAGCGCGAGCACGTCGTCGCCGCCGACGTGGTGCGCGAGGCGGTCGCGTTGTTCGAGGCGATGCTCGCCTCGGCGCCCGCGGTGACCGTGGTCGACGCGCTGCCGCCCGGGCGCACGACCGAGGCCGACGCGTTGCAGGTGCAGCAGGTCGTGCTGAACCTGCTCAAGAACGGCTACGACGCGACGCGCGAGCTGCCGGCCGAGCGCCGCCGCCTCGAGGTGCGGCTCGAGCCGGGCGAAAGCGGCATCCGCATCGTGGTGCGCGACTTCGGTCCCGGCCTCGACGCCGAGGGGCGCGCGCGCCTGTTCGAGCCGTTCTTCACCACCAAGACCGACGGCCTCGGCCTCGGCCTGTCGATCTGCAAGACCATCGCCGAGGCGCACGGCGGGCGCCTGGACGCGGCTCCCCCGCCCGACGGACCGGGCATGGTCTTCGTGCTCGGCCTTCCCGATGTCGATTGACGACGCGGAGAGCGTCATCCACATCGTCGACGACGACGCCGCGTTCCGCCGCTCGCTCGTGTTCCTGCTCGAGTCGGTGGGCTGGCACGTGGCCTCGCACGCGAGCGCGGAGGACTTTCTCGCCGCCTGCCCCGCGCCGCCCGATGACCTGGGCTGCATCGTGCTCGACATCCGCATGGCGACGATGAGCGGGCTCGAGCTGCAGCAGGCGTTGCGCGCGCGCGGCTGGACGCCGCCGATCGTGTTCATCACCGGCCACGGCGACGTGAAGCTCGCGGTGCAGGCCATGAAGCGCGGTGCGGTGGACTTCCTCGAGAAGCCGTTCAACGACCAGGCGATCCTCGACGCGGTCGCGCGCGCCGTGCGCCGCGGCGGCGAGGAGCGGCTGCATGCGGCGCAGCGTGCGGAGGCTGCCGCGCTGCTCGCGCGCCTGTCGCCGCGCGAGCACCAGGTGGCGCGTCGCGTCGCGCTCGGCCTGCCGAACAAGGCGGTCGCTCGCGAGCTGGGCATCAGCGAGAAGACCGTGCACGTGCATCGCCAGCACGTGATGGACAAGACGGAGGTCGGCAGCGCCGCGGAGCTCGCGCGCCTGATGCTGCGCGCCGATCCCGAGGCGCTCGACTAGCGCGACGCGCTCACGCGCGCGCGAGCTTCGCGGGCAGTCCCTGCCGCACCGAGGTGCCCGCGATCGCGTCGACCCACACCGCTTCGCCGCGTCGCGTGGGATCGACGAGCCCGAGATCGTTCAGGTTCACGCCCGCGGAGAGCTCCGGGCGCCTGGGTTGCATCGTGTCGCCCATGCGATGCGCCCGCGCGCCCAGCTCGCGGTGGCCGAACCCGTGCTCGACCGCGAGGACGCCCCGCATGACGCCCTCGTGGACGAGCACGGTGCAACGCGCGCGGCCGCCCGGCGTGGCGATCCACGCGCGGTCCCCGGTGCGCACGCCAACCTTCGCCGCGTCTTCCGGGTGCACGTACACCGGGTTGTCGGGGCGAAGGCTCGTGGTGCGCGTGGCGATGCTGTAGGAGTTCTGCAGCGACGACTTGAAGCTCACGAGCAGCAGCGGCCAGTCCGCTTCGGGGTGGAGCTGTCGCATCGGCGTGCCGTCGGCGAACGCGGGCGGCTGCCACGTGGCGCAGCCGACGAAGCGGCGTCCCGTGAGGCTGTTCCTCGTGGTGCCCACGTTCTCGTTCCAGATCCACAACGCATCCGCGAAGCGGTTCGCCTGCCACTCGCGATGCGTCGCGTCCTGCGCTTCGTTCGCCGCCTGGTAGCGCCCCCCGCGCGTGTAGAGGAACGCGACCTTGCGCCACTCCTCGGGCTTGAGCACGGCTTCCAGCGCGGGACGCAGCCGCTCGACGCCCGAGAGCGCGATGTCCTCGTCGGTCGCTTCGGGCACGGGCTCCTTGCCGAGGTACGCGACGTTCGCGCCGCCGCGCAGGTACCAGTCCTCGGCGCGCTCGAGCGGCAGGCGCCGGCCCTGCGCGTCGGCGAGCGCATCGCGGCCGAAGCCGGGCAACTTCATCGCCCGGGCGAGCGCGATGAACAGGCTCTCCATACTGATCGGCTGTCCGTCCGGCGTGCGCGCGGCCTTCGGCTCGATCACCGGCCAGCGCGCCGTCGTGGCCCGGGTGGGCACGCCGCTCCACGGCGCGGTCCAGCCCCAGCTCTCGTAGAGCAGCGCGTCGGGCACGAGGTAATCGGCGAATGCGTTGCTCTCGTTCACGAGCGGATCGACGGCGACGATGAGCGGGATCTTCTTCGGGTCGGCGAGGTCCTTGTCGACGAGCGCGCGCAGGCCCGGGATGCCGTAGAGCGGGTTCGAGCTCCACAGGACCAGCGCCTTGAGCGCGTAGGGATAGCCGCGCAGCGCGGCGGGGAACCACTCGGTGGCGAGCGCGGGCGCGTTCGGGAACCACGCGTCGCGCGCGGGATAGGCCGAACCGCCAGCCTTGCGCCGCGCGAACTCGCTGCCGCGCTCGTATGCGACGTTGCGACCGAGCGGCGTGCCCGCGGGCTTCACCTCGCCGGGGAAGCTCTCGAGGTCGTAGCGCGGCCCCGCGCCGGCGTCCTTGAAGCCGCCGCCGTTCATCGCGAAACCGCCCTTCCAGTTCACGTTGCCGATGAGGGCGTTCAGCGTCATCACGGCATACGCGTTGTAGAAGCCGTTGCCCGCCATCATGCCGCCGTGCGCGATCGCGCAAGCCTTGCGGCCATGGCGCGTGAACTCGTCGGCGAGGCCGGCGATCACGCCGGCGGGCACCCCGCAGGCGTCCGCATAGCCTTCGAGCGTCAGGCGCTGCGCCGAGTCGCGCAGCAGCTCGAGGGCGGTCTTCACCCCGACCGGTGTGCCGCCGAGGAGCAGCGATCCTCCGCTCGCGAGGCGCGCGGGGCCGGTCGTCGTGTCCGAAGCCACCGGCTTGCCGTTGCTGTCGAGCACCACACGGGGATCGGCTTCCTTGTAGCGATCGTCCGGCGCGATGGCGAGCCCGATGTCCGAGCCGCGCACGAATCGCCCCTCGCGCGGGTGGCCCGGCTCGACCACGACGAGCCAGCTCGCGTTGGTGAACGAGGGATGGCCCGCCGCTTCGGCCGCCTTCCCATTCGCGAGCGCGAGGTACGCTTCGTCGACGCGATGGTTCTCGAACATCCAGCGCATCATCCCCATCGCGAGCGCGCCGTCGGCGCCCGGACGGATCGGCACCCAGCGCCCGCGATCGCCCGCGGCGCGGTTGTCGAAGTGGCTCAATACCGGATCGACCACGACGTATTCGAGCTCGCCCTCGGTGCGCCCCCTGGCGAGCAGCGTCCCCGTGCGCTTGAAGGGATTGCCGGCGTTGCCCGGGGCGGTGCCGACGAAGAGCACGAACTCGGCGTTCGCGAGATCGGGCTTGCCGTGGGGCATCTGCTTCATGTCGCCGAAGAGCGCGCCGGAGCCGGCGCGGTAGGCGCCGCCGCAGTAGGCGCCGTGCCCGACGAAGTTCAACGTCCCGTAGGCCTGGCTCCAGAAGCGGCGCGCGAACGCCTCGCGCCCGTCGTTGACGCTCGAGAGCACCGCCACCCGGTTCACGCGCGGGCCGAGCTCGGGCGCGTCGCGATCGATCGGCGCGAAGTCGCGCAGCCTGGCGAGGCCGTCGACGTGTCCCTCGCCGAAGAGGTCGCCGCCTTCCACGAGCTCCTTCACGAGTTGCTCGAACGGGATCGGCTGCCAGCGACCGGAGTTGCGCGGCCCGACCCGCTTGAGCGGCGCGAGCACGCGGAAGGGCGAGTCGATCTGCTCGATCACCGCGTTGCCGCGCCCGCATGCGGTGGAGCGGCCGGCGAGCCCGCGATCGTCGAAGCGCGAGATCGCGACGAAGCTGTCCTTCACCGGCGTCTTCATCGGCAGGTGCGGGTCGGTCGACAGCGGGCTGTACGGGTTGCCGGCCACGCGGATCACGCGGCCGCTCGCGCGATCGATGCGCACGCGCACGCCGCACTGCGTGGTGCATCCGAGGCACGCGGTGTAGCTCACCTGCTGCTCGGGATTGGCGCGGAACTCGCCGGTGACCGGGCTCACGCTGAATTCCGGGGCGCGTGCGCGACCATACGCGCGGTCGGCCGCGTCCTCGCGCCCGGTGAAGCTCGCGACGATGCGCCGCGCGGTCTGCGCGTAGCCGGCCGCGAAGGCGGCGAGGCCGCCGAGCGCGAGCAGGTGCCGGCGCCCGAACTTCATCGCGTCACGCCCCGGTTGCGGGCGCGTGCCCGATGCGACCGAGCGGGAGCACCGTCGTGAGCGCGACGAACAGGAACACCCACAGGCCGGCGGTGGCGAGCATCCCGAGGAACCCGTCGTAGCCGAACGGCACGTCGTAGTGGTAATAGCCGGCCCCGGTCTTCGGCAGCTCCTGGCCGCCGATGAAGAGCGTCCAGCGCGCCATCCACGACGAATCGAGCGCGAGGAGCCCGATGACCAGGCCGGTGCCGGGACGCTTCCACGCGAAGAGCAGGGTGACGACGGTAGCCACCAACGCCCACGATCCCGCGATCTGCCATTCGGTCGACGCCGCCACTTGCTGCAGCAGCGCCGCGTGCTCGGTCGACACGCCCGAGACAGCGAGGACCAGCCACGCAACGCCGAGGAGCAGGATCGCGAGCTCGGCGAGCGCGAGCGCGCGCGCGAGCCGCCGCGTGCCGTCGCGTTCGAACTTTCCGGGCCGGAAGCGATTGAGGAGGAGCGTCATGCCGAGGCCGCCCGCGATCGCCGTAGCGAGCAGGTGCAACGGCAGCAGCGGCGTGTGCCAGAGCGGACGGGCGCGCACGGCCATCACCTCCATGCCGCTGTAGAGTGCGACGAGCGCGGCGCCCACGAGCGCGATCACGGCCGCGGCGTTCAGTGCGCCGCGGCTTTCGTGACCCCCGTACGCGAGCATCCGCGCGGTGCGCGCGAAGGCGCCGCCTTCGTCTGCGTGGCGTTGGAGGAGCGGGCGGAATGCGAGCCACGCGTAGAGCAGCAGGCCACCCACGTAGAGAGGGATGAAGAACGCGCCCCACGACATCCACGAGCTCGCGGTGAGGTGCGCATAGAACCGCCAGAAACGCCCCGGTTGGTGCAGGTCCGCGGCGAGCGCGACCGGCGCGGTGAGTCCGCATACCACCGCAGCCAGGAGCGCGAGCCGGGAGATGCCTTCCCAACCGGGGCGCCGGCAAGCAATGCCGGGCAGCGACACCAGAAAGGCACCGTAGGAAAGGCCGATCAGGAAGAAGTACTGCACGGCCCATGGCAGCCACGCGACCTCGCGCGTGACGTTGAAGGTCTCGACGATCGACGGGCTCATGGCGTCGCTCGCCTCATGCGTGCGCCGGCCGCGGCTTCCACAGCGTGCCCTCGCCGTCGACCTTGCCGGCGAAGCGCGCGTCGAGACCGATGTAGAACACGCGCGGCCGCGTCGCGAGCTCCGGCTTCAACACCTTGAGCTGCGGCTTCGCCGCATCGAGCCGGCGGCGCAGCTCGCCCTTCGCCTCGTTCAGGTCGCCGAAGATGCGCGCGCCGCCCACGCACGTCTCGACGCATGCGGGCAGCAGGCCGGCCTCGAGTCGGTGCGCGCAGAACGTGCACTTTTCCGCGGTGCCGGTCTCGTGGTTGATGAAGCGCGCGTCGTAGGGACAAGCCTGCACGCAGTAGGCGCAGCCCACGCAGCGCTCGGCGTCGACGAGCACGATGCCGTCGTCGCGCTTGAAGGTCGCGCCGACGGGACAGGCCTGCACGCACGGCGGCTCGTCGCAATGGTTGCAGGTGCGCGGCAGCATGTACGTTCCGGCCGGCTGCGCGCCGTGGGGAAGCTTCACGCTGTAGACCGATGCGAGCGTGCGGAAGCTGCCCTCGGGCACGCCGTTCTCCTCGATGCATGCGACGGTGCACGCCTGGCAGCCGATGCAGCGGCGCACGTCGATCAGCATCGCCCACTGGTGCTTGCCGACGCTCGCGTGCGCGGCCGGGGGCACGAGCGCCGCCCCGGCGGTGACGACCGGAATGCCGCGCAGGAAGCGGCGCCGCGAGGGCGATGCGGGCGGGCGCGGGGCTCGGGTCATGGCGTCATGGTTCGCTCGGGAGTCGCCGCCAGATTAGGCAAAGGCTTGCGCATTGGCAGTCGGTCACAAAGCGCAGGGCGATAGACGGTTTTCCCTATTGACCCCGGGGGCATGCTCTTGCGAGATTGCGCGATGAAACGCGCCCTCCGCCGCGTGCCCTTCGCGCGCGCCGGAACGCAAAGCCGATGCGCACGCCCTTCGCAACTCCGTGCTTCGCCCTGTCGCCCCGATGGCCTCCTCGTTGAGCACGCGCGCCCCGTTCGCCGCGGTGCGCCAGGTCTATCGCTGTCCGAACGATCACCTGTCCGAGGTGGTGTGGAACGTGGACAGCGTGTGCAGCGCGGTCGACGGCGCGGGCCTGCGCGTGCGCTGCCCGAAATGCACCCATTCCGCGCTCGCGACCGACGCCCAGGCGAAATCGCTGCTCGAGGCGCTCGGGTTGTGGACGCCGCGCGTCGACGCCTGAGGACGCGCGCCATGCATCGCTCGGAGAAACCATGATTCCCGATTCCCAGGCCGGAGCGAGAGCCGGCAACGAACGCACGGCGGGCGAGCGCCTCCTCGCCACGAATTTCGCCGCGGGCGCGAGGGCGGCGCGCGTCCAGCGCGCGCACGCCGCGCGCGAGCAATACGATTGCGCGCGCCGCGCGTGGCTGCAGATCACGTTCGCCACCCAGGACGCGGAGCTGTGGATGCTGCCGGAGGAGACGCGGCTCGCGAAGGCGCACGCGCACGACGCGCTGCTGCAGGCGGCGGTGGAGCTGCTCGCGGTCGATCCGGCGGCGTTGCCCGACGTGCGCTTCGTGCGCTGGACCGATCCGCGCACGCGCGAGTCGCGGCGCTCCACGCCGCAATCGCACCTGCTCGGGCGCAAGAGCGGCCGCGACGCGGCGCGCCACGCCGAGCGGCGCTCCGCTTCCCGCAACGCCGCGTGCGACGCCCAGGCCGAGCCGGTGCTGCTCGAGGCGATGGAGCGGCTCGAGGCCGAGGGCCGGCTGATGGGCCTCGGCGGCGGCGACACCTACCTTCCCAACCTCATCCTCGCGCGCGGCATGAACCACGGCCTGCCGCGCTCCGCGCTCGGGCGCGCGATGCGTCGGCTGCTCAAGTCCGGGCGCATCCGCCTCGTCGTCGTCGGTCGCTCGGAGCACCGCGGCGTCGCCCGCGGGCTGCGCATCGCGCGCGACAACTAGCGCGCCGAGCGCTCGCGCCGGCGCCCGCGGCGCCCGGCCATGGTGCGTCACGCGCGCGCGCCGCACATTCCCGGTGCGATTCCATCGCACCGACCCCATATTTCCCGGCGTGCGGGCGTGGTACGGCAATTGCTGAACCGGGTCCGAAGCGGTCGTCGCTTCGACCCGGAGGTCCCGATGTACGCCGACACCATCGAAGGTTTTGCCCGAACCGCGGAGAAGAAGCTCGCCGCGATGCGCCGCGCTCCCGCGGGCTTCTTCGTCGCGAGCATGCTCGCCGGGGCGTACGTCGGCCTCGGCATCATCCTCATCTTCACCCTCGGCAGCCAGGTGCCGCCGCCGGTGCAGAAGCTCGTGATGGGCACCACGTTCGGCATCGCGCTCACGCTCGTCGTGATCGCCGGCGCCGAGCTCTTCACCGGCCACACGATGTTCATGGCGCTGCGCGGCTTCGCGGGCCAGGCGAGTCTCGGCGACATCGGCGCGAGCTGGGCGATGACCTGGGCGGGCAACCTCGCCGGCTCGTTGCTGCTCGTGGGGCTGTTCGCGCTCGCCGGCGGCGGGGGGCTGCTCGCCTCGCCCGACACGCTGCTCATGAAGGTCGCGGCGATGAAGATGACCGCGCCGGGGAGCGCGTTGCTGGCGCGCGGCATCCTGTGCAACTGGCTCGTGTGCCTCGCCCTGTGGATGTCGGCGCGCGTCGACTCCGACGTCGCCAAGTGCATCGTGATCTTCTGGTGCCTGCTCGCGTTCATCGCCAGCGGCTTCGAGCACAGCGTCGCGAACATGACGCTGCTCGGGCTCGCGCTCGCGGGCAACCATCCGGACACCGTGACCCTCGCCGGGTTCGCGTGGAACCTCGCGTGGGTGACCGCCGGCAACGTGATCGGCGGCGCGCTCTTCGTGGGCGGGGCCTATTACGTGTCGACCTACGGGTTGCCGGCGCGTTCGCGCATCGCCGCGGCGGCGGAGGCGGGCGATGACTGAGCGCGCGCTGCATTCGAGCGGGCGCGTGGCGCTCGTGGGCGCCGGCCCGGGCGATCCGGAGCTGCTCACGCTCAAGGCCGCGCGGCGCATCGCGGAAGCGGACGTGATCCTCGTCGACGCGCTCGTCGACCCGCGCGTGCTCGAGCATCGCAAGCCGGGCGCGCGCGTGATCGAGGTCGGCAAGCGTGGCGGATGCCGTTCGACGCCGCAGCCGTTCATCGAGCGGCTCATGATCCGGCTCGCGCGCGGCGGTCGTGTCGTCGCGCGGGTGAAGGGCGGCGATCCATTCGTGTTCGGGCGCGGCGGCGAGGAAGCGCTCGCCCTCGCGCGCGCGGGCATCGCCTGCGAGGTCGTGTGCGGGGTTTCGTCGGGCATCGCGGCGCCGGCGAGCGCCGGAATCCCGGTGACCCATCGCGGCGTGGCGCACGCCGTCACGTTCGTGTCGGGGCATACGGCCGATGGCGCCGCCCCGGACTGGGCGGCCCTCGTGCGGACGCGCACGACGCTCGTGATCTTCATGGGCGTGGCCGCGCTGCCCGGGATCCTCGCGCAGCTGCTCGCGGCCGGGCTCGCGCCCGATACGCCGGCCGCCGCCATCGAGCGCGCGACCTGGAGCGATCAACGCGTCTTGCACGCCGCCGCGCGCGAGCTCGCCGCGCACGCGCGACGCGCGAAGCTGCGCAGCCCTGCGATCGTCGTCGTCGGGGCGTGCGCCGCGCTCGCCCGGGAAATCTTCGGCACCGAGCCCGCAACCCCCGCGCGTGGCCTCGCGCGCGCCGCGTGAAGCCATGACCGATTTCAGCGCCGACCAGAAGCGGTTCCTCGACGGCCTCGCGCGCGGTATCGCGGCCGCGCGCGCGGGGACCGGCGGTGGCGGCACGCCCGTGCCCGCCGGACCCGAGCGCATCCATTTCGAGGCGCAGGAGCGCACGCGCGCGGGCGGCGGCAAGCTCACGCGCGAGGAGGAAGCGAAGCGCGCGAAGAACCCGTTCGACATGTGGGACGAGATCGCCGCCAATGCCGAGCGTGGCGCGTTTCCCAAGGGCACCGACGCCTTCCTCTACAAATTCCACGGGCTCTTCCACGTGGCGCCGGCGCAGGACGCGTTCATGTGCCGCCTGCGCAATCCCAACGGCATCCTCGACGCGGCGAAGCTGCGGACGGTCGCCGCGATCGCCGAGGAGTTCGGCGGTGGCTATGCGCACGTGACGACGCGCTCGAACCTGCAGGTGCGCGAGATCGCGCCGCAGCATGCGCTCGCCGTGCTGCAGCGTCTCGCCGACGCGGGGCTCACGTCGCGCGGCGCGGGCGCGGACAACATCCGCAACATCACGGGCAATCCGACCGCCGGCATCGATCCCCAGGAGCTCGTCGACACGCGGCCGCTCGGCCTCGGCCTGCACCACGCAATCCTCAACCATCGCGAGCTCTACGGGTTGCCGCGCAAGTTCAACATCGCCTTCGACGGCGGCGGCACCGTGGCCACGCTCGAGGATACGAACGACATCGGCTTCCAGGCCGTGCGCGTGAGGGACGGCCACGCGGTGCCGCCGGGCGTGTACTTCCGCGTCGGCGTCGGCGGCATCACCGGCCATGGGGACTTCACCTCGGATCTCGGCGTGGTGGTCCCGCCGGCGCAGTGCCTGGCGGTCGCGGTCGCGATCGTGCGCGTGTTCATCGACGAGGGCGACCGCACCGACCGCAAGCGCGCGCGCCTCAAGTACGCGCTGCAGCGGCTCGGCCTCGATGCGTTCCGCGCTGAAGTCGAGAAGCGGCTGCCCGCGCCGCTCGCGCGCCTCGCCCCCGACGCATGCGAGCCGCGGCTCCCCGCCAAGCGCGGCGCGCACGTGGGCTTCCACGCGCAACGCCAGCCGGGTCGCGTCTATTGCGGCGTGGCGCTGGCCGCCGGGCACATGAGCGCCGCGCAGATGCGCGGCCTCGCCCGCATCGCGGAGCGCTTCGGCAGCGGGACCATCCGGCTCACTCCGTGGCAGAACCTGCTCATCTCCGACATCGCCGAAGCCGACGCGGCGGCGGTCGCCGCCGCGCTCGCCGAGGTCGGTCTCGCGGCCGAAGTCTCGAGCTTGCGCGCGGGCCTCGTCGCGTGCACCGGCAACACCGGCTGCAAGTTCGCCGCGAGCGACACCAAGCGCCACGCGGCCGCCATCGCCGATCACCTCGATGCGCGCATCGCGCTCGACGTGCCGTTGAACATCCACCTCACCGGCTGCCCGCACTCGTGCGCGCAGCACCTGATCGGCGACATCGGCCTGCTCGCCACGAAGATCGTCGCCGATGACGGCGAGATCGAGGGCTACCACGTCTACGCCGGCGGCGGCTTCGGTGACCGGCGCGAGCTGGGACGCGAGATCGTGCGCGACGTGCCGGCGGGGGAGGCACCCGCGGTGATCGAGCGGCTGCTGCGCGCCTACGTGGAGCAGCGCGCCTCGCGCGACGAGAGCTTCCAGGACTTCACGCGGCGGCATTCGATCGAGCGCCTGCGCGCGTTCGCGTTCCGCGCGCTCAAGCAGGTGGCGTGATGGCGAGCGTGCTTCCGGCCGGGGGTTCCGGCATCCCGATGCAGGTCTTCATTCCCGAGAGCGCGCCCTTCACCGGCGAGCAGCGCGCCTGGCTGAACGGTTTCGTCGCGGGCCTGCTCGGCATGGAACGGGCGCTCGCCGCACGGGGCCAGGCGGATGCGCTCACGTTCGCGACCGACGCGACGCCGGCGGGCGAGGCGAGCGCCGAGGCCGACCTGCCGTGGCACGATCCGACCCTCGCGCTCGACGAGCGCATGGCGCTCGCCGGGGGTCGCACGCTGCCGCTGCGGCTCATGGCCGCGATGGGCCAGCTCGATTGCGGGCAATGCGGCTACGAATGCCGCTCGTATGCGGCGGCGATCGCGAGCGGGGCCGAGACGGATCTGGGCAAGTGCGTGCCCGGTGGACGCGACAGCGCGAGGAAGGTGAAGCAGCTCCTCGCCGAGGCGACGAAGGGATCGCCGGCGTTGCGCGAGCCGCTCGCCGCGAAGGCGCCGCCCGCCGCGCCGGCGGAGCCGGGCTACGCGCGCGACCTGCCGGTGCCGGCGCGGCTCGTCTCGGCGGCGCGACTCACGGCGCCGAACGCCGAGAAGGACACGCGCCACATCGTGCTCGATCTCGCCGGCGCGGGCCTCGCGTACGAGCCCGGCGATTCGCTCGGCATCTGGCCGCGCAACAACCCGGACGAGGTCGAGCTGCTCATCGCGATCCTCAAGGGCCGCGGCTCGGAGGCGGTCACGCTCACCGACAACGTGGTGATCACGGTGCGCGAGGCGCTCTCGAGCGAATGCGACCTGCGGGCCCCGAACGAATCGCTCTTCGCGCTGCTCGCCCGCGAGGCGCGCGACGAGGTGGATCGCTCGCGCCTCGCGCGCCTGGCCGAGGACGACTCGCACGCCGCCACGTTCGGCGTGCACGACGTCCTCGACGCGCTGCTCGAGTTCCCGTCCGCGCGCCCGCGCATCGCCGAGTTCGTCGCCGCGCTCGGGCGCCTGCAGCCGCGCATGTACTCGATCGCCTCGTCGCCGCGCAGGCACCCGGGCGAGGTGCACCTCACGGTCGGCGTCCTGCGCTACGACCTGCACGACCGCGCCTACCAGGGCACCGGCTCGTCGTTCCTCGCCGAGCACCTGAAGCCGGGGCAGCCGGTGCCGGTGTTCGTGCAGCGCTCCCACGGCTTCCGCCTTCCCGCCGATCCGGCGACCCCGCTGATCATGGTCGGACCGGGCACCGGCATCGCGCCGTTCCGCGCGTTCCTCGAGGAGCGCGAGGTGGCGGGCCACACGGGACGCAACTGGCTGTTCTTCGGCAACCAGCGGCGCGAGGCCGACTTCCTCTACCGCGAGGAGCTCGAGGATCTCGCCACGCGGCGCGTGCTCACGCGCATGGACCTCGCGTTCTCCCGCGACCAGGCGAACAAGGTCTACGTGCAGCACAAGATGCTCGAGGCCGCGCGCGAGCTGTGGCGCTGGCTCGCGAACGGCGCGGCGCTCTACGTGTGCGGCGACGCCAAGCGCATGGCGGGTGACGTCGACCTGGCGTTGCGCCAGATCGCCGCGACCGAGGGCGGCATGGATGCGGCGGCGGCCAAGCGCTTCTTCGCGGAGCTCGCGCGCGCCGGGCGTTACCAGCGCGACGTCTACTGATTGCGTCATGGCCGATGCGCACGCGCGATCGCACGATCCCGTCCACGCCGGGGCCGTGGCCGTGCGCCGGCTGTCGGCGGCCGAGCTGCAGACGCGCGCGGATGCATTCGCCGATCTGCTCGTCGGCTGCGTGGACGGCGGCGCGTCGGTCGGATTCATGGCGCCGCTCGCCCGGGCCACGGCGCTGCGCTTCTGGCGCGGCATCGCCGACGGCCTCGCACGGCGCGAGCGCGTGCTGCTCGCGGCCGAGGACGCGAGCGCGGCCTTGCTCGGCACCGTTCAGCTCGTCTTCGCGGCACCCGAGAACCAGCCGCACCGCGCCGAGGTCGCGAAGCTCCTCGTCGATGCGCGCTCGCGCCGTCGCGGCATCGCCACCCGGCTCATGGCGGCCGTCGACACGCTGGCCCGGGAAGAAGGCCGCAGCGTGCTCGTGCTCGACACGGCCACCGGCAGCGCGGCCGAGCGGCTGTACGAGCGGGCCGGCTGGCAACGCGTCGGCGTCGTGCCGCGCTACGCGTTGATGCCCTACGGCGGCTTCTGCAGCACGACGTTCTTCCACAAGCAGCTCTGAGCCGATCCGCGTGCTTCATCGGGTCGCGCCACCTCTGGTACCTTGGGGTCGTGCGTCCGCGCGAACTGCCTTCCAGCCATGCGGCCGATGCCCCCGGCCTGGAAGGCCTGTTGCCCGCGTATTTCGGGATGGTGATGGCGACGGGCATCGTGTCGATCGCGGCCGGCATGCAGGGCCTCGGCCCGCTGTCCGAGGCGCTCTTCGCGGCGAACGTCGCGTTCTATGCGGCGCTCTGGGTGCTGAACGCGATGCGCCTCGTGCGCCATCCGCGGGCCATGCTCGCCGACTGCATGGACCACGTGCGCGGGCCGGGATTCTTCACGTGGGTCGCCGCGAGCGCGGTGCTCGGTGCGCAATGCGTGGTCCTGCGGCACGACTACGCCGCGGCGTGGGCGCTGTGGGGCGTCGCGCTCGCGCTCTGGATCGTCTTCACGTACGCGATCTTCGTCGGCTTCACCGTGAAGCCCGAGAAGCCCTCGCTCGAGCGCGGCATCTCCGGCGGGTGGCTGCTCGCGGTCGTCGCCACGCAATCGCTCGCCGTGCTGAGCGCGCTGCTCGCCACGCCCGCCGATGCGCCGCTCAAACGCCCGCTGCATTTCCTCGCGCTGTCGATGTGGCTCTGGGGCGGCATGCTGTACGTGTGGATGATGTCGCTCATCTTCTACCGCGACACGTTCCTGCGCTTCGCGCCGCGCGACCTGACGCCGCCGTACTGGATCAACATGGGCGCGATGGCCATCTCGGCCCTGGCCGGCACGCTGCTCATCGCCAACACGCCCGGCGCGCCGCTGCTGCGCTCGATGCTGCCGTTCCTCGAGGGCTTCACCATCTTCTACTGGGCGACGGGCACGTGGTGGATCCCGATGCTGCTCGTGCTGAGCGCGTGGCGCTACGTCTACAAGCGCGACAAGCTGCGCTACGACCCGCTGTACTGGGGCGCGGTCTTTCCCCTCGGGATGTACGCGGCCGCCACCCACGACCTCGCACGCACGCTCGCGCTGCCGTTCCTCGACGCCTTGCCGCGCGTGTTCCTGAGCGCCGCGCTGGTCGGATGGACGCTCGCGTGCGTCGGCCTCGCGCGCTCCCTCTGGCGGCGGACCTCGGCGCCCCCCGCGACCGGTTGAAGCGCCATTCCAGATCTGGAGGTCGTCTTGACGATTGTCCAGTTCTGGACATAGACTCGCGAAGACCTCCCGAGTCGACCATGGCCCCGCATCCCGCCCCCGGCAAGACGATCCCCGCGCCCGCGGTCGACGTGTATTCGCGCGAATCGGCCCGGGCACTGTTGCGCACGTTCTTCCGCATCGCCGAGGCGTGGAAGCTGAGCGCGCAGGAGGCGATGACGTTGCTCGGCCTGCGCTCGCGCTCGACCTACCACGTGTGGAAGGACGGGCGCGCCGGGGCTTTGCCCCGCGATACCGTCGAGCGCATCTCGTACGTGCTCGGCATCTACAAGGCGCTGCAGATCCTGCTGCCGAGCGCGCAGTCCGCGGACGCGTGGATGCGCAAGCCGAACGATGCGCCGCTCTTCGGCGGGGCGAGCGCGCTCGAGCGCCTGCTCTCGGGCAACGTCGCGGACCTCTACGAGGTGCGCCGCTACCTCGACGCGCAGCGCGGGTGAGCCGGCTCGCGCGCGTGCGCTGGCCGCGCAGCCATCGCCTCGTCCCCAGCCGTTTCCCGCCGGTGGGCCTGTTCGACCGCGTGGCCCGCCCCGAGGACCTCGATGTGGTGTACGCCGCCGAGGCGCTGACCAACGATCGGCTGCGCGACGAGGCGGGCGACCTGCGCCTCGTGCCCCGGGCCGAACGCGTGAGCGGGCCGGGCACGACGCCGGTGATGGCCGCGTTCACGCATCTTAACCCCGAGGGCAGCCGGTTCTCCGACGGCACGTACGGCGTGTACTACGCGGCACACGAGCGCGAGACGGCGGTGGCGGAGCGCGCGCACCACGCGGCGATCTTTCTCGCGCGCACCCGCGAGCCCGCGTGCGAGGTGGACATGCGCGAGTACGTGGCGCGGATCGACGCCGAGCTCGTCGACGTGCGCGGCTGGGGCCGGCGCGGCAAGCTCGACCTGCTCGATCCCGCCAGCTACCGCGATTCGCAGGCGTTCGCGCGCGCGCGCCGCGCCGAGGGCGCCGCGGGCATCGTCTACGACAGCGTGCGCCGCCCGGGCGGCGAATGCGTCGCCGCTTTCCGGCCGCGCATCGTGCGCGATTGCGTCCAGGCGGCCCACCTGTGCCTGGTGTGGGATGGCCGCGCCATCACCGGCTGGTACGAGAAGAGCGCGCTGCGCAACGTGTGAGCGGCGCTCAGGCGAGCTGCAGCAGCAGGAGCGAGCGGCCCGTCACCTCGTACACGTGCCCCGCCTCGAAGCGCAGGTCCTCGGGGATGTGCGGGAGGTTGGTGTCGAGGCGCAGCAGCCAACCCGCGGCGCCGTTCACCGCGGGCAGGCGGAACTTCACCACGTCGTGCCACGCATTGAAGACGATGAGCAGCGTCGCCATCTCGCCACGCCGGCGAATGCCGCTCTCGGGCGCGCGGCCGTCGAGCAGCATGCCGAAGCAGCGGATGGCGCCGTCCTGCCATTGCGCCTCGCGCATCGGCTCGCCGCTCGCGTCGATCCACGTCACGTCGCGCACCTCGAGCTCCTCGTCCCACGCGCCCGTGAGCCAGCGCACGCGGCGCAGGATCGGGTATTGCGCGCGCAGCGCGATCAGCTCGCGCGTGAACGCGATGAGGCGCTCGGCGCGCGCGTCGTGCTCCCAGTGCACCCACGAGATCTCGTTGTCCTGGCAATACGCGTTGTTGTTGCCCGTCTGCGTGCGCGCGAACTCGTCGCCGGCGAGGAGCATCGGGGTGCCCTGGGCGAGCAGCAGCGTGCCGAGCAGGTTCTTCAATTCGCGCTCGCGCAGCCCGGCGATGGCCGGATCGTCCGTCTCGCCCTCGACGCCGTGGTTCCACGAGCGGTTGTCGGAATGCCCGTCGCGGTTGTCCTCGCCGTTCGCCTCGTTGTGCTTGCCGTCGTACGTGACCAGGTCGTTCAGCGTGAAGCCGTCGTGCGCGGTCACGAAGTTCACGCTCGCCCACGGCTGGCGACCGCGCTGGTTGAAGATGTCGGGCGAGCCGCACAGGCGCGGGGCGAGTTGAGAGGGCGTCGCCTGTCCGCGCCAGTAATCGCGCACCGTGTCGCGGAACTGGTCGTTCCACTCGGCCCACCCGGGCGGAAAGCCGCCCAGCTGGTAGCCGCCGGGGCCGCAATCCCACGGCTCCGCGATCAGCTTCACCTTCGCGAGCACCGGATCCTGCATCAGCGCCTTCATGAAGCCGTTGTAGGTGTCGAAGCCCGCCGGCTCGCGCGCGAGGATCGTGCCGAGGTCGAAGCGGAAGCCGTCCACGTGCATCTCCTGCGCCCAGTAGCGCAGGCTGTCGCACACCATCTGGATGACGACGGGATGGGAAAGGTTGAGCGTGTTGCCGGTGCCCGTGTCGTTGATGTAGTAGCGCGGGTTGTCGGGCAGCAGGCGGTAGTACGAGCGGTTGTCGAGGCCCTTGAACGAGAGCGTGGGACCGAGCTCGTTGCCTTCGGCGGTGTGGTTGTAGACGACGTCGATCACCACCTCGAGCCCCGCGTCGTGCATGCGCGCGACCATCTCCTTGAATTCCTGGAGCGTGCGCGCGGGTTCGGCGGCGTAGCGCGGATCGGGCGCGAAGAAGCCGATCGAGTTGTAGCCCCAGTAGTTCGTGAGCCCGCGCTCGAGCAGGAAGCTGTCGTTCACGAAGGTGTGCACGGGCAGCAGCTCGACCGTCGTCACGCCGAGGGATTTCACGTAGCCGATCACGTCCGGATGGGAAAAGCCCCGGTAGGTGCCGCGTTCGTTGCCGGGCACCGACGGATGCAGCCGGGTGTAGCCGCGCACGTGCGCCTCGTAGACGATGGTGCGATCCCAAGGCACGGACTTGCGCCGGGTCTCGCGCGCCCAGTCGAAATCGGGATCGACCACGACGCATTTCGGCATGAAGGGCGCGCTGTCGGCCGCGTCGAACGAAAGATCGGCCTGCGCGTCGCCGAGCTTGTAGGCGAACACCGCCGGGTGCCACTGCAGCTCGCCCACGTGCGCGCGCGCGTACGGATCGAGGACCAGCTTGTTCGGATTGAAGCGCTGCCCCGCCTCGGGCGCGTACGGCCCGTGCACGCGCAAGCCGTAGATCTGGCCGGGCGTGATACCCGGCACGTATCCGTGCCACGTCTCGTCGCGGTACTCGGGCAACGCGATGCGCGCCGACTCGCGTCCGTCCGCGTCGAACAGGCAGACCTCGACCTTCGTGGCGTGGGCGGAGAAGACGGCGAAGTTCACCCCGTGGCCGTCCCACGTGGCGCCGCGGGGATAGGGCGAGCCTTCGCGGACCGCGGCTTCGATCCTGATGTCGGGTGCGTTCATTGCTGGCTGTTCCCGGTTCGTGGGCCCTTCTTTGACAAGAAGACGCGCGTGCGTTCCTGGCCGGGCCGAGGCGTCCGGCCGGAAGTCCGGTCCGTGCTAGGGCGCCGTCGGCATCGGGGAAGCGCGTCGCGGGAAACGCGGAACGGCCGGTATGCCCCGCGACGAAGCGCACGGCGTCCGGGATTCCTACGAAGGCCCGCGCGCTCCGGCCCCGCCCGCGCGGCTGGCTTCGCGACGCCGGGGATGCTAGAATGGCGGATTCCATGGGAACCCATGCATCTCGCGCCGCCGGCGCGCAGGACATCGCCGCCGCGCTCGAGGCGCTGCGCGCCATCGTGCGCGCGCTGCACGTGAACTCGCACGCGGTGGAGCGCAGCACCGGGCTGGGCGGCGCGCAGCTGTTCGTGCTGCAGCAGCTGGCCGAGGCGCGCGCCGCCTCGATGAACGAGCTCGCGGAGCGCACGCACACGCACCAGAGCACGGTCTCGGTGGTCGTGAGGCGGCTCGCCGAGCGCGGGCTGGTGAGCCGCGCGGCCTCCGACGTGGACGCGCGCCGCATCGAGATCGCGCTTTCGGCGCGCGGCCGGGCGTTGCTGCGCCGGGCGCCGGCGACCGTGCAGGCGCAGCTGCTCGAGGCGCTGCACCGGCTTCCGGCCGCGAAACGCCGCGGGCTGGCCGAGGGCATGCAGGCATGGGTGCGCGCCGCGCACCTGCATGCGGCGCGTCCCCCGCTGTTCTTCGAGAAGGCGCCCGCGCGCGCCGCCGGCAAACGGAGGCTGCGTGCCCGAGTCTGACGGGCGGCTCCACCCGATCGAGGAAGCGTCCACCACGGAAGGCCTGCCCGTCGCCCCGGGCATGGGGCCGGCGCTCGCGGCGGTGCAGGCGCCGCACGAGGAGGTCACGGTCGGCGCTCGCGTGGTGCTCGTCTCCGCGATCGCGATCGCCATCGCGCTCGCCGCGGCGGTGATCGCCGTGTTCCTCACGCGGCTGATCGGCCTGGTCACGAACCTCGCGTACTACGGCCGCTACTCGACGGACTTTTCGGCGCCCTCGATCGCGCGCCTCGGCGGCTGGTCGGTGCTCGTTCCGGTGGCCGGTGCGGTCGTGGTCGGCCTCATGGCGCGTTACGGGTCGGCGGCGATCCGCGGCCACGGCATTCCCGAGGTGATGGAGCGCGTGCTCTACGGCAAGAGCCGGATCGCCCCGCGCGTCATGTTCCTCAAGCCGCTTTCGGCCGCCGTCGCGATCGGCACCGGCGGTCCCTTCGGCGCCGAAGGCCCGATCATCGCGACCGGGGGCTCGCTCGGGTCGATCGTCGGGCAGGTCTTCCACGTCACCGCCGACGAACGCAAGACGCTGCTCGCCGCGGGCGCGGCCGCGGGCATGACCGCGACCTTCGGCAGCCCGGTGTCCGCGGTGCTGCTCGCCGTGGAGCTGCTGCTCTTCGAGTACCGCGCGCGCTCGATCGTGCCGGTCGCGCTCGCTTCGGCCGCGGCCACCGCGGTGCGCATGGCGCTCGTCGGCTCCGCGCCCGTGTTCACGCTGCCCGAGATCGCCCAGCCCGGCGGCGCGGCGCTCGCCTTCTACATGGCCGTCGGCGTGCTGATCGGTCTCGCCTCGGTCGGGATCACGCGCGCGGTCTACGCCATCGAGGACGCGTTCGCGCGGCTTCCCGTGCACTGGATGTGGTGGCCGGCGCTCGGCGCGGTGGTGGTGGGCGTCGTCGGGTTCGTCGAGCCGCGCACGCTGGGCGTGGGCTACACCAACATCGACGCGATCCTGAGCGGCGGCGTCGTGGGCGGTGCGCTGCTCGTGCTCGTGCTGCTCAAGTTCGTGTCGTGGTCGGTGTACCTCGGCAGCGGCACTTCCGGCGGCACGCTCGCGCCGCTCTTCACGATCGGCGGCGGTCTCGGGGCGCTGCTCGGCGCGGCGGCCGTCGCGCTGCGGCCCGCCTTGGGCGTGGACCCGCACGTCGCCGCGCTGGTCGGCATGGCGGCGATCTTCGCCGGCGCCTCCCACGCGCTTCTCGCTTCGGTGATCTTCGCCTTCGAGACGACGCGCCAGCCGCTCGGCCTGTTGCCGTTGCTCGCCGGCTGCACGGCCGCCTACCTCACCTCGCACCTGCTGATGCGCCATTCGATCATGACCGAGAAGCTGGCGCGCCGCGGCACGGCGGTGCGCACCGAGTACTCGGTGGACTTTCTCACCCAGGTGCGCGTCGCCGATTGCATGAGCCGCGAGGTGGTGACGCTCGCCGCCGACGAGCCGCTCGCGCAGGTGCGCGCACGGCTCCAGGCGGGGGGCGGCGGTCTCACTCACCAGGGCTTCCCGGTGCTCGACGCGAACGCCCTGTTGCTCGGCGTGGTGACGCGGCGCGACCTGTTCGCGCCGGAGCACGCGGGCGAGCTGCCGGTGCGCCGCGTCATCCGCCGCTCCGCGGCCGTCGCCTTTCCGGACAACACGCTGCGGCAGGCGGCCGATCACATGGTGCGCGAACGGGTCGGACGCCTTCCGGTCGTGGAGCGCGACGCCCCGCGCCGGGTGGTCGGCATCATCTCGCGCAGCGACCTGCTCGCCGCGCACGAGCGGCGCCTGGCCGCCGCGCACCAGTCGGAGCCCGGACTGCGACTCGTTAGCCAGCGTCGCCTCGCCCGGCGCATCCGCCGTCGCCTGCACGGCCGGGAATAGCCGCGAACCTGCGCGCTGTTACCTGCTGAACGACGCAATCCCGGGGACGCCCATGCGCAACCTTTTCGCTTTCATCGCCCTTGCCGTCGCGCTGCCCGCGGTCGCGGCCGAAGAGCCGGGCGCGGCCGACGCGCAGCTCATCCGCATGGAGACCGCCAAGTGGGATGCGAGCAGCCTCGCCAATCCGCTCGCCCTCATGGACATGTTCTCGACCGAGATGCTGTCGGTCGACTACGGCGCGGACATCCACGGCGTCGCCGAGCGGCGCACCTGGAAGGACATCCTCGCTTATGGCGCGCTGCCGGACTGGAAGGTGAAGCTCGGCGAATGGCGGGCGCTGCATCCCGCGCCCGACGTGACGGTGCTTTCCTACAAGGTGACCGGCGAGTCGGTCGACTGGAAGGCGTACGCGACCTCGATCTGGGCGCGGCGCGACGGGCGCTGGAAGACGGTCTTCTACCAGGTCTCGACCGCGAAGTAGGGGCGGGCGCTAGCGTGCGCTTCACGAGCACGCCCTGGAGGGGCTCGATCCCGCGCGCATCCGGCGGGCGAGCGTCGAGTTCGGCGCGGAGACGACGCAGTCGCGCCCCGCGCGCCGCAAGCGCCACTGGATTGCGGACGTCGTCTTCGTCCGCGAAGGCTCCTGAGCTCCGGTCGACCGCTTGTTCCCAAGGGCCGGTTTCGAACGTAACCGGCCGGCCGCCCCAACTGTGATGTCCTTCATACGGGTTGTCGCCCGCAGGGCCGATATTGGGCCCGCGCCCCCGTACCCGAAGGAAGACGTCATGGAACGACGTACCGCCCTTGTCGCCTTGTTGTCGCTGTGCCTGCCGCTGTCGCTGAAGGCCGCCGGCGGCCCCCGGGCCACGCCCGATGAGGCGCAGGCCCTGGTGAAGAAGGCGATCGACTTCTACCGCAAACGCGGCCGCGATGCGGCGATCTCGGAATTCTCGCGCGCGGACGGCACGTTCTTCGACCGCGGGCTCTACGTGACCGTGCACCAGCTCGATGGCGTGTGCCTCGCCGACATCAACGAGCGCATCCGTGGCCGCAACATGCTCGAGGAGCGCGACCTCGACGGGAAGTACTTCACGCGCGAGCGGCTCGACGCCGCGAAGAGCGACGCGAGCGGCTGGCAGGAATACAAGTACTTCAATCCCGCCTCCCACCGCATGGAGCTCAAGCGCACCTACTGGGAGCGCTTCGACAACCTGGTGTTCGCCGCCGGCGCGTACCGGTCGCTCGTCGCCACGATGTGAGCGGTACCGGCTCGGCCGCGTTCGGGTAGTCCCTTCGGCGCAAGCGCGCGGCAGAACGCCGCGGCCGCCGCATCCTCCAAAGCTTGCCATGCGCACCTTCCGCGGGAGGCGCGCTTTCCCCATCGAACTCGAGAGGAGCACAAAATGAACTGGGATCGCATCCAGGGCAACTGGAAGCAGATGAAAGGCACGCTGAAGGAGAAGTGGGGCAAGATCACCGACGACGAGATCGAACAGATCGCGGGCGCGCGTGACCAGCTCGTGGGCAAGATCCAGGAACGCTACGGCATCGGCAAGGACGAAGCCGAGCGCCAGGTGCAGGACTGGCAGGACAACTACCGGGACGAGACGCGCCACTGAGGCGTCGCAATCCCATCACGAAGGGCCGGCCCGTCCGGCCCTTCGCGTTTCCGCTCATCCCTTCGCGCGGCCCCAGGAATCGCGCATCGTCACCGTGCGGTTGAACGCCGGCGCGCCCGGCCGGGAGTCGCGACGGTCGGCCACGAAGTAGCCGTGGCGCTCGAACTGGAAGCGATCCTCGGGTTTCGCGTCCCCGAGCGAGGGCTCGAGGTACGCGCGCACCGTCGACATCGAATCGGGGTTCACGTCGTCGAGGTAGCTGCCGGTAGCGCGCCCGGGATGCGGCACGCGGAAGAGGCGATCGTAGAGCCGCACGTCGGTCGCGTGCGCGTGCGCGGCCGAGACCCAGTGGATGTTGCCCTTCACCTTCACGGCGTCGGCCCCCGGCGTTCCCGACCGCGTTTCGGACAGGTAGTCGCAGTGCACCTCGTCGACGCGCCCGCTCGCGTCCTTCGAGTAGCCGGTGCAGCGCACGACGAACCCGTACTTGAGGCGCACCGAGTTTCCCGGGTAGAGCCGGAAGTACCCCTTCGCCGGCGCCTCCATGAAGTCCTCGCGTTCGATCCACAGCTCGCCGGTCATCGGGATGGCGCGCTTGCCCCAGTCGGGCTTCTGCGGATGGTTCGGCGCGAAGCATTCCTCGACGCGGCCCTTCGGCCAGTTGTCGATCACGAGCCTGAGCGGATCGAGCACCGCGATGCGCCGCGGCGCGAGGTCGTTCAGCACCTCGCGCTGCGCATCCTCGAGCACGCCGTAGTCGATCACCGAGTCCGACTTCGACACGCCGACGCGCTCGGCGAACAGGCGCAGTCCCTCGGGCAGGTAGCCGCGCCGGCGCACGCCCACGAGCGTCGGCATCCGCGGATCGTCCCATCCCGCGACGTGCTTGTCGTCGACGAGCTGCTTGAGGAAGCGCTTGCTCATCACGGTGTAGGTGAGGTTCAGGCGCGAGAACTCGATCTGCTGCGGCAGCGGGCGTTGCAGGCAGCCGAGGGACGCCAGCTTGTCGAGCAGCCAGTCGTAGAACGGGCGCTGGTCCTCGAACTCGAGCGTGCACAGCGAGTGGGTGATGTTCTCGAGCGCGTCCTCGATCGGGTGCGCGTACGTGTACATCGGGTAGATGTGCCACTTCGCGCCGGTGCGATGGTGCTCCGCGTTGCGGATGCGGTAGATCGCCGGGTCGCGCAGGTTGATGTTCGGCGAGGCCATGTCGATGCGGGCGCGCAGCACGTGGGCGCCGTCCGCATGCTTGCCGTCGCGCATCTCGGCGAACAGGCGCAGGTTCTCATCGACCGAACGCTCGCGGTAGGGCGATTCGATGCCCGCCTCGGTCAGCGTGCCGCGCGTGGCGCGCATCTCGTCGGCGGTCTGCGAGTCGACGTAGGCGTGGCCGTGCTTGATGAGCTCGACCGCGAACTCGTACATCCACTCGAAGTAGTCGGAGGCGTGGTAGAGGTTCTCGTCGTGCGCGCCCCAGTGGAAGCCGAGCCAGTGCACCGCGTCGAGGATCGCGTCGACGTACTCCTGCTCCTCCTTCTCGGGGTTCGTGTCGTCGAAGCGCATGTGGCACACGCCCTCGTACTCCTGGGCGAGGCCGAAGTTGAGGCAGATCGACTTCGCGTGGCCGATGTGCAGGTAGCCGTTCGGCTCCGGCGGGAAGCGCGTGCGGATGCGCGCCGGATCGAGCGGCCCGTCCTTCTGCACGCCGAGCGGACCCGGGCGGCCGGCCCAGCGGCGCTGCGCGTACTTGCCCTCCTCGAGGTCGCGCTCGATGTGCTGGCGGATGAAGTTGGTGACGTGCGCGCTCTCGGCGGGCGTCTTCAGTTCGTTCGGCATGGATCGGCCC
This sequence comes from uncultured Burkholderiales bacterium, assembly GCA_964403515.1. GTDB lineage: Bacteria > Pseudomonadota > Gammaproteobacteria > Burkholderiales > Usitatibacteraceae > Usitatibacter. Next base: position 11,253 of record CAYOGL010000024.1, on the reverse strand, counting down.
GTGGCGGGCGCGTTGCGGCGTGAAACCCCTATTCTGCCCGAGCGCGTAGGGCGAGGGCGACGCGGCGTAGGAGCGCTCCGCTTGATGGCGCGGGCCGCAAGGGCGAATCTGGCGGCATGGTCCGTTTCCGCGCGAGCGCATGGCTGGCATCCTCGCTCCTCCTCGCCGCTCCGGCCGTCGAGGCGGCGGCGAGCGCGCAGGCGCTCACGCCGCTCAACGCGAGCGTGGCCGGCAACGAGTCGCAGGTCTTCGCCGCGCGGTTCTTCGACGCGCTCGGCCGGCCGGCGGTCGGCGAGACCGTCACGTTCGCGAACGACGCGTGCGGCTTCTTTCCGAACGGCCAGTTCCAGGTCGCCGTGACCACCGACGCGACCGGCCTGGCCGCGACCACGTTCACCGCCATGCCGCAAGGCATCGGCTGCTGGGTCGTCGCCGTCGACGGCGTGCAGGTGCAGTTCAACGTGCTCACGTACCTGCCGTCCGGCGCCTATCTCACGGCGCAGGTGCCGCGGCAGCTCGTCGCGGGACAGCCGTTCACGTTCGACGCCGCGGCGATGTACGGCCTGTATTCCCTCTTCAACGTCGATATCGCCGCGCGCATCGTGCCGGGCACGGGAACGGCGACGATCGCACCGGCGAGCGCGAACTCGGGCCAGGCGGGCAGCGTCGCGTTCACGGTCACGCCGCAGGGCGTCGGCGACTACGCGATCGAGCTGCAATTCCGCGACCTCACGCAGCGCTTCCCGGTGAAGCTTTCGGCCGCGCCATGGCAGGACCTGTGGTGGTCGGGGATGGCCGAGAACGGTTGGGGAATGAGCGTCGTGCAGCACCGCGACATGCTGTTCTCGGTGATCTACGCCTACGACGCCACGGGGCAGCCGACCTGGTATGTGATGTCGGGCGGCGCCTGGAATGCGGCGCACACGGTCTTCTCCGGCGCCCTCTATCGCCCGCATGGCGCGCCATACGGTGCATACGACGCGTCGGCTTTCGCGGCGGGTGCGCCGGTGGGCAGCGCCTCGATCGACGTCACCGACACCGCCAACGTTCAGCTCGACTACACCATCGACGGCGTGAGCGGGCACAAGGCGATCGCGCGGCAGGCCTTCGGTCCTGCGACCAACGCGGCGGTGCCCGACGTGGGCGACATGTGGTGGGGCGGTCCCTCGCAGAACGGATGGGGCATCGCTGTGCTGCAGCAGTACGCGACCCTGTTCTGCGCCTGGTTCACGTATGACGCGAGCGGCGCGCCGACCTGGTTCGTCATGCCTTCGGGCGCGTGGACCGATGCGCAGACGTGGGAAGGCCGCATCTATCGCGCGACCGGCTCGCGGTGGCTCGGCGCGCTGTACGACCCGAATGCCCTGCGCATGACCGACGTCGGGTCGTTCCGCTTGCGCTTCGCGGCGTCGGGGGCGACGTTCGATTACTCGATCGACGGCGTGGCGGGCACGCTGCCGCTGGTGCGCCAGCCCTTCTAGCGCGCCTGGCGCGGCGCGTTGATGCACAATGACGGCATGATGCGCATTCGATCGTGGCGCTGGCTCGCCTTCGCATCGCTCCTCGCGTGGGCGTTCGCCGCGCACGCGTCGGCGCTGCACGGGTTCGACCAGCTCGAGCGCTCCCTGCGGCTCAACCCCGCGCAGCGTGCGCAGTTCGACACCGCCGTCGCGGCGACGCAGCGCGCGCTCGTCTCGGTCGCCCTCGGCGCTCTCCAGGTGAAGGACCGCCTGGCCGCCGAGCTCGCCAAGCCGAAGCCCGACCTGTCGGTGCTCGTGCAGGCGCAGGACGAAATCGTCGCCCAGAGCCGGCCGCTCTTCCAGGAAGCGCGCCGCGAATGGGAACGGCTCTACGCGATGCTCGATCCCGACCAGGTCGAGCGCGTGAAGGCCTACGTCGAGGCGCGGCTCGACCGGCTCGACGACCTCGGCGCCGCCGTGCGCGACCTGCTGATCGACAAACTGGGCGACGCACATTGAGCCCCGCGGTTGGCGGGGCGGGCGAAATCCGCTAGCGTTTCTGCAGCCGCATTCCGCGGCGTCCGCCAAGACTTCGGAGATCCACGATGGGAGCGCTCAAGACGTCGGCCGACGTGCTGTTCATCCTGCTCGGGGCCGTGATGGTGCTCGCCATGCACGCCGGTTTCGCCTTCCTCGAGCTGGGGACGGTGCGCCGCAAGAACCAGGTGAACGCGCTGATGAAGATCCTCGTCGACTTCTCGGTGTCGACGGTGGCGTACTTCTTCATCGGCTACACGATCGCCTACGGCGTGAATTTCTTCACCGGGGCGCAGGCGCTGGCGGACAAGAGCGGCTACGAGCTGGTGCGCTTCTTCTTCCTGCTCACGTTCGCCGCCGCGATCCCGGCGATCGTCTCCGGTGGCATCGCGGAGCGCTCGCGCTTCAACCCGCAGCTCGCCGCGACGTTCGTCCTCGTGGGATTCCTCTATCCCCTGTTCGAGGGCATCGCCTGGAACCACCACTTCGGCATCCAGGAGTGGTTGCAGGCGCACGCCGGCGCCGAGTTCCACGACTTCGCGGGCTCGGTGGTGGTGCACGCGGTCGGCGGCTGGGTCGGGCTGGCCGCCGTGATCCTGCTCGGCGCGCGTCGCGGTCGCTACACGAAGGACGGGCACGTCATCGGCTTCCCGCCGTCGAACATCCCGTTCCTCGCGCTCGGCGCGTGGGTGCTCTCGGTCGGCTGGTTCGGCTTCAACGTGATGAGCGCGCAGACGCTCGACAAGATCAGCGGCCTGGTAGCGGTGAACTCGCTGATGGCGATGGTCGGCGGCACGCTGGCCGGCCTGGTGGCCGGGCGCAACGACCCCGGCTTCGTGCACAACGGGCCGCTCGCAGGGCTGGTCGCGATCTGCGCGGGCTCCGACGTGATGCATCCGGTGGGCGCGCTGGTCACCGGCGTGGTCGCCGGCGCGCTCTTCGTCTGGATGTTCTCGCTCACCCAGAATCGCTGGAAGATCGACGACGTGCTCGGCGTCTGGCCGCTGCATGGATTGTGCGGCACGTGGGGCGGGCTCGCGTGCGGCATCTTCGGCAGCCCGGCCCTCGGCGGCCTCGGCGGCGTCTCCTTCACGAGCCAGCTCGCCGGCACGCTCCTCGGCATCGTGATCGCCTTCGTCGGCGGTCTCGTCGTCTACGGTGCGCTGCGCGCCACCGTCGGCATCCGCCTCGATGCCGAGGAGGAATTCAACGGCGCCGACCTCTCGATCCACCGCATCACGTCGGCGATCGAGGAGGAAATGCGCCGCTGAAGCGCGCCTACTTCCGCGCCTTGTGTTTCGCCTTCGCGCTGCGCGGCGGTGCCACGTAGGCGGGACCGTCGAAGGCGACCTGCGACTCGACCTTCGCCACGGTATCCGGGCCGAGCGCCTTGGCCAGGTCCTCGAGCGAGAGGTACGGGCCGTTCTCGTTGCGGTATTCGATGACGTGCTTGGCCTTCACCTTGTCCAGGCCGCGCACCGATTGCAGCTCGCTCTGCTGCGCGGTGTTCACGTTCACGGTCGCCTGCGCGGCGGCGGCCGCCAGCCCGGCCAGCGCGGCCATGGCCATCCTGCGGATCGTCGTGCCCATCTTCGCCTCCTCGACGCTTGCGACCGGGGGCGCGGGGTGCCGTTCGCCTCCATAGGCCGGCCGCAGCAGGGCCGGAATCCGCGCCTGGGTTGATCTGCGGCAAGCCTTGCCCCGGAACCTCTTGCCGGTAGCAATAAGAATCATTATCATTTGGCTAATGCCCTCGAATCCGGAGAATCCGTGACTTACCGCCTTGCCGCCCTCGCGTTGACCGCCCTCGCGCTCGGCGCCTTCGCCGCCGACGCGCCGGAGCTGACCCTCGTGATCGAGAACCACAAGTTCGCCCCCGAGCGCCTCGAGGTGCCGGCCGGCCAGAAGGTGAAGGTGCAGGTCGAGAACCGCGACGCGACCGCCGAGGAGTTCGACAGCGACGCGCTGAAGATCGAGAAGGTGGTCGCCGGTCGCGGCAAGGGGGTCGTATGGATCGGCCCGCTGAAGGCGGGCGAGTACCCGTTCATCGGGGAGTACCACGAGAAGACGGCGAAGGGCGTCGTCGTCGCGAAGTAGCGGAGGAGCCATGTTCGGCACGGCGTTGGTGGTGTTCCGGGAAGTGCTCGAGGCCTCGCTGATCGTCGGCATCGTCGCCGCGGCCACGCGCGGCATCGACGGGCGCGTGCGCTGGATCGGGGGCGGCGTGCTCGCCGGCCTCGCCGGCTCGCTCCTGGTGGCCGCCGGCGCGGGCGCGCTCTCGCAGCTCGCCGAGGGCATGGGGCAGGAGCTCTTCAACGCCGCCGTGCTCACCGTCGCCGTGCTGATGCTCGCGTGGCACAACATCTGGATGTCGGTGCACGGTCGAGAGCTCGCCGCCGACGCGAGGCTCGTGGGCGCCGAGATCCGCAATGGCGCGAAGGCGCTGTCCGTGCTCCTCGTCGTCATCGCCATCGCCGTCCTGCGCGAAGGCTCCGAGACGGTCCTCTTCCTCTACGGCATCGCGATCTCCGGGGATTCGTCGCGCGCATCGATGATCGCCGGCGGCGTGCTCGGCCTCACCGGCGGTGTGGCCGTCGGCTGGCTGCTGTTCGCGGGACTGCTGCGCATTCCGCTGCGTTGGTTCTTCACGGTCACCTCGGCCCTGGTGCTGCTCCTCGCCGCGGGCCTCGCCTCCCAGGTCGCGCGCTTCCTGATCCAGGCGAACCTGCTGCCGAGCCTCGCCACGCCGCTCTGGGACACCTCGCGCGTCGTCTCCAATTCCTCGCTGCTCGGCAAGGCGCTGCAGGGCCTCGTCGGCTACGACGCCCGCCCGGCGGGCATGCAGATCGCGTTCTTCCTCACCGTGCTGCTCGTCGTGCTCGCCGGCATGGGCTGGGCGAGGCGGCGCACCGGAAACAACCCCTAGAAAGGAAACCCATGCGCTTCGCCCTGCGGCTCGCGGCGGCCGTCGCCCTTGCCTTGTCCGCGCTCGCCCACGCCGACCCCGACGAGTACGTGCAGGTGCCGGGCGTGGAGTACGGCGAGCGCGAGATCGACCTGAAGTACGGCACGCGCTACTTCAACGACACGCACCAGCGCGAAAGCGCGGGCAGCGTCGGCCTCGGATGGGGTCCGGCGCCATGGTGGTTCACCGAGGCCTACTTCAAGTACCACAAGGAGGACGGCGAGCGCACGCGCTACGACGAGCTCGAGCTCGAGAACAAGTTCCAGCTCACCGAGACGAACAAGTACCCGGTCGACGTCGGGCTGCTCGCCGAGATCGAGGTGCCGCGCGCACGCGAGGAAGGGCGCTACCTCCTCAAGGCGGGTCCGCTCCTGCAGTTCGACACCGGGCCGCTGCGCTGGAACACCAACGTCTTCTTCGAGCGTGCCTTCGACGCGCGCACCGACGAGCCGCACGAGACGCAGCTGCAATACCAGGCGCAGGTCGCCTACCGCGTGCGCCGCGGCTTCGACGTCGGAGTGCAGGCCTTCGGGGACCTGGGCAAGTGGAACGACTGGGCGCCGCGCGACGAGCAGAGCCATCGCATCGGCCCCGCGATCTTCGGCAAGGTGAAGCTCGGCGAGGGGCGGCAGGCGATCCGCTACAACGCGGCGTGGCTCTTCGGCGCCAGCAAGGCCGCCGCGGACAACGCGTTGCGGGTGCAGGTCGAGTACGAGTTCTAGGAGGGCGGGGCCACGCGGCGCGCGCGCACGCGGTGCACGACGACACCCGCCGCGCCGAGCAGGGCCACGGCCGCGAAGAGCCACAGCTCGTACTCGTGCACGTCGTCGAGCAGCCTCTCGACCATCGCGCCGAACAGGTAGCCGAGCCCGGCGATGAGCGGCGCCCAGATCGCGGCGCCGAGCAGGTTGTAGACGAAGAATTTCCACGCCGGCACGCGCCCCATGCCGAGCAGCACCGGCCCGAGCACGCGGAAGCCGTACATGAAGCGGATCGCCACGATGAGCGGTGCGTGCCAGCGCGCGAGCATCGCATCGAACGCATGGGCGCGGGCGCGGGCATTCGGAAAGCGCGTGAGCAACGCGCTGCCGTGGCGCCGTCCGACGAAGAAATAGAACTGGTCCCCCGCGAATCCGGCGACGAGCGCGAGCACGGTCACCATCGCGAAATCGAGGTAGCCGCGGGAAGCCGCGAGGCCGGCGAGCGCGAGGATCGTCTCGCCTTCGAGGAAGGCGCCGATGAAGACGGCGAGGTAGCCGTAGGCGTCGATCAGTCCGTGGATGTCGAGCGCCATTCCGTCAAGGCAGGAACGGCGCGCCGATCAGCCGCAGCCCCACGGAAACCGAGCGCTCGCGCCCGTCGGTGACGAAACGGTTGCCGTAGGTCGCATCCATCTGCACGTGGTCCTTCACGATCCAGTAGCGTACGCCGCCCTGGTAGAAAGGGCGACCGCGATCGGAGGCGAAGGTCTCCGCGATCACGAACAGCCGCGGATCGACCTGCACCTCGTTGCCGAATCCCCACGTCGCGATGTTGCGGCCCTCGTCGCGATGGCGCGTCACGCCGGCGTTGAAGTGCACCACCCACTTCTCGCCGCCGAGGACGTTGATGCTGAGCGGGAAATAGAAATAGGGATCGCCCGGCCAGCCCGACGCCTGCTCGCGATGCGGGTGGCGCACGGTGCCCACGGCGAGCCCGAGGCCCCAGTCGTCCTTCAACGCACGGAAGAGCGTCTTCGCCTGCACCACCTCGTCCGTGAAGCCGGTCTCGGCGCCGTCGCGGGTGCGCGCGCCGCCGAACGTGAGCTCGAGGTTGCCGGTCGGATTGCAGGCGGGCAGCGCCCACGCCTCGGTGCTGTCCGGGTTGAACTTGAGCCAGGACTCGACCTGGCACGCCTTCGCGTCGACGATGCGCGCATCGTCCGTGACCATGGGGCGCGCGGCGTGCGCGGCGACGGGAACGAAAAGGAGCAACAGGGCGGCACGGCCGGTTCGAAAAGGGCGCATGGGCGGACGATCGGGATGCGAAGCAGGCGTTGGGCGGTTGGCGCCGCAGGTTGTTGTCAGGTCACAGGAAAGGAGACGCGGAATCGCGTTCCCGCGCCGGTTGGACCTTCCGCCACGTCGATCGTTGCACCATGGCGCTGCGCGATCTCGTTCACGATCGCGAGGCCCAGCCCGCTGCCGCCGGTCGATTCGCGATCGATGCGATAGAAGCGCTCGAACACGTGCGGGCGCTCGGATGGCGGAATGCCGGGTCCGTCATCGGTCACCTCGAGCACGGCATGGCGCTCCTCCGTGCGCGTGGCGATGCGCACGTTGCGCCCGCCATAGCGGCTCGCGTTGTCGACGAGATTGGCGACCAGCTCGCCGGTGAGCAGGCCGTCGCCGCGGAAGCGCGCGGGCGCCAGATCGAACTCGAGCTCCGCATCGCGCGCGGTCGCCGTGCGCAGCCAGGCATCGGCGCGGTCCTTCACGACATCGGCAAGGTCGCACAGCTCGTCCCGCTTCGAGGGATTGGAGATCGGGTCGGCGGCGGCGAGGGAGAGGATCTGCTGCGCGAGGCGCGCGAGCCGCGCGGCGCCCTCGCGGGCGCGCGCGAGATGGATCGTCCCGTCGGCTCCCGGGCGGCCGGCCAGGTCGAGCTGCGCGATCAGCCCGGCGATCGGCGTTCGCAGCTGGTGCGCCGCGTTCGCGATGAAGCGCGCCTGCGTCTGCTGGGCCTCGTAGAGCCGCGCGAGCATCAAGTTCAGCTCGTCGACGAGCGGGCGCAGCTCCTCCACCATGTGCCGCTCCCCGACCGGGCCGAGATCGTCGTGGCCGCGCGATTGCAGCTCCTCGCGCAGGCCGTCGAGCGGGCCGAGCCCGCGGCGTACGCCGAAAATGACCGCGACGATGCCCGCGATGGAAAGCAGGACCGCGGGCGTGATCGCGGACACCAGCGCGTCGCGCGACGCGCGCTCACGCTTGTTGGTCGTTTCCGCCGCCATGACGAAGACGGGCTCGCCGTCGATAAGCGCGGCGAGCGTGGCGAGGCGGATCGGGATTCCCTCGCGCTGCTCGTCGCGGAATACCGGCCCGTCGCTGCGCGTGCCCGAGGCGGGGACGAGCAGATGGTCGCCCGCGACGAGCCGGCCGCCGCGGTCGCGCACGGCGTAGTAGATCTGGTCGGAGCTGTCGGCCTTCAGGATCGCCTCGCCGATCGGCGGGAGGTCCAGGCGCACGCCGTTGTCGGTGACCACGATGTACGGGACGACGGCCCGTGCGATGTCGCCGAGCCCCAGATCGTAGGCGGCGTTCAGGCGCCGCTCGAGGAACACGTAAGCGCCCCCTGCCGCCGCCGCGCCGACGAGCACGAGCGGGAGCAGCAGCCACGCGAGCAGCCGCAGCTTAAGACTTCGCATCCTTCCAGGGCTCGACGAGGTAGCCGAGGCCGCGCACGGTGCGGATGCGGATGCCCGCCGGCTCGAGCTTCGAGCGCAGGCGCGAGATGTGCACCTCGATCGCGTTGGGCGAGATCTGCTCGTCCCACGATGCGACCGCGCCGGCGATCTTGTCCTTGCCGACGATGGCGTCGACGTTCGAGAACAGGAACTCGAGGATCGCGTGCTCGCGCTGCGGCAGGTCGAGCGGCTTGCCGGCGATCATCGCGCGCTTGCGCGCGAGGTCGATGCTGAGCGGGCCGTGCTCGATGATGCGCGAGCGCATCGCGCGCCCGCGGCGCGCCAGGGCCGAGACGCGCGCGCTCAGCTCCTCCGGCGCGAAGGGCTTCGCGAGGTAGTCGTCGGCGCCGAGCGTGAGCCCGTGCACGCGATCGGCGAGCGCATCGCGTGCGGTCAGCACGAGCACCGTCTGCTCGCCGCCGCGGGCGCGCAGGCGCTTGAGCCAGGTGAAGCCGTCGACGCCGGGCAGGCCCACGTCGAGGATCACGAGGTCGATGTCCGAAATGCGCAGCGCCGCATCGGCTTGCTCCGCGCTGCCGACGGCATCGACCACGTAGCCTTCGCGCCGCAGCATCTCGGTGAGGCCGTTGGCGAGGAGGGCGTCGTCTTCGACGATGAGAACACGCATGGAAACGCGCGGCGGGGCCGCGCCCGAGAACCCCCGGGAGCATAGCACGGCGCGCGTGCCCGGCGGTCAGCTTGCCGTAAGGTTCGCGGGTCATGATTCGGCGTGCCACCCGGAGCGCGCCGGCCCCCGGCCGGCGCCCGTCCTGGGGAGGAAGGTTGATGAAGATCCAGTCATCGTTCGAGACGCTGTACGCGCTGATCTTCGCCGCGTGCGTGCTGCTCGCGCTCTTCCTGCTCACGGCCTGCGATCGCGACACGGTGGCCGCGGCGCCGCCGCAACCCGTGGTGCAGAACGAGCGTATCGTCTTCCCGGCGGGCAGCACGGCGGTGCAGCGGCTCACGGTCGAGAAGGTGACGCGCGCGCCCGCGCGTGATCTCGCGCTGCCCGGGCGCCTCGTTTGGAACGAGGACCACACGGTGCGCGTGCTCCCCCCGTTCGCCGGACGCGTGACGCGGATCATCGCGCGCGTGGGCGACCGTGTTGCCGCCGGCCAGCCGCTGGTCGAGATCCTCTCGCCCGATTTCGGGCAGGCGCAGGCCGATGCACGCAAGGCGAACGCGGACCTCGCGCTCGCGCGCCGCTCGCTCGATCGCCTGCGCGAGATGCACGGGCTCGGGCTCGCGGCCGCGAAGGACGTGCAGCAGGCCGAAGCGGAACTCGCGCGCGCCCAGGCCGAAGCCGATCGCGCCATGGGACGCCTGCGCGCGTACGGCCAGGATCCCGACGGCGAGCCGCGCTTCGTGCTGAAGAGTCCGATGGCGGGGATCGTCGTCGAGCGCAACGTGAACCCCGGGCAGGAGCTGCGGCCCGACCAGTCGACGCCGCCGCTCTTCGTCGTCACGGATCCCACGCGCCTGTGGGTGAGCCTCGACGCGAACGAGTCGGACCTGCGCTTCCTCAAGCCCGGCGTGGCGTTGTCGATCGCGAGCAACCAGCTGCCCGACGCGGTGTTCACCGGGACGCTGCGCCAGATCGCCGACTTCGTCGATCCGGTCACGCGCACCGTGAAGCTGCGCGGCGACGTGCCCAACCCGCAGCGCACGCTCAAGGCGGAGATGTTCGTGACCGCGCGCGTGCACGTGGCGCAGGGCGCCGAGGCGACGGTGGACGCGCGCGCCGTGTACCTGTCCGGCTCGCGCCACTTCGTCTTCGTGCGCGAGGATGGCGCGTACGTGCGCCGCCCGGTCGCCGTCGGCGCCGCGAGCGACGGCCGCATTCCGGTACGCGAGGGGTTGCGCGAGGGTGAGGAGGTCGTGACCGCGGGCAACCTCGTCCTCGAGCAGTTGCTCGGCAATGCGAGGAACGCGCAGGCGCTCGCCGACAAGGCTTCGCCAAAGACGTGATCCGCCGCATCGTCTCGTTCTCCCTCGCCCAGCCCCTCTTCGTCGTCCTCGGTACCCTGGTCTTCGCGGTCGCCGGGCTGCTCGCGTTCGAGGCGTTGCCCGTCGAGGCGTTTCCCGACGTCTCCGACACGCAGGTGAACGTGATCGCGCTCTATCCCGGCCGCGCGGCCGAGGAGGTGGAGCGCCAGGTGACGATCCCCATCGAGACCGCGCTCTCGTCGGTCCCGAACGTGGTGCGCAGCTTCTCGCACACGCAGTTCGGCCTGTCGTTCATCATCCTCACCTTCAACGAGAAGCCGAGCGACCAGGTGGTGCGCCAGCAGGTGCTCGAGCGCCTGCGCGGCATCGACCTGCCGCCGGGAGTCGAGGCCGACATGGCGCCGCTGTCCACCGCGATCGGCGAGATCTTCCGCTTCCGCCTGCGCGGCGACGACGCGACGACGCAGGAGCTGCGCACGCTGCAGGATTGGGTCGTGGAGAAGCAGCTGCGCCTGGTGCCCGGCGTGGCCGACATCGTGACCATGGGCGGGACGATCAAGCAGTACGAGGTCAATCCCGACCTCGCGAAGATGCGCGATTCCAAGGTCACGCTCGCGCAGCTGTTCGCGGCGCTCGCGCGCGCCAACTCGAACGCCGGTGGCGGGGCGGTGAGCCAGGGCCGCCAGCAATTCCTGGTGCGCAGCCTCGGGAGCTTCCGCAACATCTCCGACATCGGCCAGGTGGTCGTGGCCGAGAACCGCGGCACGCCGATCCTCGTGCACGACATCGCGGATGTGCGTGTGGGCTCCGCGCCGCCCCAGGGGCTCGCCGGCCAGGACGAGGACGACGACATCGTCAACGGCATCGTCATCATGCGCAAGGGCGAGAACCCGTCGCAG